>UQRE01000014.1 GCA_900543415.1 uncultured Dorea sp. | reverse complement strand
TAGACTCTACATACAAATCGTCTTTTGCAATTTTATCTACTACTTCTTCCTGCCATTGATCCTTCTCGATATCTTCTACAGATACAGAAAAGAATTTCTCTTCCATTCCCATTTCCTGAGCAAGGAAATCTCTTGTTTTCACGGCAATCTCTTTTTTCAGCTCTTCGCTTCTTCCCGGATACATTTTAATCGCAATATGTGGCATAATGTCTCCTCCTTCTATCTCATATACTCAACAATTCAAACTATCTTATCCCCAGTTTGTACCCACACCGGCAGCTACTGCCTTTTCATAAATGCTCTTTGCTGCAACGAGGTCCTGTGTTGCGACACCAACTGTCTCAAACACAATGATTTCTTCATCATTTTCTCTTCCAACTACATTTCCCTTGATCACATCACCAAGATCTCCGGTAAAGTCCTCTTTTGTGATGATTCCTTCTTCCAGTGGAATCAGAATGTCCCCGGATTCTGACAGCACTGCATCTTCGGAATCAAAATAGATCTTAGATGCACGTGGAAGGATTGCTGGGTCCATCTCCTGCATATGATGCTGATAAGCACCTACGCAACTGATGGTTGCACCCTTTTTCACCTTTGTTCCATCAAATACAGGTTTGGAAGATGGTGTTACCGTAATCAGGAGATCCGCATCGTCAATGGCTGCATCTGAAGATTCTACTGCTACGATGTTTGTTCCATATGCTTTCAGCTCTTCCTGCATTTTTGCCGCAAATTCTTTCGTAAGCTCAAAGTTCAGGTCAAATACACGGACTTCTTCCAGCTTTCTTGCTGCTAACATTGCCTCTAACTGTGTAGCTGCCTGTCCTCCGGTTCCGATCAACGCACCGATTCGGCATTCTTTTTTAGCAAGCACATCAAAAGCAGCCCCCGATGCTGCTCCTGTGCGAAGCTGTGTTACATAGGTTCCATCTAAAACAGCCGTCACAACACCTGTTTTTCCATCGATCAATAATACCTGTGCCGGTGAAGATGGGATTCCATTATCAATATTGTGCGGGAAAATGTTAATGATCTTCAAAGATGCTGTATCCATTTCTTCTACATATGCAGGCATAAACAGAAAACATCCATCATGCTTCGGCGCCTGAATATTTGTACGCAGCGGTGCGTCACATTTTCCTTCTACTACTAACTGGAACGCTTTTTTATCCGCTTCAATCGCATCCTGAATAGTAAACACTTTTTTAATATCTTCTCTTGACAATAATAACATATCCTTCTCCTCCTGTTTTTTACACCCTATAAACTCAGATTATCTGTGAAACTTTGCATCCAGATCCCATGGCTGCATTGCTCCGCCCTCTTCTGCCGGACGACACATCTTGGCAAAAATATTCAGGCATCCTTTTTCTTCTTTTAATGGCGGACATACCCACGCCGCTCTTCTTCTTTCTAACTCTTCCTCAGACACAAGCATGGATACTTCCCCGTTTGGAATATCAATGACAATCTCATCGCCATTTTCCACAAGCGCAATATTTCCCCCGTCATACGCTTCCGGAGATACGTGTCCGATAATTGCTCCATAGTTAAATCCTGAGAATCTTGCATCGGAGATCAGTCCAACGCTCTTATCTAAACCAAGTCCGATCAAAGCATCAATACTCAGCATTAACTCTTTCATTCCCGGAGCTCCTTTACATCCCTCATAGCGGATGACAATAATGTCACCCGGAACAATCTCACCTGCCATGATCGCTTCAAATGCAGGACGGTCGCCTTCGAATACTTTGGCTTTTCCCTTCATGTATTTGACTTCATCATAGACTGCTGTCGGTCTTACGATGGCACCATTCGGTGACAGGTTACCTCTTAAGATCTTAAGTCCCGGCTCGTTGAACAACGGTTTCTCCAGTGAATGGATTACTTTGTTTTCCTGTGCTTTTACTCTGGATAACATATCAGCCCATGTATTTCCATACATACTCGGAACATCTGTATAAAGCTTGCTCTCCAGCATCTTCATTACATTCATTACTCCGCCTGCGTAATGGAAATCAACAACTGTATACGGACCACTCGGCACAACTGCATTAATACACGGAATTTCTTTAGCATATTTTTCAAAATCTGCCAGTGTAAGCTTAATACCAAGCTCATATGCATATGACAAGATATGTAAAACTGCGTTCGTAGATCCTGCCACTGCCATATCAAACATAATTGCGTTCATAAGTACTTCTTTTGTAATAAGATCAGAAGGCTTTCTTCCGGCTTTTGCCATCTCTACCATATACATTCCTGCTTCTCTTGCTTTGCGAAGTTTTGCATTGTCAGATGCCGGAATCGTAGATGTGCCCGGAAGTACAAGGTTTAAAACTTCTCCAAGCATCTGCATAGTATTTGCAGTTCCCATGGATGGACATGCACCAAATGACGGACATACGTTATCTTCCATATCCATCAATTCTTCTTCGCTTGCTCCTGAGAATCTTGCAGCATCCAGATCAGCCTCTACCACTGTTTTTCCACAATACTGTCCCGGCTGCATAGAACCTCCGGTTACAATCATAGATGGGATATCAAGACGCATAGCTGCCATATAACATCCGGCAATAATATTGTCACAAGAAGCGATCATTGCAAGACCGTCAAAATTGTGCACTCTTGTCACAAACTCTACAGACATCGCAACGATATCTCGTCCAACCTGCTTCTCTAAGCCCTGTAACTCAACGATTTTTGAATTATGTCAAAGAATGGGCGGAGACATTTTTACCATAGGAAATCTACAGTGCATTATATGAAGAAAAAGAAAATTAGTATATCAAAAGAGGACGTGCTTAAAAGACACGTCCTCTTCTTTTCTCTATAAACGAAATACAAAACTTACAATTGCAAAATATACACTGATTGTACTAATATCCACCAGTGTAGAGATCAGCGGTGTCGCCATAATCGCAGGATCAAGCCCCACCTTCTTGGCAACTAACGGGAGGGTACAGCCGACAACCTTGGCAATAATAACCGTACATGCCATTGTAGCTCCGATCGTTAATGCCATCATGGCATCTCCCTGTCCCATAAGTACAATACGCGCTCCATTGACCACTGCAAGAATAATACTGATGCAGACTGCAATCCGTACTTCTTTCCAGATGACTTTAAAAAGATCCCGGAATTCTATCTCTCCAATTGCAAGTCCACGAATTACAAGTGTAGAGCTCTGTGAACCACAGTTTCCTCCTGTTCCGGTCAGCATGGGGATAAATCCTGCCAGCTGCGGCATAACTGCAAGAGCGGCCTCGTAACTGTTCATAATCATCTGTGTCACAGTAGCCGACAGCATTAAGAACAACAGCCAAGGAAGACGACTCTTCACATGCTCATACACAGTCGTTCCGAAATAAGACTCTTCGTTCGGAGCGACACCGGCCATGATACTGATATCCTCAGTTTCCTCTTCCTGTAAGACAAGCATCGCATCATCAACGGTAACAATACCGACCATACAATGCTCATGATCCACAATCGGAAGCGCAATAAGACCGTATTTGGTAATCATTCGGGCAACTTCCTCCTGATCATCTGTTGTCTGTGCATACAGCATATTCGTATCCATGATCTCATCAATGGTTCTTGATTCTCCCGTCGTAAGAAGATCTTTAATATCAACAACTCCGATCAAACGCCTCTTCTCTGTCACGTAACAGGTATAAATAGTCTCTCTGTTCAAACCCACCTGTCGGATCTTCATAATTGCATCTTCGACAGTCATCTCCTGACTAAGTGCAATGTAATCCACATTCATAACACTTCCGGCACTGTCTTCGGGATATTGAAGCAATTGGTTGATTTGCGCCCTCTTTTCTTCATCTGTGGCCATAAGAAGACGATCTACAACATTGGCAGGCATCTCTTCCAATACGTCTACCGTATCGTCAAGATACATCTCTTCCATCACTTCTTCCAACTCTGAATCGGTAAGCGCATTGATCAAGATCTCTCTCATATCGCTGTTCATATAAGTAAAAGTCTCCGCAGCTTCCTCTTTCGCCAGCAAACGGAATACCATTACAAGCTGTTTCTGCTCAAATCCTTCTAAAATCTCGGCAAGGTCTACCGGGTACATGTTATTTTCCAGTTCTTCTTTTAATTCTTTGAACTGACGGTTGTCAAGCATTTCCAGAATACGTTCTTCCGTGAGTTCTTCTCGTTCTTCGATAATATCACTGATATCGTGATCAAATTCGCCTTGAGCTACTGCGTCCCCCCACTCTTCTGGTGTCATCTGGCTCATTTTATCCTGACCCATGAATACCCTCCTTCCCAAAATATTGCTTACATAATCTTTCTATAGTATAATCAATTTAAACGCGATATACAAGGAGATTTTTATGAATATTGTCGGACTTATTACAGAATACAACCCATTTCACAATGGACATCTCTATCATATACAGGAAGCAAAACGAGTAACCGGAGCGGATGCTGCAGTTGTCATTATGAGCGGTAATTTTGTACAGCGGGGAACTCCGGCGATCATGCCAAAGCACCTAAGAGCGAAAGCTGCACTCTTATCCGGCGCTGATTTAGTGTTGGAGCTTCCGGTATGCTTTGCCACCGGTAGTGCAGAATTTTTTGCTATGGGAGCTGTAGCTTTGCTTGACAGTCTTGGATGCATTGATTCCATTTGCTTCGGAAGCGAATGCGGAGACAGCAAGACGCTTGGTAAAATCGCAAGGATTCTGGCAGAAGAACCGGGCGATTATAAAAGCATCCTGCAAAATGTTTTGCGCAAAGGAGTATCATTCCCACAGGCAAGACAGACTGCTCTCACTCAGTATTTCGACATGCCTTCTACCGATCCTGACCGCATTTCTTCTGTAAATGCAAAGACTGTAGCTGCCATTTTATCCCAGCCCAACAATATTCTCGGTATCGAATATATGAAAGCACTATATAAAAGGAACAGTTCGGCGAAGGCTTACTCTATTAAACGTATTGGCGCAGGCTACCACGAAAGTGAACTGACAGAAAGCTATAGCTCAGCCTCTGCAATCCGCCGGGCATTGATACAGGACAGTCTTTCAGAAAGCATATACAGACAGCTTCCTTCAGCTGCACAGAGCATTATGAAGGAGACATTTGGTACGCGCTATCCGGTGTATGCAAATGACTTTTCTCTATTATTAAAATACAAACTCTTACAGGAAACAAAAGAAACACTGACAAAATATATGGACATTTCCGAAGATTTAGCAAACCGAATCATAAATCGGCGAAATGATTTTCAATCTTTTGATGGTTTCTGTGACGCATTAAAAACAAAAGATATGACTTACGCAAGAATCAGCCGGGGACTGCTTCATATCGTATTAGATATTCGGACAGAACACCTGACATATTATAAAAAAAATGGGTACTGTCACTATGCGCACATCCTCGGTTTTCGAAAAAGCAGCGCAGAACTTCTGTCTTTATTAAAAGGCACTTCCAAAGCTCCTCTGCTCACAAAACTCACACAGGCGGAGGATTTATCTGAAGCAGGATGTCAAATGCTGCACCAGGATATCTTCGCCAGTGATTTATATGAAAGCGTGATTACCGATAAATTCGAGACGCCATTTATCAATGAATACCGGCAGCAGATTGTGAAAGTGTAAAACATACAACCAATTTTAATTATCCAGTAAATCACCTTGCTCCCTCTCTTGCTTTTTGAAGAATTTGACTTATAAGCATAAAATCGCAACAGATATTACTTCTGTTGCGATTTTTTCATATTAGATGATGTAAAAACCCTCGAATTTTATTTACTACATTATCTTTATAATAGCTCATAGGCGGATCACCGGGAAAATATTTTTTCACTCGATACACATAGAACACAACTAATGCAATCAGCATGATCCCCGCAATCCACGAAAGATACTTCGGCATCGGACGAAGACGAATATAGCGGTTCCATGCAAATAATATTACAAGCAACACCACTCCGTAAATAAAGGGGTGAATCTCCCATGCCCCTTCAAAATCCAAATGGAGAAGTCTGATTCCTGCACGTGTCATCCCGCAGGAAGGACAAGGATATCCTGTAATCATCACCATCGGACACATACTAAATATAATATTTCTCAAAAAAGCAAAATAGGCGATTACAAAAATAATCACCCATTTTGCCGACTTAATATCTTTTATAAATAATTTCATCCCATCAGATAAAACTTTTTTGAAAGATCGTCTCATTCAAAGTCCTCTTTTCTAACTATCCAGCCCTTTAAACTCGACCCGACTGCTTCGCAGTCTTTCTCGCTGTTATCACAGCTAAGGCTCTCGTTTATGACTAAACGCCACATGCTGAGCCTTCTATACATCTTGTTGCAAGCAAGCTTGCACAATCTGTATAAAATTTCTCAGCGCATGGCTGAATAGTTACATAATAATCTTTTTCGGACATTTTTCTGCACATTTTCCGCAGTTTGTACATTTTTCCGGATCAATATGTGCAATGTTGTCAATAACTTTGACCGCATCAAATTCACAGACTTTTTCGCACATCTTACATCCGATACAACCAACAGAACAAGCCGCCATAACGTCTTTTCCTTTATCTCTTGAGCTGCACTGTACTAAGTGTTTCTGCTCATAAGGAACAAGTTCAATCAGTTTCTTCGGACATGCTTCAATACATTTTCCACATGCTTTACATGCCTCTTTATCTACAAGAGCCACACCATTTACAATATGAATCGCATCAAATGGACAGGCAGCTACACAGCTTCCCTCCCCAAGACATCCATAATTGCAGGCTTTTGGACCGCCATCCTGCATCATATTGATCATGACACAGTCTTTCAATCCGTGGTATTCGTATTCCTGTTTTGCCTTATCGCAAGTTCCGGCACATTTTACAAATGCAACCTGATGTACCTGTGTTCCGGCTTCAACGCCCATGATCTCACCGACTTTTGCCGCAACAGGAGCACCACCGACAGGACATCCGCCGATCTCTGCTTCTCCCTTAACGATAGCAGCCGCAAGACCAGAACATCCGGCATATCCACAACCTCCACAGTTGTTTCCCGGAAGAACTTCTAAAATAGCTTCTTCTCTTTCATCTACTTCTACTGCAAATTTCTTTCCTGCAATACCAAGGAACACACCAATGAATAACCCGGTGCCGCCTACGATTGCAGCAGCAATAATAATTCCTGTAATACTCATAGTCTGTTTCCTCCTAAATCAATCCAGAGAATCCAAAGAAAGCAATAGACATAAGTGCCGCAGTAATCAGCACGATCGGAGTTCCCTGGAAAGACTCTGAAATATCATTGTACTCAATTTTTTCACGGATTCCAGCCATAATCACAATAGCAATGGCGAATCCGACAGAAGTTCCGATACCATTTACAACACCTGTTAAAATGCCGTATTCTTTCTGAACGTTAGTAAGCGCAACACCGAGAACAGCACAGTTTGTTGTAATCAATGGCAGATATACACCAAGCGCATTATAAAGGGATGGCATACTTTTCTTCAAGAACATTTCTACAAACTGTACCAAAGCTGCGATCACAAGAATGAACACGATAGTCTGCAGATAAGAAATGTTCAAAGGTACTAAAATAAACTTATAAATTAAACTTGTAAAAAATGAAGCAATTGTAATAACGAAAATAACAGCTCCACCCATTCCGGAAGCAGTCTCAACCTTTTTGGATACTCCAAGGAATGGACATATTCCTAAGAACTGGCTGAGCACAACGTTATTTACAATGGCAGATCCAATTGCAATGATCAATAATTCTTTCATCTATGTACTCCTCCTATTCTTCATTTCCCGTTGGGAACACTTTACCGCTGCATCCGCCGCATGAAGCGCATCCGCCTTCATCACAGCCTGCAGACTCTGTTACTTTCTTGCCCTTCTGTGCCGCTTTTCTCTTAATGCGGTTCTGAAGAGCTACAAGTCCTGCCAATACAAGGAATGCACCCGGCGCAAGAATAAAGATTGTAACCGGAACATATCCCGCTTTTCCAGCCGCTTCATCAGCTAACGGAAGAAGCTGATAACCAAAAGCTTTACCTGCACCAATGATCTCACGGACAACACCGATACATGTAAGACCTACTGTAAATCCAAGTCCCATACCAATACCATCAAAGATAGATGGAAGCACCGGATTTTTGGACGCATAGCTCTCCGCACGTCCTAAGATAATACAGTTAACAACGATCAGCGGAATGTAAAGTCCAAGTGCATCATACAGACTCGGAACAAAGCCTTCCAACAGGAACTGTACAATTGTAACGAAAGATGCTACGACTACGATAAACGCCGGCATTCTCACAGAATCCGGAATAATCTTACGCAGCATGGAGATTAACATATTGGACAATACCAATACAACTGTTGTAGACAATCCCATACCTACGCCATTGATAGCGGATGTGGTAACGGCAAGTGTCGGACACATACCAAGCATCAGTACGAAGGTAGGGTTTTCTTTAATCAGACCATTATAAAGTCTTTCTGTACATCTATTCATCTTCACTACCCCCTAAACCGCATTCTGATAATAAGCAAGAGCAACATTGACAGCACCTGTAACCGCTCTGGATGTGATCGTTGCACCACTGATCGCATCGATCGGCTCTCCTTCGCCGCCATCTTTAGACACTGCAAATTTTTCAGCCTGTTTTCCCTGATACTGCTCATAGAAAGCCGGTTCTTTCGCTTTCATACCAAGACCTGCTGTCTCGCTGATGGACAGAATAGAGATTCCATTCACAGTTCCGTCAGAAGTGATACCTACGGTAATCTGAATATCTCCGCCATATCCTTCTTTATCTGTTGTGGTGATGACATAACCTTCTTCGCCCACTTTACATACTTCATCAACTGTTGCTTTTGCACCAACTGCTTTGATTGCAGCCTCTGCTACTTTCTCATCAACATCAACTGCTTCAAACTCGTTAATATCGGCTTCTGGAAATACAGCCTGCCATGCTTCTTTCTTAGCCTTATCCTGTGCCTGAGCAATCGGATCTTTTGTAATCTCATATACAAAACCAAGACCAAGACCTGCAATCAATGTGATCACTGTAAGAATAATCGTATTTTTTAATATTTTATTCATTATTTCTCTCCTCCTTTACCAAATGGTTTTGGAAGAGTAACTCTCTCGATCAAAGGAACCAGAAGGTTACCAATGATAATCGCATAAGAGACTCCTTCTGCGGTACCGCCAAAGAGGCGGAACAGACCAGTTAAAATACCAAGCAGCACTCCATATACATACTGCCCTTTTTTCGTGATCGGTGAAGTTACATAGTCAGTCGCCATAAACCATGCTCCAAGCATCAGTCCGCCTCCACACAGATGTGCAGTGATGTACTGCGGATCGAAAAGTCCTGCCTGTGCATCTGTAAACTGTCCGAAGATACCAACAAAGATCACAAATGTTACAATGTAAGTACCCGGAATGCGAAGATCGATCACTCCTGTTAAGATCAGGAAAATTGCTCCGACGATAATCGCGATCACAGATGTCTCACCAATCGTTCCCGGAATTGTTCCAAGAAGCATGTCCATGGTATTCACAGACTCGCCTGCCTTTAATGCCGCAAGCGGTGTAGGACCTGTCATACCATCGTAAATGAATTTGGTCATCGGACCTGTAAAGGAGATAAGGAGGAAACATCTTGCTCCAAGAGCCGGGTTCATAAAGTTCTGTCCCAATCCTCCGAATAACTGTTTTACAATCAAAATTGCAAATACACTTCCAAGCGCTCCCATCCACCATGGTGCCGACGCCGGCATATTAAGTCCAAGTAAAAGTCCAGTAACGGCTGCACTCCAATCGTTAATGGTAATCTTTTTATGCATTAACTTTTCATATATGTACTCCGTCAAAACGGCTGTTACTGTTGTTGTGATCAACATGATCAATGCAGGGAATCCAAAGTTCCATACTCCAAACGCCGAAGCAGGCAAAAGAGCAATGACAACGTAAAGCATGATATTGCCGGTGGTAACTTTGTCCCTTATATGTGGTGAAGATGACATTTTTAATAAATTGTTCTCACTCACGTTTGTTCACCTCTTCCTCTTTCTCTAAATTGTTATTTCTTCTTGCGATTTGCCAATGCGATCTTACGCATAGAACCAATTGCCTGTTTCAATGGACGCTTTGCAGGACATACAAAACTACAGGAGCCACATTCCATACATTCCAGTCCTTCATGCTTGGTAAATGCTGCTTCATCGTGATGTTCTGCATAATCTGCAAGTCTTGATGGAATCAGTCTGCTTGGGCAGGCCTCTACACATCGTCCACAGTTAATACATGCTGTCGGTTCATATTTTGCAACTTCATCTTTGGTAAATCCGAGAATGGATGAAGAAGTTTTTGTCACTGGTACATCCAGTGTAAACATTGCAAATCCCATCATCGGTCCACCGGAAATCAGTTTCTCCGGCTCGCTCTTGAAACCGCCTGCCGCTTCTACAAGTTCAGCCTGATTTATACCGAACGGAACTTTGAAGTTACCCGGTTCATTTACTGCGTCACCGCTGACAGTAACAATACGTTCCATAGAAGGCTTTCCTTCTGCCACTGCCTGATAAATGCTGATCAGTGTTGCAACGTTATCTACTACACAACCTGCATCTGCCGGAAGCATCGCTGAATTGATTGCTCTTCCGGTCGTCGCATAGATCAACTGACGCTCACCACCCTGTGGGTATTTTGTCTTAAGCGCCAAAACCTCCACACGCGGCTCGTCTTTGACAAGCTCTTTTAACTTCTCGATACAATCCGGTTTGTTATCTTCCACTGCCAGAATACCCTTTGCGTTATCGAATAATTTCAACACAATCTTAAGACCGCCCACAAGCTTCTCCGGCATTTCCAGCATACATCTATAGTCTGCAGTAATATATGGCTCACACTCTGCACAGTTTGCGATAATGTAATCAATCTTATCCGGCTCTTTCGGTGACAGTTTTACCTTCGTCGGGAATCCCGCACCTCCCATACCTACAACACCTGCCTGACCAATGATGTTAAGAATCTCTTCTTTTGTCATCTCGTCTACAGGCTTCACTTCCGGATACTCTACTTCCTTGTATTCACCGTCATTCTCGATCACAATACTGTTCACCGTACCTCCGGTAGGGTTCAAATGTGGAGCAATCGCCTTAACGGTACCAGAAACTGACGCGTAAATCGGCGCAGATACAAATCCGCCGGCTTCCGCTATCATCTGGCCTTTTAAAACATGGTCGCCAACCGCTACAACTGGATTGGCAGGCGCACCGATATGCTGGGAGATTGGATATACAAGATCCCCTTTTGGTGCCACTTCAACAATCGCCTTGTCTTTTGCAAGGTTTTTGCCATCATCAGGATGAATACCACCCTTAAATGTCAACAATGCCATTCCTTTTTCCTTCCTTCCTTTTAACTCTTTCTATACTATACATGAAAACACACAATTTTTCCAGTCAATCAGAATATTCCATTGTATATTTTCACAAACAGTTCGTTGTTTTTTTAACATATAAAAGATAGAGACCTACCAGCCTCTATCTCATCTATTTTCGCTATGATGTTTTGAATTATTCTTCTGTAACATCCTCACTGACTTCTCCGCCTTCTACCGCTTCTTCAGCCGGTTCTAATGCTTTCATGCTCAAGCTGATCTTTTTCTCAGCTTCGTTAAGATCAACGATCTTGGCTTCGACTACCTGTCCTACAGACAGAACATCAGATGGTTTGTCCACATGTGCTCTGGAAATCTGAGAAACATGAAGCAGTGCATCTACGCCCGGTGCAAGTTCTACGAATGCTCCAAAGTCTGTCATTCTTGCAACCTTTCCTTCGATCACTTTGCCAACTGCATAAGTCTCAGAAGCATTTGCCCATGGGTTTGTCTCTGGGAACTTGAGGCTTAACGCAATCTTTGTATCGTTGATATCTTTGATCAGGACATTTAATTTGTCACCAACCTGGAATACTTTCTTCGGATTTTCTACACGGCCCCAAGACATCTCTGAGATGTGAAGAAGTCCGTCTACGCCGCCAAGGTCAACAAACGCACCAAAGTCAGTTACGTTCTTAACTGTTCCTTCTACTGTATCGCCAACTTGAAGTTTTGCGAACAGCTCTTTCTGCTTCTCAGCTCTCTCAGCAACAAGAAGCTGTCTTCTGTCACCGATCACACGGTTTCTTCTTGGATTAAACTCGCTGATCACGAACTCAATCTCCTGATCCTGATATTTGCTTAAATCCTTCTCATAAGTGTCAGATACAAGGCTTGCCGGAATGAATACTCTTGCCTCGTCAACAACTACGCTTAAACCGCCGCCTAAAATCTGAGCAACCGGTGCTTTCAGCACTTCGTGATTCTCATATGCTTCTTTTAATCTTTCGTTACCCTTCTCAGCAGCCAGTCTCTTGTATGTCAACAGCACCTGACCTTCTCCGTCATTAACTTTTAAGACTTTTACAGTCATAGCATCTCCTACTGATACGAGAGTTGTCAAATCTACATTTGGCTCGTTAGTATACTCATTTCTCATGATGATACCATCTGCCTTGTAGCCTATATTCAGGATGATCTCATCCGGTTTCACGTCGATAACAGTACCGTCTACAACCTCTCCATTTCTAATTGTCTTAAAAGACTCTTCTAACATTTGTTCAAAAGTTAATTCTGACATTATTTTGAACCTCCTCAATTATATTGTTGGGCGTGGATGCCCCTGCTGTAATACCTACTGTTTCCACGGACCTTAATTGATTCATATCCAAATCGTCAAGTGTCTGTATGTAGTACGTATCCGCGCATGCATTGCTGCAGATTTCAAATAACTTACGGGTATTGGAACTTCTCTTGTCTCCAATGACGATCATAGCGTCCACCCGCTTTGCAATGTCGTAAGCTTCTTCCTGACGCTCTTTTGTAGCACTGCAAATCGTATTTAAAACAGTTATATCATACCTCTTTTTCTCGATAATTTCAACTATATCTTTGAATTTCTTGTAATTAAATGTCGTCTGTGACACAATACAAACCGGTTGATTCTCATCTTCAATTGAAAAGTCCGCAGCTTCCTCCGTCGTTTGAATGATCGTCACTTGATTTTTTGCCCATCCTTTGATTCCTTCGACTTCAGGATGCTCTGCATTGCCTATGATCACAATATGTGCACCGTTCTCACTTTCTCTCCATACAATTTTATGGATTTTCTTCACAAAAGGACAGGTGGCATCTACATAGGCAATTCCACGTTCTTCCAGAAGATCATAAATGAATTTGGGTACTCCGTGGGAACGGATGATCACAATCCCTTCGGTCAGTTCCTTAAGTTCTTCCAGACTGTTAAGGACACCGACTCCGTGGCTTGCCATATCTTTGATCACTTCTTCGTTGTGAATAATCGGTCCATAAGTATAGATCTTTTCTCCACTGTGCTTCTCCACCTGTTCATACACCGTTTCCACTGCTCGTTTCACTCCGAAACAGAATCCTGCGGTCTTCGCAAGTTCTACGTTCATAATTTTTGTCTCCTTTTACAGATTCTTCTTAATCACACAGCTTTACAATTGCCGCTACCACCTCTTCAATGGTCATATGAGAGCTGTCTACAAGCACTGCGTCTTCCGCCTGTTTAAGCGGTGCAATCTCTCTTGTAGAGTCCCGTTCGTCTCTCTCGGCAATATCTCTTGCAATCTCCTCCAGATCACAAGCCACACCTTTTTCCACGAGTTCATCATAGCGGCGCTTCGCACGCGTCTCCACACTGGCAGTTAAAAAAACTTTCACATCAGCATCCGGTAAAACGCACGTACCGATATCTCTTCCATCCATAATAACATCTTCTTTTCTTGCAAGCTCCCGCTGAAGCTCCAGAAGCTTTGCTCTCACTTCCGGAATGGCAGAACTCTTAGACGCCATATTTCCAACTGCTTCCTCACGAAGCTTTGCAGTAATATTTTTCCCGTTCAAATACACTTGCTGCTGACCGTCTTCATAGCGGATTGTCACATCTGCATCCTTACATGCTTCTGCAATCTTTTCTTTTTCTTCCGCCTCAATCCCATTTTCAAGAAAATGGATTGCAAGCCCGCGGTACATTGCCCCTGTATCTACGTATACATATCCCTTTTCCTTTGCCACCAGCTTGGCAATGGTACTTTTCCCTGCTCCGGCAGGTCCGTCAATCGCTACATTGTATCCCATGTTACTCCTCCATCTATATTTTAATTTATTATCTTCAACGGTTTAAGTATAACCGATTGTAGGGACGGAGACAAGGTGGGAATTTTTAGACGTTGTGTCTCCATTTATTTTATACTCTTACTAATCAAATACAACATCCCTACTCCAACTGTTAACAGAAGTACTGCAACAATTAAAACATAATACATCCCTTCCATCACAAGAAGTTTCCGCTTCTGCCTTTTTGTCATACCAATCTTTTCCATAACAAGAAAATCCTGTTTTCTGGTCAAAATGCTTGTAATCATCACATTGGCAAAGTTCATCAATCCGGCGATCAGAAGAACCGCACTGATACTGCCAAAAAGGATTCGATTCCCTTGGATATATGAAGATGCCTCTGCAAGAAGTTCTGACTTATAGATGCAAAAAATACCTGCCTCTCCCACTTCTTCGCCGGACCAATTGATGCGCTTTATTTCTGCACGTCTCTGATTTTCTTTCGCCAAAATATTCTGAACCTCTTTTTTGACAAGTGTTTCTTTTCCCTTCTCTGCTTCAAGCTCCATATATAATGTCTTTTTTGTTGTCGGAAGCTTCTGAAAACCTTTTTCGCTCATAAGATACATAAACATCCCTTCTGAATTATGCCAAGTTCTCGCTAACTCTGGAAAGTCTTCTTCCTTACTGTCAAGATAGCCTGCAATACCATACACTTCCGATTGCTGTCCCGTCATCATTCCTGTATCAATCATTTCTCCTCTTTCTTTTTCGGAACTCTTGGCAAATTCTTTCCATTTTTCTTCTGAAGGAAGCGCTTTAAAATACACCGGTTCTCCGATTCCTTCTTCTATCTCTTTTCCTCGATTTCTGCCAATCTGATGATCATGGAGAATCAACACACCCGTTCCTTTTCTGACACTTTCCATATCCGCTGGAATATGGTGTCTATCTACGTATCTTTCTAATTCCCCCAAATCTTTCTCGTTTAAAATCTGTACTGCGTTTGGAGACGCGTTTTCTACCATCTCATATTCCGTAGAAAAACCAACGCCTTCTTTTATGATTTCATTTTCCCGAACTACATTTTCCAAAGGAAGATATGCCTTTCTCGCCATACTCACATTCATGTAAGCTCCTTCCAATATGCAGGAGGTCTTTTTATTCACACCGTCTATCCCCAATAATTCATTTCTTACAGTTGTAGAAATAGGCGAGAACCCATCACTCTCATTATCATACAAAAGCATTGTTGCATCCCCTGTTGTTTCCATAGGATCTTTTTCCGCATCCTGACTTTTGTATTCCAGACCATAGCCTTCTTCCTGTCCGAATTTACTGAATGTTCCGGCAATTAGGAAATCGGGGCGTTTTTCAATCACTTTGGAGTAGTCACTTTCCCGTGTAATGACAAACGCACACAGAAACATTTCGATTCCGAGGAAGAGCGATAACACAGTCATCACAAATCTTCCTCTGTACCGTTTCACATTCTGCCACGCCATATACCACAGTTCTGCGTCTGCACTCCGTTCACTTTGATATTTCCACGTGTGGGCATTTCTCTTTCTTTTCTTTTTCCTTGTCTCACGCACATAATTCATGCTTTCAAGGCAGGATAGATTGACCATACGATAAATAACAATTCCACTGACCATCCCCGTTACAAGAACTGCAAAACAGACGGAAAGCATAAGAACCTTCCATTGAAAAATCTGAAATGTTACCGACCGCCCAAATGTTTCCATGTAAGAATTTCCAAGAATCCGAGGCAGAACAAATACTAACAATACAATCGAGCATAAGGTTCCAAGCGTCGTTCCTCGGATGAGGATACCGAAAATCTGTCGGAAATAAACACTTCGGATCTGTTTCATTGTAGTTCCAATCGTATTGAGAAGCCCCATTTGTCTAAGGTCCTCTGCCATAGACAGACATAACACATTATAGACAAGGAAGAACATACCGCCCAGAATTATGAGTGCCTCCACTCCTGCCATACCGTAACCGCCCGCCATTTTTCGAAACGCCTCATAGGCGAAAGGATTTTGAACGGTGATGATAATATCTGTCCTCTCTCCTACAAGATCTTCATATAACTTTTGTTCTGTTTCTTCCCAGCTCATCCGATTCTTCGGACAAATCAAAATATCCGATTCCTGTTCAAGATCGCATCCAAGAGATGCCGCCTTCCCCTCTGAAATATAAGCCGCCTGCTCTTTTCTGTCTTTCACATAGCTCTTATACCATCCGCTTAAGACAAAGTGCTCCTGTCTTTGTTCAAAGAAACCGATGGTTACGGTAAATGAAAGTTTCATCCCTTCTTTTGGCTGAGCAATTCCTATTTCCTTTAACACATCGACAGGCAACATCATTTCCTGCTCTTTTGTCGGATAATGACCTTGGACATCTGTATATGCAGGTTTTTGAATGTACTCCCATGCATTTTGATCCACCGCCTGCAAGGTGCACAATCCGGAGGCGTCCGCTTTATTCTGTGAAACGCTTCCCACAGTAACTCTTCTTCCTGCCTTTTTCACATACGGAAGACCAAGTGCGCTGCTATATAATAACTTATCACCTTTCTCTATACAGGCTGATGCTGTTGTCCCCGCCTCTCTTACCGCCTTTAAGTATTCTGCTTCGATTTTTTCGGACGCAATTCCAAATACAATTGTCAGTGTGAGAATACACAAGCAGACTGCTGCTGTTAAAATGCGATTACGTCCTTTATTGTATCGGCTGTGAGTCTTGGCAAGCATTTCTGTTACAGAACTCATGCAATTCCTCCCTCACCTTCTCGTGTATGTATTTTTTCTTCTTTATAAATCTTTCCGTCCAAAAGGTGGATGATCCGATCCGCCATCTGCGCCACCTCCTGCTGATGTGTCACAACCACAATCGTCTGATGATATCGCTCTCCGCAAGTTCTGAGTAGCTTCATCACTTCTCTACTTGTCGCCGAATCAAGACTCCCTGTAGGTTCGTCCGCTAAGAGAAGCGCCGGTTTGGCAAGAAGCGCTCTTGCAATTGCTACCCTTTGCTGCTGACCTCCAGATAACTCCTTCGGAAGATTTCCGAGTTTTTCTTTTATTCCAAGAAATTTCACAATTTCCTCTAATAGCTCATCATCAATCTTGGCACCATCTAACCGAAGTGGCAGCACAATATTCTCATAGATATTCAGTATGGGCACCAGATTATATTGCTGAAACACAAAGCCAATATACTTTCTTCGAAAAACCGTCCGTTCTTCATTATTCATATCCCGAAGGCTTTGACCTTCAATCCACACGCCACCCTCCGTCGGAATATCCAAACCTCCCAACAGATTAAGAAGCGTCGTTTTCCCGCTTCCTGAAGTTCCCACAATGGCAAGAAATTCTCCTTCTTCTATAGACAGACTCACATCATCCAGCGCACGCACTTCATTTTCTTCTGTATCATAATATCTTTTCAAACCAACTGCTTTCACCATTTCCATGCCACGCCCTCCCAATTTCTAATTTATTTCAATATATCCCCGATCCATATTTTTTGTCAAACCACACATTTTCATATTATCGAAACGGAAGATACTCCAAAAACTTTTTTACTGCCAATGATATATTATCTTTATTTCTAAATGCCAATCCTATTTCTCTGTAAAGTGGAACATCCAATTCTCTCATTACAATGCGATACGGAATTCTTTGCAAAATTAATTTAGGTAAAATACTGATCCCTAACCCGTGTTCCACCATAGACATAATTGCATAATCATCCCACGTTGTGAAATGAATATTCGGCGCAATACCATGTCTTTCAAAAAATTCTGAGATTTCTGTCTTATCTCCTTTTTCCAATAGCATAAAAGGAGATTCTTCCAACGCTTCCACCGGAACTTTTTCAACTTCTGCAAGCACATGTGTCTCCGGCAAAACCACCATCATCGGATCTTTTTCTAAAAAAACAGTATCCAACTCCGGTAAGGTCGGTAGTCTAAGAAATCCAAAATCGACACGTCCTTCCATAATCCAATTTTCAATCTCTTTATCGTCACCCAAAAGCAATTCATAATCCACATTCGGATAATCTTTCTGAAATTCTAAGATTATATTCGGCAGCCAATGTGTTGCCACACTGGAAAAGGTTCCGATGCGTATGATCCCTGTCTGAAGCCCGTTCAATTCATCTATCTGTATCTGCAATTTATCATAATCATCACAAATACGCTTCGCGTATGGTAATATTTTTATTCCATCAGAAGTAAGACGTATTCCTGCTTTCCCACGTTCCAACAATGAAACATTCCATTCCTTTTCCAGATCTTGAATCATACGACTTATTCCAGACTGAGAGTAATTCAGCATTTCTGCCGCCCTTGTGAAACTTCCGCACTCTACCGTCTTTAAAAATGCTCTGTATTTTTTAATATTGACATTGATCACTATAACTCCCTCTTTCTATCTGATTTTATCATGAGTCTTATGATAAATATTCATTTTTGTAATTTATATTTTCATGATATACTGAAACAAATAAAATTGCAAATGAAAGGAAGTTTTAACTATGTTTTACGTCAGTGATATTTTTTCATCTGCACCTTCCGTTTTCAAAACAGATTTGCAGAAAAAAAACATACGAAGCCTTAAAAAAATTAAATATTCCATTTGAACGAGTAGATACAGACGAAGCTATCACAATGGAAGACTGTACGAAGATTAATGAGAAATTGAATATGAAAATGGTGAAAACCTTATTTCTCTGTAATCGGCAGCGAACACTCTTTTATCTATTTATCACAACTGCTGATAAGCCATTTCCCTCCAAAGAATTCAGTAATGCCTTAAATGTTTCCCGCGTTTCTTTTGCCCCCGCTGAATTAATGGACGAAATGCTTGGAACTACAATTGGCACAGCAACTGTTTTCAGCGCACTTTTAGATCTTGACCGTGATATACAAATTGTATTTGACAAAGACGCAGAAAAGGAAGAGTGGTATGGCTGTAGCGACGGAACTACAACCAGCTACATGAAGATCAAAACCTCTCAGATTATTGAAACATTTCTTCCGTACACCAAACCCAAACCAAGACTCATTGATCTGTAATCTAATCTTTTTATGAATTCGAGACAAACCATTTGTATCTTTGCAATTCAAGCACTATAATAGATACCATAAGTTTAAAGGTATTGGGGGGGAACAAAGGATGTATGAGTTGACAAAGAAAGATTTTGAATTAATTGAACATGCTAAAAAGGTAATACAGGCGAACTATGATGAAACCAACGACCGTCATACGGTAGGCGCCGCTGTTCGCTGCAAAAACGGTCGGATATTCACCGGAGTAAATCTCCATTCTCTCCACGGAGCCTGCGCCGAACAGATTGCACTGGGAACAGCTATCACACACGGGGAAAGAGATTTTACAACTATCGTTGCGGTGAAGGGCGGAAAAGACGAAAAAATCATCCCTCCAAACGGAAGCGGACGTCAGCTTTTACATGACTACGCACCCAATTGTAAAGTAATTCTTCTTGTAAATGATGAATTACATAAAATTGCAGCAAAGAAATTACTACCTTTTTCTTAATAGATTTTTGCACGAAAGGACCTTGAATAATAATGACATCAGACATAAAAGAAAAGTCAGAAGAACAGCTTGAAAAAAGAATACTATTACTTTCATTCCTAACCGGAGTCGGATTTGTAATCGTCGAACTCATATTCTCTATCTACAGCCACTCCCAATCCACCCTTATGGATGCTCTCTATGATGCTTCCGAATTGATTTTTATTATATCCACGTTGTTTCTCACCCCGCTTTTTCATATGCCGGTTTCGGAGAAACACCCTTACGGATTCTTTCAATTGGAATCTTTTATTATTTTAATCAAAAATATTATGCTTATTTCTGTAACGCTCAGTGTACTAACCAGCGTTGCGGAAACTATGTTTTCCGGTGGAAACCAAGTAGATAAAGGACAAGTGTCACTTTTTCAATTCTGCCTCGGAGCCGTAAGTTTTCTCATCTTAATGATCATGAAGCTGATGAGTCGTAAAGTATATTCTCCTACGGTAAATGCAGAAATATTAGGATGGAAGCTGGATGTAGCATACAGCCTTGGCATGTCGATCGCATTCTTTATCGCTAAAGAACTGAAATATACGCCTCTTGCCTTTATTTCTCCTTACTTTGACCAGATTGTTGCTATTGCAATTATGATCTTTATGATTCCTGAGAGTATTAAAATGTTGATCGAGACTTTCCGCGAACTGTTCCTATTTTCACCAGAACAGGAAACCGTAGATAAAATCAAAGAAGTGTCCGGTAGTATCTTACAGGACTATGCTTTTAATCCTGTATTTTATGACATCGCTCGTACCGGAAGAAAACTATGGGTTTCTATCTACTTTCAAGTTCCCGAAAAATTAATTCGCGTACATGAAATTCACGAAGCCAGCCGTGAACTAAATGCAAGGCTGGCTCAAGAATTTCCAAATATATCCTGTGAACTTGTGTTGGATGACTCATGGAACTAAACGAGACAAGACACAAAAAAACTTTCTTCTATTGTTTAATAGTTTTCAGCTCTTAATTCGAAGTAACTCTGTGGGTGTGCACAAGTCGGACACACTTCCGGCGCATTTGTGCCTACTACGATGTGTCCGCAGTTTCTGCACTCCCATACGCTTACTTCACTCTTAGCAAATACTTCCGCAAGCTCAATATTTTTAAGAAGCGCACGGTATCTCTCCTCATGGTGCTTCTCAATAGCCGCTACCAGACGGAATTTCTCCGCAAGCTCCGGAAATCCTTCTTCCTCTGCCGTCTTGGCAAAGCCTGCATACATATCCGTCCACTCATAGTTTTCTCCTTCGGCAGCAGCTTTCAAATTCTCAGCTGTATCACTGATTCCCTTTAATTCTTTAAACCATAGTTTTGCATGTTCTTTCTCATTATCTGCTGTCTTTTGAAATAAAGCTGCAATCTGCTCATACCCTTCTTTCTTAGCAACAGATGCGAAGTAAGTATATTTATTTCTCGCTTCTGACTCTCCCGAAAAGGCATCTTTTAAATTTTGCTCTGTCTGTGTTCCTTCGTATTTGTTTTTTTCCATATTCTCCATCTCCTTTTCTAATATAACGTAATCAGTAACCTACTTTACTTTTATCATACCATTTAACCAACAAAATCACAACAAAAATTTTCAAACTTGCTACTTTTCATATTCTCTGCTACAATCTTTTTATGAATCAAAAAGCATTACAAAGGAGCATTTTTATGACAACATACACCCATCTATCCCCTTCTCCCTTGGGAAACCTTCTCTTGTCCGCTGACGATACAGGGCTTACCGGACTATGGTTTGAAGACCAGAAATATTATGCCGCCGGACTTACCTCTGATATTATCAATACGAAAACCTGCTCGGAGCACCCCATATTCACTCAAACACAAAAATGGCTGAATCTCTATTTTAAGGGAATGGAACCAGATTTCACTGTTCCTATTCACTTAACCGGAACTGATTTTCAAAAAAAAAATATGGGCACTTCTTCTGGAAATTCCTTATGGTGAAACCACAACTTACGGAACACTCGCCAAGAAATATGCCCAAAAGCATGGACTTTCGCATATGTCTGCCCAAGCGGTGGGAAGTGCAGTTGGTCATAACAAAATCGGCATACTAGTGCCCTGCCACAGAGTCCTCGGAGCTGACGGCAGTTTGACGGGATATGCCGGCGGACTGGATAAGAAAAAAAGACTCCTTCGATTAGAAGGAATCCTTCAATCATAAGCACTCTTTTCTACAATTATTTTAGGGACATACTGCTCATCGCGGTATGTCCCTGTCTCTATCATTTATTCTGTCATATTTAGATATTTAACAGATCACTGTACACTTTTAATGCACCGTCTGTCTCATGAGCAAGAACACGTTTTGCCAAAACTTTTCCAAGCTGTACGCCTTCCTGATCAAAACTATTCAGATTCCATACGAAACCTTGGAACATTACTTTATTTTCAAAGTGAGACAAAAGCGCTCCCATAGCTGCCGGAGTCAATTTCTCACCGATAATAATGCTGGATGGACGTCCGCCTTCAAATTTCTTGTTGTTATCTTCGTCATCCTTTCCGCATGCAAATGCTACGATCTGAGCCGCAACGTTCGCACAAAGTTTCTGCTGGCTTGTGCTTCCTTGAATCACAACATCTTTCTCCATCTGATTATTCTTAAATCCTACAAACTGAAGAGGAACAATATCCGTCCCCTGATGTAAAAGCTGATAGAAAGAATGTTGTCCATTTGTTCCAGGCTCTCCGAAGATCACCGGACCTGTCACATAGTTCACCGGCTCTCCGAAACGGTTTACGGATTTTCCGTTCGATTCCATATCTAACTGCTGTAAATGTGCCGGAAAACGACTCAGCGCTTGAGAATATGGAAGAACTGCAGTATCCGGATATCCCAGTACATTGCGCTCATATACGCCGATCAACGCGTCTAACATTGCTGGGTTCTTTGACAGATCTTTTTCCTTTGCAAGTGCATCTTCTTCTGCCGCACCCTTCAAGAACTGTGCGAACACATCCGGACCAAATGCAAGTGAGAGTACAGCGCCGCCAACTGCTGATGTAGAAGAATAGCGTCCGCCAATATAGTCGTCCATGAAGAATGCTGCAAGATAGTCATCACTCTTTGCCAACGGGGAAGTCTCACTTGTAACTGCGATCATATGTCTGGATGGATCAAGTCCTGCTTTTTCCAAAGCGTCTTTTACAAAAGATTCATTTGTCAATGTCTCAAGTGTTGTACCTGACTTTGACACAAGTACAAAAATAGAATGTGCAACATCAATCTTACTTAAAACTCCAGACGCATCATCCGGATCTACATTACTGATAAACTCAGCTTTCATTTTCCATGTATCATTTGCTTTTGCCCAATTCTCAAGTGCAAGATACATCGCACGCGGACCTAAGTCACTTCCGCCGATACCGATCTGAACTACCGTTGTGAACTTCTCGCCAGCCGCATTCGTAATCTCACCTGTATGTACTTTCTCGGCAAATTCCGCAATCTTTGTCTGCTGCTCTACATAAAACGCACGCTTATCAACACCATCTGCTACAACTGCGTCTCCCAACTGTCCACGTGTCAATTGATGAAGTACCAGACGTTTCTCTCCGGTATTGATCATCTCGCCATTGTAGAGAGCTTCATATTTCTCTGTAAGCTGTGCTTCTTCTGCCAATTTCGCAAGCGCATTCAGGATATTGTCATCCACCTGCTTTGCCCCGTAATTATATGCAAGCCCCTCTGCCATTGGCACACTGTATTTTTTCACACGCTCTGCTCCATTTTCGCCGGACATAACTTCCGCAAGCTGAACCTTCTTTGCTTCTTCCAGCTCTTTAAATGAAGCAAGTGTATCTAAATTATTCCAAGTAACCATATCAGATTCCTCCTCATCACGAAAATATTCTTTCGCTTCTTAAAAATATTTCACACAAGATTATACTATCAAACTACTTCAAATTCAAGTAAAATGAGGATTTTGTATCTGTCCATGCGTCACCCTTCCACGTATGAAACTCAACGTGCCTTATACTTTCATAATATCCGCCAGTGTCTTACCGTCAAAATAATTATTTACAATTTCATAAAATTCCACCCACATCGGATATGTGCGGCATTCTCCTGACCTTCCACAAGGTTTTGCTCCCTTATCCAGACAGGCAACCGGAGCCAGATCTCCCTCTGTGAGCCGCAAAATATCTCCAATTCTACACTCCTCCGGTGGTTTTACAAGACGATACCCACCACCTTTTCCCTGAAGCCCTTCCAGAAACCCATTTTGCGTCAGCACCGGAAGGATTCTTTCCAGATATTTTAAAGAAATTCCCTGCCTCTGCGCCACTTCTTTCATCGGAACATATTTTTTATCTGCATGCTCCGCGATATCTGCCATCACCCGCAGAGCATATCTCCCTCTTGTTGAAATCATCATACGAAAACCTCCTTTAACCTACTGCAATAATACTACATTCCTGACAAAAATATCAAGTTTCATTCCGGCGGTCACATAATGGCATTTCAACAGTCCTACGACGATATTTCATCAGGAAAATAGCGGGGTAGACAAATATCTATCTCCGGTATCCGGTAAAAGTACAACAATATTCTTTCCTTCATTTTCAGGGAGTTTCGCAAGTTCAATTGCAGCATGAACGGCTGCTCCCGAAGAAATTCCGACAAGAACCCCTTCCTTTTGTCCTATCATTCTTCCTACCCGAAAAGCATCCTCTTCATCTACTGTTATCACACGATCATAAATATTCGTATTTAACACATCCGGTACGAACCCTGCGCCAATCCCCTGAATTTTATGAGCACCGGCTTTCCCTTCTGAGAGCATCGGTGAAGAAGCCGGTTCAACTGCAATGACCTGAATGTTAGAATTTTGGGATTTCAAATATTCACCCACTCCGGTCACGGTTCCTCCGGTTCCTACACCTGCCACAAAAATATCTACTTTCCCGTCTGTATCGCGATAGATCTCTGGTCCGGTTGTCTCCCTGTGGATTTTAGGATTGGCAGGATTCACAAACTGTCCGACAAGAAAACTATCAGAAATCTCTTTTGCAAGTTCTTCTGCCTTCTCAATTGCTCCTTTCATTCCTTTGCGTCCATCGGTAAGAACAAGCTCAGCACCATATGCTTTCATCAGTTGTCTGCGCTCCACTGACATAGTCTCTGGCATAACAATGACAATCCGATATCCCCTTGCCGCAGCGACAGCAGCAAGACCAATCCCTGTGTTTCCCGATGTTGGCTCGATGATAACTGAACCGGTTCGTAATTTCCCGGAGTTTTCCGCCTCATCAATCATGGCTTTAGCAATTCGGTCCTTGACAGAGCCCGCCGGATTCAAATACTCCAGTTTTGCAATAATCTTTGCTTTTAGTTCATATTCTTTTTCTATGTGAGAGAGCTCCAAAAGAGGAGTTCTTCCAATCAACTGTTCTGCTGATGTATATATATTAGACATGATTTCTACCTCCTACTGCTTGAAACCCTTTTTCTAAATCTTCGATGATATCATCAATATGCTCGGTTCCGATGGATAATCGTATCGTATTCTCACGGATTCCCTGATCCAAAAGTTCCTCTTGACTCAACTGACTGTGCGTTGTAGTTGCCGGATGAATGACTAAACTCTTAACATCCGCTACATTTGCAAGAAGCGAAAAGATTTCCAAGTGATCAATGAATTTGTGTGCTTCCTGTACACCACCTTTTATTTCAAAAGTAAAGATAGACCCTCCTCCATTTGGGAAATATTTCTCATACAGATCATGATCTGGGTGTTCCGGTAAGGATGGGTGATTCACTTTCTCTACCAGGGGATGATTTTCCAAGTATTCAACTACTCTTTTCGTATTTTCGATATGACGTTCCAGACGAAGGGACAGAGTTTCTATTCCCTGAAGAAGCAAAAATGAAGCAAAAGGAGAAATTGCCGCTCCTGTATCTCGAAGCAGGATTGCACGGATGTAAGTGACAAATGCAGCCTCGCCGGCTGTCTTCACGAAAGACACCCCATGATAGCTTGGATTTGGCTCGGAGATTGCAGGATAACGTCCACTTGCTTCCCAGTCAAATTTCCCGGAATCCACGATGACACCGCCAAGTGTCGTTCCATGACCGCCCAAAAACTTCGTAGCAGAATGTACAACAATATCTGCGCCATGTTCTATCGGTCGAATCAGATAAGGTGTTCCGAATGTATTATCTACAATAAGCGGAAGTCCATGCTTATGGGCAAGCTCTGCTAACGCGTCCAGATTCGGTATATCACTGTTTGGATTGCCAAGTGTCTCAACATAAATACCTCTCGTTTGATCCTGAATGGCTGCTTCTACTTCCTCCAGATTATGAATATCTACAAAACTGGCGGTAATCCCGAAGTTTGGAAGCGTATGTGCCAAAAGATTATAACTTCCACCGTAGATGGTTTTCTGGGCAACAAAATGTCCGCCATTCTGTCCAAGCGCTTCCAGCGTATAAGTAATGGCTGCTGCTCCGGAAGCGAGCGCCAGCGCTGCCACGCCGCCTTCCAGCGCCGCTACTCTTTTTTCCAGCACATCCTGTGTGGAATTGGTCAATCTGCCGTAAATGTTACCCGCATCTGAAAGTCCAAAACGAGCTGCCGCATGTGCGGAATCGTGAAATACATATGATGTGGTTGCATAAATTGGAACCGCCCTTGCATCTGTTACCGGATCCGGCTGTTCTTGTCCTACATGAAGCTGCAATGTTTCAAATCTTAATTTTCCCATATACTATCCTTCCTTTCTATCACCTACTCAAATGATAGGTATTAATATAATCCATATAGCCTACCTTGTCAATAGGTAATACAAAAAAAGAATGTGAAAAACTCACATTCTTTTTTGCATTTCTTTTATTTAGATGCTTTTATTCCGATACTGCCATTCCCGCTGCGTAGGCTGTCGACCATGCGATCTGTAAGTTAAACCCTCCGGTCACTGCGTCAAGATCTAACACTTCTCCCGCAAAATAAAGTCCTTTCACTAATTTGGACTCCATTGTTGACGAATCGATCTCTTTCACCTTTATACCGCCCTTCGTAATGATCGCCTCATTATAGTCCCGAAGTCCGATAAGCGTAATCGGAAGATTCTTGATTAGATAGACAAACTTCTGACGTTCCTCTCTGGAGATTACATTTACCTTCTTCTCTTCCTCAATTCCGCTCAATTCAATCATCACAGGGATCAGCTTTGACGGGAACAATTTCCCGACTGCATTCTTAAACTGCCGGTTCTGGTTTTCTTCAAAATCACGAAGCACTCGCTTCTCCAACTGTTCCATGGACAGCGCAGGCTTCAGGTCAATCATAAGTTTTAATTCTTTCTCTTTCAGTTTTTTCCCGATCACACTGCTGGCACTCAACATCAGGGGACCGCTTACACCGTAGTGTGTAAACAACATTTCTCCAAATTCATCATACAGCTTCTTTTTTCCATCAAAAATTGCCGCTCTTACATTTCGAAGCGACAGTCCCTGCAACCTTGGCACCCATTCCTCTTTTGTCGTCATTGGCACAAGAGAAGGCATGCAGTCTGTAACCGTATGTCCATTGTCTCTGGCAAACCGGTATCCGTCTCCGGTAGAGCCGGTTGTCTGGTAGGAGAGCCCGCCGGTTGCAACAATGCAGGAATCTCCTTTGACAATACTCCCATCCATCAATTCTATATGGTCAAAACTTCCGTCTGTGGAAATCACCCTTTTTACACCGGTATGAAGATGGATATGCACTCCCAGTCTTCGCATCTCTGCTTCCAACGCCCGAATGACATCCGAGGAATGATCCGACTGCGGAAATACACGTTCTCCCCGTTCCGTCTTCGTCTGCACACCTATATTCTCAAAAAAATCAATCACATCCTGATTCGTATATCCATAAAAACTACTGTATAAAAACTTAGAATTTGTAATAACCGAATCAAAGAGTGTATCCATGTCACAGGCATTTGTAATATTACATCTGCCTTTTCCTGTGATAAACAGCTTCTTTCCAAGCTTCTCGTTCTTTTCATAGACATGGACTTCCTGCCCTTGTCTTGCAGCCGTAATTGCCGCGAACATCCCTGCCGCACCGCCTCCGGCTATTAATACCTTACTCATCCTGCTTCTCCTCATCATCAGGCAGATGTTTGCCGGATAATTCCACCTTATTATCTACCATATTGAGTTCATCCTTACTGTACACTTGATACTCGTCCCAGATCTGTTCTAATGTCTCAAGTGTGGAAATCACTTCTTTTTGTTTTTTCATGCAAAGAGCTACCACAAGCGCATTTACCACACTAAGCGGAGCAACTAAGGAATCCACAATAGACGCCATGTCGCTTCTTGCGATCAGATTACAGGAGGAATAAAGTGTCATTGGTGAATGTACACTGTCTGTAAGGGTGATTACTTTCGCTTTGCGGTTGCTGGCAAACTCTAACGCCTTTAACGTACGCATAGAATATCTCGGAAAACTAATGCCAATGATCACATCATCTTCTCCGATACGGATCAACTGTTCAAATATCTCACTGGAACTATTTGTATTTACTGCAGTCACATCTTCGCAGATCAGATTCAGATAAAATCCTAAAAAGCTTGCAAGCGGCGCACAGCTTCGAATACCGATCACATAGATTTTTTTCGCATGAAGAATTGTATCCACTGCAAGCTCAAAGCTTTCATGGTCAATTGCTTCCATGGTCAGTTTAATCTTCTCAATGTCAGAATGAAGCACAGATGTAAGAATCTCTCCCTGACTAATCCGTCCATACGTCACTTCCATTCGCTGAATCGAGTTTAATTTCGTCCGCACCAATTCTTCTAACGCCTTCTGGAAGCCCGGGTATCCTTCATATCCAAGCGCCATAGCAAAACGCACAACTGTTGACTCGCTGACACCGACTTCCTCCCCCATCTTCGCAGCTGTCAAAAATGCGGCTTTATCGTAGTCTTCCCGTATAAAATCCGCAAGCTTCTTCTGCCCTTTGCTGAATTTTGAATATTTCTCATCAATTTTTTGAAGCAGTTCATTTTTATTTCCCATGATAACGTAATCCTTCTCTCAACCATAATTAACACTTTAATTATTATATAGCGAAATCTTTTATTGTTCAAGTATGCAGATTTCTACAAAAAGAGATTGTGTGATCTTAATTCCAACCACACAATCTCTCTGATCTTTGTTATTTCTTCTATATGTGCTTCACTTATACCGGATAACTTCCGTTTTCTGTGTCTGCCACTGTCTGATCCACTTTTGTCTGCTGCGCTTCTCTGTATTTAAAGAAGTCCGTTGCTACCTGCGGGAACAGTGCGTATGTCAGCACATCCTCATCCTGCTGGCTCCACTGTGACATCTCTTCTTTCAAAGTATCAAGCTCATCCGGAATCAGATCTGCCGGACGACAGGTGATGATCTCTGCGTCTTCGCCGAGAACTTTCTTTCTCACATCCTCGTTAAATGGTTTTACGGTTGCACCGTATTTTCCACTTAACACGTCCTTAGTCTCCTTAGTAGCCATCTTATATCGCTCGCCCATCAGCACGTTAAATACAGCCTGTGTACCGACAATCTGAGAAGAAGGAGTAACAAGCGGCGGTTCACCGAGATCCTTACGAACCTTCGGAACTTCCTCAAGCACCTCATAATATTTATCTTCTGCATTCTGTTCTTTCAACTGAGAAGTCAGGTTGGAAAGCATACCTCCCGGTACCTGATACAACAGAGTCTTAATATTCACTCCCATATTCTTCGGATTCAAAAGTCCGCTCTCAAGCGCCTCATCACGAATTGGTCGGAAGTAATCCGCAATCTCTGCCAACAGCTTCTGATCAAGTCCGCTGTCATAAGGTGTGCCTTTGAATGTCTCTACCATTACTTCCGTTGCCGGCTGAGATGTTCCCAACGCAAATGGTGACATTGCCGTATCAATGACATCCACACCTGCCTCTACTGCCTTCAGGTATGTCATAGAAGCTACGCCGGATGTATAGTGTGTATGAAGCTGGATTGGAAGATCTACTGCATCTTTTAAAGCTCCGATCAATTCTGTTGCCTTATATGGCACAAGAAGACCTGCCATATCTTTGATACAGATAGATGTCGCTCCCATGTCTTCGATTCTCTTAGCAATATCTACCCAGTAATCCATTGTATATGCATCGCCCAATGTATAGGACAGAGCAACCTGTGCGTCTGCTTTTTCCTTGTTCGCTGCTGTAACTGCTGTCTGAAGATTACGAAGATCATTAAGACAGTCAAAAATTCGAATAATATCAATTCCGTTTGCAACGGATTTCTGCACAAAATATTCCACTACATCATCTGCATATGGACGGTATCCTAAGATATTCTGTCCGCGGAACAACATCTGAAGCTTTGTATTCTTGAATCCATCGCGGAATTTACGAAGTCTCTCCCACGGATCTTCCTTTAAGAAACGTAGAGAGGCATCAAAGGTAGCGCCGCCCCAGCACTCTACAGAGTGGTATCCCACCTGATCCATTTTCTCAATGATCGGCAGCATCTGCTCCGTTGTCATACGTGTGGCAATCAGAGATTGGTGTGCATCACGCAGGATGGTCTCTGTTATTTTAATTGGTTTTTTCTCTATTTCTGCCATGATTTCTTTCCTCCATAATTTTGTAAAATAAAATTACTCATCTTTTTATACTACTCCGAAGATTGCCATAAAGGTTCCGGCAGCTACTGCTGTTCCGATAACTCCGGCAACGTTAGGTCCCATTGCATGCATCAGCAGGAAGTTGGTAGGATCTGCCTCTGCTCCGACTTTCTGGGACACACGTGCCGCCATAGGAACTGCGGATACTCCGGCAGAACCGATGAGCGGATTTACCTTTCCGTGAGTTGCAATACACATCAATTTACCAAACAATACACCTGCCGCCGTACCTACAGCAAATGCTACAAGTCCGAGAATGACGATCTTGATCGTATCCCAATTAAGGAAAGCCTCTGCACTGGTTGTAGCGCCGACAGAAGTTCCAAGAAGGATAACAACAATATACATCAGTGCATTGGATGCTGTGTCTGTCAACTGTCTTACAACTCCGGACTCACGGAACAGGTTACCAAGCATCAGCATACCAACAAGAGGTGCTGTTGTCGGAAGGATCACACATACTACAATTGTAACGATGATCGGGAACAGGATTCTCTCAAGCTTGGATACCGGTCTTAACTGCTCCATCTTGATCTTACGCTCTTTTTCGGTTGTCAGAAGCTTCATGATCGGAGGCTGGATAACCGGAACTAAAGCCATGTAAGAATAAGCGGCTACCGCAATCGGTCCCATAAGAGCTGTCTGCTGCAATTTACCGGCAAGAAAGATAGAAGTCGGTCCATCGGCTCCTCCGATAATGGAAACTGCCGCTGCCGCCTTGTCGGAAAATCCCATCGCCATAGCTCCAAGATAAGCTGTAAAAATACCAAATTGTGCCGCTGCACCTAAAAGAAAGCTCTTAGGATTCGCGATCAAAGGTCCGAAGTCTGTCATCGCACCTACGCCAAGGAAGATCAACGACGGAAGGATTGCCCACTCATCCAGTTTAAAGAAATAGTAAAGCAGTCCGCCGGTTCCGTTTGCTGCATCTTCCGCATGCAACATAATATCCGGATAGATATTAACAAGAAGCATACCGAAGGCGATCGGTACCAAAAGCAGAGGCTCGAACCCACGTCGAATTGCTAAATACAGGAAAAAACATGCTACAGCAATCATGATCAAATTGCCCCATGTGAGACTGAAGAATGCTGTCTGCTGCACGAGGTTTCCCAATGTTTTTGTTATATATTCCATTTTTTAACCTCCAGTCGTGTCTGTTCCATCTAAGGAATCAGTTTCACATTAGTTTAATGTAGCTAACACTGCGCCTGCTTCAATTGCATCGCCCACTGCTGCGTCAATGCTTGCAACTGTTCCGTCTTCCGGTGCCACAACTGGAATTTCCATCTTCATTGCTTCGATAATTACAACAGCATCGCCCTTCTTCACGCTCTGTCCAACATTTGCCTCAATCTTAAATACTTTTCCTGCTGCTCCCGCTTTCACTTCCACAGAACCTGCTCCTGCTGCTTTTGCCGGAGCCTTTGGAGCCGGAGCTGCTTTTGGTGCTGCTTTCGGAGCCTTAGGTGCTGCCTTTGGTGCTGCCCCTGCCCCATTTTCCTCTACGGTCACATCATAGACATTGCCATTTACTGTAATTGTATAATTTTTCATTTTGATTCCTCCTATTTTCACTATGAATTCCATTTATTAGACGGACGTCTTCGAATACTTCTTACTACGAATCCATCTGTTGTCGTACCTTCTGCCGCTGCGATCGCCGCTGCGATTACTGCAACAAGCTCTGTGTCATCGGTCATATCCTGCTCTTCGGATACCTCTTCTACAACAGGTTCTTCCACAACCTCTTTTTCCACTTCTTTTGGTTTCTTCTTCAAAGCATTTTCAATTGCCGGGATATATTTAAACAGGGAAATAATAAGGGAAATGAAAATCAATACCATAAATACAGTTCCCATTCCAAGCAATGTATTAAGTCCTGCTTTCTTTAAGATCTCTCCTGTAGAATACTGTGCATCTACCGTCATACTCTCAAGATTTAAGTTGTCATCAAAGATAAATGTAAGAGATGCGTCTCGTTCCTTAAACTGTGCCTCTGTCGTTACTTTCAGTTCATCTTCAGAAGCTTCGTACACATAATCTCCATGTCCTACATAAGCACCGCATTCTTCCACGCCTGCTGTCCAGCTCTCCATTGCTCCCAGGAAGCTGTCCGGTGTATATGGAAGCCCCGCCTGCATCAATTGATACTGGATTTCATAATCTGATAGTTCTCCCCACTGCTCCATTGCCGCATCATCAGCAGAAGCACAGTAGCTTACCAGGAATTCTACAGACTGTTCAACAGTTGCTTTGTCATAGTCAAGCTCTGCCTTTGTACTGGCACATCCTGTAAAACACAATATCGCAGTCAGAGTGCAGATTAATAAGCTTAATTTTTTCTTCACTTTGCCTCACCTCTCTAAACTGTTCCGTGTTTTTTCATGGGACGGTCTTCCCTCTTTGTAAATAACATTTCAAATGCTCCGATCACATATTTTCTTGTATCAGCCGGAGCAATGATCGTATCTACATATCCTCTCCTTGCCGCTGCATATGGACTGGATTGCAATTCTTTGTATTCTGTCGCTTTCACCTTTATCACATCTGCATCTGCATCTGCATACATGATCTTCGCTGCAAGTGCCGCATCCATCATTCCGATCTCAGAAGTCTCCCATGCATATACCATGTCTGCACCTGTAGATTTACTGTTCATGGCAACGTAAGCACTTCCGAACGCTTTGCCTGTCACAACATTTACCTTCGGCACTGTTGCGTTAGCAAATGCATACGTCAATTTTGCCGCAGCTTTCGCCAGATGTTTCTCATCATACTCGCTTGCCGCAAAACCAGATACATTTGTCAGGGACAATACCGGAATATTGAAGGCATCACAGAACTCAACAAACTCTGCTGCTTTGTTCGCACCGTCTGCAGATAAGGAACCGTCAAACTGAGCGGCGATCTCTCCTTCTTCATTATATACAACGAAACGATTCGCAACTGCACCGACTGTCATTCCATTTAATCGGATAAATCCAGTTACCATATCTTGTGCGAAATCTTTCTTTGTCTCAAAGAAAATCTGATCATCTGAGATCTGTGAAAGAGCAATCGCTGCATCCTCAAATGCATCTTCAATCCCTTCACATACTCTGTTAAGATCATCATTACATTCATCATAAGAAGCATCCTCTTCATTATTACAAGGAAGCATACAGATCAATGTGCGGATATCTTCAAGAATTTCATCTTCTGTCTCCACGCCATCCACAAGACCAACTTCCTTGCTTTGGAATGCTGCACTTGCTGTATCACACTTTTCAATGCGGTTTCTTGCAATAGCATTCGGAGAATTGACAAATAATCTTCCCTTTTCTTCCATAAATGTAAAGTCTGCAAGCGCCGGAATCAAGGAAAGACCGCCGCCGCACATTCCGAAGATTGCTGTGATCTGAGGAATCACACCTGATGCCATAGACTGTTTCAAATATAAGCCTCCGAAAGCTTCCAGTGCATCTGTTGCTTCCTGAAGTCTCAATCCTGCACAATCAATCAGCCCAATTACCGGAGCCCCCATCTTCATTGCCATATCATAAATACGTGCAATCTTCTTCGCATGCATCTCGCCAATTGCACCGTTTAATACAGATACATCCTGACTGTATACATACACCAAGTTCCCATCAATCACTCCGTAACCGGTAATTACACCGTCTGCCGGAGTTTCTTTTTCCTGCATGTTGAAATCTGTATTTCTCGCTGTAACAGCACCGCCGATTTCAACAAAGCTTCCTGCATCAAGCATCGCTGCAATTCGTCTGCCTGCTGCATTTTCTGTTTTGTTGCCCATAGTCCAGTCCTCCATTTTTTATTTTAAATTGGGTTAATTACTTCCTTATAAAAGTAAAACCAAATTTTTGCCAATTATATTATATCTTTTTTTATAGTGCTCCGCAATACTTTTCACTCTGTTTTGTCAAATATTTGACGTTCAAATTTTACTTCAAACTTTATTCTAAAAATTTTATTAACTTTTTCTTAAGTTCTCATTGTAATAATCGATTCTTTGTGTTATAATTCACAAGGTGAGCTTGTACATATGCATTTCTTTTATCTAATGCTGACAAGTTCCACTAAGATTTATTTTCATTTTTAATAATTGGAGGGATAAAAAAATGGAAAAAGCAAAAAAAGGAAGACCATTTGGCTTTTACGTTTGCGCACTTGGATTCACATTTGAGCGTCTCGCATTCTACACAGTAAAATATCTGTTAGCCATTTGGATTGCAACAGAAGTTGCATCAGGCGGATTGGGATTATCCGACGTTGAAGGTGCTGCTATGTCAGGCTCATTCGTAGCATGGACATACATCACACCACTGTTCGGTGGTTACATCGCTGACCACTGGATCAGCCCAAGAATCTGTGTACCATTAGGAATGATCCTTATGGGACTTGGATACGTATGTACATGGAAAGCTGATTCCATGACACTTGTATGGGCTATGATCATTCTTGTATCTATCGGTACAGGTCTGTTCAAAGGTAACTTATCTGGTATCAACGGACTGTTGTTCCACGATGCTGACGAACTGGACGAGGCTTTCTCAATTCAGTACTCTTTCGTTAACATCGGATCATTCATCGGTACAACATTTATCGCAATGCTTGCTACAACAGGTCTTTTCGGTATCAAGACAAGCTTCAACACAGTATTCTTAATCTGTGGTATCTTCATGTTCATCGATGCTGCATGGTTCATCCTGAACAGCAAAGCTCTTGGCGACGCTGGTAAGAAACCATTCAAAGTTGACCAGCGTGAATTCGATACAGCAGGTAAGAAAGAAGCTGATGATGCAAAACTTACATCTGGTGATGTTAAGCGTATCGTTGCAATCATCCTTGTAACTTTGTTCTCCAGTATCTTCTGGATGGTATGGTACATGGCTTACATGCCAGCTTACTACCGCTTCGGTTGGGGTGATGGTGCTGACTACATGAACCTTGCTAACTGGTACATTGGAAGCTTCCAGATTCCTACTTCTTGGTTCGACTCTGTAAATGCTTTAGTATGTATCATCTTAGGTCCTGTACTTGCTATGGTTTGGGCTAAAATGGCTAAGAGACCAAAGGGCGACATGAGCATGTTCAAGAAAACAGCTCTTGGTATTATGCTTGTAGGTGTTTCTTACATCGTAATGGTTATCGCTGACAAGATCGCAGCTGCTAACGGACAGTGTTCTGTATTCTGGTTAGTACTTGTATGTCTGTTGATGTCAGTTGGTGAGATGGTATTCTCCCCACTTGGTAACTCATTCATTTCCAAACTTGCTCCAGCTAAAGTACTTGGTCTGTTACTTGGTTTCTGGCCAATCGCAGTATTCCTTGCTCAGAAGATTTACCCAAGCTTATATGCATGGTTAAAGACTCTTGACTTCACAATGGGATACGGTGGATTAGCAGCAGTTATTATCGTTCTTGGTATTCTCCTCTGGGCATTCAGTGGAAAACTTGACGAAATGGAAAAAGCTGAATAATCAACAATTTCATAAAGATCGAAAAAGAGATTGCGCCAGCGGTCTCTTTTTCAAATGACAGATTTTTTAAGACATAATTTTATTTTAAGGGGGTTTTTGATCATGACAGTATCAGAAGGAATTGCAAAGCTTCGCTCTCTTATGGACGAAAAGAGCATTGATGCTTACGTTGTTCCTACTGCTGACTTCCATCAGAGCGAATATGTTGGGGAACACTTTAAAGCAAGAAAATTCATCACTGGTTTCAGTGGCTCTTACGGAACTGCTGTCATCTGCAAAGATGATGCAGGTTTATGGACGGACGGAAGATATTTCTTCCAGGCAGAAAATGAAATGGCAGGTACCGGTGTACGCTTAATGAAGATGTTCGTAGGCGACACACCTTCTATCACAGAATATCTGGCAGACAAGATTCCATCCGGCGGAACTGTTGCATTTGACGGACGTGTTCTCTCTATGGGTGAAGGTCAGGAATATGAGGATGCACTTGCTTCCAAAGGAATCAACATCGACTATTCTGAAGACCTCATCGATGCGATCTGGGAAGACAGACCGGCATTATCTGACAAATCGGCCTTCTTCTTAGAAGAGAAATATTCCGGTGAAAGTACAGCATCTAAACTGGAGCGCGTGCGTAAAGTAATGGCAGAAAAAGGCGCTACCGTACACGCAATTGCTTCTCTTGATGATGTATGCTGGCTCTTGAATGTACGTGGTGATGATATTGATTTCTTCCCACTGCTTCTCTCCTATGCCATTGTAAAAATGGATAGTGTTGAGCTCTATGTCGATGAGAAGAAATTAAATGACCAGATTCTCGGTGAATTCAAAAAGGCAAATGTAAATCTTCACCCATACAACGATATTTACGAAGATATCAAGAAACTGGATGCTTCTGAGACCATCCTGATCGATCCGATGAAGATGAACTACGCTCTTTACAAAAACATTCCTTGCCACATCGTTGAAGCTGCTAATCCGACCATTCTCATGAAGGCTATGAAGAATGAGACGGAGCTTGAAAATATCAGAGCTGCTCATATTAAAGACGGTGTTGCTATTACAAAGTTCATGTACTGGATCAAAAATAACTTCGATAAGGAGACTATTACAGAGTTAAGTTCTATTGAAAAACTTACTTCTCTTCGTGCAGAGCAAGACGGTTATATCCGTGACAGCTTCGAGCCACTATGTGCTTACAAAGATCACGCTGCCATGATGCACTACTCTCCTTCTGAAGAGACAGATGTAAAATTAGAAAAAGGCGCTTTCTTCCTGAATGATACAGGCGGCGGATACTATGAAGGTTCTACCGATATCACAAGAACATTCGTCCTTGGCTCTGTCGATCAGCAGATGAAGAAATACTTTACTGCTGTTGTACGTGCAATGATGAACCTTTCCCGTGCAAAATTCCTGTATGGATGTTACGGATATAACCTTGACGTCCTTGCAAGAGGACCGATCTGGGATCTTGACCTTGATTTCCAGTGTGGTACAGGACACGGTGTCGGATACCTTGCAAATGTTCACGAACCACCGACAGGTTTCAGATGGTATGTTGTACCAAGCAAGAATGAACATCACAAACTGGAAGAAGGCATGGTTATCACAGATGAGCCTGGTATCTACGAAGATGGTCAGTTCGGTATTCGTATCGAAAATGAATTTATCGTAAGAAAAGGTGTCCAGAATAAATACGGACAGTTCATGCACTTCGAGACAATCACTTTTGCTCCAATCGACTTAGACGGTATTGATCCGGAAGAAATGAGCAAATCTGAAAGAGAATGGCTGAACAACTACCACAAAGATGTATACGAAAAGATCGGACCACATCTCACAGAAGAAGAAAGAGAATGGCTGAAAGAGTATACAAGAGCAATCTAAGATATTGCTTACGAGCCCCGGGGGAAAAGTAAAATGTCCCCCGGGGCTTTTTGCAAGTTTACCCCGGGGGACATAAACATTATTTTTCATTTCTGAACTGGATCGGTGTCATATTATATGCTTTTTTGAACAGTCGGTTAAAATGTTCTACGTTCTGATATCCTACGCTGAGCGCAATATTTTCAACTGTCATATTGCTTCCTTTTAACAGCGATTTCGCTTTCTTCATGCGAATCTTTTTCACCATTTCTCCGAACGTGATCCCTGATTTTTCTTTGATGTATTTTGATATATATGGTTTTGAAAGATAGAATTTTTCTGCCAAATCTTCTAACGTAATATCAATATAATTTGCCTGAATATAGTTCATGATCTCGACCATTCTGGCATCCTGACAGCTTTTTGAATTGCCAAGCTCTTCTAATTTATTCACCGCAACAATCAGCGCCTCTATGGAAGCTTTGATAATATCAGGATCGATGCCGACTCCCCAGAAGGTTTTTCCTTTGCTTATGATGCCCACGTATGCAACTGCTTTGGAAGATGAACCTTTCGACTGAGAATGTTCTTCATAGAAAGTAAGTTCATAACTGATATTAAAGTATTGTTTGATAGCATTGCTTACAGCGTCAAGACGTCCATTTCCCATCGCAGTAACAACTCTCGTCTCTCCTGCATGATTGATCGTTGCCTCTGCTGTAATACCATCGCCCTGCTTAAAGTGACATTCATCTACATGGAATACCGGTTTCGTATTAATATAATTATCTGAAAAGATCTGATATACCCAATCCGGTGTTAATTCCTTATGTGCCTTATCAGATACATCTTTCACCAGATATCCGACTTCTGCACGCATTGCCTGAGGAAGGTTGATTCCATGGCTCTGTTTTAAAATGTAGTTTACACCACCCTTACCGGACTGGCTGTTGATACGGATAACATCAGAGTCATACTGTCTTCCGACATCTTTCGGATCGATTGGAAGATAAGGAACTGTCCATGTATCACACTGCTTCTCATCACGATAAGCCATTCCTTTAGCGATCGCATCCTGATGAGAGCCGGAAAAGGCTGTAAATACAAGGTCTCCGGCATATGGCTGACGCTCATACACATGCATTCTTGTAAGCCGTTCATAAGTCTCTCTGAGTCTTTTCATATTTGAGAAATCAAGTCCCGGATCAACACCGTGAGAATACATATTCATTCCCATCGTAATAATATCAACATTTCCGGTACGCTCTCCGTTTCCGAATAACGTTCCCTCAATACGGTCGGCTCCTGCCAGAACGCCAAGCTCTGCTGTTGCAACGCCGCATCCTCTGTCGTTATGAGGATGAAGACAAAGAATTACATTATCTCTGTATTTCAGGTGTTTATGCACATATTCCAACTGACAGGCAAATACATGAGGCATAGCATTTTCAACGGTTGTCGGAATGTTAATGATTGCCTTGTTCTCTTTCGTCGGCTTCCATACATCTAATACCGCGTTACACACTTCTACTGCATAATCCACCTCTGTGCCCGGAAAGCTCTCCGGACTGTACTGGAAAGTAAAATTACCATCTGTCTCAGATGCCAGCTTTAACAGCAGCTCAGCACCATCAATAGCAATCTTTTTGATCTCTTCTTTACTCTTTTTAAATACCTGTTCCCGCTGTGCTACCGAAGTGGAGTTATAAAGATGAATCACCGCATGAGGCGCTCCCTTAACTGCTTCAAACGTCTTCTTAATAATATGTTCTCTTGCCTGTGTAAGCACCTGTACGGTCACATCATCCGGAATCATATTTTTTTCGATCAATGTTCTCATAAACTGATATTCTGTCTCAGAAGCCGCAGGAAATCCAACTTCTATCTCCTTAAATCCTACATCCACCAGCATCTGGAAAAATTCTAATTTTTCTTCCAGACTCATAGGCTCGATCAACGCCTGATTTCCATCTCGCAAATCTACGCTGCACCAGATTGGTGGTTTTTCAATTGCGTCTTTCTTCGCCCAGTCGTACGTAACTTCCGGCGGCATAAAATAGGTTTTCTCATACTTCTGATAATTTTTCATGTCTCTTTACTTCCTCTCTATCACACATCTCAGTGCTTATTATGTTGAATAATAATTATCAACCTTGTTGTCTATTTTTAATACTCCCTTATCCTATCATATGCTTAAGGAAAAAGAAAGTGACATTTTTAATCATTTTAATTGATATATTTTAACATTTCGCATATTATCTTTCGGCTTCCAGAGAACGTTTCTTAGTAATCGTTACCGTCTCCTCATAGCAGGCAAAAATCTGTTCCACCGTCTTAGCCTCCGGTTTCGGTGTAACGATGCTTACAAACGGAACAACTACAAGTCCTGCGATCATTGCCACCGCTCCCGCATTGATCGGAGAGGCAATATAATGAAGAAACAGGTTAGAGACGGTAATACCTACACCTGTAATAAAGCTTGCCCATACAGCAGCCTTTGTCACGCGTTTCCAATATAATCCGTACAGAAACGGCGCCAAAAATGCTCCTGCCAGCGCTCCCCATGAAATTCCCATAAGCTGCGCAATAAAGGTAGATGGATCTAATGCAATCCATACGGATAATCCGATAAAGAACACGACTAAAAACTGCATCCAGCATATTTGTTTCTTTTCACTCATATTTTTCATAACATTGTCTTTTAAAAAATCCAGTGTCAGCGTCGAACTGGAAGTCAGTACTAAAGATGCCAGTGTAGACATAGAGGCTGATAATACAAGCACAACTACTATTCCGATCAAAAGATCCGGAAGAGACGACAGCATATGCGGAACAATGCTGTCAAACACCACACTTCCCGTCTCATCGTAGATTTCACTACTGTCAAAGAGACGTCCGAATCCTCCGAGGAAATAGCTTCCTCCTGCCACAACACAGGCAAATAATGTCGAGATCACGGTTCCTGTATTAATGGATTTTTCATCCTTGATCGCATAAAATTTTCCGATCATCTGAGGCAGTCCCCACGTTCCGAGAGAAGTCAGTATGATAACACCGAACAGATTCCATGGGTCAGGCCCAAAGAAGGAAGTAAATGCTCCCGGCTGTCCCATAGTAACCGGAAGATCGCTTGGAATCTCCGCCATCTTTCTGATTGCCTCCAGAAAACCACCCTGACCGCTTAACACTGCAGCGATCACCGCTACAATTCCGATCAGCATAATAATTCCCTGAATAAAATCATTAATGGCTGTCGCCATGTATCCGCCCAAAATTACATAGATTCCAGTAAACACTGCCATTCCCGCAACACAATAAGCGTAAGGAATGTGAAATGCCATTTCAAACAATCTGGAGAGCCCATTATAGATGGATGCCGTATATGGAACCAGAAAAACAAACACGATTGCCGACGCCATGATCTTTAATACTTTGCTCCCATACCGTTCACCAAAAAAATCAGGCATCGTTTTACATCCCAGATGCTGTGTCATAACCTTCGTTCGTCTCCCTAACACTACCCATGCCATTAAGCTTCCGATCACAGCATTACCGATTCCAATCCACGTACTTGCAATACCGTACTTCCAGCCAAATTGACCTGCATACCCAACAAATACAACTGCAGAGAAATAAGAGGTTCCATATGCAAATGCTGTAAGCCAGGGCCCAACTGACCGCCCGCCAAGTACAAATCCGTCTACACTGGCTGTATGCTTTCTGGAATAGAGTCCTACTCCTACCATGACTGCAAAAAATACGATTAGCAACGTTAATTTGATTCCCATACTGTTACCCTTCCTTCTCAAACTTCCTTTTATCTTTTTTATCATATTACTTTAAAGCGTTACACTTTAAAGCAATAAAGTTTACTGTCCTAGAATAGCATAATATTCCTATTGCTGTCAACTGCATTGTTATACAACCAAATAAAGCCGAAAAAAAGAGCAGATAAATTATCATCCACTCTTATTTTTCAGACACTATATTTTATTTCATCTGCTCAACACGTTCTTGAACAGTTCTCTGGAAATTCTCCACTCTCCTATTGTATGTTCCGTCCATGTATTCAGAGTGAAGCATGAAATCTGCTGTCGCAAGATTGTTAGCAATCGGAATATCGTAGACAACAGCAATACGAAGCAATGCTTTCACGTCCGGATCATGCGGCTGGGCTTCCAACGGGTCCCATAAAAAGATCATAAAATCAATCTGGCCTTCTACGATTTTTGCACCGATCTGCTGATCTCCGCCTAATGGACCGCTGTTATATCCCTTCACCGGAAGTCCTGTCTTCTCAGCAATCAATCTTGCTGTTGTACCGGTTCCGCACAAGAAATGTCCCTTTAAAATCTCTTTATTTTTATCGCACCATTCTACCAGCTCTTTTTTCTTGCCGTCATGAGCGACCAATGCAATATGCTTCGTCTTTCTGATTTCAAATGTTACATACTTATCATTCATTTCCTACTCCTCCCCTTCTGCTTCATAATATTTAATCAATGCCTGTGTGCCAAGATCTCCATATCCTTCTGATTCCAGTTCTTCATAGTTCGAAAGGACAAGACTTAACACTTCCAGGAAAAGATCACTCCGATTAGCCTCTGTCAAAGCAATCTTCATATCTTTAATAAAATGCTTGATAAAAAATCCGGGCTTGTAATCTTTCTCCAGAATCTTAGGTGCAAAGAGATCTAACTGCCTGCTTCCTGCCGCTCCTGTTGCTACTGATTTAATCACTGTAGGAAGATCAAGGCCTTTTGCTTTCGCATAAGTGAGTGCTTCACACACGCCGGACAATGTACCTGCAATCATAATCTGATTTGCCATCTTCGCATGCTGCCCGCTTCCTGCTGCTCCCTGATAATTAATGTTGGTTCCCATGGCTTCAAATAAAGGCATACAAGCTTCATAATCTTCTTTATCACCGCCGACTAAGATAGACAGCGTTCCTGCCTTCGCTCCTGTATCTCCGCCTGTCACCGGAGCGTCTAATACACGAAAGCCACGCTTCTTTCCTTCTGCATAAATCTTCTCTGACAACATAGGGCTTGTAGTAGTCATATCAATAAGGTAAGCGCCTTCTTTTGCGCTATCTAAAATATTACCTTCTTCAAAATACACTTCCTCTACATCTGCCGGAAATCCCACAATCGTGATCACCGCGTCACAATCCGATACACATTCTTTGATGGTACTGTGGAATATGGCTCCCTCGCTGATCACATCCTCTACCTTCGCTTTTGTTCTGGCAAAAATATGAAGTTCAAAGCCAGCTTTCATCAGATTTCGCACCATAGATTTTCCCATAATGCCGACACCGATAAATCCAATCTTCTTCATCTGTCTACTCTCCTCTTTTTTCTACCACTTCACCCTGTCTCTTATAAATGCTTCCCGCAGGAACATAACCTCTTACGCTGGACAACGGATAAATATTCGTATGTCTTCCGACAACACTTCCCGGATTCAAAACTGTTCCGCATCCGACTTCCACTTCATCTCCGAGCATTGCTCCGAATTTCTTTCTTCCGGTCTCAATTCCACCTTCCGGCGTCTTTACAACAACCAGCTTTTTATCAGATTTTACATTTGAAGTAATAGAGCCCGCTCCCATATGCGCTTTATATCCAAGCACAGAATCACCCACATAATTATAATGAGGAACCTGTACTTTATTGAACAGAATTACATTCTTAAGCTCTGTAGAATTACCGACTACCGCACCCTCTCCTACGATGGCATTGCCACGGATAAATGCACAGTGTCTTACTTCTGCATCCTTGCCGATGATTGCAGGGCCATGAATGTAAGCAGACGGAAATACGTTTGCCGACTTGGCAATCCACACATTCTCTTCCACCTGATCATACTCCTCTTTGGAAAGTGTCTTTCCAAGCTCCACAATAAAATCTCCGATTTTCGGAAGCACTTCCCAAGGGTAAGTTACACCATCAAAAATATCTTTCGCAATTGTTTCATTTAAATCATATAATTCATTCACTGTCAATTCTCTCATTGTTGTCTCCTGTCTTTCTTCTATTCTCAAGTTACTAAGTAAAGAATAGCACTTTTCCGGTTATTAGGCAATTATTTCTTCTTATAGAACTTCGCCGAGCGGTCATAACACGCCCGAAGCTGTCCTTGATTGTTAAGTCCCTTTACCCCCATTGTACGGCTCACGATAAAGTGATCCAACTTCTGCATGTACTCTTCCGGCGTAATATCACCATCTGCCACATAAGTAAGCCCTTTCTCCCAGCTTGCTGTTAATTCTGGATTTAAAAGTGAACGAATAGAGTGTTCCACTACATCATAGATTATTTCTCCAAGCAGCGTCGGCGTCACAATCTGCGTCTTTTTATTTAAGGATAAATACTTAATGTGAAATAATTTCTTTAAAATATCTCCTCTTGTGGCGCTGGTGCCGATACCGCTTCCTTTAATCTGCGCTCGTAAATCCTCGTCCTCGATCAACTGTCCCGCATTTTCCATAGCAAGAATCAAAGAACCGGAATTATAACGTTTCGGCGGAGAAGTTTTTCCCTCTTTGATTTCAAACGCCGAAACCGGAAGCATCATTCCTTTTTTCAGTGCATTTACCCGCTCGAACATCTTCTGATCTGCTGATTTTTCCTGACTCTGGTTCTCCTCATTTGCCACCTTAAGATATCCTGCTTCAGCCAGCACCTTAAAATTGGAGAAAAACGATTCTTCTTTTACTTTTGTTGTAATTGACACCTTCTGGTACACCGCCGCAGGGTAAAAGATACTCAAGAAACGCTTCACGATCACATCATACACCTTCGCAGACAATGAAGAAACGCTCTTTAACGTCCCAATTCCCTGTCCGGTAGGAATAATCGCATAGTGGTCGGTAATCTGCTTGTCATTGACATATCTCGTCTTTGCCAGCCCTTTATGACTTCCAAAAGAAACAATTTCCTGAAGATAAGAAACTGCCGGCTCATATTTCATCAAACCGTTTAAGTTTTTATGAATTTCTTTTGCCACCGCAGTAGACAATACTCTGGCGTCGGTTCTTGGATACGTTACAAGCTTCTTCTCATACAATTCCTGTACAATGCGAAGCGTCTCGTCAGGACTGATCTTAAAACGCTTGGAACATTCATTTTGAAGCTCCGCCAAGTTAAATAAAAGAGGCGGATTTTTCTTCTCTTTTTTCTTCTCAATGGCTGTGATCTGACAGGTGACCGGCAACGGATCTGTTAAATAAGAAACCAGTTCTTCCGCCTTCTCCCTCTCTTTAAAACCATTTTCTTTATAAAGATCAAAAGACTCAAAATATCGAGAGCCTTCTACCGCTTTCCACTCCCCTTCAAAACTTTCGTCCGCTTCTCCGATGGTACTTAACACACGGTAAAATGGCGTCTCAACAAATTCACGAATTTCTCGTTCTCTTCGCACCACCATGCCAAGCACACAGGTCATCACACGCCCCACGGAAATAACGGAATATTTCGTATGAAGATAATCGGAAATGCTGTTTCCGTATTTCAGCGTCAATAGACGTGAAAAATTGATTCCCATAAGATAATCCTCTTTTGCCCTCAAATACGCGGAAGCAGACAGATTGTCATATTCTCCTAGATCCTTCGCCTCACGAATTCCCCTTAAAATCTCTTCTTCCGTCTGGGAATCGATCCACACTCGTCGTCTCTCTTTGCCATGTACGCCCGCCTGCTGCTCTACGAGGCGGTAAATATACTCTCCTTCCCGCCCGGAGTCTGTGCACACATAGATTGTGTCAACATCGGGACGATTCAGAAGCCCTGACACAATCTTAAATTGTTTGGAAACTGCAGGTATCACTTCATACTTAAACTGCTCAGGAATAAAAGGCAGAGTCTCCAGACTCCACCTTTTCAGTGACGGATCATACTCCTCTGGATAGCTCATTGTCACAAGGTGTCCCACACACCATGTGACAATTGCATCTTCCGATTCCAGATATCCGTCTTTTCTATTCAACTTCAATTTTAGCGCCTTTGCGAATTCCTGCGCTACACTTGGTTTTTCTGCAATGTATAATGATTTCCCCATGAAATGCTCTTCTACTCCTCAACTATCTGCTTCTACTTCTTAAACAGATGTTTTATCTTGTCCATGAATCCCGTCTTCTTTTGTTGTGACGGTTTTCTGGAATTCTGAAGGGCTTCTTCCATAAACACTGCCTGCGAGTCTATAAAAGGTTCTTGCTGTTCCCGCTTTCGGTAGATACCGTCGCTTTGAAGAACTCTTGCCTTAATGTTATCATTCAACATAACTTTCAAATAATGATTGATCTGACGCTTAATGTCTTCATCCAGAACCGGACAGGCAACTTCCACTCGTTTCTCCGTATTTCTCGTCATCATATCTGCTGAACCAATGTAGATTTTCTGTCTGCTCCCTGTTCCAAAGCTGAAAATGCGGGGATGCTCTAAAAATCGCCCCACTACACTGGTCACTCGGAGATTCTCGGTATAACCCTTCACTCCCGGAAGTATACAGCAAATTCCGCGGATAATCAAGTCTATCTTCACTCCGGCTCTCGATGCTTCCGATACTTTTTCAATAAAATCCACATCTGTAAGGGAATTCATTTTCATAATGATTCTTCCCTCGCTTCCCCTTGCGATTTCTTCATCCATAAGTGTAAGCACTTTTTGTTTTAAACTTGTAGGTGATACGATCAGATGCTGATAATCTCCGTCCAGATTACTAATGGACATATTCTTGAAGAATTCCATGGCATCCTTACCGATCTCCCGGTCGGCTGTCATAAGGGAAAGATCGGTATACATGGCCGCTGTCTTCTCATTATAATTTCCGGTGCCCACTTGCGTAATATACTGAATCTCTCCGCGGTTTCGATAAGTGATAAGACAAAGCTTTGAATGAACCTTATAATTTTCAAAACCGTAGATCACCCGACATCCTGCTTCTTCCAACCGCTCTGACCAGTCAATATTATTCTGCTCATCAAATCTTGCACGAAGTTCAATAAGAACCGTTACTTCCTTGCCGTTTTCTGCAGCGGCACAGAGATATTCCACAAGCCTTGCCTTCTTTGCAAGACGGTAGATAGTAATCTTGATCGTCATAACATTAGGATCTACAGACGCCTCTTTGATCAGCTTCAAAAATGGGTTCATACTCTCATAAGGATAAAAGAGCAACAGGTCTTTCCGGCGAATCTGCTTCGTGATACTGCCTTCCTGTACACGTTCCGGTTCCTGCGGTGAAAATGGCGGATAAGTCAATGCCTTTTTCATAGGCTCCGGAAGATTGCCGCTTATTGCAAATGCATAAGAAAGCTTCATCGGCATTTTCGTGCGGAAAATCTGCGTCGGTTTGATATTGAATTTCTCACAAAAATATTTTTCAACTTCCGGACTTAACTTTTCTGCCACTTCCAAACGTACCACAGCCATCCGGCGGCGTTTGTGCAATGTCTTCTGCATTAAATTACGAAAATCATCCGTAATCTCCAAAGACTCATCATCCGGTGAAATATCCGCATTTCTTGTAACACAGATATAATTTGCATCTGACACATGATAATTATCAAACACAAGGCTTAAATACTCCATAATCACCTTTTCCATGCGGATATAGCGGATATCATGCCCCGGAAGGTATAACACCTCTGACATAAACTGGGGAACGGGAATGATTCCCATCATTGTTTTTCCCCTGTCCTTATCTTTCTCCCGTAAATTGGCTGTCACATAAATCTCTTTATTCAACAAATGTGGAAATGGATGATTTGCGTCCACGATCTGCGGAGACAAGATTGGCAGAACCTGCTCTTTGAAATATTTTTTTACATACTTTCTTTCCGACTGCTCAAGCTCCTTAAAATCCAGTCCACATACGCCATAAGGATGAAGCTGTCTCTTGATCTCTCCGTATGTCTTATCCCGTTCCTTATATAAAGGTGCTACCGCTTCATAAATCTTCTCAAGCTGCTCGTCCGGCGTCATACCGGATCTGGCATCCTTCGTCTGTGAGTCCGTCTGTGCCATGTCAAAAAGACTTCCTACACGAATCATAAAGAATTCGTCCAGATTACTGGTGAAGATTGCTACGAATTTCATTCTCTCCAACAGAGGAACCGTTACATCTCTCGCTTCTTCCAATACTCTCTGGTTAAACTTCAGCCACGAAAGCTCCCTGTTCTGTGTATAATTCATAATATTCTTTCCCATAATACAGACTCCATTCTTTGCATTGATTTATAAAACAAACTCCTAAATTAATTGATTACTATTTTAACATAAGTACCACACCGTCTCAAGCAAAAAGCATGTTAACTTCTTGTTAAAACTTCTTTTCCAAACGCTCTGTAATCGCTATCAAAATGAAAGGCTGTACAAACACCAGAACGCCTATAACTATTGCCGGAATAATATAGCCCAAAGCAATAAAAATAACTGTCGCCAATGACATCAGCATCATATTCAACATATTAGAAATGTTGCCGGCTTTTTCACGAATCATAATATTACGTTCATCTTTTATATTTCTCTGATAATCAGCATCCTGTTCTAACATCTTTTCATGCATCACATTTACATGTGTCACAGAAAAAATTCCCGCAAAACCCATAGAACAGATTATTCCCCATACTGCCGAGTTTTTAAGAACAAATAATGCCACTAAAAATCCTGCCGCAACAACATATCCTAAATACCACAGCTTTCCTTTCTTCATATTGATTTTCCCTCCTCTGGTTCATAAAAAAATACATCTTCAATCTGACACCCAAAATACTTTGCAATTTTAAAAGCAAGAAGGATAGATGGATTGTAACGTCCATTTTCCAGAGAGCCTATGGTCTGCCTGGAAACCTCCAACACAGCAGCCAGTTCCTCCTGATTAATCCCTCTCTCCTTTCGCAATTCTTCTAATCTGTTCTTCATAACATCTCCTCTTTATGGAAAGTAAACTTTACATCTTTATATTAACATACATATTTCACTATGTAAAGTACACTTTCCGTTTTATGTTCTTGGTCCAGAACATCTCATTAACAATAAGTATTAGAATCACCTCTAAAAAAGGGCAGAAATTATGTATAATTTCTACCCTTCTTATTGTTAGCAATTCTTAACGAAAGCCTGAGATATTGAAATGCTTCCAAAACCCCTGATTCGCACTATCTGCTAAAACAAACGCTTATTTCGCTTCAATATATCCTTTTGCTGTCAGCGCCTCTGCACAAAGCACTGCTCCGCCTGCAGCGCCACGTACCGTGTTATGGGAAAGTCCGACAAACTTAAAATCAAACATTGTATCTTCTCTCAGACGTCCGATAGACACGCCCATACCGTTTTCGTAGTCTACATCCAATGTAACCTGTGGACGGTTATCTTCTTCTAAATATTGGATAAACTGCTTTGGCGCACTTGGAAGTTCTGCTTCCTGCGGGAATCCTTTGAAATTCACCAGTTTCTCAATCAACTGCTCTTTCGTTGGTCTCTTCTCAAAATTAATAAATACTGCTGCTGTATGTCCGTTTAATACCGGCACACGGATGCACTGGCAAGTAATCTTCGGAAGCTCTGCTTTCACAATCTCGCCATTCTCAACCTTGCCAAGTACACGAAGCGGCTCCTGCTCACTCTTTTCTTCCTCACCGCCAATATACGGAATAATATTCTCAACCATCTCCGGCCAGTCTTTGAATGTCTTACCGGCTCCGGAAATTGCCTGATAAGTCGTCGCTACAACTTCTTTTGGACCGAATTCTTTCCATGCTGCAAGACATGGAGCATAGCTCTGAATGGAGCAATTCGGTTTTACTGCAATGAATCCTCTTGTTGTACCAAGACGCTTCTTCTGGTCAGCGATCACTTCAAAATGCTGGGAGTTGATCTCCGGAACTACCATCGGAACATCCGGTGTCCAGCGATGTGCACTGTTGTTAGATACAACCGGTGTCTCTGTCTTTGCATACGCCTCTTCAATCGCACGGATCTCATCCTTTGTCATGTCGACAGCGCTGAATACAAAATCAACGGTAGCTGCAACTTCTTCTACTTCATTTACGTTGTGTACGACCAGGTTTTTTACTCCTTCCGGCATCGGTGTCGTCATTTTCCAACGTCCGCCCACTGCCTCTTCATAGGTTTTTCCTGCGGATCTTGGACTTGCCGCAACTGTCACCACTTCAAACCACGGATGATTTTCAAGCAGAGAAATAAAACGCTGTCCAACCATTCCTGTCGCCCCTAAAATACCAACTCTTAATTTCTTCTCCATCTTTCTCTCCTCCTAATAATTCTTCATATATTCCTCATAAATCTTGATTGCCTGCTCCATTGCTTCTCGCCCAGGAGCTCCGATCGTTGTACGTTTATTTACACAAGTTTCCAGACTGATTGCTTCGTAAATATCCTCTTCAAACACTGGACATATCTTCTTATATTCTTCCAAAGTAAGTTCATCAAGCGGAATCTTCTTCTCAATGCAGGTCAAAACAAGCTGACCGACAATCCCATGTGCATCTCGGAACGGAACACCATGATTTACTAGATAATCGGCTGCGTCTGTGGCATTGGTAAATCCGTGTTTTGCACTTTCTTCCATTCGGTCTTTGTTAAACTCCATGGTCTTTAACATTCCGGTAAATAGGGCAAGACAGCCTTTCGCAGTATCAATCGCGTCAAATGCCCATTCCTTATCCTCCTGCATATCTTTGTTATATGCAAGCGGAATTCCCTTCATTGTAGCTAATAATGAATTTAAAGCGCCATAAACTCTTCCGGTCTTGCCTCTTACAAGCTCTGCAATATCCGGATTCTTCTTCTGCGGCATAATACTGCTTCCGGTACTGTACGCATCATCAATCTCTACGAATTTATATTCGTTTGTGTTCCAAATAATAATTTCTTCTGAAAATCTGCTCAAATGCATCATGATCATAGATAATGCGGACAATAATTCCAACAGATAATCACGATCCGACACTCCGTCCATACTGTTTAGTGTAGGTCCGTCAAACCCTAAGAGAACCGCTGTATATTCCCGATCCAACGGATAAGTAGTTCCCGCCAATGCACCGGAGCCCAACGGGCATGTATTCATTCTATGATAAATGTCCCGAAGACGCTCGTGGTCTCTCTTAAACATTTCAAAATATGCTCCCATATGATGAGCAAGGGTAATCGGCTGCGCTTTCTGAAGGTGGGTAAAGCCCGGCATATAAGTATTTACATGATCTTTCATAATACTAAGAAGTGCCTGCAACAATTCCTCCACAAGTCCGTCCAGAGCCTCTACCTCATCTCTTGTATAAAGTTTCATATCTAATGCAACCTGATCATTTCGGCTTCTTCCGGTATGAAGCTTCTTTCCTGCTTCCCCGATCCGATCGATCAGTGTTGCCTCCACAAAGCTGTGGATATCTTCATATTGATCCGTAATCTCAAGCGTTCCTGCTTCTACATCTGACAAGATTCCTTGAAGACCTGCCATAATCTTCTCCGTCTCATCCTCTGTCAGGATTCCCTGTCTTCCGAGCATCATTACATGCGCGATACTCCCTTTAATGTCCTGCGCGTAAAATCTTTTATCAAAAGAAATAGATGCGTTAAACTGATACACCAGCTTGTCTGTCTCTTTTGTAAAACGTCCGCCCCATAATTGTGCCATCTATCTTCATCCTTTCATAATTTAATGTGATAAAACATAATATGTATTCGATTGTACCACATTTCTGCATAAAATCAAATGAAAATGTATTATTTTGCAGTTTT
>UQRE01000013.1 GCA_900543415.1 uncultured Dorea sp. | reverse complement strand
TTTTGAGATTTCGTAAACCTAAGACCACAATAAAAAAATATACCTATCAGTGCTGTCTCAGGAAAAAAATGCTTGCAAATCTTTTGAAATGCGATATAATATTAGTTGTGACTGACATAACGTTAGTTTCTATATCTGCTGGAATAGCTCAGTCGGTAGAGCACTTCACTCGTAATGAAGGGGTCGTCGGTTCAAGTCCGATTTCCAGCTTTTCAAAAAATAGCGTAAAAAGGGACTTCCCAGCATTTGGGATAGTCCCTTTTGTTGTCACAGATATTTTTATTTTTATATTAGGCTAACTTTAGGCTAACTTTTTCGTTTTATGATTTCTGACTTTCTGCCATATGAACCATCAACTGCTGATATGGAATCGAGATGTGATGTTCATCCAGCTGCTCTTTGATTTCTTCTAATATACGCCATTTTGCCGACCAGAAATCCTCATTCTTTGTCCAAGCACGCGCTCCTAATACAACGGAGCTTTCACCAAGCGCATCCACAAACACATTGATATCTTCATCCTGCAAAACAGCTTCATCATTTTTCAGAATAGTTTCAATGACTGCTTTCGCCTCTTTGATGCTTGCCTCATAGGAAATATCTACCTTCAGATCCAGACGCCTCTCATCTTTTGCAGTTGCATTGGTCAAACTATTATTTGTAAGTATTCCGTTTGGAATTACAATCGTCTTATTGTCGATGGTGCTTAATTTTGTATAAAAGATCTGAATCTCTTTCACTGTTCCCTCGTTTTTGTTTGTATCCTCTATAATATAATCTCCCACTTCAAAAGGCTTCAAAAGCAGGATCAACACACCTCCGGCAAAGTTTGACAGACTTCCCTGTAATGCAAGACCGATCGCCACACCTCCGGATGCGATCAATGCCGCCACAGAAGCTGCATCTACCCCGAATTTCGTCGCAATGGAGAATAGCAGGATAAAGTACAGAACTACTTTAAGAACGGAATCTACAAACTGCCGTACTCCTACATCCGCATTGGAACGTTCCATTGAATGTCTTACAATCTTTCTGATCCATTTAATAACAGCTCTTCCTACTAAGAAAAATAAAATTGCAAATAATACTTTAACTCCAAACCCAATAATATTAGGTATATTCTCCTGCAAATAAGCAGTAAATTGATTCATTTCTTCTACTGCATTTTTGGTTGTCTCCACTACCTCTTCTGCTGCTGTTGTTTCATTCATCTAGTTGTTCTCCTCTCTTTTAATCGCTAAGAGTGCACTCAAGTTTCCTCTCTTTACGCCTGTACTCCGGTGAGAAAATAAGATTTCCGGATTACAATGAGTACACAGATTCGTCACTGCGATCTTTTGTTCTGCAACACCTGCCTCTGTCAAAACAAGCTGATTTGCTCTCCAAAGATTCAGTTGATATTTGCCGTTTTCTTTTTCATAAAATAGTTGCGGCCAGACAGACTCTGAAAAATTCTCCCGAAATTCCTCAATCACATCACCGCTTACTTCATAACAGTCTTGACAAATGGATGGTCCAATTGCGGCATAGACCTCCTCCGGTCTTGTACCGTAAACTTCTTTCATTTTCTCCAAAGTAACCTGTCCCATTCGCCCAACGGTTCCACGCCAGCCCGAATGGCTCAATCCGATTGCCCTGTGAACAGGGTCTACAAAATATAACGGCACACAATCCGCATAGAATGTCACCAGACAGATCCCCGGCACATTCGTCACCATACCATCCGTCTCCATGAAACGTTTTCCCCGGTCTTCTTCTTTTACTACTGCAACATTCGTTGTATGTGTCTGGTGTGTATAAGTAAAATCTTCTACTTTCACTCCCAATGCACGGGCAAGTCTTTTCCGGTTCTCTTCAATGGCTTCCGGTGCGTCGCCTCTGGTGGTGCTGATATTCATTGTCGAACAATATCCTTCGCTTACACCGCCCATTCTCGTCGTGAAGCCATGCGTCACGAATTCTGTCTTTTCCAGCAGGGGATACGTAAGAAGTGGAACTCCTTCCATGATTTTTTCTTCAAAAACCGTCTCTTCATTTTTGTATTTTAATCCGAATCCCATAATATCTCCTTATGCTCCGGTATAATCAAATGCATTTTTTATAACCTGAATCTTGTCATTTAATATACTCACCACATCAAATCTGCAAGACAGCTCCATAGTTCCTTTCTTCGTCAGATAATAAAGCGCGCATTTTGAAATTACCCGTTGCTTTTTAAAATCGACTGCTTCCGCCGGATAGCCTTTCCCTGTTCCGGCGCGGTATTTCACTTCACAGAATACCAGATAATCCCCGTCCCTTGCTATAATATCTATTTCTCCCATACGACAGCGAAAATTATATTCTAAAATCTCATATCCTATGCTTTCCAAATACGCACCGGCTTTTTGCTCCCAATATGCGCCTTTTTCTCTCTGATTTTCTTTCAACCACGCACCTGCTTTCCTGTATCATAACAGACGACTATTTCTTTTGCATATGTTTCCTAGGAAACAAAATTCTTAATAAAAGAGGCACGGTGGATCGGCGTAGGTCCAAGTTCTTTTAGTGCCGCAATATGCGCCTTTGTGCCATACCCTTTATTACTTGCCAGATCATATCCCGGAAGAACCTTGTCATATTCAACCATCATCCGGTCTCTTGTCACCTTAGCCACAATACTCGCCGCCGCAATGGACACACTCTTTGCATCGCCCTTGACGATTGGCACCTGACGGATAGAAACCTCTGGTATCGTTACAGCATCATTAAAAAGCACCTCCGGCTTAGTTCCGAGCTTTTTCTCCACTTCCTTAATTGCCGCACGCATTGCCTCATAGGTTGCCTGTAAAATATTGATCTCGTCAATCCTTGCCGGACCTGCAATCCCGATTCCAACCGCCAATGCTTTCTCAATAATTTCATCATATAAAAGTTCCCGTTTCTTCTCCGACAACTTCTTGGAATCGTTCAAATATAGAATTTGTACATCTGACGGAAGAACAACTGCTCCTGCCACAACAGGACCGGCAAGCGGTCCTCTGCCCACCTCATCGATTCCGCAGATATACTTGCAAGAAGCGTATTCTTTTTCATAAATCCGCATTGTCTCCAGTCTTTCCAACTCTTTTTGCAATTTTTCCTGCTGTTTTCTAAGTCTTTCTTCTTCACGCTTATTCATGCCTGATAACTCCCATTTTATCGAAAGGATAAATACGTACCCATGCTCTTCCGATCAGATCTTCTCTCTTTAAGATTCCGACACTCGGATCGCGGCTGTCCAGACTGTGATTTCGATTATCTCCCAACACAAAATATTCCTCTTCACCAAGTGTAATCGGCTCACTGGCTGCTCCTGCTTCTATCATAACTTCCGCACCATAAATATCACTTTCCAGCAGTTCACCGTTGATATAAGTATATCCGTCCTTTACTTGAACTGTATCGCCGGGCAGACCGATGATTCGTTTAATATAGTAAGTATTTTCTTCATATTTATACGGAAATACTACAATATCAAAACGTTTTGGATCTTGGAATCTATAGGACAATTTATCGACGATCAGATTATCTCCGTCACTTAATGTTGTCTCCATAGAAGAACCGCTGACCCTTGTTCTCTGACCCACATATGTAATAATCAGATAGGTAAGTCCGATAATGATCAATATATAAAAAAGCCATCCCAGAAGTTCCCGCATCACACTTCCGACTCTGTTTTTTTTCTTTCGTCGCGCCATTTTATATTCTCCCCTTTTCAAATTTTTCTAATTCTATCATATTTCCTGCGGATATTCCAGTGTCAATCTTCCAAGCTTCCCGTTTCGGAAATCATCAAGGAGAAGAAGTGCCGCTTTCTCCGTATCCAGTTCATTGCCTCTTACAATACAGTTCCGGCTTTTCGCGATATGGTTTAATACAACATAATCGTCTTCATCCATCTCTATATCATATTTATCCGCCAACACTTCCGGATATGCGGTTCTTAAGAAATGAATCAACTCTGCAGCCAGTTCTTCTGTCTGAAGAACTTCATCTTTGATCGAACCGATAAATGCAAGCTTGAGCCCGACTTCCTGATCTTCGAATTTAGGCCACAGTATTCCCGGAGTATCCAGAAGCTCTACTTGTTTATTTAACCTGATCCACTGCTTTCCTTTCGTAACTCCCGGTTTATTTCCGGTTTTCGCACATGCTTTTCCTGCAAGAGCGTTGATGAACGTGGACTTCCCGACATTCGGAATTCCGACTACCATGGCACGCACCGGACGATTTAAGATTCCTCTTTTTCTGTCTCTTTCAATCTTCTCTGCACAGGCTTCCCGTATAACTCCCTGAATCGACTTGATTCCGCCGCCTTTTCTGGAATTCACTTTCACCACCGAGAATCCTTTTTTCTTAAAGTATTCCGCCCACGCATCATTCCATTTGTCTTCTGCAAGATCGGCTTTATTAAGAAGCACCAGTCTTGCTTTGTTTTTACCCAATTCATCAATGTCCGGATTCCTGCTGCTCAAAGGAATACGGGCATCTACAAGTTCGATCACAAGATCGATCAATTTTATATTTTCCTGCATCATACGTTTTGCTTTTGTCATATGACCGGGATACCACTGAAAATGCATATTTTTTACCTCACAAATCCAAAATCTTTTTTCGGGGACACAATAAACCATGCTTTTCCGTAAATATAACTCCGTTTTACATTTCCTACGTCTGCATTTCGACTGTCCTCACTATTTTTTCTGTCATCTCCAAGTACAAAATACTCATCCGACGCAAGCTGCATCTTCTCTGATACAATGCCAACGTCATTTATATCGGTTGTTTTATAATCTTCTTTTAGCTTCTCACCATTGATATATACATGATTTTCTATAATTTCCACGGTTTCCCCCGGAAGTCCGATGATCCGCTTAATATAATAATGGCTGTTTTCATTTCCCTTTGGCTTAAAGACGATGATATCGCCGCGCTTTGGTCTGGAAGCATTATATACAATACGGTTTACAAGCACTACGTCTCCATTTCGAAGTATAGGCTTCATGGAATCACCAACGGTACTGACCTTCTGCCCAAAATACCAGACTGATACAAATGCCAGCAGGCATACGACCGCTATTTTAAAGATCCACATACCGATTTTAGAAATTTGTTTCAAATGAATACGTTTCTTACGATGTTTTCTCTTTTTTCGAAAGTTTAATCTCTTCCTTCTCATAAGATCCCCTTATAACAGAAAAAGGACAATATACACATATGTACTTGTCCTTTTTACCTTGTTTCTTATTTTACTAATTCTTTTACTTTTGCTTTCTTACCAACGCGGTTTCTTAAGTAGTTCAGTTTCGCTCTTCTTACTTTACCTTTTCTTACTACTTCAACCTTCTCTACGTTTGGAGAATGCAGCGGCCATGTCTTCTCAACGCCCACTCCGTTAGAATTTTTTCTAACTGTGAATGTTGCTCTTGTACTTCCGCCCTGTTTCTTAAGAACTGTACCTTCGAAAATCTGAATTCTTTCGCGGTTTCCCTCTTTGATCTTACCGTAAACTTTTACAGTATCACCAACGTGAAACTCCGGTGCGTTCTCTTTTAACTGTTCTGCTTCAATATTTCTGATAATATCGTTCATTGTGTGTGACCTCCTTGTTTACTTGGATGTTCTTAATACATTCGTACCAGAGGACCATCTATTTTTCTTCACAACATGTTAAATGATATCATAAATCGTCGCAATTTGCAAGGATTTTTTCTGCGATCTCTCTTTCTTTTTCTGTAAGCTCCGCCTTTTCAAGAAGATCGGGGCGATTTCTTGCCGTGCGGATAACAGACTGTTCCCGACGCCATTTTTCAATATTGGCATGATGCCCGGACATCAGTACTTCCGGCACTTTTTTGTCGTGCCACATTTCCGGCCTTGAATACTGCGGGTATTCCAGCAGATTATCCTGAAAGCTTTCAAATTCCGCCGACACATCATTATGAAGTACCCCCGGCACCAGTCTTGAAATTGCATCTACCATGATCATGGCAGGAAGTTCTCCGCCTGTCAATACATAATCACCAATGGATACATAATCTGTCACAATCTCCTCAAGCACTCTCTCGTCAATCCCTTCATAGTGACCGCAGAGGAATACCAGCTCCTCTTCCTGTGCAAATTCTTCCGCCATCGTCTGATTAAAAGTTTTTCCCTGCGGAGACAGGTAGACGACTCTTGGTTTTTTATTCATCTTCTCTTCCAGCGCCCTGTAACACTGATACACCGGTTCTGCCTGCATAAGCATTCCGGCTCCTCCGCCATACGGATAATCGTCCACACTGTTATGCTTGTTAAAGGCGTAATCGCGGATGTTGACCGCTTCAATGGACAAAAGCCCTTTATTTACCGCCCGGCCGATAATGCTTGTACTGAGTCCCTGCATGACCATCTCCGGAAATAATGTCATAATATAAAACTGCATCTTCTTACTCCTCTACACAAGACCATCCATCAGATGAATCACCATTTTTTGACCTTCAACATCTACATCTAAGATGCATTCTTTGATTGCAGGAATCAGAACCTCCTCATGTGCGTGACTATCGATCACATACACGTCATTTGCCCCGGTCTCAATCACATCTTTTAAAATTCCAAAAGATGAGCCATCTTCTGTGAACACTTCCATCCCGATCATATCCGCAATAAAGTATTCATTTTCTTCCAGCTTCACTGCATCTTCCCTCGTCACAAGGAGCGGACACCGTCTATATTTTTCAATTTCATTAATATTGTCAAATTCTTTGAATTTAAGAATTACAAACTGCTTAAAGAATTTCGTGCTCTGCACTTCCAGTTCTATTTTCTCTTTCCCGGTATCAAGAAGAACTTTCTTAAGCTTCTTGAAACGCTTTACATCGTCTGTTGTGGGAAATACTTTCACTTCCCCGCGCACGCCATGCGGCTGCGTGATCACGCCAACCTGTAATAAGTCTTCCATATATATCTCCCTAAGATAACGATAAGGACAGACCCCATATCTGCTGTCTGTCCTTCCATTTCTAAATTAGTCTAAAATGTCAACAATAACTTTTTTGTCTTCCTTAGATGCCGCTGCTTTTACAACAGAACGGATAGCTTTTGCAATACGTCCCTGTTTTCCAATGACTTTTCCCATATCGGAATCTGCCACACGTACTTCCAGAACGGTCGCTTTCTTCTCCTCTCGCTCTGTCACAACAACGCTTTCCGGATCATCTACCAAAGCTTTTGTAATGACTTCTACCAATTCTTTCATACTGCACACCTCCAGGGCACTTTTTTATTTTTCAATGCCTGCTGCTTTGAAAATCTTGCTTACTGTCTCTGTTGGCTGTGCTCCTGTGTTTAACCATTTTTTAGCTGCTTCCTCATTTACAGAGATTGCGCTTGGCTCACAGTTCGGATCATATGTTCCGATTTCCTCGATGAATCTTCCATCTCTTGGTGATCTGGAATCTGCTACAACGATTCTATAGAAAGGAGCTTTCTTCTGTCCCATTCTTCTTAATCTGATTTTTACTGCCATGTTCTTTCACCTCCACATTTGTATCATTCTAAAGTTATTTATATAATGCGTGGTTTCACGCCTTATACCATAAGGAATTCCATCTTAAAACGGAAGACGGAATTTGTTTCTCTTGCCGCCTTTGCTAAAAGTCTTCATCATTTTCTTCATTTCTGCGAACTGCTTCACCATTCGGTTTACTTCGCTGATGTCGACTCCAGCCCCTCTTGCGATTCTGTGTTTTCTTGATGGATTCAAAATATCTGGATTTCTTCTCTCTTCTAATGTCATCGAGTAGATCATTGCTTCAATGCGTCCCATTCTCTTCTCAGCTTCGGCGGTCTGCTCATCGTCAAGCCCTTTCATTTTGCCCATACCGCCCATGCCGCCAAGTCCCGGAAGCATGCTCATAATACTGCCAAGTCCACCCATATTTCTCATCTGTTTGACACTTTCCAGATAATCTTCAAAGTCAAACTGGGCTTTCTTAAGCTTCTGATTCATCTCTCGTGCTTTGTCTTCATCAATCTGGGCTTCTGCTTTCTCGATCAATGTCAGCACATCTCCCATGCCAAGAATACGGGAAGCCATACGATCCGGATAAAACTGTTCCAAATCTGAGAGCTTTTCTCCCATACCTACATAGAGAATCGGCTTTCCGGTCACCGCCTTAACAGACAATGCCGCACCACCCCTGGTATCACCATCCAGCTTTGTAACGATCACACCATCGACACCGACCTTCTCATTAAAGTCCTTTGCAACATTTACTGCATCCTGACCGGTCATCGCATCAATGACAAGAATCGTCTGATGGACGGTTATGGTATCTTTGATCTCTTGAAGCTCTGCCATCATATCTTCATCAATATGAAGACGTCCGGCTGTATCAAGAATGACCAGATTATTACCGTTTTTCTGAGCGTGCTCCAAAGCAGCTTTTGCAATGTTCGCCGGCTTATGGTTCTCACCCATGGCAAAGACTTCTACGCCCTGTTTTTCTCCGTTAACTTGCAGCTGCTTGATCGCTGCAGGACGGTATACATCACAGGCTACAAGAAGCGGTTTCTTGCCTTTTAATTTATATTTTCCCGCCAGTTTTGCGGTGGTTGTTGTCTTACCTGCACCCTGGAGACCTGTCATCATAATTACTGTGACAGCGCTGCCCGGCTGAAGCTTAATCTCTGTGGTCTCAGATCCCATAAGTTTGACTAACTCTTCATTTACGATCTTAATCACCATCTGTCCCGGATTGAGACCGTTCATCACATCCTGACCGATTGCTCTTTCCTGAACATTCTTAATGAAATCTTTCACCACTTTGAAGTTGACGTCTGCCGCCAGAAGCGCACGTTTAATCTCTTTTAACGCTTCTTTTACATCATTCTCGGTGAGACGTCCCTTGCTTCTTAAGTTCTTAAATACACTTTGAAGTTTTTCTGTCAGACTATCAAATGCCATCCTATAACTCCTCTATAATTCTGTCCGCGATTTCGCGGATCTCTCGTATCATCTCATTTTCCGGCTTGGCGGAATCCTTCTGTCTGTCAAGCACCTGGTCAAGATTCTGAACTTCTTCCTTAATTCTCAGGAATCGTTCTACCAGATGAAGCTTCGTTTCATAGCCTTCCAATGTCTTCTGACATCTCTTTACAAGGTCGTGAACACCTTGCCGGCTGATCCCTGCTCCCTGCGCGATCTCGCTCAATGACAGATCTTCTAAAACAAACTGCTCATAGATCTCTTTTTGGTGTTCATTGAGAAGTTCACCGTAGAAATCATACAACAGCGCCTGTTTTAATATTTCATTCATGTTTATCACCTTTGTTATCTTACTAGGTCTTTTACATATTGTCAAGTGTTTTTTCTTGACACCTCAATTTTTTCTTCTTTTTTACTCCAGAAGCTGCTCAACCTGAAGAAGTCCCCAGCCCTGTGTCGTTTCAATCCTTCTGCTGCTTGACCGAAGCTTTAATTTTGCTTCTACATTGCTCATATCCGGGTATTTAGATAAAAGAAGCGCCATTGCACCGGAGACGACCGGTGCCGCCATAGACGTCCCGCTTTTGATTGTATAGAACTTTCCGGTCTTTTTCCATGCTCCGTTGCAGGAAATGATCCTACAGCCTGGAGCCAGCACATCCGGCTTAACAACACATACTTCTGTAGGTCCTTCCCCGGAACAATAAAATCCCCTCTTCTCTTCTGCCAGAGCTCCTGTCGTAATCACTTTCCTACTGGTCCCCGGAATGGTGATGGTTCCTTGTCTGGGTCCGTAGTTTCCTGCCGCTGCAATGACAAAGAGACCTTCATCCCACAATTCTTCCACTTTTTTAACAATTTCCTCTTCCTTTCCTTTTTGTATGCCCACTCTTGCGCCCACAGAAATATTTACGATTCGAATCCCGTATTTCCTCCAGTTTGACTTAACCCAATCAACTGCCGCGCTCATTTGTTCCATACTTCCCTCCCCTTTTTGATCCAGCATCTTCACAACAACAAGCTCTGCCTTCGGAGCCATACCGGCAAAGACGCCTCCCGACATTCTACCGCTTCCACACAGAATCCCCGCCACATGCGTCCCGTGTCCGCTATCATCATATAATGTCTCTTTCCCATAGACGCAGTCTCGAAACGCTTTTACTCGGCCGGTCAGATCCGGGTGTGGCGAAAGTCCGGTATCAAGAACAGCTATACCGATTTTGTCGCCCATATAACACCCATTTCTTATATCATCACACCAATAATGAATTGCCTGCTTTACTTTGTCCATAAAAAACAATCCTTTTTCATTAGGATATTCAGAAAGAAACAGAAAGAAACAAAGTGGAATAACAATTTCAAATTGATTTCTCCACCGATTTATCGTAAGATAGTTATGTTCTGTATTGGAATACCGCGCCAAGACTTGAACACATGTCTTGATTAATATTAATAAGGGGAGGATATTATGGCGCACAAAAATTATTATGACATACTGGGAGTTTCTACTAAAGCATCACTGGATGAGATTACAGCTGCCAAAAATGCACTGGCAAAGAAATATCATCCAGATGTTAATTTAAAAGACGGAATTGATACAACCGAACAGATGCAGGAAATTCTGGAGGCTTACCGCATCTTATCAGATCCTGCCAAACGGAAAAAATACGACAAAAAAATGCAGGGACGTACCGCTGTCATGCAGACATTTGATCTTCAGCGGGACGAAGAACATCCTGAAAAGGAAGAAGGCTTTATTATATACTGGAGAGCCGCCGGCGAGCTTTATGACATCATTTTAGAAAGCGACGACCTGTTCCATCAAAAAGAAAACCGGCATCAGCTCGGAGCACTCGCCATGCAGGCATTAAAACCAATTCTTGTACTTCGTGCCGGTCAGATTCCTGAGAAATACTGGCATCCGGACACCATGAACTGGCTGCTCCTTGCTTCTTATAAGAATCGAAACTATACAACAGCGTTTTTACTTACTTTATATGATGAGCATACAAAGAAAGAAATCTCTGTAGTGGACAAAATGCGACTGCAAAAACAAACTATGCAGTATCAGCATTCCGTAAAAAAACTGCTCAGATATTAAACTATTATTTCACACATCTTCATCCAACGCATATTATGTTACTGTAAATAACCTATATGGAGGCTTTAACATGAGTGATTTAAGTGCTGCAAACTGCGGATGCGGATGCGAAACTGACAGATACTGCGGAGATAACGGATGCTGCAACAACAACAGTTGCCTGTGGATCATCCTTCTTCTCTTCTGCTGTGGCGGTGGAAATGGATGTGGCGGAAATCACGGTGGCTGCAATGACAGCTGTCTGTGGATCATCTTACTTCTCTTCTGCTGTGGCGGCGGAAACTTTTTAGGCGGCGGAAACTGCTGCTAATGACTGTATAGTCAAGGGATGGAGTACATCACTCCATCCCCTTTTTATATTTCGTAGTTCCTTTTCTTTCCCCGTTCTTATTTTCATATTTCTTCAAATCTTTTTCTCCATTTACATCAAGCCTCTTTTTCAACATACAATCCTCATCAATTTCATATACCGCATTTCCATCAATGATCAATTTTCTTCTCATCAATTTTTCCACCTTTCCGGAACTTCCTTTTTATTTAATATATGGAAAATCCTGTAATTAGTTTTCCCTTCTTTCATAAAATCCATTCCATCATCATATATATCTACAACGTTACTTCAAGGAGTGCTTATGGAATCAAAAACCCCTAAACCAATGACGCCCTTTGACGTCCTTACAACGCCTTCTCATTTATATACCTTGAAATTGCTGCTTCCATACACTCCGCCTTCCATGCAGCATTTTTTTGCTATTTATATAAAGCTTCAGGAATTAACCTATACATTCCAACATTTTCACGGTTGTAAAAATCATTCTGGTCTTCCGCAGATTTTCTCCGATCTCAAATCTTATATGAGTCCGGAGGAACAGGAACAAATGGAAACGTTGGAGAATATAATGAATATGATGACACTGATGCAGAGCATGCCCGATTCTGCAGAGCCTGATCTCTCCGATCTATTCAGCAGCATGTTTGCGCAGGAAACTGAGACAGAGGGCAAAAATATGGAAGGGAATAAGGAAAACAAAGAAGGAGATGCAGATTATGAACGAATGGATGAACCATCCACTAATGAAAGAGATCGATCCACTGAAGCTGGAACTGATCAAAAAGGCGGCTGCCCAGACCAATGGGAAGACCGGCAAAGCTCTGGCACCTGTGATGATGACTTTGATTACCAGCGCTAAGAAAAACGGAATCCAATTCACAGGCGAAGAGATGGCTTTAATATTAGATGTTCTGAAAGACGGAAAATCAAAAGAAGAACAAATGCAGATCGATCAGATGGTAAAAATGGTCCGGCACTATATGAAATAACAGAAATCCGCCAAAAAGAAGAAGGGCTTTAAAACCCTTCTTCCTTTCTAAGCATACGTATCTCACGCCGTTTTTTGGCATTCTCCCATTCTTCCTTTTCTTTTTCTGTTGTGAGAACAAGTCCGGGAATCACTGCCGGTCTGTCATTTTCATCCAAGCCTACCATTGTAAAATACGCGCGGTTGATCAATGTCCGGCTGCCGTCATTTGCTTCAATATAGGTATCCACTTTCACTTCCATAGATGTTCTTCCTACATAAGTTGCTTTGCCGATGATCACGATCACATCTCTTTGATAAGCTCCGTGAAGGAATTTTAAATTATCAACAGAAGCCGTTGTCACATTCATTCGCGCGTGGCGTTTTGCAACAAGCCCTGCCACTTCGTCAATCCACTGCATGAGCACGCCTCCGAAGAGACGCCCGGACGCATTCAGATGATTTGGACGCACCATGTGCACCGTCTCTACTACAGATTCTGACACTTCTCTTTTATCTATACTCATTGATATACTCCGTTTCCGCATGTTTTCATGCTAATTTTTGTAAGGCTCTTTCATTATAACACAAGATTTGTTATACTGAAATTACTTTTGAAATGTAATAAAGGAGTAATCGCCATGAGAAATATAAAACTTACAATAGAATATGACGGAAGCCGATATCAGGGATGGGCACGCCTCGGAAAAAACGAATCAAATAATACGATTTCCAACAAAATTCTGGAAGTATTGAAAAAAATGACAGACGAATCTGACATAGAACTTTACTGCGGCTGTCGTACAGAGGTGGGTGTACATGCCTACGCACAGATTGCTAATTTCAAGACCGCCTCAGAGATGTCCATTCAGGATATCAAACATTATCTGAACCGCTATCTTCCTATGGATATTGCAATCATAGATGTGGAGGAAGTCTCTGAACGTTTTCATGCACAATTGAATGCGGTGTCTAAGACTTATGTATATCGCATGACGATCTCGGACGTTCCAAGCGTATTTGACCGCCGGCACACATACCACTGTTTTAAAATACCGGATAAGAACCTGATGCAGCAGGCTGCCCTTCTTTTAGTCGGAAAACACGATTTCAAAAATTTTTCCACTGTTAAGAAGTCCAAATCTACTATCCGTGAAATTTTAGACATTGATATTTACGGAGATATCGAAGAAATGCAGATCATGATTCACGCCGATGATTTTCTCCATAACATGGCAAGAATGATTGTCAGCACACTTCTTGATATCGGTCTTGGCACAAGAAAAAAAGACGTCATTGAAGATATCTTCGACGGAAAACAAGAGCCAAGCGCTCCTTGTGATCCGCGCGGTCTCTATCTTCAGGAAGTTGCTTATTAATTTCATATTCAGCAAAAAAGAAACTTAGATGGAAGGAAAAACCCCCGTTCTAAGTTTCTTTTTCTATTCCCTTTTCTACACTTGTTTACAGTATTTTTTCGAAAGCGATCCTTTCGTCTCCGGCCTCCGGACCTTCCGCAAGCTTGATTTTCCCGCAGCGGACAAAGCCTGCTTTCTCAAGCGCTCTCTGCATAGGCAGATTCCCCGGATGCGTATCAATTCGGACTGCTTTAAAGCCTGACTTCTCAGCCATCTCAAAACCGTATGAAAACATTTTGCCCGCAACACCTTTTCCTTTGCTTTCATCTGCCACGCACACCCGGTGCATCGAAGCATATTCTCCGTCTGTCAGCCATTTTCCATCAATTTCATAATAGGAAATGTCCGGTGTTGTCTGGAAGGCAAAAATGCCGAGAATCTCCCCTTCTTCAACAGCCAGATAAGTATATCCTTTTTTCACATCATCAAGCCATACCTCTCTGGACGGATAACCTTTTTGCCACTGATCAAGCCCAAGCCCCTTTAACTGTCTCTTTGCCTGACCTGTAATCTCACACATTCTGTCTACATGTTCATTTTTGGCAACAATAAACTTCATTGCTTTTTCTCCCTGATCATTGATTTGTTCTATTTATGCTTTCTTTATCCCGCATACATACGCCGTTCCGTCAACAACCCGGAATTTCACTTCCATTCCGGCAAATTCCATGCCATACACACGCTTTTCATCCTGCTGATAAGCCGGTCTCGGGTCCTGCATCAAAATCTGCTTCAACGCTTTTTGTTTCTCCTTTGGCACTTCATCAAGATATCTTTCCGGCACATGGACATTCAGTCCGTATTCTTTCACTTCATCTGCAAAGCCGCCTTTTGCTTCCGGATGCGCGTCAATATGAGCAAGATATGGTTTAATATCGTAGATCGGTGTTCCGTTCATCAGATCCGCACCTTCTACAATAAGAACCGGTCCTTCGCTCTTCCGAATCTCTACCTTCTTTAGACGCACACAGGATAAACCCACCGGATTAGGTCGAAACGGCGACCGTGTGGCAAAAACTCCCATTCTCTTATTGCCGCCCAGCCTTGGCGGTCTCACCGTCGGACTCCACGTGCCCCCGGCTATTTCAGAAAAACCCCAGATGAGCCAAAGGTGTGTATACTCTTCTATTCCTCTTATTACTTCCTGCTGACGGCAATATGACTCAAATACAATTTCCGCCGTTGTATCCACAAGCCCGCTCTGTCTCGGAATTCCGAATTTTGTCGGGAAATCACTTCGTATATATGCAATTGGCTTCAATTCCAAGTTCTGTTCTTTCATATCTATACTTTCAGCCCCCGATAGCGGTGAAACGCCGCATAGATTTCCTGTTTTCTTGGAAGAGACAGATTCCCGGGGATTGTTCCCTCTTCGCAAATTGCCGCGAAACCGTCTCTCATAAGTTCGCGGTAAACATGCTCCACAAGCTCTGTCACATTTTTCCTGCCGTCCATTCTTCTCGTTTCCATATCCCGCAAAATATATCCAAGACACGTAAGTTGTTCTGCATCTGCAAGCTGCTCCACATATCGAAGATCGATCTCCTCCCGATTCAGAGACACACCGTCTCGCCCCAGTGTCTTAATCTTAATTCTTCCCTTATGAAGCAGTCCCTGATTTTTCTTCGGACATCTGTGATCTTCCGGGATCACCGGCTTTACTTCCGGCAGAGAAAGCCTCGGATAAGCGCTTGCAGCCTCTTTTGCCTCAGCTGTAATCTCCTTTGGCTCATAACGATCCATCTGAATCACTGTATCTGCTGTTTCAAAATAAGCCCCCGAACTTCCGGCTACAAGAACGGTCGAAATTCCATGAAGTTCATATAAGTCTCTCATCCGCTCAATAAACGGCGTGATCGGCTCCTGATCTCTATGGATAACCTTCTGCATCAATTCATCTCTCACCATAAAATTCGTCGCGCTGGTATCTTCATCGATCAGAAGGGTATGTGACCCAGCCTCCATTGCTTCAATAACATTTGCTGCCTGAGATGTACTTCCACTTGCATCTTCTGTGGAAAATTGTTTTGTATCTTTTCCATTAGGAAGATGATTGATAAACATTGAAATATCCGTACATTTTATGCTACGTCCATCTTCTGCACGTATTTTTACAGCCTCACCTTCTGTCACCACATATTCCCGCCCGTCGCCGGATATATGTGGATACACACCCATTTCCAATGCTTTCAGCAAGGTAGACTTTCCATGATAACCACCGCCTACAATCAACGTAATTCCGGCTCTTAGCCCCATGCCGGTAATCTCTCCTTTGTGCGGAAGCTTCATAGACACTCTCATGGAATCCGGTGAGCGAAAGGCAACTGCATGCTTCATAGGTTTTGACGAAATACCCGATTCTCTCGGAAGAATTGCTCCATCGGCTACAAATGCAATAAGTCCCTGTTCCTTCATATGCTGCCGGATTGCATACTGGTCTTCGGATAGATCCACTGCTTTTTTCACTGCATTTTTGTCTTGATTCTTAAACAGCAATGCTCCTTCTACACATTTCGGAAGAAACTCAAATAAAATCTTAATCAATTCTTTCGACTGAATGCTTCTTCCGTTTGCAGGGAACCCTACTTCAAAGCGAACTTTCATATCTCCTGATTTTTCGTCGATCTCACAGGCACTTCTCTTCAAAATCTCCTGCCCGCATCTCGTGACAGAGATCATTCCACTCTTTCCTGATCCTTTTGCCTGAAAAGAATATTTTTCCACCCATTTTCCAAACCGGCGAATCAGGTAATCTTCCAGTGCCAGCTTCTTATGGGGCAGATCAAACAATTCCTTATCATACCCCGCCACTGACCCGGATACCTGAACATGGAGTTTGGACGGTGATGCAAAAGGATCGCCCTGCACATGTTCGATGCACAGGACGTAATTCGAAAAACGATAACTTCCTTTTGTTCCTTTATATGCAGGATAGCCCTTCCTGTCAATTTCGTATAATAGTTGTTTTAACTCGTTTGCAGATTTCATCTCATACCCTTTCTAATAATTCTCAGCTTCCTGCCTTGTCATCCAGAAATGAATACCGGTCGTCGAATCTTGCCAGCGGTCTTCGTTAAAATCTTTCACTTCCACCCACTGTCCTCTCCGGTAAACAAAATTTTCATCAACCAAGGACCATGCTTCTTCATAATTTTCTTTAAAATCAAAGCTCTTGATCGTCAGAACTTTCGCCTTGTTACAGCGGCAAGATGGAAGTGTTGCGCTCGTTCTCTTGGCATCTGCCGGGATGAGCAGCTGCACCATCCGATCGTTGACACATTTCTTATAACCGAGAAAAGCCCCTGTCTCCGGGCAATGCATCCGAAACCATTTTGTATCTTCATTAGAAACAATTCCGTCAAGCTTCGCATACTCTAACACTGCGCCAAAGAGGTTTGCGCCTTCAATATTGCTCTCTCGCAAATCGCAATAACGAAAAGATGCCGTCTTAAGATTTGCATTTGTAAAATTAGCTCCGTGAAGAGAACAGCCGTCAAACAATGCGTTTTCCACACTGCTGTTTTCCAGATTCACATGATCAAGTACCGTATTCTGAAACAAACTCAACTCAAACTCCATATTACTAAGATCCATTCCTGTAAGATCCATATTCCAGATCTCCACTTCCCGAAAGCTAATCCTCACTCCCGGACTTCTATGTGCTACAGCTGCCTCCAGCTCTTCCTTGGATATTGCTCTCACTTTCCGCTCACCTCTTATCTTCACTGACAGTATTAATTTCTACAAATCTACGATTCTTGGACGATGATGTGTGTAAGGAAGAAACTTTTTCAGAAGATCCTGTGTTTTAAATTTTAAATGTGTCGTATTGATTCCTGTATTACATACAAAATATTCTGCCTCTGCAACTTCTTTATCAATAATCAACTGTACATAGTCATCTTCATCATTCAGAAGACCTACAACACTTGCAGAACCCGGCTTTGTTCCGAGATGCTCCCACATATGTTCCGGAGACGCAAAAGACATATGAGACACTCCAAGCTTCTTACTGAAGGATGCTGTGTCAAACGCTTTTTCCTCCGGCATTACAAGAAGGAAAAATGTAGTTTTCTTCTGATTGCAAAGAAAGACATCCTTTCTTACAGGTGCCTGAAAGACTTTCCCGATATCCGCACACTCTTCCATTGAAGATGCCGGATCATTATCTACTCTCTCATAGGCAATTCCTAATTTTTTAAATACTTTATATACTTCCTGCTCCAGCGGAACTCTCTCGCTGATATTCTCCGGTGGTGTCGTAACGATTTCACTGATATACATAAAATACCTCCATCTATTATATTTATCTATTTATAAACTCTTTGACAGTATTTTATCACAGATAGAGTATCGTTGCCAGACTCAAAATAACTGTGTATAATAAGCCTGTATTAAAAAATATAAGGAGTATGGGAATATGAGATATATTTTAGCATCTGCCTCACCGCGCAGAAAAGAATTGTTAGAAAAAATCGGAATCCCCTTTGAAATTTCCCCTTCTTCGATTGAAGAAAAGATTACAAAATCGATTCCTTCCGAAATTGTAATGGAACTTGCTTTTCAAAAAGCAGATGATGTCTTTCGTTCATTTATCTCAACTAGTAATCCAACTGAATCTCTTACCGTAATCGGAGCTGACACCATCGTTGTATATCGGAACGAAATTCTTGGAAAACCTGCTGATGAAGCTGAGGCGTTTGACATGCTGTCTATGCTTGCTGACCGCACTCACCAAGTATATACCGGCGTATCCATCATAACAAATGAAAATGGACAACGCCGCACCAATACTTTCTTTGAGAAAACAGATGTCACCTTTTATCCTATCCATCGCGAAGATCTTCTTCGCTACACCGCCTCCGGCGACAGTCTTGACAAAGCCGGAGCATATGGTATCCAAGGAGATTTTGCAATCCATGTAAAAGAAATCCACGGAGATTACAATAACGTCGTCGGATTACCGATCGGGCGGGTATATCACGAATTAGAATTTCTTTTCCATTAAATAAAAATGAGATGTTCTTACGAACATCTCATTTATTGCACATATTAGTTATACTTACGTTTTCTAGCAGCTTCAGATTTCTTTTTACGTCTTACGCTTGGTTTCTCGTAATGCTCTCTTTTACGAATCTCCTGCTGGATACCTGCTTTTGCACAGTTTCTTTTGAATCTGCGTAAAGCACTATCTAACGTTTCGTTTTCTTTAACGATTACATTTGACATAGTCTCACACCTAACCTCCCCTCCAGTCCTATATTGTGCATCATACGACTGTTCGGGTATTTTTATTGCACTACATAAGATTATATCACATATTTCATTTACGTCAACAACTTTTTCTCCAAATCTCGCCAGTTTTGTATATTTTTAAAAATATACGATTATTGAGAATCTCCAAACACCACTCTATAATAGTCTGTTTTTAAAATCTGATCCGAAAAACGGATCTTATTTGTCACCGTATTATTGATAGACTCTACATAGTTTTCATCTACTTTTTTACCCTTATTCGGTTTGAACTCATCCGTAGCAGCATTAAATGTTCCTTTATCTGTTTTCCACGAATAATCATTCCAAATAACAAGCGGTGGTGTATCAGAAAATACGTCTCTTCCCACAAGCAGTCTGGAATCATATTTTATTCCAAAAAGATTCATCAAGGTAGGCGTAATATCAATACTGTACGTCGGATCTTTGATTTCGCATGCCATATCCTTATTCTCATTTTCCAAACAGCCGGACCACAAAAGCCATGTGTTATGATCTTTTTCCCATGGAGTCTTATATTTATAGCCATACAAATCAGTCACGAAGTCTTCTGTATTTCCAAATGTTTTAGATACTTCAAGACCATACGGAGTTTGTCCAAAAATCCGAAGAAGCAACTCAAAATATAAAAATACAATAGGAAACACCCACGCATGTGATAAATATCTCACGAGTTTTTTCCGGAAGCGGGCAGCCGCCCGCTTTTTCTTCTGATACTCCGGATCGTTTTTCTTTTTAATTTGTCTTCGTTTCCATCGTTTATAACGCCTTTTTATAAGTTTCCCCCAAGAAGTTCCGATTGCCCCTCCGTTTTCTTCTTGTCCCTTCATTCCTTTTATCCTCTTGTGATTCTATCAGACGGTTTTCTTAAGAAAGCTGTTCTTTTAACACTTCTGATGCTTTTGCCAGCGCATCTTTAACGCCTGCCGGATTCTTACCGCCGGCCTGAGCCATATTCGGACGGCCGCCTCCGCCTCCGCCCACACAGGCTGCACAGGCTTTAATAAGATTTCCTGCGTGTGCACCTTGGCTGACTGCCTCTTCTGTCGCCATTGCCATAAGATTCACTTTCTCTCCGGCAGCAGACACTAGCAAGATCACACCTTCGCCAAGTTTTTCTTTCAACTGATCTCCAAGGTCTCGAAGTCCGTTCATATCAACGCCTTCTACACTTGTTGCAAGTAATTTCACACCTTCGATTTGCTGAACCTGATCCATGACATTTCCCATGGCATCCTTTGCCATTTTACTCTTCAGACTCTCCACTTCACTTCCCAGTGCTTTATTTTCTGCCATCAGATGCTGAATCTTATCTGCAAGCTGTTCCGGTTTTGCTTTCACAAGCTTTGCAGCGTGGTGAAACTGTTCTTCCACTGCGTGATAATAATCCATAAGCCCTTTTGATGTCAATGCTTCAATACGTCTCACACCTGCGGCAACACCTGTTTCAGATATAATCTTAAACGCCATGATCGCACTTGTATTATCAACATGAGTTCCGCCACAGAACTCTTTGGAAAATTCTCCCATACTTACCACACGAACTACATCCCCATATTTTTCGCCAAATAATGCAGCAGCGCCAGTCTTTCTTGCTTCTTCGATCGGCATATTTTCTGCTTTTACAGGAAGTGCTGCACGGATCTGTTCGTTGACGATCTGCTCTACCTTCTGGATCTCTTCCTCCGTCATTGCAGAGAAATGTGTAAAGTCAAAACGAAGTCTGTCTGCATTCACAGAAGAGCCTGCCTGTTCTACATGACTTCCGAGCACTGTTCGGAGAGCTTTCTGAAGAAGATGAGTCGCGCTGTGATTGTTTGCAGACAGTCTTCTTCTCTCTGTATCAATTTTAAGAGTCACTGTATCGCCAAGCTTTACCATACCTTTTATTACATGGCCCTTATGTCCGATCTTACCACCGGAGAGCTTCATAGTATCTTCGACTGCAAACTCAAAATCCTCACCTAAGATCACACCGGTATCTGCTTCCTGTCCGCCGCTTGTAGCATAAAATGGAGTCTCTTCCACAAGAATCGTTCCTTCTTCACCGTCTGACAGCGCATCTACGATTTCTGTATCAGTTGTAAGTACTGTCACTTTAGACTCGCAAACTGGCTCATCATATCCCACAAAGGTACTGGTAATCTCCGGATCAATTTCATCATAAACATTGGCTTCTCTTCCGCTATAATTATGTTCACCGAACGTTCCCTTTGCTTTTTCTTTCTGCTCTTTTGCTGCCTTCCGGAACCCTTCTTCATCAATAGAGAATCCCTTTTCTTCCAAAATTTCAATTGTAAGGTCAACAGGGAATCCGTACGTGTCATAGAGACGGAATGCCTCTTCACCGGACATAACCTTCTCATTCTTCTGCTCCATTTCTTCTACAGCCTGTGCAAGAATAGAAAGACCCTGATCAATTGTCTTATTGAACTGCTCTTCTTCTTTTACAATCACTTTGAAGATAAAGTCTTTCTTTTCTTCCAGCTCAGGATATCCATCCTTAGATCCCTCGATCACTGTCTCTGCCAGTTCTTCTAAGAACTGTCTGTCAATGCCGAGAAGACGTCCGTGACGGCTTGCACGACGAAGCAGGCGGCGAAGCACATATCCTCTTCCGCTATTTGATGGCAGGATTCCGTCAGAAATCATAAATGTCACAGAACGGATATGATCCGTGATCACTCGAAGAGAAATATCCTCTTCCGGACTCTCTCCATATTCTACACCTGCAAGACGACATACATGATCTCTTAATTCTTTCATTGTATCGATATCAAACATCGAATCCACATCCTGTACGATACATGCAAGACGCTCTAAGCCCATACCGGTATCAATATTTTTCTGCTCTAACTCTGTATAGTTATTATGTCCGTCATTGTCAAACTGTGTAAACACATTGTTCCAGATTTCCATATAACGGTCGCATTCACATCCTACTGTACAATCCGGACTTCCACATCCGTATTTTTCTCCACGGTCATAATAAACCTCAGAACATGGACCACACGGACCGGAGCCATGCTCCCAGAAATTGTCCTCTTTGCCAAAACGGAAGATACGCTCCGACGCAATTCCGATTTCTTTATTCCAGATCTCCCACGCTTCGTCATCCTCTTCATAAACAGACGGATACAAGCGATTTGGATCAAGACCTACCACTTCTGTCAAAAATTCCCATGTCCAATGGATGGACTCTCTTTTGAAATAATCTCCAAAAGAGAAATTACCGAGCATTTCAAAAAACGTACCATGTCTTGCAGTTTTACCTACATTTTCAATATCACCTGTACGAATACATTTCTGACAAGTAGCCACACGTTTTTTCGGTGGAATTACCTGACCTGTAAAATATGGCTTCAACGGTGCCATACCGGAATTGATAAGAAGAAGACTCTTATCGTTATGTGGTACGAGAGAAAAACTCTTCATCACCAGATGCTCTTTGCTCTCGAAAAAGTCAAGGAACATCTTTCTCAATTCATTTACTCCGTATTTCTGCATAATTTCCTCCTGATTATCTAGTTTAATTCAATCTCTGCAAGTTCTGCCGGCGGAAGCTGTTTGGAAGATGCTTTTACAAAATCTTTGATCTTCTTCTGGGCCTTTGCAACCGGAATATTTGTTCCTGCGCCAGCTACACATCCACCCGGACATCCCATACCTTCAATCAAACAGCCATTCATTTTGCCAGCCTTGGCAAGTGCCAATATTTTCTTACACTCTGCAAGTCCTTCTGCATGTTCGATACTTACTTCTACACCCGGATAATATTCTTTTACACACTTTTCGATTGCTTCTGCGACACCGCCTGCCACCGCATAGCCTCGACCTGCTCCGGTTGCATCGTGGAAGGAAGACTCCGCTTCGTATTTTGTAAGATCGATTCCTTTCGCATTAAACATTGCTTGAAGTTCTTCAAATGTAATGACAAAATCTACATCACTTCGAACAGAACGTCTCATAGCCTCTAACTTTTTCGCCGCACATGGGCCAATAAATACAACCTTTGCTTCCGGATGCTTCTGCTTGATCGTACGTGCAGTTGCCACCATCGGTGTCAATTCCTGAGAAACTTCATCAATGAGATCCGGGAAGTACTTCTTCGCAAGCATTGCCCAAGATGGACAGCAGGATGTCAATAGGAATGGAAGCTCTCCTGTCGCCACCTTTTCCACATAATGATGCGCTTCTGCTACAGCTCCGATGTCCGCTCCAAGCGCCACTTCATAGAACTCTGAGAATCCAAGTTCCTGAAGCGCTGCTTTTAAGTTTCTCGGCGTAATATTATCACCAAACTGTCCCGCATATGCCGGTGCAATTTCAGCCACGATCTCCTCGCCGGACTTCAACGCATGTGCCAACTGGAAAATCTGTGATTTATCGGAGATTGCACCAAATGGACAGCTTACCATACACATACCGCAGGAAACACATTTATCACTATTAATTGTTGCCCGTCCCATGGAGTCTGTCGCTATCGCGCCAACTCCACACGCTTTCGCACATGGACGCTCCTTTTTAGAAATTGCATCATATGGACAGACAGATTTACATTTTCCACACTTAATACATTTTTCCTGATCAATATATGATTTCCCATTTACCATGGAAATCGCGCCCTTCGGGCAAACTTCCATACATGGATGAGCCAGACATCCTTTACACATATTACTGACCTCATATCCTCTTTCTTCACAGGCGGCACAGGCAGATGGAATCACCTGCATAAGCGGCGGCTCATAATATTTATCAGAAATATTGCTTGCCTCCACGCCGGAAGTCAACGGGCTTGGTCGATTCTGCGGTCTTAAGGAAAGTCCCATAGCAAGTCTCATTCTTTCACGAACGATCGCGCGGGCACGGTAAACGCTGTCACGATATTTCTGCGTCTCTTCTTGAACCATTTCATACGGAATCTCTTCCATTCTGTCTTTTAAAGTCTCATCATCTTCTTCAAATCCAAGTCTTGCAACTTCTTCAAATACTCGTCTGCGAATTTTTCGAACTGTTGTGTCAAGTCCTCTCATCATAAATGATCTTTCCTCCTCGTTTCCTTTTTCTTTCTTCTCTGTAAGTTTCTTTATTATAATAAGAAAATCTTATGTTCCTTACATACTTTCCGCATATCTTCCGGCCATATACTCGCCTGCACTTCACCTACATGCGCTCTGTCCAAAAGAAGCATACACAATCTGGACTGACCGATACCGCCTCCGATCGTATACGGAAGTTCTCCATTTAACAGTGCTTTGTGATATGGAAGTGCTCTTCGATCTTCACAGCCTGCTTTCTTCAGTTGTTCGTCCAGAGATTTCTCATCGACACGGATTCCCATACTGGATATCTCGAGCGCAGAATTCAAATGTTCGAACCAGAATAAAATATCACCGTTTAACTGCCAGTCATCATAATCCGGTGCACGTCCGTCATGAGGTTCACCGCTTGCCAATTTCTCTCCGATCTGCATAAGAAATACACAACCATATTTCTTTGTGATTAAATTTTCTCTTTCCTTCGGAGTCTTATCCGGATACATGTCTTCTAGTTCCTGTGATGTGATAAATGTCACATCATCAGGAAGATGTTTCACTGCTTCCGGGTATTTATACCATACCTCGTGTTCCATATGTTTGATCACTTTGAAAATTGTACGTACCGTTTCCTTCAATGTTTCGATCGTGCGCTCTTCCTTTGTAATCACTTTCTCCCAATCCCACTGATCCACATAGCAGGAATGGAGATTGTCAAGATCTTCGTCTCTTCGGATTGCATTCATATTGGTATACAACCCTTCCCCCGGCTGGAAGCCATAATCGCGCAGCGCCATACGTTTCCACTTTGCAAGAGACTGCACAACTTCTACCTCTTCATTCGGAATTCCATGAATGTCGAAGTGAACCGGACGTTCCACACCGTTAAGGTTATCATTCAGTCCACTCGCCTTTGATACAAAAAGAGGTGCTGAAATACGCTCCAGATTCATCTCTCTTCCAAATTCCTTCTGGAAAGTATCTCGGATATATTTTATTGCTTCCTGTGTTTTACGCACATCAAGATGCGGATCATAATGTTCCGGTAAGATTAATGCCATTTACTTTTCCTCCGTTTCTCTATTCTTCTCTTTTTTCAAGACTCGCTGCGCATAATACACAGACTGCATTGCGTCTTTTCCGTAGAAATCTGCCCCGATCATATCTGCATACTCTTGATTGAGGACAGCACCACCAACCATAACTTTACACCCTGGCTTTAATTTTCGCAACAATTTAATTGTATCTTCCATACTAACTACGGTTGTTGTCATCAATGCACTTAAGCCTACAAGCTCTGCCTCTTCCTTGATCGCAGTCTCAACGATCACCTCCGGAGCAACATCCTTCCCAAGGTCTATCACTGTAAAACCGTAGTTTTCAAGCAGAACTTTCACGATATTCTTCCCTATATCATGGATATCGCCTTTGACCGTTGCCAAGATTACTTTTTCTTTCTTTTCCTGCTTCTTTCCGCTTTTTTCCATCTCATCTTTCAACACTGCAAAAGCAATCTTTGCGGCGTCTGCGCTCATAAGAAGCTGAGGAAGAAAAACCGTTCCTTTCTCGAATCCTTTGCCTACTTGATCGAGAGCCGGAATCATTTCTTCATTGATGATCGCCAGCGGCTCCTTAGTTTTTAACAATTCTCTTGTCCCGTGATGTGCTTCTTCTTTTAATCCCTTCCGAATGGCTTCTGCCAGAGATATCTCTGAAGGTGCAGTCGTCCCTCCGGCGAGGACTGGCGTCTGATTTCCATATTTTTCAATATAACATTCACAATTTTTGTCATAATTCATAAGCGCGCAGTACGAATAATACGAGCGCATCATATCCTCAGACAATGGATTGATGATACCGGCGCTTAAGCCCTGCTGCATTGCCATCGTATAAAAATTAGAATTTACAGCCGGGCGATAAGGCAGACCAAAAGAAATATTAGAAACTCCAAGCACCGTACAGACGCCGTATTCTTCACTTACCCGCTTTAATGCTTCCAGCGTTGTCTTCGCGCCCTCCGGTTCCGAACTGATTGTCATGGCAAGAACATCTACTACAATATCTCTTCTTGAAATACCATACTTCTCTGCCTCCTCAATGATCTTTCCCGCAATGCGTACCCGGCCTGCTGCATCTGATGGAATTCCATCTTCGTCAAGCGTCAACGCTACCACTGCACCTCCGTATTTTTGTATCAGCGGGAACACCGCATCCATTGATTCCTGCTTTCCATTTACGGAATTCACCATTGGTTTTCCATTGTAATAGCGCATAGCTGTTTCCATGGCTTCTATATTAACGGTATCGATCTGAAGGGGGAGACTGGTAACACTCTGTAACTCTGTCACTGCTTCTCTCATCATCTTAACTTCATCAATATCCGGAAGCCCTACATTGACGTCTAAGATGTGGGCTCCGGCGTCCTGCTGTGCAATTCCTTCCCGTAAAATATAATCCAAGTCATGTTCTTTCAACGCCTGTTTGAATTTTTTCTTGCCGGTAGGGTTAATTCTCTCTCCTATGATTACCGGACGATCACCGAGAATTACGGCATTTCCATAAGAGCATACTATGGTTTTTTGTGTAGTGCCGGTTCTTTTTCGCTCTTCAAACGCCGAAGATTTTTTTAATCTGTCTGTCATCGCCTCGATATGTGACGGTGTGGTTCCGCAGCATCCTCCGATCAGTGCGGCGCCTCTCTTTACAATTTCCTCCATATATCCGGCAAATGCTTCGGGTTCTACATCATAATAAACTTCGCCGCCACGCTGTTTCGGAAGCCCTGCATTCGGTTTTACAATCACAGGAAGAGACGTATACTCCATAATCTCATCCAGAATCGGAAGCATCTGTTCCGGGCCAAGACCACAGTTGATTCCAAGCGCATCCACATGAAGGCCTTCCAATAAAGCAACTACTGCAGGCACATTGCCTCCTGTCAGAAGCTTACCCTTCTCATCGAAGATCATTGTGACAAACACCGGAAGCGAAGTATTTTCTTTGGCAGCAAGAACTGCCGCTTTCACCTCATAGGTGTCGCTCATTGTCTCAATATGAATCAAATCTGCGCCTGCCTTCTCCCCGATCATCATCATTTCCTTAAATGTATCATAGGCTTCATCAAAAGACAGATCGCCCATTGGCTTTAAAAGCTTTCCGGTCGGCCCTACATCCAAAGCCACATATGTTTCTCTTCCATCCTGCACGCCAAGGCTGGATGCCTTTTTAACATTTTCTATAGCATGCGTTATAATTTCTTCCAATTTATACTTGGAATCAGTATATTTTAAAGCATTAGCACCAAATGTATTTGCAAGGACGATGTCGCTTCCCGCCTCAAAATATTGACGATGGATCGACACCACATCTTCTGCATGTTCTACATTCCATGTTTCAGGAAGTTCTCCCGGTTTTAACCCTTTTTCCTGAAGCAGGGTTCCGGTTCCTCCATCAAAAAACAGCAGTTCTTTTCCTAATCGTTCTTTTAACATCCTCTGTCATTCCTCCAGTCTTCGATATGCACAATTCGTCTTTTCGCAGCTTGCACAGGACTGCTTACGGTCACAACTTTTTTCATTTCTTTTAAGACCGATCACTGCTGTCACTGATTTCAGCGGCGTAAGCATGTTTCCTTCTGTCATTGTCAGCCCAATCTTCTTCGGTGCATCCAGAATCTTCAAGATTTCTCCCTGATGTGCAATAGAGAAGTCTCCGTATCCGGGACTGAACCGCGGACGCAGTCCGTACTCCTCTACACTTAATTTCTGTGCCAGATTCTCCTGCCAGTCATCCAGATATTCTTCCAGCATAGCTGCCGCGCATGCCTGCAGCACAACTGTTTTCGCCATATTAGTGTATGTATATCGCTTCATAAGCTGATCCACCTGAACTCCAAGCGTAGCTCCCAGAAGAACCACTTTCTCACAGCCACACAGATTTTTCGCCAGATTCTTACTCTGAATCTTTATATTTTCAATTCCCATGCAATCGTCACCGGACATATGAATATTAAAAATGCGATAGATCATCCTTTTTTCTACAATCCGGTCAAGCTCATCAAATGCTTCCAAAACCAGCGAGAATGTCTGATTATCTATCGCATGCTTTCCATATCCCAAGTAACGAATTGCTTCTCTCGTTCTTGTATCCATATCTTTCCTTTTATCTTTTTACAATTTCTGATAAATTCTCCATGATAGCTGCTGCTACTTCCGGTTTATTCATAGAATATACATGAATATGATTGATTCCATTTGCGATCAGATCAATGATCTGATCTGTTGCATATGCAATTCCCGCCTGCTGCATAGCTACCGGATTATCTCCGAAACGGTCGAGCACCGCACGAAATCTCTCCGGGAGAATTGTGCCTGACAGCGAACAGATTCTTTTCATCTGCTTGCCGTTTGTAACCGGCATAATTCCCGGAAGAACCGGAACCGTAATTCCTTGTTCACGGATACGATATAGGAAATTATACAATATATGATTATCAAAAAACATCTGAGTTGTGAGGAAGTCCACCCCGCAATCTACTTTTTTCTTCAAATTGGCAATGTCATCCTTCTTATGCTCTGTTTCAACATGCCCTTCCGGATAACATGCTGCCCCGATACAAAATTTACCTTCTTTCTTAATATCCTCGATCAATTCACTTGCATATCGATACTGATTCGGAAGAGGAAACGAATCATCTGACGGGATATCTCCACGCAGCGCCAGAATATTTTCTATCTTCTCCTCCTTTAAGCGCCGGATCACTTGATGCACTTCCTCCTTTGTAGAGGATACACAAGTCAGGTGCGCAAGACTTGTCACACCAAGATCATTGCTGATATGAGAAGCAATACTTACCGTGTTCTTACTGGTGCCGCCTCCGGCTCCGTAAGTAACACTGATAAAGGATGGCTTTAATGCAGCAATCTTGTTTGTGGCAGACAGAACACTTTCATAGCCGGCATCTGTCTTAGGTGGAAATATCTCAAAAGAGATACGAGGGTTCTTATCTTTTAACAGGTCTCTAATCATCATGTTACTCTTCACCTCATTATTTTTTCTTCTGTGTCTTCTGTTTCGTGTTCTATTTACATGCTTTCATATAAATCTTCATAATGTTTTGCAGATGTCTTCCATGAGAAATCTTCTTTCATGCCACGCTCAACAATTTTATTCCAGTCACGCTTCTTGTCATAATAGATACGCTCTGCATAACGAATCGTTCCGAGCATCTCATGCGCATTGTAGTTTGCAAAGCTGAATCCGGTTCCTGTCTTATCGAATTCATTATAAGCCTCTACAGTATCTTTCAATCCGCCTGTCTCTCTTACGATCGGAACAGTTCCGTATCTCAGGCTCATAAGCTGACTCAAACCGCAAGGCTCGAACAGGGACGGCATAAGAAATGCATCGCATGCTGCATATACTTTATGAGACATTGCTTCTGAATAATAAATATTTGCGGAAACTTTCCCCGGATACTTCCATGCAAAATGACGGAACATATTTTCATAACGCTCTTCTCCTGTCCCGAGCGCCACAATCTGCACCGCATCCTGACAAAGCTCGTCCATCACATAGGCTACAAGATCAAATCCCTTCTGATCTGTCAGACGGGAAACAATACCAATCATCATTGTTTTGTGGTCTTTTTCCAGCCCCAGCTCTTCTTGAAGCGCTGTCTTATTTTTAATCTTTTCTTTTCTGAAAGTATCTACGCTGTAATTTTTAGCTATGTATTTATCTGTTTCAGGATTATAATCCTCATAATCAATACCATTTACAATACCGGAAAGGCAATTAGATCTTGCATTCATAAGACCTTCCAGTTTCTCACCGTAAAATGCGGTCTTAATTTCCTGTGCGTAAGTATTACTTACCGTTGTGATTCTGTCCGCATACACAATTCCGCCTTTCAAGAAATTCGCATCCTTATATGCCTCCAGCTTATCCGGTGCAAAATAATACTGCGGAAGACCTGTAATATCTCTTACTCTCTTTGTATCCCATGTTCCCTGGAATTTCAAATTGTGAATTGTCATCACCGTCTTGATTCCTCGATACCACTCATTTCCATAGCGGAAATTATCAAGGAACACCGGTACGAGTCCGGCCTGCCAGTCATGACAGTGGATGATATCCGGTCTGAAATCGATCATCGGAAGTGCACTCAAAACCGCTTTAGAGAAAAATGCAAACTTTTCAATATCTGCATACATATCTCCATATGGTGCAAATCCATTGAAATAGAACTCATTATCTATGAAATAGAATGTTATTCCATCATACTCTAATTTTAAAATTCCTACGTACTGCTGTCTCCAACTTAAATCCATGTAAAAATGTGTTACATATTCCAGTTTTTCTTTCCACTCTTCTTTCATGCACATATATTTTGGAAGCATTACTCGTACGTCATACTTCTCTTTGTCGAAATATTTTGGCAGAGAACCGGCCACATCGGCTAACCCTCCTGTTTTAATAAACGGTACTGCTTCTGAAGTTGCAAAAAGTATTTTTTTCATTGCCCTTCCTCCCTACTCTCACGATATATTCCATTATACCGTATTTTTTTCAGAAAAAAAAGCCCTATCTGGTTTTATATTCCAGTCTGATCGTATCCGAGATCAGTGCAATGAACTCTGAATTTGTCGGCTTCCCTTTCCCATTGCTCACAGTGTATCCAAACAATTCATCAAGTGTATCTAATTTTCCTCTGCTCCATGCCACTTCAATCGCATGGCGAATCGCTCTTTCCACGCGGCTCGCTGTCGTCTGATAAAGCTTTGCCACCGTCGGATACAGCACCTTCGTAACCGCATTCAGCACATCCATATCCTCCACAGCCATCATGATGGCATCTCTTAAGTAATGATAACCTTTGATATGTGCCGGAATTCCTATTTCATGGATCATGTCGGTCACCCGCGTTTCCAGATCAATCTCTGTTTCCATCCCTGCCGGTTCATTAAAGCAACTTGTCATATGTAAATCGTGGTGCCTTCCGGCACCCGCACTTTTAATTCTATTTAAAATCATTTCATTGTTAAATGGTTTTAAAATATAGTAGCTTGCTCCCCTCTTAAAAGCATCTTCTGTAATTCTTTCCTGTCCGATTGCAGTAATTACAATAAAATCCGGTCGTTTCTTCAGTTCTTTGTTTTCATTTACAAGCTCCATAACACTAAGTCCGTCCATCTTCGGCATAATCAGGTCAAGAAGCACAACATCCGGCTGTTTTTCTTTGATCAGTGTATAGGCATCTTCTCCATTATTCGCCTTCCCTACCAGATTCAAATCTTTGTCCTCATCAATCATTTCGCCAAGTAAATCCAGAATTCTCTCATTATCATCGGCAACCGCTACATTTATTTCACTCATTTCGTGAAATACCTCCTCTCTTTTAACAAAACTCAATAAAAACCGTCAGCTGCCATTATATAGTTTCACGATATTTAAAATCAAGAAATTAATGTCGTAAAACATTGACACTTTGCGACTATTTTTTTAGAATTTCGAACTTTTTTTCGCAGTATTATTTCTTCTTCCAGTCTATATCTATGTCAAAACAGCTGAAATATGCAATATTTTCGTCTTTCCCACTAAAAGAGAGTCAAAAATATGTCGAATGATTACCATCTATTCTTTATTATTCTACATTTTTTTCACAAAGTTTTTTGCTGTTTCAAACTCAGTTCGCCAGCATATTTTCAATAAAGATCCCATACCCTTTTGTCGGATTATTGACAAACACATGAGTCACTGCCCCCACCAGCTTCCCGTCCTGAAGAATCGGGCTCCCGCTCATTCCCTGTACAATCCCGCCTGTCACATCCAGAAGTCTTTCATCTGTCACTCTCAAAATAATTCCTTTATTAATTTCTTTAGAATGGATATCAACTTTTTCAATCTCTATCTTATATTCTTTTACTTCCCCTTCTGCGGCGCACAGAATCGTAGCAGGTCCTTCTTTTATTTCTTCTTTCCCTGCGGCTTCCACCGGTGTCTGATCGGAAAATAAGGTATCAATACGCTGAATAGTACCGAAGATCCCCGCTTCGGTATTCTTCGTGATTTTCCCTAAAATATTGTAATTGTTATATACTATGATTCCTTCCATTCCTCCGGGCGTCCCCGTTTTCCCTTTCTGAATATCTTTGACGCTGGTGGTATACACAGTTCCGCCTTCTATCTCCAGCAATTTGCTCGTATCTACATCATGGATTCCGTGCCCCAATGCTCCAAACCGACTGTTTGCATCTAAGTAAGTCACTGTACCCAGTCCCTGCGTATTGTCTCTCACCCAGATTCCCAATTTATATTTATCTTTTTCACAGGAAACGGCTTTTGTCTTAACCTTAATTGAATCCTGATTTCTGTGAAGAGTAAGTATGACATCGTCATTCGACAGTTTTTCAATTTTCTGTATCAATTCATTTTTTGTATTTATTGATTCGCCATTGACCTCTGTAATATAATCTCCCGCTTTCACGAGATGCTCAGACGGATTATGTTTTTCTCCGTCAATCCCTTCAATCGCATCCGTTCCAAGTACCATAACTCCATTTGTCTCAAGATAAATTCCTATCGGCATCCCTCCCGGAATTACCATTGTTTTATCTGTTGTCGCCGCGCTTACTTCTCTTTGAAGTTTTCCCTGCTCTGCCTCAATCAGATAATAACTTCCACCTACAACCATTGAAAAAGTAACGATCATAATGAGTATCTTTCGATACCAGTATTTTCTTGTATTCATGTTTCTTCTCCTCCCGATTCAATAAAAAAAGAAAGATACCCATTTTCAGATATCTTTCTTATTATGTGGAGTTTTCTTATTTTCAATCAGATTTTCTTAATCTCTTTGGCAAGCTGCTTCATCTCTCTTGCATTATCTGCCACCGCATCTGTGATCTTCGCACCGCCAAGAATTCTAGATAATTCGTCCACAGATTCTTTTTCATTCAGTCCACGGATAACCGTTTTTGTTGTCTGATCTGATACAACTTTTTCAATCATATAATGCTGATCTGCCATCGCTGCTATCTGTGCAAGATGCGTAATACAGATCACTTGATGATTTTTACCGATGACCGCCATCTTCTCTGATACTTTTTGCGCAGTACGCCCACTGATTCCTACATCGATTTCATCAAAGATCAATGTCTCGATTTCATCACGATCTGCCATAACGGTCTTGATCGCAAGCATAATTCTTGAGAGTTCACCTCCCGAAGCTACGTTCACAAGCGGTCTTACCGGCTGTCCCGGATTCATAGAGATCATAAATTCAACATCATCTATTCCTGAAGTACCACATTCCTGCAGTGTCTCAAAATGAATTTCGAATTTAACATCCACAAAATTCAATTCCTGCAGTCCTTTACAGATTGCTTTTTCCAAAATCTGCGCCTGTTCTTTTCTGGCAGCAGACAATTCCTTGGCACAGCGGACAAGCTTTTTCTTTTCTTCTTCACATTGCTTCTTTAATCCGGCAACATAATTTTCATAGTCTTCTAATTTTTTAATCTTTTCCTGAAGTTCTCCATAGTATGCCAAAATATCTTCAATTCTATTTCCATACTTCACCTTCAGACGATTGATCTCGTTAAGACGCGTCTCTGTTTCATATAATTCTTCCTCAGAACACTGACAAGACTGCGTATAATCTGACAGTTCTCTGTTAAAATCATTCAGCAGACTGTCCACTTCCACCAACTGTTCATAGAGCTGTGAGGCTCTCTCATCACATTCCCGGATCTCAGAAAGGGCACGGATTGCCCGGCTTAAATTTTCACTGACACTTTCTGAACTCTCACTTGTGTACTGATAGGTTTCTTCCGCACCGTCTGAAATCTTCTTGCTGTTCACCATAAAACGATAGGAAGACTCCAATTCTTCGTCTTCGCCTTCACGAAGCGCCGCATCCTCAATCTCCGATACCTCAAAGCGCATAAAAGAAAGCTCTTTTGCTCTGCTTGCCTCATCCATGTCTGCTTCTTCCAACTCTTTGCAGGCATTCCGGTAACTTTTATATAGACCGGATACTTCTTCTTTTAATTCACTGACCTGACTTTTTGCAAAAGCATCTACAATGCCAAGATGATTCTTCTTATACAGAAGCGATTGATGTTCATGCTGACCGTGGATATCGATCAACACCTCCGCGGCTTCCTTTAACAGTGCCATCGGAACCGTCTCTCCGTTAATACGGCTTATGCTTCTTCCCTCCATCAGCCTTCTGGACAAAATGACGCAGCCCTCTTCCGGGAAAATATCCATCTTCCTTAACTTCTCTTCTATCAGACGGTTTTCAATCAGAAAAGTAAGTTCTACGAAACCGTAATCAGCGCCTCTGCGAATGATATCCTTTGTGTATCTGCCGCCGAGGGCAAGGTTCACAGAACCGAGAATAATCGATTTTCCTGCTCCCGTCTCTCCCGTCAATATATTTAAACCATGTTCGAATTCAACTTCAATCTCGTCGATCAGAGCGAGATTCTTTACATACAAACGTTGTAACATGCTCTTCTCCTATAATACAATCTTGCTGATCTTATCCATCACCGTGATCGTATCTTCAATACTTCTCACCGCACACATAATGGTGTCATCACCGGCTATGCTCCCTACAATTTCATTCCATTTCATCGCATCCAGAGCAGCGCATACAGCCATTGCCATACCCGCAACTGTCTTGATGACAAGAATATTCTGAGCCATGTCCATTGACACATATCCATCCCGTAAGATTCGAATATACTTTTCACTCATTCCATTCTCACTTGTCTGATGAACTGCGTACCGCTGCTTACCATTGTCTGCCGGAATCTTTGTAAGCTTCAGATCTCTGATATCTCTGGATACCGTTGCCTGTGTCACTTTAAAGCCTGCCTCATTCAAATAATCTGCCAGTTCTTCCTGCGTCTCAACCTGATATTTGTTGATCAACTCGATGATTTTTGCATGTCTGTTTACTTTCATAGTTTTCTAATTTCCTTTCATCTTTCTGCGCATAATTTCCAAAAAGCTTACTTTACTTAATTTCATGATTTTTGTACACGCGCAGGCTTTGTGTATCTTCATCCGGTCTCCGGTAAATAAAGTCACCATATCCGCACCGTCAAATGCCACGGACACTTCTTCTACAGAGCCATTCCGTCCTTCTCCGATCTCAATCATAATTTCATCCTCGCTGGACAACACAATGCTGCTTGTATTAAGCGCATGCGAACAGATCGGAGTAATTACGATCAATGATGCAGTAGGTTCCACAATAGGGCCGCCCGCAGACAAATTATAGGCTGTTGATCCGGTCGGTGTTGACAGGATGATTCCATCCGCTTTATAGGAATTCAAAAGCTCTCCATTTACAAACAATCGGAAATGAATCACACGAAGCGCACCTTTTCTGGAAACAACAATATCATTCAGCGCCACATTGGAGTCTCCATTCTGAAATTCTCCTTCCAACATCATACGCTCTTCCAGAGAATATTCTCCGTTTACGACCTTCTCAATTGCCTCATCAATATGATTAAGTTCTACTTCTGTCAGATATCCAAGCGTGCCCATATTAATACCGAGGACCGGAATATCCCTTTCCTCCAGCACACGAGCCGCCTCAATAAAGCTTCCGTCTCCGCCGATGACAATTGCACAGTCGAGCTCCTTTGGAACCGCCTCACGGATAATCTGCTTATTCTCGTCTTTTTCACAGATCACACATGTCATACCCGCCTGTTCAAGGAGATTTTTCACGTGATCTGTAACTTTATATTCTCTATCTTTTCCGTCATTTGTAACAATCAAAAAATGTTTCATTTTTCTATCTTTTATGCCTTTGTCAATGTCTCAAAAGCCGCATCCGCCGTAGCACGGATATCTACTTTTGAAGCAATACAGGCATCTCCCTTAGTTTTTTTCAAATGTACCAGATACTCGATATTGCCTTCCGGTCCGCGGATCGGAGAAAATTCCAGATTTAATACATCAAATCCGATAGAAAGCGCATATTGTATCACCGCTTCGATCACTTCCAGATGTGTGCTTTTCTCCCGGACAACACCTTTCTTACCAACCTTCTCACGCCCCGCTTCAAATTGCGGCTTAATAAGAGCAACGATTTCTCCATCCTCCGACAGATAATCAAAAATCGGCTTCAGCACTTTCGTCAACGAAATAAAAGACACATCAATGGAAGAAAACTGCACTTCTTCTCCGATATCCTCCGGCGTAACATACCGGATATTCGTCTTCTCCATGCAGACAACCCGATCATCCTGTCTGAGCTTCCAATCCAACTGCCCACGGCCTACATCTATAGCAAATACTTTCTTCGCCCCGTTTTGAAGCATACAGTCTGTAAATCCTCCCGTTGAAGATCCTACGTCTGTACATGTCTTGCCCTGAACCGTGACATCAAAATTTTTCAATGCCTTTTCCAGCTTCAGTCCCCCTCTGCTTACATACGGAAGACTGTGCCCACGCACTTCAATCTTTACTTCCTCCGGAAATGTAGTTCCGGCTTTGTCTTCCTTTTGATCATCCACATACACATTTCCGGACATAATGATTGCTTTTGCCTTCTCTCTGGACGGTGCAAGATTTCTCTTTACCAGTAAAACATCTAACCGTTCTTTCATCTTTTCTATAACTCCTTATATGCCTTCATGATTTTCTTCACCATTGTCTCTTCATCAATTCCGGTTTCTTTTCTAAGCTGGTCAACACTTCCGTGCTCTACATAATCGTCAGGAAGTGCCAGTGGCAATACTTTTACATCCAGACTCTGTTCTCCGGCAAAGGAAAGCACCTGCATACCGTAACCGCCCGTCAATACATTTTCTTCCATCACGGCGATCAATTTATGATTTTCAGCTAATTTCGTAATGCATGCTCCATCCAGCGGCTTTACAAAACGTCCGTTTACAAGCGTACAGGAGTAGCCTTCCCTCTTCAATGACTCCCGGACTTTCACCGCCTCACTGAACATGTGACCCATACTTATGACAGCAATATCCTTCTCTTCATAGATCATTTCGCTCTTACCGCAAACGACAGGGCTTCGGAATTCTTCATACTGATCATACGCCGCTCCTCTTGGATAGCGGATTGCGATCGGACCCTCATGCTGAATCGCGAATCGAAGCATATCTGCAAGTTCCCATTTATGTTTTGGAGATAACACAGTCATATTCGGAATACTGCTCAAATAAGACAAGTCAAAAATTCCCTGATGCGTCTCGCCGTCACTTCCCACAAGGCCGGCTCTGTCTACTGCAAAGACAACCGGAAGATTCTGAAGCCCCACATCATGGATCAACTGGTCATATCCTCTCTGCAGAAAAGAAGAATATACTGCAAACACCGGCTTAATTCCCCCTGCTGCTAATCCGGCAGCAAAGGTCACCGCATGCTCCTCTGCGATTCCAACGTCGAAAAAGCGTTCCGGAAACATTCTCTGGAACCTGGAGAGCCCTGTTCCATCCTTCATCGCGGCTGTAATGGCAACAATATCTTTGCGCTTCATAGCCTCGTCACACATGACTTTGCCAAATATATCCGTGTAACTGTCCTTACCGCTCTTTGCCTTTACTTCTCCGGTTTCAATCTGGAACGGACTGATCCCGTGGAATTTACTCGGCTCATTTTCAGCCGGCTCATAGCCTTTTCCTTTTGTTGTCAACACATGGATCAATACCGGACCCTCAATTTTTCTCGCCTCTTTAAAGGCACGGCAAAGCATGCTGACATCATGCCCCGGCACCGGTCCTAAATAGGTAATGCCCATATCTTCGAAAAACATTCCCGGAACAACCAGCTGTTTAATGCTGCTCTTTGTTTTGCGGATCTGTTCGATCAGAGAATCACCGACAACCGGAATCTGCTCCAGCGTTCTGGTTACTCCCTTTTTGAGACCGGTATAAAAATCTGCGGTACGGATCTTATCCAGATATTTTGACATTCCGCCTACATTTTCTGAAATAGACATATAATTGTCATTTAGAACAATAATAAAGTTCGTATCTAGCTGTGACGCATTATTCAATGCCTCATAAGCCATTCCTCCGGTCAGAGAACCGTCACCGATCACAGATATCACGCTATGCGATTCTCCTCTTAGATCTCTCGCCTTCACAAGCCCAACACCTGCAGAGATGGAAGTGGAACTGTGTCCGGTGTCAAACGCATCACAGTCGCTTTCCTTCCTCTTTGGGAACCCGCTCATTCCGCCATATTGGCGCAATGTCTCGAATCCTTCTTTTCTTCCCGTCAGGATCTTATGAGTGTAAGACTGGTGCCCCACATCCCAGATAATCTTATCATCCGGAAGATCGAACACAAGATGCATTGCCATTGTAAGCTCCACCACACCTAAATTAGATGCCAGATGTCCTCCGGTTCTGCTCACCTTATCTACAAGAAATTCGCGGATCTCCTGTGCAAGCTGCGGCAGTTCTTCTCTTTTTAGATTTTTAATATCATTTGCCTTTTGAATGCGTTCCAGCATATCAAACGTCCTCTCTATTTATCTCGATGTATGAGTGCCAATAACAACTCTTCAAGATATGTATTTTTTCCCGGAAGCTTTCTAAGAAGCGTAATTGCTTCTTTTGATTTTTCTTCCACAATTTTTGCTGACATTTCCACGCCATACAATGTCACATACGTTGTTTTTTCATTTTTTTCATCACTGTGTACCGGTTTTCCAAGCACTTCCGTCGTGCTTGTAATATCCAGAATATCGTCCTGAATCTGAAATGCAATTCCTACATTTTTCGCGATCCGTTCTACGATCTTTACCTCTTCCTCGGAAGCGCCCCCTAAGATTGCGCCAATCATCATAGACGCCTCTATAAGTGCTGAAGTCTTCAGTTCATAGATCGTATCCAACACTTCACGGCTTACTGCATTTCCGGTCTCTTTTACATCTATGACCTGACCGCCGATCATTCCATAGATTCCGGCTTTTCTTCCGAGAACAGCAAGCGCTTTCCCTATTGTCAAAGCTTCATCCGGCTCTTCTGTAAATGATTGAAATGCAATTTCAAACGCATAATTAAGCAGCGCATCTCCTGCAAGAATCCCCATATCCTCTCCGTACACGACATGTGTCGTTTTACGGCCTCTGCGGTACTCGTCATTATCCATAGCCGGAAGATCGTCATGTACAAGCGAATAAGTATGAATCATCTCGATTGCCGCCATGAATGGATGAATGGCTTTGGAATCCCCGTCAAACAAACGATATGTTTCCTGCATCAACATAGGGCGCAGTCTTTTTCCTCCCGCCAAAAGACTGTAGATCATCGCTTCCATAATTAATTTCTGATATCCCTGCTGTTTTGGCAGATACTGTTGTAGGATTTTTTCAATTTCTTCTACCTTTAATTTCTGCATCCCCGAAAAATCAGTTTTCGAACTCATGTGCCTCTCCTTTATCATCTAAAATGAGCATTTTCTTCTCTACTTTATCAATCTTATCATTACATGATTTTAACATATTCATGCCTTTATGATACAGGTCAAACGTCTCTTCTAAAGAAACGTCCCCTTGTTCCATTGTCTTAATCACAGATTCAAGCTGTGTAAACATCTCTTCTAATGTTTCTTCTTTCTTATCCATGCTGCTCCTTTCGCACATCCTCGACTTTTGCATGTATCACACCATCAGTCACGTGAATCGCAAGAACCTCTCCCGCTTGCACTTGCGTGATACTTGTCACTGCTCTCCCCGAATCACCCTCCACATAAGAAAACCCCTGACTCAGCTTGTGAAGCGGCGACAAGCTCTTCATACGTTCCACATAGATGTTCCACTGCACTCTTGCATCCTTTATTGCCTGCTCCATGTAAAATCTCAGCTTATCTTCATAGTCCACCAGACGCTGTCTGTTCTCTCGCAACTGATTTTCCGGATGAAGATAGCGAAGCTTTGTCTGATATTCACGAAGCTTCAGTCTTGCCATCTGCGTTTTGACTTTTATCTGACGGAGGAGTCTTTGCTGATATTCATTGATCCGATATTCCATCTGATAATAATCATAGACTGCCAGTTCCGCTGCCGCCGACGGAGTCGGTGCACGAAGATCTGCTACATAATCAATGATTGTCGTATCTGTCTCATGTCCTACTGCAGATATCACAGGCGTCTCACAGTCAAACACCGCTCTTGCAACCATCTCTTCGTTGAACGCCCACAGGTCCTCCATCGATCCTCCGCCTCGTCCCACTATGATCACATCTACGCCCTGCTTATCCAACAGCTGGATTCCGCGCACAATACTCTCTTTTGCCCCTTCGCCCTGCACAAGAGCCGGATAGAGATATAATTGTACAAACGGATTTCTCCGCCCCGCAATATTTATAATATCGCGAATTGCCGCGCCGGTAGGTGCCGTAACGATTCCTATGTTCTTCACATAAGCCGGAATCGGTTTCTTATACTCCGGTGCAAACATTCCCATCTCTCCAAGCTCTCTCTTTAGCTGCTGATATCGTTCATAGAGAACACCTTCTCCATCTAACCGTATCTCTTTTGCATAGAGCTGATAAGAACCACTTCTTTCATATACGCTGACAGAACCAAACACTATGACCTGCTGTCCTTCCGTCATACGAAAAGCGAGCCCGCCTCGCTGCCCGGCAAACATTACGCAGGCAATCGTTCCGGACTCGTCCTTTAACGAAAAATATATATGTCCTGAGGTGTGATATTTACAATTTGACACTTCACCTTTGACATAGATACGGTTCAGCATATAATCCTGAGTAAACATATTCTTAATGTAAGCATTTACCTGTCTTACCGTATATACATTCTGTGCCATCGTTCACCTCTTGTTAATCTGCAAGCTTTGCAAGTACTCCATTTACGAAAGACGGACCTTCCTCTCCACTGTACTTCTTGGCAAGCTCTACCGCTTCATCGATCGCTACACCCACCGGTACATCCTCGTCCCACTTCATCTCATAAACGGCTACCCGCAAAATACTTAGATCAACTTTGTTCATTCGGGTTGTCTTCCACCCTTTTACATTCTCATTGATGACCGCATCAATTTCTTCCGTTTTTTCCGCAATCTTCTCTGTCTTTGTGCGGATATATTCCAAATCCTGTTCTCTAACCTCTCCAAGCTGGTCAAAATACATCTCAAACTGTTCCGGCATCTCATCTGTCTTATTGAATTCGAGCCCGAACACCATCCTGAAGATATGTTCTCTTAGTTCTGTTCTCTTCACTTATGCTTCCTCCAGCACTTCCACTCCGGCAACACGAATATTAACATCAGCAACTTCCAGACCAGTCATATTCTCAATCGCTGCTTTTACTCGTTCCTGCACTTTTCCGGTAATGTCCTTAATACTGCAACCATACTTTAAATTCAGCGCCAGAGAAACGGTAACGATTCCCTCCAGCACATCAACCTTTACCCCCTTGGATAAAGACTTCATTCCAAGCTTGCTGATCAGCTCTCTTGTGGCTTTACCTGCCATAGAAGCAACTCCTTCTACCTCCATCGCCGCAAGACCTGCGATCACAGCAACTACTTCATCTGCAATCTTTACTTCACCCACTGTAGCATCGGTTTTTATTGTATAGGCATTTCTTTCTTCTCTACTCATCTATTAAACCTCCTGTCTGGTTTTCACTTCTTTTTATTATAACAAATTTCTATTCTTTTGCAAAGTCTCGAAGTATAAATATTTTACCGTCCAAACTCAGACAAGATCAGCCCTTCGTTTCTCTCCTGTGTCATACGGATACTCCATTCATTGACAAAGAGAAGAAGCGGACGATCTTTCAGATCTTTGATCTTCTTCATATCAGAAGTACCGGACAGCTTATCCATGTCCACATCTTCATTTTCAATCCACCGGATATACTCATATGGAAGACTATCCATTCGGATTTCCACGTTGTATTCATTTTCTAAACGGTACTTCAGCACATCAAACTGAAGAACGCCTACCACACCTACGATAATTTCTTCCATTCCGGTATTGTATTCTTGGAAAATTTGAATAGCACCTTCTTGTGCGATCTGGTTGATACCTTTCATAAACTGTTTTCTCTTCATCGTATCCACTTGGCGCACGCGTGCAAAATGCTCCGGCGCGAAAGTCGGAATACCTTCATAGGCAAATTTTGAAGGTGATGTGGTCAAGGTATCTCCGATGGAGAAGATGCCCGGATCAAACACTCCGATAATATCTCCGCCATACGCCTGCTGAACCATATGACGCTCACTTGCCATCATCTGCTGCGGTTGGGAAAGTCTTACTTTCTTACCTCCCTGAATATGGAACACATCCATTCCCGCTTCGAACTGACCGGAACAGATCCTCATAAACGCGATTCGGTCACGGTGCGCCTTATTCATATTCGCCTGAATCTTAAATACAAACGCTGAGAAATCTTCCTCCTCCATCGGATCGATCGCACCTTGATCGGACGTTCTCGGAAGTGGTGAAGATGTCATTTTAAGGAAATGTTGAAGAAATGTCTCCACACCGAAGTTTGTAAGTGCAGAGCCGAAAAATACCGGAGACAATTCTCCTTTGCTTACCAGTTCCTGATCAAAAGGCGCGCCCGCTCCGTCTTGAAGTTCAATCTCTTCTTCCAGCTGCACGCGCTGCGAATCGCTGATCAGCCATGCAAGCTCCGGATCGTTAATATCTACTTTTTTCACATCTCCCTGTGTGGTCCCTTTCTGTGTGTCAGAAAACAATTCCACCTTCTTTGTCTCTCTGTCATACACCCCGCGGAACTCTTTACCGGAACCGATCGGCCAGTTGACAGGACAAGTCGCAATCCCAAGCTCATTTTCAATATCATCCAACAGTTCGAAAGTATCCATAGCCTCTCGATCCATTTTATTGATAAACGTGAAAATCGGAATGTGTCTCATAGTACAGACCTTAAATAATTTTCTTGTCTGTGCTTCTACACCCTTTGATGCATCAATCACCATAACCGCAGAATCCGCCGCCATCAAAGTACGGTACGTATCCTCAGAGAAATCCTGATGTCCCGGCGTGTCCAATATATTAATACAAAAATCTCCGTAATTAAACTGCAAAACAGAAGATGTTACAGAGATTCCTCTCTCTTTCTCAATCTCCATCCAGTCAGATACTGCATGCTTTGCTGTAGCCTTACCCTTTACACTTCCCGCCTGATTGATGGCGCCTCCGTACAATAGAAATTTCTCTGTCAGCGTTGTTTTTCCCGCATCCGGGTGAGAAATAATCGCAAATGTTCTGCGTTTTCCAATCTCCTGTTTGATTTCCTTTGATAATTGTGACATATATTTCAACTCTCCTAAATATATTATATCCGTATAAATACGCTATTATTTAGTATATCATACCTTAGTTCAATGCTCAAATCTTTTTTCTTGTCAAAATATCTATCTAATCTATCTAAAATATCTATTTAAATGTTTATTCCATGTTTATTCCATAGAAACATAACAGCGCAATTTTTTATTACATAAAAAACATGCAGAAGATCTTCCCACTCCTGCATGCCCAGTCATTTTATTTCTCTTTTTTCTCGCTTTTTACTTTCTCTGTATGGATCGGCGTGATCACAATGTTCTCTGCTGCCACCCCTGTCTTTCTTGTAATGATATCTTCTATCTGTGCGCGGTTTGCATCACTTAATTCCGAAGCATTCACGACTACGTCCGCAGAATCTTCCGACAGACTTACCACTGCTTCTGCGAATCCTTTCGATGCCAGCAATGTCTCCGCTGCCACCTCTTTTTCCGACAGATCCGTCATGGCTACTATCTGATCGAGCGCTTCTTTTTTCTGCGCTTCACTGAGCGTATCATTATCAATGATCTCCTGTAAGGTTTCTTTATTCTTGGCACGCACCTGTTCTCTTGTCACTTTTGCTTCTGCAACAACAGCGCTTGCTTCCCCGCCGGTCAACACTGCCTCTCCGGGCGTACCTTCTACACTTCCGTCTTCTTTCGCCTCTCCATCCACACTTTCAATGTCCTCCGATGATGTCTCAACATCTTCTTCTGAGATATCCAAAAGCTCCTGACTTGCCAGCTCTGCGCTTGTCTGCGTTGTCTTCTCTTTGTCCTGGAACAGCCTTCCGGAATAGTTTAAATATCCTGCTGCCGCGATCATAACCGCCAATGCAGCAATAATGATCTGATTTCTTTTAAAAATATGTTTCACTTGTGTTCCCTCCTGCTCTTTCTTATTTTTCACTCATCTTGATTATTCTAATCTTATGCGTGTCTATGCCAAATAATGCCTGTGCAGCCTCAGTAATATTTTTCTTCACCACTGCATCATCTCCTCCGGCTGCAAGCACTACGACTCCTTCCACCTGAGGTGTCAGTTCTTTGCTTACGTATGGATGTTCCTGATCTGTTTTCCCTCCATATACGGTTGTCTCATCATTGACAATATTTGTCGTTCTCCGATTTCCTCCGGCACTGTCCTCTTCTGTTATCGTCTCACTCTCTCCATTCGTGTCTTTCTCCACAATTTTCTCAGAGGAAGAAGCAAGTGTGATCATAACCTCCACCTCTCCTGCTCCTTCCATACGGGAAAACAGCTCTTCCAGATGAACCTCCAACGCTTCTCTATAAGCTTCCTCATCCCAAAGATTCTGTTCTCCCTGCGAAGAACTTGACTCTTGAGATATCCCTTGCTTTTCTCCCTTCTTCTCTGTCGGAAGACTGATCACAAGCAACAAAATACCTGCCAGCAACAGAATCAGAAGCTGATCCTTTTTGAGATGCTTCAACTCCTTGATTTTTCGGTAATCCGGAGGCTTCCATCTCCATCTTTTCTTATCTTCCAATTTTAATCTCCTCCACTTCTGCAATACCCTCCCGCATCGGGGCTTCCCTTATCCCTGTGCCTGTGAATTCTTCCTGAATATCTTCCATCTTCTCCGTCCATTCTCTATAGTTCTCTTCCGGATCGTTCATCCATCTGTCCACATCAGTCTGAAAAAGCTGTAAGACCGGCGACGCCAACAAAAGCACAAGTATCAAGCCTGTAAAAAAGCGAATATATTTCTTATATCCGGAATCAGGAAGCGCATGCAGTACCGCAGTGACTAAGATAAGATAACACGCCAGTTGCTCCAGCCAGTTATAGATTGCCTCTTTCATTTTCTCCCCCTTATACATTTCCGGTAACCGCCGATACGATTACGATCGTAACCAAAAAGAGAAGTCCCACCGTAAATACAACTTTGATCAAAAGGCGGCCTCCTTCGCTGACGCTTTCTATGCATCCGATCACTCTTTCGTTAGACACAGGTTCTAACAGTGCCGCCGTCAGCTTATACATCAGCACAATGCATCCGATCTCTACAATCGGAATCAGGCAAAGAGAGACACAAATAATCGCTCCTGTCATTCCGATTCCATTCTTCACTAACACTGCCGTACCTAGTACAACCTCTGTGACTCCTCCGATTGCGTCCCCAATTCCGGGGATTGCCTCTGCACTTCTTGTAAGCGTACTCCTTTTTACCATATCGACTGCCGGGCTAATGAGACCTTGTACAATATTAAGTCCCACAACCAACGCTAATACAGTTTTCAAAATCCACGAGATTGCTATTTCCAGAAGTTCTGACAGACGGTTTAAATATTTCTCTTCCGACAAAAAATTCAGAACCTTTACCATAATATAAATGTGGATACTCGGAAGTACAATTTTCCCAATAATCATTTCAACAAGATAGATCAAAAACAATACTGCCTGATAAAATGCAGATGCTGTTACACTCCCTCTGGCAATCGACACTGCCAGAAAATAAAGCGGGCAGAAAGCTCCCATGAAAGACGTCAGGTTTTCTATCCCATCACTCACCCAATCCATAACCGCTCCGAATGTATTAAGACACAATGCCAACAAAAGCAAATACATAGCATAAAAGCTGATTTCTGCAATCTGACGATTTTGAAACACGCTCGAAAACTGATTGAGCACTGCCGCAATGAGCGCCAGAAGGATGATCTGTATCAAATTCTTTCTTGCGCTTCGGAATGCATAGAACACTTGATCTCTTACCATCCGATTCAAAAGACTTGCTGTCGCTTTTGTATCCCCTGAAATTAACTCCGTCACGGTTTCTTTAAAATCCAGACGTTCTTCCGGGAAAAGCTCCTTTAACTGTTCATTCGTTTCTTGAAAATCCAGTTGTCCCAATATTTCCTGCAACGCTTTCTCATCCAGTGATTCTGTCCGACTTTCATTTTCTTCCTTTGCCCACACCTGCATCTGCCCTGCCAGCATCCACAGCATTAAGATACAGATGAAACAAACCGAGAATCTTTGTCTTCTTTTGTGTCTTGTACTTCTCATGTGAGAAACTCCCGTATCGTCTGCAGCAGAGCAAGTAAGATCGGCATGCTCATCACAAGAATCGTAAGCTTCCCCAGAATCTCAATCTGTCTGGCAATCGTCTGATAGCCCGCATCCTGACAGATACTCGCCGAAAACTCTGCCACATAGGTAATGCCCAGCATCTTCAGAAGTGTCCCCGCAAATATCTTATTTAGCGGTAGGAATTCTCCGATAGTCTTTATGACCTCAAGTATCACATTCAATTTCCCTAATATCTGAAAAAAGATAAGGATACTAAGCGCTGCTCCCAGATAAATTCCATACTCTGCTTTTCCGCTCTTAAACTGCACTGCCAACAGAACACCGGCAACAGCCAGAGCTGCCACTTGTATCACATCCATCCTTCATCCTTCTTTCTACAGTGAAAATAGCCGTTTGATCGACTCAAATAATTCATATATGTATGGCACGATCCAGAACAGCACAAGAAGAAGCCCTGCAAGGCTTGTAAGGAATGCCTGTTCTTCTCTTCCGCTATGTTTTAATACTTGACTTAAAACTGACACAAGAATTCCCACCGCGGCAATTTTAAAGATAAGATTTACATCCATGAGCCCCTCCTTTACAGTAATAAAATCACAAGAAATATTCCGCCGATCACCCCTATGCTGCGGCACAGTTTCACCTTGCCATCCTTCGTTCTTCCCAATTCTTCCAACGTCTGCGCCAGCTGTTCCTGATAGAGCGACAACGTCCTCATCTGAAATTCCATATCTGCATTTCCGATTTGACTTCCAAGTGCGCACAGCCTGCTGATTTCTCTCTCCGGAAAATGAAGATCTCCCAAATGTTTTCTGACTCCCTGTTCCCACAGTGTCGAAAATGGCTTTCCATCTCTCCGCTTCATTTCTCTTTCCAGCGACAGCAGCCATTTTTTATATGGATCTCTGCTTTCCCTTCCGATTCTCCCTGCGATATCACCAAGCGGTGCCCGCAGATAGCGAATCTCACTCTGCATCTGATATAACAGTCTCTGCAGATACAGCAACTCCTCATATACTCTCTGAATCTCCGCTCCTTTTTGTATCCCCAGAAGCGCTGACGTCCCCAACACACAGATACTCCCAAGCACCTTTAACATAGTTGTCCGCCTCGTTCATCGTAGATCCCCGCGATCTGACCTGCCTTTCCTGTTCCGGACAAAACGATGTACCGTTCAAATCTCCTCTCTTTGATCATCTGTCCGATAAGCGGTTTCTTCCGCAGTTCTTCCATTGAACATCCGTGAATCGTAGCGATCATTTTGCACCCACAATGCATTGCATATTCAATCGCGCTAATATCCTCTCCTGTTCCTATCTCATCTACCGCAATCACTTCCGGCCCCATCGAACGGATTAGCATAATCATCCCTTCCGCTTTCGGGCAGCCGTCCAGAACATCCGTCCTCATTCCAAGCTGATTCTGTGCAACACCGAGATAACAGCCGCCAATCTCCGACCGCTCATCAACGACGCCCACCGACCTTCCGGAAATATATTCATTTCCTGTAGATATCTGTCGGATCAAATCCCGGAGAAGTGTTGTCTTCCCACATCCCGGCGGCGATACGATCAACGTATGATACAGATTCTGGTTGGAGGTGATATACGGTAAAACAGCGTCTGCGCACCCCAGTATCTCATGCGACATTCTTACATTAATGGAAGAAATGTATTTTAAGTTTTTCACCTTCCCATTTTCTACGATTGCCTGTCCTGTCATTCCGATCCGGTGTCCTCCTTCTATTGTGATAAACCCCTGCTTCATTTCCTCTTCATATGCATACAACGAATAATCACTGATATACTCCATCATTTCTCTCATTTCTTCTCTCGTTACAAAATGAGGTTGTCCTTCTTTCTTTCCTGCCAGCAATTCGCCGCCACGATATAGAAGAAGCAGCGGTTTCCCTGTTCGAAGCTTAATCTCCTGAAGATACCGGTAATCCAATCCTTCCTCTTCTATTAATCCTCGTATTTCACGAGGCAGTACATGAAGTATTTCCTTTTCTTTCATAGCTTTGTCCACCTTTCTAACTCCATGTATATGAGAAACAGATAAAAATATGACTGCTTTTTATACATAAAGAAAGAGCAGATTTTACTCTGCTCTTCTATCTTGACACAATCTTTCTTATCCTTTTTACTCTTCAAATTTCTGTTCATCCACGCGCTTTAGCATATTTAAAAATCTCGGATCATCCTTTAGGAAGGCTGTATGTTCATCTTGATAAATTGCATTTAAAATCATAGTGCGCATCATATCTCCCAAGCGTTTCCCTTCCTGTTCCTCTTCCTCCGGCTTAAATTCTTTGTAATGGTAAAGCGGAGATTTCATTGGTTTCCAACCTTCTTTTAGAGTAAGTAAGATTTTCTCCAACACCTCAAGGAATTCATCCCATCTTTCAAGTTCGGTATACAATTCGAATCTGGCTACATACCAGCCATATTCCCACATGTCAAATCCTTTGGACGTTTCCTCGTATCGTTTCACAATATACTCAGCATCTTCTATTCGTCCCTCTTTCAGTGCAAGTTCCATCAACATAATAAGAGATGCGTAAATATCAGAAACTCCGGAGATCAAATGCCCTTCTGTCAATTTTCCAGCCTCTTCATATTTGCCTTGATCAAACAAAAGATTTGCCTGTATCTGCTCTTTATCTACAAAATTTTTGTCCGGCAGGCTGTCAAGAAGCTGTTGTGCTTTGTCATATTCCTTACGTCCCCGGTATTTGGAAATCAGCATCGATCTTGCTTGATCAGAAATGGAAGAATCGTCACTTTTTGATGCCCCAAGATATAATTCCTCTATCCATTTCGTCACCTTTTCTTCTTTACTTTCCGCCTTTCCAAGAAGTAATAATCCTTCCAGAGTTGCTCCCACATTCAGCATCAAATTATAAGACCTTGGATATTCCTTCACTTTTTCATATGCCTCCCGATATGCTGCTTCAAAGCCGTCTTCTTCCGCAACCTTAGACAAGCGGCTTACAAATAATTGAACTTCCTTCTCCGATAAATCCTCATGAAAAGACAGCAATGTATTTAAATCTACTCCGAGAAGTCTCGCAAGCGGAGAAAGAAGCGTGATATCCGGATAAGAAGCGCCCTTCTCCCATTTATTTACCGCAGGAGCAGTAATTCCTAAAAGCTCTGCCATCTGTTCCTGCGTATATCCTTTTTCCAGACGTTTCTCCTTTATAATTTCATTTATTCTCATCATTACAAAATCCTTTCTTTTAAAATTCAAAATGCATTTTGTAATTTTAATATACCATCTCCTGCTGATTCCCACAATTGAACTGTTTTTAAGTTATAATTAAAATATTTAACTATTAGTTATTTCTTCTTGTTTTACAATTCCAGCAATCCGCTGATGTCTTTGATCACATAATCTGCGCCTGCTTCTTTGTACACTTCTGCCACACGTTTACATTCTGCCATTCTCTCCGCCGGTGCCAGGTCATCGTATTCTTCTTTTGTAAGTCCCATTACTGAGCTTCCTTCGATCACTCCCACAGAGAGCACGCCTGCATTCTTTCCTTCTTTAATATCGGCTACCGTATCTCCGACTTTGATTACCTTCTTTACGGAGGACACTCCCAGCATTTCTATATTTTTGAAAATCATATACGGATACGGACGTCCAATATTACCTACGGAATTCGGGCTCACCCACAGATCCGGCTCATATCCATTCTGCTTTGCAGCCGGTACAACAATATTCATCATTTCGTCTGTATATCCTGTTGTCGAACCGATTTTTATTCCACGCTCCCGAAGTTCCTTAATAGTATGAACCACATGAGGCTTCACATCTGCAAAACGAGGCAGGATCTCCAGTGTCTTTCTCTCCATAATCTGATAAATATCATGTACATCTTCCTCTGTCCAGTTCCTATGATGATTCTCTTTCCATAGTTTGTCAATTCTCTCCATACTCATCATTGTGCGGATATGATCGATCTTGAGCATCCCCATCGGTTTTCTCACTTCTTCCATCGTCGGCTCAATTCCATAGGCTTTGAACGCCTCAACAAATGCCTGCACGGGTGCAAAACATCCATAATCCACAGTTGTTCCTGCCCAGTCAAAAATCACTGCTTCTATCTTTTTCATCTGTTACACCTCCATACCGTGAAGCTTGAAAAACTCACGAAATATCTCAACTAATCTCAAAATATCTTCTCTGTAAATTTCACCAATATTGCCGATTCGGAATGTATCTGCCTCTGTTACTTTTCCCGGATAAATCGCATATCCCCGCTCTTTGATAAACTCATACATCTCTGCAAAAGAGAAATCATGACTGTCAGGATAGAAAAATGTAGTGATGATCGTTCCCTGGTGTTCTGCATCTATGTATGGCTGAATGCCAAATTCTTTCATTTTCTCGATCAGAAGGCGGTTATTCTCTTCATATCTCTTTGCTCTCGCCGGAATGCCGCCCTCTTCCTTCAGCTCTTCTAAAGCTTTTGCAAATGCCAGTACCACATGCGTAGGGGATGTAAATCTCCACTTTCCATCCACACTCATAGTCTTCCACTGGTCATATAAATCCAAAGAAAGACTTCTTGCTTTCCCCTCGCTTGCTTCCAATTGATCTTTTCTGCAAATAACAAAGGAAAATCCCGGAACTCCTTGAATACATTTATTTGCGCTACTTACAAGGAAATCAATTCCAAGTTTTTGCACCTCGATATCCACACCTCCAAAGCTGGACATGGCGTCTACAATAAATGTCTTCCCTTTTCCCTTTACTTCTTTTGCCACAGACTCAATATCATTTAATATTCCTGAGGTCGTCTCACTATGTACCATTGCCACATGTGTAATGGACGGATCTTTTTCCAGCAGTTCTTTTACCTTTTCCGCAGATGGCACTTTATTATAGTGCTCATTATAAATCATATACGGAATTCTCTGATGCTTCGCAATATCTTCCATTCTCTCACCATATGCTCCGTTGGCAGCTATCAGCAATTTATCATTGTCGCCAATCACACTGGATAATACAGATTCCACTCCGAAAGTTCCGCTTCCCTGCATCAATACTACCGTATAAAGGTTTCGGTCAGCATGTGCAAGATCTAACAGCTCTTCCCGGATTTTCTGTGTAATCTTTTTATAGTCATCATCCCATGTACAATGGTCAAAAAGCATCTCTTTCTTTACAGATTCCGTTGTCGTCAATGGTCCTGGTGTCAATAATTTATAAGTATTCATTTCTACTTACCTCTCTTCTCCATATAATCAAGTGTTTTTTCAATAAATTCAATACTTTTTAATACCTGTCA
>UQRE01000012.1 GCA_900543415.1 uncultured Dorea sp. | reverse complement strand
TTCATCTGAGCCTTTTTCTTTTAACTCAGTTTTTCATAGTTCACTTGACACTACCCAGGAATTTGCTTCTACTATTATAGCTCGAAAACGTTGCCATTTAAAGATTCAGGTGCTATTATTTACGTATAAATTTTTAATCTAAAATAACAGCAAAGTTGAGAGAGGCGTTCAGATGTTATCTAAATTCAGTGTAAAGAAGCCCTACACAGTTGTTGTGGGCATTGTACTTATCATTATTCTGGGAATCGTATCCTTTCGGGATATGACCGTAGATCTTCTCCCCAGTATGAATCTTCCCTATGCAATTGTCATGACTACATATCCCGGAGCGAGTCCGGAAGAAGTCGAAGAAATAGTAACAAAACCGGTAGAGCAGACAATGGCTACCGTGAGCAATATCAAAAATATTCAATCCGTATCCAGTGAAAATGCATCCACTGTAATGCTGGAATTTGAGCAGACAGCTAACATGGATTCCGTGACCATTGAAATGAGGGAGAATTTGGATCAGATCAGTGGCTTCTGGCCGGAAGAAATCGCGAGTCCCATGATCATGAAATTGAATCCGGACATGCTTCCTGTTTTGGTTACAGCAGTTAGCGCAAAAGGGAAAGATGCGGTGGAGTCAAGCAGGATCATTGAGGATGAAGTCATTCCGGAAGTAGAGAGTGTAGAAGGCGTGGCTTCGGTCATGGCGACAGGAAATATTACGGAAACTGTAGAAGTTACATTGAATCAAGAGAAAATTGATGGCTTAAGCGACGATATCAAAGAAGAAATGAAGGCGCAGCTTGACGAGGCGAAGCGTGCGCTTGATGAAGCGAAGGATCAGGTGCAAAACGGGAAAAACGCTCTGGCTTCCGGAAAGAATCAAGCGTCATCAGGTATCGGACAGGCAGAATCTCAGATTTCTATAAAAAGTGAAGAATTGAAACAGGCGCAGCTTGAGATCACGGAGAAAATGGCTCAGTTAAATGTATCTGAGACGCAGTTGAATCAGAGTTATGCTGTGGTGAAGGCTGGAAGAGAAGCTGCTGAGGCTCAGTTGGAGAGTCTGGAAGATACGAAAGAAAGTTATGATAAGGCAGTTGCCCGTCTGGAAGAATTAAACAAAAAGGGCGAAAACCTTACAGAGGAAGAAAAGGCAGAAAAAGCGCAGTTAGAAAGTTTGACTGCGAAATTAAAGCCGATTGTTGCAACTTATGAGGCGACGAAAGAAGAACTTACCGCGGCCCTTGCGAAACTGGTGGAGCAGGAAGAAGACCTTGAAGATGCCAAGGAGCAGATGGCGGCAGGAAAAAAACAACTGGAAGATATGCAGACACAGGTGAACAATGGTGCAATGACTCTGGCAGAAGCAAGAGGCCAGCTTGCATCTGCCCAGTTAGAGACTGCGGTTGGACTGGGAGAAGGGGCGGCACAGCTTGCAGCAGGGCAGACTGCCTTTGCCTTACAGGAAGCGCAGATGGAGGCGGCATCCAAAGAAGCAGAAGCGTCCCTTGATACAGACAGCATTTTATCCGCAGAAACTATCGAGGCGATGCTTGGGGCACAGCACTTCCGTATGCCGGCAGGATATGTCAATGAAGATGGTTTGGAGTATCTGGTTCGTGTAGGTGATAAATTTCAGAGTGTAGATGAGATGAAAGATCTGGTTCTTCTCGATATGGAAGGCATAGATCCGATCAAACTCTCTGACGTGGCTGAGGTTAAGGTAGTCAATAACGCAGATGAAACCTATGCGAAGATTAATGGAAAACCGGGTGTGATGTTAAGTATTCAGAAGCAGACCGGATATTCAACCGGCGATGTATCTCACCGCGTGCAGAATAAATTAGAAGAGTTAAAAAAAGAGCATAAAAATATTAAAGTAGTCAACCTGATGGATCAAGGAATTTATATCGATATGATCGTCGATTCCGTGCTGGATAATTTAATTTACGGCGCAATCCTTGCCATCTTGATTCTGCTTGTTTTTTTGAAAAGCATACGCCCTACTTTTGTAATCGCATGTTCGATTCCGATCAGTATCATGGCTGCCATTGTGGCAATGTATTTTTCGGGCGTTACATTAAATATTATTTCACTGTCGGGGCTTGCGCTTGGCGTAGGAATGCTGGTAGATAACTCCATTGTAGTGATTGAAAATATTTACCGCATGAGAAATGAAGAAGGAGCGTCGGCAAAGACAGCAGCCATAGAGGGAGCCCGCCAAGTAAGCGGTGCAATCCTTGCATCGACTTTGACAACCGTATGTGTGTTCCTTCCGATTGTATTTACCAAGGGAATCACAAGACAGTTGTTTGTGGATATGGGACTTACGATTGCGTATTCTCTTATGGCAAGCTTTTTGGTGGCGCTTACGATCGTTCCTATGATGTCAGCTGGGGTATTGCGGAAAGCGGAGGAAAAAGAAACAAAGTTTTTCGGGAAAATACGAAACATATACGGAAATATTTTGGAAAAAGCGTTAGATCATAAAGGGTATGTCATTGTAGGAGCGTTTGTTTTATTTGTTGGAAGCATTGCTTTGGCATTGTCCAGAGGAACAGAATTTATGCCGACAATGGAGAGTACCCAGATCAGCATGACTCTTGAAACGGAGAAAGGTACAAGCTTAGAAGATACTGCGAAAGAAGCAGATAAAGTGATGGATGAGGTTGGCAAGATCAGTGATGTAGAAGATGTGGGAGCTTTAGTATCGACTTCTGACCTGATGGGGACACAGACTGTTACCAATCAAGTATCATTCTATGCCATCACCAATGAGAATCCGAAGCTTTCAAATAAAGAATTACAAAAGGAGATTGAGAAGCGGACGAAGGATGTAGACGGAGAATTGACCATCCATATGTCCAATATGGATATGAGCGCTCTTGGAAGTGCGGGTGTCAATGTACAGATTCAAGGGAAAGATTTGGATAAGCTTCAAGAAATTTCTTCCGATGTAAAGAAGATCGTAGCAGATACAAAAGGAACTCAGAATGTATTTGATGGAACAGAGGATAACGGAGAGGAATTAAGAATTTCCGTAGATAAAGAAAAGGCAGCAAAATATGGGCTTACAGTGGCGCAGGTCTATCAAGAACTGTACGGGGAGTTGGCAGAGCCAAAACAGGCAATGACTCTTGGAACAGATACTTATGATTACGATGTGTATGTAATAGATGATGACAGGGAAAAATTGACGAGACAAGATGTAAAGGATATGGTGATTTCTGCAAAACAGCAGGATGGGACATCCAAAGACGTGAAGCTGTCAGAAATAGCTTCTTTTGAAGATACGACAACGCTTCAGTCCATTAATCATTTTGCTCAGAATCGTTATATGTCAGTTACTGCAGAAATCAAAGAGGGTTATAATATAGGGCTTGTGAGCAATCAGTTGAAAGAAAAGCTGGAGAAATATAAGACACCGGAAGGATATGAGATTAAGATGGCAGGTGAAGATGAAACCATCAATGAAGCTATGACGGAACTATTTAAAATGTTAGGTCTTGCACTTGTGTTTATGTATTTGATCATGGTAGCACAATTTCAATCACTTCGTTCACCGTTTATCATTATGTTTACAGTACCGCTGGCATTTACCGGAGGACTTCTGGCATTGTGGCTGGCTGGCATGTCTGTCAGCGTTATTGCTATGATTGGTTTTGTAATGTTGTCTGGTATTATTGTAAATAATGGAATTGTATTTATTGATTATACGAATCAACTGATAGCAGGCGGTATGTCTAAGAAAGAAGCATTAATTACTGCGGGTAAGACGAGGCTCCGCCCAATCGTTATGACAGCGATTACGACGATTCTCGGATTATTTACGCTGGCAATGGGAGTAGGAATGGGAGCCGACATGGTACAGCCGATGGCGGTAGTGACGATCGGTGGTCTGATCTATGGAACCATATTAACCTTGGTAGTAGTTCCGTGTATCTTCTCTCTTTTCCACAAAAGAGAAAAGGCAAGACTCGTGGAAGAGATCGAAGACAATTAGGAGGGAAATGAGATGATCAACAAAGCCATTGAATTTGCAACCAAAGCACATGAAGGACAGTTGAGAAAGGGGACGAAGCGGCCCTACATTGTCCATCCGGTAGAAGTAGGCGATATTGTGTCTACGATGACCAATGACGAGGAAATTATCAGTGCAGCGGTACTTCATGATACGATCGAAGATTGTGAGGGCGTTACGAGAGAAATCCTCGCACAGGAATTTTCTGAGCGTGTGGCATCGATTGTGGCGCAGGAAAGTGAAGACAAATCTCGTACATGGATGGAGAGGAAAAGAGCTACCATTGAACATATACGAACAGCGCCAAGAGAAGTTCAGATGGTAGGGCTTGCAGATAAACTTTCGAATATGAGGGATATCAATCGGGATTATCCGGTGTGTGGCGAAGAATTGTGGAATCGTTTCCGAATGAAAGATAAAGAAATCATTGGCTGGTATTATAAAGGGATCATGGAAGCGCTTTCAGAGGCATTTCAAGGAGTGGACGCTTACGAAGAGTATTGTCGTCTGGTTGAAAAAAATTTTGGGAAATAAGTAAAATATGGGGGAAGGAATGGATAAACAGGCAATGTATGAATTGATGAATCAACAATTAGAAGGGCTTTTGAAAGCAACACCATATGGGATCTCCGGGCTTGCAAATGCCTCCGCACTTTTGTGGGAAACTCTTAGGGATATTAACTGGGCAGGTTTTTATCTCATGGAAGAAGGAAAACTGATTCTTGGTCCGTTCCAAGGAAAAGTTGCTTGTACAGAGATTGGGATCGGGCGTGGAGTTTGCGGGACAGCAGTGGAAAAGGATGAAGTTCTTGTGGTGGAAGATGTCCATGAATTTGCGGGACATATTGCCTGTGACAGTGCGTCTAATTCTGAGATCGTGCTTCCCATCCATAAAAATGGAGAAGTGGTAGGCGTGTTAGATATTGACAGTCCGTTTCCTGCCAGATTCGAAGCAGAAGATAAAGAGGGACTTTGTAAATTTGTGGAAGTGTTGGAAAGACATCTGGGAAGGAAAGGTATAGGAGCATGGTAAAAGGCGTAATATTTGATATGGACGGTACGATGTTTGATACGGAACGCTTATTAACGGTTGCGTGGGACAAGGCAGCTAAGAAAATGGGGGTTGTTATTTCTCCGGAGCTTATGGAAGCGTGCCGTGGGAAAAGCCCGGAAGCAATCGGGAAACTTTTGAAAGCAGAATTTGGAGAAGATTTTGATTATGACCGGATCTGTCTGTTTAAGAATAACATTTACCATGAAATGATCAAAGAAAATGGCGTGCCGGTAAAGAACGGTCTAAAAGAGCTGTTAGAATTTCTGAAAGAACAAAAGATTCCGGCGGCAGTTGCAACTTCTACCGGCAGGGCAAGCGCGGAAATGGTTTTAAAGATGGCAGGGGTGTATGAAGATCTCACTGCATTTATGTATGGAGATATGTTGAAGGCGAGCAAACCCGAACCGGATATTTTCCTTGAGGCGGCGAAGAAGCTTGGGCAGGAGCCGAAAGATTGTGTCGTTATCGAAGATAGTATATCGGGAGTGCTGGCGGGAAAAGCTGCCGGCGGTTATGTCATCTATATTCCGGATATCATGAAGGTGCCTGAAGAAGTGAAAGAAGGAATCACAGCAGAGTTACCGGAGCTTTCTTGTGTGATCGAGTGGATCAAAGAAGAAAACAGGAGGTGATGCTTTATGTACGAAGCAGAAATTGCAAAGTTACAGGAAATCATTGATGACAGTGAGAATATTGTATTCTTTGGAGGTGCGGGAGTGTCGACGGAGAGCGGTATTCCTGATTTTCGAAGTGCGGATGGAATCTATCATCAACAGTACCGGTACTCGCCGGAGCAGATTGTAAGCCACAGCTTTTTTGTGAGAAACACAGAGGCGTTTTATGAGTTCTACAAAGACAAAATGATGTTTCTTGAAGCGAAGCCAAATGCAGCACATTTGAAGCTTGCCCAGTTGGAGGCAGAAGGAAAATTGAAAGCTGTGATCACACAGAATATTGACGGACTCCATCAGGCGGCAGGAAGTAAGACGGTGTGGGAGCTTCACGGAAGCATTCACCGCAACTACTGCCAGAAATGCGGCAAGTTCTATGATGCGTCCTATGTGAAACACGCAGATGGTGTACCGCGGTGCGAGTGCGGCGGTTTGATCAAACCGGATGTGGTTCTCTATGAAGAAGGACTTGATCCCGGGGTGATCGATCATAGTATTCGGGCGATTCGCGAAGCGGATACACTGATCATCGGCGGAACTTCTCTTGTGGTGTATCCGGCAGCAGGCTTCATTGATTATTTCCGTGGAAAACATTTGGTAGTCATTAATAAGAGCGCGACGGCAAAAGAAGTGCGCGCGGAGCTTACAATTGCGGCGCCTATCGGGGAAGTAATGAAAGGAATTGTATAGCAGATCAAAAAGATAGATCAAAAAGTAAAGTTATTTTGATTAATCAAAATAACTTTACTTTTTTGTGCGTTTGTTCTATTATAAATGTATAAAAATAAAATTTAAGGCATAAAATAGAGCGGGAGGGATATTGCATGATAAAAAGAGAATACATGTTAAAAAAAATACGTCCGTTTTATGAAAGCGAATTAATAAAAGTATTGATTGGATTACGTCGTTCCGGGAAGTCAGTCCTTTTGCAACAGATCATGGAAGAATTGAGACAAAGAGGAGTAAAAGAGAATCAGATTATATATATTAATTTTGAAGATTTTCAATATGATTCTATTACAAATGCAAAAGCGTTGTATCAATATATTTGTGAGAAGCGAAAAAATGAAAATAAATATTATTTGTTTTTTGATGAAATTCAGATGGTTTCAGATTTTGAACGTGTGATTAATTCATTTCGCGCAACATGGGATGTGAGCATTTTTATTACAGGATCTAATGGAAAATTATTATCCGGTGAGCTTGCAACGCTTCTTTCCGGACGTTATGTAAGCTTTCGGGTAGCGCCATTTTCATTTTCAGAATATTGCGAGATGAAAGAAGTGGAGGAACCAAAAGACGAAGATCTTATAGAATATATGAACTGGGGAGGAATGCCGCAGAGATTTTCCATGAAAAGTGAAGAAGAGCTTCGAACATTTTTAAAGGATTTGTATAATTCAATCGTTCTTCGGGATATCGTACAAAGAACGGGAGCAAAAGATATTGATCTATTAAATCGAATTATGGAGTATTTAATGGCGAATCCTTCACAAACATTTTCCTCTCAGGGTATTTTGAAATATTTCAAAAGTGTGGATCGCTCCGTCAGCACACAGACATTATACAATTATTTAGATCATATTCAGACATCCTTAATTGTCAGTCAGGCGAAGAGATACGATATCAGAGGGGAAAAGATTTTAACTACGTTGGATAAATATTATTTGACGGATTTGGGAATCGGAAGAATTCATAATAGTGGGTTTAAGCTTGAAATGGGAGCACTGTTAGAGAATGTGATTTATAATGAATTGTTAAATCGAGGATATGAAGTCTATATTGGAAAAATTCCAAATAGAGAAATCGATTTTGTTGCTTTAAAAGACGAAAAAAAAGAGTATTATCAAGTAGCATACTATCTGTATGATCAGGCGGTAATTGATAGGGAATTCGGGGGTTACAGACAAATAGCAGACAATTATCCTAAATATGTGATTTCAATGGATAAGATGGATTTCTCAAGAGATGGAATCATTCATCTTAATGCGATAGAGTTTTTGAAAAACGCAGAGAAGTAATGAAAGGACTTGCGTAGAAGAATTATACTTGCATTTCCGAAAGAATACTGTATAATATAAGCTGTTTGACGATTTTAAAAGAAAAGTTTAATAATACTAAACGAGAGGCGTGATAAAGTGGATATAGGAAAGAAGTTAAAAGAGCTGCGTCTGCAGAATGAGCTGACTCTCGGAGACTTGGCGTCACGCAGTGAATTGACGAAAGGATTTTTGTCACAGGTAGAGCGAAATCTTACAACACCCAGCATCGCGACACTGGCAGATATTGTAGAGGCGCTGGGCAGTAATTTGTCCGAATTTTTCCATGAGGAAGAAGAAAAACAGATTGTTTTTTCGAAGCAGGATTTCTTTGTGGATGAGCAGGAAGATTATCAGATTGAGTGGGTCATTCCGAACGCGCAGAAGAATCAGATGGAGCCGATCGTGCTTACGCTTCATCCTCATGGCAAGAGTCAGGAAATGTCATCGTATCAGGGAGAAGAGTTCGGCTACGTTCTCAAGGGAACGATTACAATTGTACAGGGAAATAAGAAGTACAAAGTAAAGGCGAAAGAAACATTTTATATGAGCGGCGATAAGAGTCATTACTTATATAATCATGGAAATAGTGAGGCAAAAGTGTTATGGGTGACAACACCGCCTATGTTTTAGAGAAATAGGAAATGTGGCAAGTGGTTGATTTTATGAGAGAGTTTTCTTAAAACAGGAAGGAGATGTGAGATGGAAGAGAACAAGATTATCGAGTTTCGGGAGATTGTAAAACAATTTGGAAGTCAGATTGTGTTGAAAGGAATCAATCTGGATATTTATGAAAATGAATTTGTAACGCTTTTAGGTCCAAGTGGATGCGGAAAGACAACATTGCTTCGCATTTTGGGTGGATTTTTGGATGCAGACGAAGGAAAAGTGATCTTTGACGGAGAAGAGATCAGTAACAAACCGCCTTATGAGAGGGAATTAAATACGGTGTTTCAGAAATATGCGCTATTCCCGCATTTAAGCGTATACGAAAATATTGCATTTGGATTAAAGATTAAGAAAGTAAGTAAGGACGTTATTGACCAGAAAGTGATGAAGATGTTAAGGCTTATTGGTCTGGAAGGTTATGAAGACAAAAATACAACATTACTTTCCGGTGGTCAGCAGCAGCGTGTTGCCATTGCAAGAGCCCTTGTAAATGAGCCGAAAGTTCTGCTTCTCGATGAGCCTTTGGCAGCGCTTGATTTGAAGCTTCGCAAGGAAATGCAGTATGAGTTGAAGCGGATTCAGCAGGAAGTAGGAATTACCTTTATTTTTGTTACTCACGATCAGGAAGAAGCACTTACTATGTCTGATAAGATCGTAGTTATGAAAAACGGTGAGATCCAGCAGGTTGGAACGCCGCAGGATATTTATAATGAGCCGGCGAACCGGTTTGTGGCGAACTTTATCGGAGAAAGCAATATTTTATCGGGAATCATGCTGGAAGACTATAAAGTACAGTTTGACGATATTGTATTTGACTGTGTGGACTATGGGTTTAAGGAAAATGAAAAAGTAGATGTGGTCATCCGACCGGAGGATATTGATATTGTGCCGGTGGAGGACGGAAAAATGACCGGAGAAGTATTAAGTGTTCTCTTCAAAGGTGTTCACTATGAAATTATGGTAGAGACTGTGCCGGGTACTTCGGTAACGGTAAATATGCGCGTGATCCGTAACCATGACGTAACCAGCGAGGACGGAACAGAGAAAATCAGCGCCAATAATTTCTACATAGATATTGATGATGTGGCAGACATGGATGACAAAGAGATCATTGCGCTTGCCAACGCACAGGCATGGGAAGTAGAAAGTGACGAGTATGTGTCTATTGCTAAGGTGGAGTATGAGCTAGTTGAAGAAGAAGGCCAGTATCCGGTTACATTTACCACAGCAAACGGAACAAGTATTGAATGTACAATCTTTGTTGTGGATCAGCCATTTGTGAAAAATGAAAAAGCAAATGAGGCGGTTATGGCATTTAACTTTATTAAAACAGTGGTGGAGATTCAAGAATCTCAAGCGCTTGATACAGATCTTAAAACATGGGCAAATGCGCAGGGATGGAAATTAAGCAATGAAGACCAGAGTGTAGATATCAGTGTAGATTATGATTTTGATTCTGATGAGATTACGGAAGGCGTATATCCGATTACATTCTCTACGACAGGACTGGAATTCAAGATTCATACAACTGATTATACGGAGGAAGGTCAGGAGGTCGGTCTGACATTCTTCCCGGAAGATATTCATGTGATGTCTAAGGTGACTTACTAATGAAGAAATTTTCGCAGCTTGCGCTGCCATATATCGTGTGGGCGGTCATGATGCTTGTGCTCCCGATGGCGCTGATCGCGCTCTATTCTGTGATGGAACAGGGAAACAGTATTATATCGTTCTCCTTTACGCTGGAGCATTATATTAAGTTTTTTACCGACCGTGACTTTTTGTTGATTCTCTGGCGTTCCCTTATGATTGCAGTAAAGACGACTGTTATCTGTCTGCTTCTTGGGTATCCGGTTGCGTATTTTATCGCAAGAAGCAGAGAAAAAGTGCAGAATGCACTGATTTTATGTATTACACTTCCAATGTGGATCAATATGCTTGTGAGAACTTATGCGTGGATCGGAATGCTCAGTGAAGGCGGCCTGATTCAGAAAATCTTGCATTTTTTAGGGCTTGGGAATGTGGATCTTCTATATACGGAAGGTGCAGTTCTTCTCGGCATGGTTTACAACTTCCTGCCATTTATGATCTTGCAGATACAGACCTCTTTATCAAAGATGGACAATTCGCTCTTGGAAGCCAGCGCAGATCTGGGGGCAAGTCCGGCACAGACTTTTCGGAGAGTGACATTGCCGTTGTCACTTCCCGGCGTGATCAATGGAATTACGCTCGTATTTCTTCCGGCAGTCAGTTCGTTCTTTATCCCGAAACTTCTGGGAGGCGGACAGTATTTCCTGATCGGAAATATGATTGAAAATCAGTTTATTACGGTAGGAGAATGGAACTTCGGAAGCGCCATTTCTATGATTATGGCTGTGATCATGATGCTTCTTATGATGGCAGTTCGAAAAGTGGAACTTCGTAATCAAGGCGGAAAGGAGGAATAGTCATGCAGAACAAAGGGAAAAGACCGTTTGGGAAAATACTTATGATTCTGATGATCATTTTCTTCTATCTTCCTATTGCATATATGATCATCTTTTCGTTTAACGATGGAAAATCACTGACCAGCTTTACCGGATTTTCTTTGCGCTGGTATCAGCATATGCTGGAATCACAGGATATGATGGAGGCGTTGTATACTACGTTTAGTGTGGCGCTCCTTGCTACGTTTATCTCAACAGTAGCCGGAACGATTGCGGCAATCGGACTTAGCAAGTCGAAGAAAGTGATCCGAGGGCTGATGGAGCAGGTGAATAATCTTCCGATGATGAATCCGGAGATTGTAACAGCAATCGGCTTTATGCTTCTTTTTATTACCTTTAAGGTAGAAAAAGGCTATATGACTATGCTGCTGGCGCATATTGCATTTTGTATTCCGTATGTGATGCTGTCCGTGATGCCGAAGATCAAGCAGTTAGACCCCAATCTTGCGGATGCCGCAATGGACTTGGGAGCAACTCCCTGGCAGGCGCTTCGCAAAGTAATCGTGCCGCAGATCACACCGGGAATTATCTCCGGAGGTCTGATTGCATTTACCATGTCCATTGACGATTTTATCATTTCTTATTTCGTCACCGGAGGCGGCGTAAAGAACTTAAGTATTATCGTGTATACAATGAGTAAGCGTGTAAATCCAAGCATTAACGCTATTTCCACTTGTATGGTTTTGATCATTACAGCAGCGCTTGTAATTATTAATCTGGCGCCTGTATTATCGGCGAAACGAAGAAGGAAGGAAGAAATCAAGAAACGAAGAATTCTTCCGGTGGCGCTTGTGGCAGCAGCGCTTGTAGTGGTGATTGGCGTTGTAAAATTCGGCGGTGAAGAGAAAGAAAGACCGTTTGAAGGACAGACACTGTATCTCTATAACTGGGGCGAGTATACAGGTGAAAATATTATCAGAGATTTTGAGGAAGAGACCGGAGCAACTGTTGTTCAGGAGAGTTTTGATTCCAATGAGCAGATGTATATTAAGGTTGCAAACCAAGAACCATATGATGTTCTAGTGCCAAGTGATTATATGATCGAGCGATTGATTGAGGAAAATCTTCTTCAGAAGCTTGATAAGTCAAAACTTACCTGTATGGATAAGCTGGCAGACGCAGTAAAAGGCTTGCCTTATGATCCGAAAAATGAGTATTCTGTGCCATATTTCTGGGGAACAGTGGGCATTGTATATGATAAAACAAAAGTGGAAGTCAGAGATTTAGACGCGGAAGGTTTTGGCATTTTCTTAGATGAGAAATATAAAGGAGAGGTGTATCTTTATGATTCTGAGCGAGATTCCTTTATGATGGCGCTGAAAGCCCTTGGCTATTCCATGAATACAACCAATGAAAAAGAGATTCAAGATGCTTATAACTGGCTGGTTCAGTGTGTGGAGACGATGGATGCGGAAATCGTGACGGATGAGATTATTGACAATATGGCGCAGGGAAGAAAAGCGCTTGGAATTATGTATTCCGGTGATGCAACTTATGTGATGGAAGAAAATGAGAACATGGGTTACTATATGCCGGAGACGGGAACCAATCTCTGGTCAGATGCCATGGTAATTCCGAAGAATGCAAAGAATCCGGAGCTTGCTCACGCATTTATCAATTATGCAAGTGACTATGAAGGCGCATATGATAACTCCAGTTATGTAGGATATACATCCGCAAATCAAGAGGTTATGGATGACATCTACGGAGAAGGCGGAGATTACGAAGGAATCGAAGCGTATATTCCAAGGGTTGATCATCCGAATGACGAAGTGTTCGTCTATAACGAAGATACGAAGAAAATCATGGGAGATCTGTGGAGCCGGGTGAAGATTGCGGCAAGTAACGCGGATTAAGAAGAAGCCGGACAGCAAAAGTGTCCGGCTTTCTTTGTTTGGTTTATTTTATTGAAAGATTTCTATACTTCGTTCAAGAATTCCTTTCATATACGCAATCGCAGTTCCGTAATTGGTAATCGGAATCTTTGCGTCTTCGGCACATTTCAGACGGTACCTCATTTCCCGCTCATTTAACGTACATCCGCCACAGTGGATGATCATTTTATATTGCTCAAGTTCCAGTGGAAATTCCATACCGCTTGTAAATGCAAAGTTTAATGTTTTTCCGGTATACTCCCGTATCCATTTCGGAAGCTTCACAGTACCGATATCTTCACATTGCCGATGATGAGTACAACCTTCGCACAGAAGAATGGTGTCACCGTCCTGCAAAGCATCCAATGCGCGGGCACCCGCTACAACCGTGTCAAGATTTCCTTTGTATCTTGCAAAGAGAATCGAGAAAGACGTCAGTGGAATTTCCGGCGGAGTCAGCTTACTGATCTTGCCAAATACCTGACTGTCAGTGATCACGAGAGCCGGAGGTTCGCTAAGTTTCTTAAAAGTATCAGCAAATTCAGAATCTCTGGTGACAATAGCGGTTGCGCCAGTGTCCAGAATGTCCCGAATAGTCTGCTGCTGTGGAAGGATCAGCCTTCCCTTTGGAGCTGCTTTGTCAATGGGAACCACAAGAACAATAAAATCATTGGGGCGGATCAAATCGCTGACTATGTGGTTTTTATCGTCTTCTGTGGCTGCAAAGGCAGCGATTCGCTCTTTTAATGCGTAAATGTTGTGCCCTGTATGTGCACTTACCGGAATCATGTGATCTTCAGGGACATGGTACTCATGGAGGAAGTTCTCCAATTGTCTTGTGGAAAGCTTATTGTTCTCCAGCAGATCTATTTTATTCCAAACGACAAGATAAGGAATCTTCTTCTCCTGAATTCGCGACAAAATAGCGGAATCTTCATCGGTTACGCCGTCGGAGGCATCAATGACAAGAAGAGCAATATCAGTCTTGTTGAGGATTTGATAAGCCTTTTGCACGCGCATAGCTCCAAGCGTACCGGTGTCATCAAGACCGGGCGTGTCGATCATCACTACAGGGCCCAGCGGGAGAAGCTCCATCGCCTTTAAGACAGGATCAGTTGTTGTGCCCTTGACATCAGAGACAATGGCAAGAGACTGTCCTGTCAGAGCATTGATCAGGCTGGATTTTCCGGCATTGCGTCTACCGAAAATACCGATGTGGACCCGCTCGGAAGAAGGGGTGTTATTTAAAGTCATAGTATTCCTCCTGTGTGAAAATGTGTATAAGATAAACTAAAACCGGAAATCACGTCGATTATTTTCCCGGATCAACTTCAGATTCTCCAATACAACTGCACGGGCTTTTTCGTTTGGCACATTCAAAACTTCTTTGTCAATCAACAGATCTCCGATACGCTTTGTCTCAGGAGATGCGTAATCCATTAAATATTCCTGCAAAGTCATCAGTGCATTTGGGTGGCAGCAGTTTTGAATCTGACCGCTCTTACACAATGACATGAAGCGGTCTCCGGTACGACCTTCGCGATAACATGCGGTACAGAAGCTTGGCAGATAATCCATTTCCATAAGCCAGCGTACCACCTCATCCAGTGTACGATTGTCGATAACGTCAAATTGTTCGGACTTTTCATCTTCCGGTTCCGGTTCGCAATATCCGCCAACGCTGGTTCTGGAACCGCCGCTGATCTGAGAGACACCGAGGTGAAGCACTCGTTCACGTACTTTTTGACTTTCTCTTGTGGAAATGATCATGCCGGTATAAGGAACGGCGATTCGAATACATGCTACGATTTTAGCAAAAGTATCGTCATCGATTCCATTTGTAAATGCACTGGCATCAATGTCGTCCGCATTGCGAAGTCTTGGTACGCTGATTGTGTGAGGACCCACGCCAAATGCCGCTTCTAAATGCTCCGCGTGCATTAAGAGCCCTGCAAATTCGTAACGGAATTTATCAAGACCGAAGAGCACTCCGATTCCTACATCGTCTACACCGCCTTCCATGGCACGGTCCATTGCTTCCGTATGATAGTCGTAGTCATGCTTTGGTCCTGTCGGATGAAGCTCAAGGTAGCTGTCCTTGTGATAGGTTTCCTGGAATAAAATATAGGTTCCGATTCCGGCTTCCTTCAACAGACGATAGTTATCTACAGTTGTTGCGGCAATGTTGATATTTACGCGACGAATGGCTCCGTTTTTATGTTTGATATTGTAAATGGTGTTGATAGAATCCAGATAATACTCCATCGTGTTGTGAACCGGATCTTCACCCGCTTCAAGAGCCAGTCGTTTGTGTCCCATGTCCTGCAGAGCAATCACTTCTTTTTTGATTTCTTCCTGTGATAATTTCTTACGGGTAATATGCTTGTTTTTCATATGATATGGGCAGTAAGTACAGCCGTTAATACAGTAGTTAGAAAGATACAACGGTGCAAACAGAACAATGCGATTTCCGTAGAAATCCTTTTTGATCTGCTCCGCAAGCCGGAAAATCTTCTCGTTCATATCCTTGTCTTCACAGGCAAGGAGAACAGAAGCCTCTCGGTGCGAGAGTCCCTTCCGCTTAGCTGCTTTCTCAATCAGAGATTCAATCAGCGGAAGATTATTCTTATTCTCGTCTGCATAAGCAAGCGTGTCAAGAATCTCCTCGTGGTTAATAAAATCTTCAGCATGTTTCGAATTTACATCATACATGTTTGTTCCTCCTTTATGTTTGGGACGTAGCAAAATGCAAAAAGCCTACGTTCCAAATTGATGTTCCCCCTGTTCCAAATTGATTTTAATCTTGGTTTAGTGAGTCTCCGCGGTCGGTTACGACGTGATACCCGATGGTGTTCATCTGTGTTTCTAATTTGTTTCTGCATTCTGCCGCTTCTTCGCCGGTGCACAGTTTGTTGTCGTACAGAAGGTAGTTCCCCCGCACGTCGGCAGGGGACAGGTTGGGCATGACGACGTTGGCTCCGGCAAGAATGCCCAGTTCCCTGCCTTTTGGGTGGATGGTTCCAAGGGCAGTTGTTGCGGGCAGAAGTACGCTTGGAATCGTCAGCCTTAAGAGCCCCAGCATGAATAACGTCAGTTCCAGTGTTCCGGCGTTTTCTTTGGCAAATGGGGTGTCGTGATGCGGGATAAATGGACCGATGCCGACCATCTGTGGATTCAGCTTTTGGATAAACAGCATATCCTCAGCCAGATGTTCTGCCGTCTGTCCGGGTGAGCCAACCATGAAGCCGGTTCCTACTTGATAGCCGATAGCTTTTAAATCCCACAGACATTGTTGGCGTTTTTGCGCAGTGAGTCCGGCAGGATGAAGGCTTTCGTAGTGTCTGGCATTAAAGGTCTCATGGCGCAGAAGATAACGGTTGGCTCCTGCCTCATAAAACGCCCGATAAGTCTCATAAGATTTCTCACCGATGGAAAGAGTAATCGCACAGTCGGGATAGGTCTTGCGGATTGTCTGAATAAGTTCGATCATCCGGTCGTCGGAAAAATATCCATCCTCCCCGCCTTGCAGCACGAAAGTGCGAAAGCCAAGCTCGTATCCGGTTTTACAACAATCAAGAATCTGTTCGTTTGTCAGCCGGTACCGGTTAGCATTTTTGTTGCTTTTGCGAATACCGCAGTAGAGACAATCGTTGCGGCAGTAATTGGTAAATTCAATAAGACCCCGGATATAGACATCATGACCGTAGAAATGATGGCGTTGTCTTCTTGCCAGCAGGAAGAGCTCTTCGGCAAGCCCGGGGGTTCTTCCTTGAATCAATGTGGTCCATTCTTCACGGGAAAGAGAATGTTCCGTATTTAATTTATGAAGCAGTTTTTCTGCCGTATCGTTCGATGTCATAGAAATCCCCTTTCTCATCGTTTGAACTTGTTCTTATCGTTTGGCCTTTGACCGTAAGGGCAAAGGTACAGATGTAAAAAGACCCGGCGCATAGGCGTCAGGTCCACAAAAAGAGCAGGAAATCCCTACTCAAATGTATATGAGAAACTGTCCGCCTTATCACGCAGGAAGTACCTTTGTGGTCAGTACGATTATTAAAAGTATATCATAGGAAAAAACATTGTACAATTGAAAAGAATTTAACAAAATCAGAGAAAATCTGCTATAATGACATATTAATGATACGATAGAAACACGCACACAGCAGGAGAAGATTATGTTTGGATATGTGACGGCTCATGAGCCGGAATTGAAAGTAAAAGATTTTGCAAAATATAAATCATATTATTGTGGTCTGTGCCAGATGTTAAAGAAAAAATACGGTCATCTGGGGCAGATTACGCTGACTTACGATATGACATTTTTGATTTTGCTTCTCACCTCTCTCTATGAACCGGAGACAAAACAAACGAAATGTCATTGTAAAGTCCATCCGGTGAAAAAACAGACCATTTTGCAAAATGAAATTACGGAGTATGCCGCAGATATGAACCTCATTCTGGCATATTATCATTTGAAGGATGACTGGATGGATGAGCAGAAAGTATCCGGTTTTCTCGGAACCTGTGCACTTCGAAGAAGAGTGAAGTCTGCAATCCAAAAATATCCCAGACAGAGCAGAAAAATACAGCAAGAATTAAAAAAACTTGCATACTATGAAAAAAAGAACGCGCGGTCCATTGACGAACCCGCAGGATGCTTCGGACGCCTTATGGCAGAACTTATGGTTTTCCGGAAAGACCACTGGGAGAGCAGACTTCGAAGGCTGGGTTTTTACCTCGGCAAATATATCTACATTATGGATGCCTATGAAGATCTTGAGAAAGATAAAAAAGAGGGAAATTACAATCCGCTGAAAGCAATGTCGCAGGAGAAAGATTATGAAGAAAAAATGAGGCAGATCCTGTGTATGATGCTGGGAGAATGTACAGCAGAATTTGAGAAACTTCCCCTTGTATTAGACATAGACATTTTGCGGAATATATTATATGATGGAGTCTGGAAACGTTATCGCAAATTGCAGGAAAAGAAAAATGAAACGACGCGAGAAGAAAAGTGAGGAATTATAAAATGACGAAGAACCCATATGATGTACTGGGCGTGCCACAGAGCGCCACTGATGATGAAGTGAAAAAGGCTTACCGCGATCTGAGCCGGAAATATCATCCGGACGCAAATGTTGACAATCCGCTGGCAGATCTGGCAGAGGAGAAATTCAAGGAGATCCAGGAAGCCTATGACGCAATTATGAAAGAGCGTGAACAAGGCGGAGGAAGCGGCTATGGTTACGGTTATGGCTATGGCAGCGGATACCAGCAGCAGAGTTCCGGTCAAAATACAAGTACAGAGACGCAGGCAGTCTATAATTTTATTAATAACCGCAGATACCAGGATGCACTGAACCTGTTGAACCGTATGCAGGGAAGAGACGCCCAGTGGTATTACCTAAGCGCTGCGGCAAATGCAGGGGTAGGCAATAATGTCCTGGCACAGGAGCATGCGGCGCAGGCGGTAAATATGGAACCGAATAATCTCCAGTACCGTCAGCTTCTGAACCAGCTTAGCTGGAATACAAGACAATACCAGTCCAATCCTTATGGAGGCGGATATGGCGGGCAGCAGTCTACCTGCGGAACCGGAAATATGTGCTGCGATCTGTGGATGGCAGACACCTTGTGTGAATGTATGGGAGGCGATCTTTGTTCATGTATGTAAAGGCAAAGAAAACAGCAATAGCAGGTCTTATGCTTGCATTTACAATGATCTGTATCGCAATGGGAAGCGTGATTGAGACAAACACGTTGTTTTTACTGGCGGCGGCGTCCTATTTCGTAGGAATCATTTACCGGGAATTCGGAGGGAAGATGGGCGCGGCGTTTTATATCGCCGGAGTACTCCTTGGCTTTATCATATCCCCGAATAAATTTTATATTCTGTCCTATGGAGCGATGGGACTTTATATTCTGGTAAATGAATTTGCTTTCCGGAAAATTGCGGGGTGGAAAGGGAACATCAGCCGCCGGGCAGTCTTCTGGATTGTGAAGTACATCGTATTTAATGTGATGTACCTTCCCATGCTTTTCGGGTTTCAGGAGTTGCTCTTTGGAAGAAGGCTTCCGGCAGGGCTCCTTCTTGGAGCGCTTGTGGCAGGACAGATCGGACTGTTGATTTATGACAGAGCATATGAGTATGTGCAGGGACACATCTGGAATAAGATGCGGGGCAGACTTCTCTAAAGGCTATTTTAGCATTGAAAAAAATTTCCGTAAATTTATCCTTCATGTTATACTGATGACATGGAGGATCTTTTTATGGAATTAGAACATGTGACACATGATTTTCCACCGATTTACAATGGAGAATCCAGAATTTTGATGCTGGGGACAATGCCTTCGCCTAAGTCCAGAGAAGTTGGCTTTTATTACGGACATCCAAGAAACCGTTTTTGGAAAGTGGTTTCTGATGTATGTGGGGAAGCGCTTCCAGTGACGAAAGAGGAGAAAATCTTATTCGCGCTGAAAAATAAAATTGCTGTATGGGATGTGTTGGCTGGTTGTGAGATTAGGGGAGCGGAGGACAGCAGTATTAGAAACCCAATTCCCAATGATATGAATCTTATCTTAGAACATTCAGACATACAGGCAATTTTTACGACAGGTACAAAGGCGGCACAGTTATATAAGAAATATTGTTATCCGCAGACTGGGATACAAGCAATCAGCTTGCCTTCTACCAGCCCTGCAAACTGTCGGATGAGTTACGAGGAACTTTACGACGCGTACGCAGTGATTAAAAAATATTTATAAATAGAGGGAATGGATCATGACGAGAGAAGAGAAAGTGGATAGCTTAATTGCATATTTGAAAAAAGAAAATTCCGGTTATGATACCCTTCAGGAACCTTATGATTATGAGGGGAAGCGCAGACTCTTAAGAAGTCTGATGAACGTCCGGTTTCCGATGGAAATTGCGGAAGATTATCTGAAAATACAGAATGAACTTTTAAGGGAAGAAGCGGAAGAAAAGGGTGTTGTAGGACTGGAAGACATACCGGCGATCGCAGAGATTTATCCTTGTACAACGATAAAAAATATAGAAAAGATGTCTCTATGGAGAGGAGATATCACGAGACTTTCCGTAGATGCCATTGTAAATGCGGCGAACAGTCAGCTTCTGGGATGCTTTGTGCCTTGTCACGGATGTATTGATAACGTGATCCATTCGGCTGCAGGCGTAGAGCTTCGAAATGAGTGTGCCCGGATCATGGAAATGCAGGGACACGAAGAACCAACCGGAAAAGCCAAAATTACAAGAGGGTATAATCTTCCTGCAAAACACGTGATTCACACGGTGGGACCGATCGTTGGCATGGAAGTTACCGAGAAACAGAAAGAAGAATTGAAATCATGCTATGTAAGTTGTCTGAAACTGGCAGAGAAGAATGGTCTTAAATCTATTGCATTCTGCTGCATTTCTACCGGAGAATTTCATTTTCCGAATAAGCTGGCGGCGCAGATTGCTGTGGAGACGGTGGATCGGTATCTGTCGGGGTCTAACTTAGAGAGAGTCATCTTCAATGTATTTAAAGAGGAAGATGAGCACATTTATCGGAAATTATTTGCATAAGTGGAAATATTCAAGAGTCAAAAAAGCCGGAAACATTGATTTAGCAATGTTTCCGGCTTTTTAAGAGCAGATAACGGGAATCGAACCCGCCTCTCCAGCTTGGGAAGCTAGCATTCTACCGATGAACTATATCTGCATACTATATATAATAGTGCTGTTAAAGATGAAAATCAAGGTAGTTCTTTCGAATTTCTTTCAATTTTTTTAAAAATAATTTTTGATATAATACTTGTTGACAAGCTATATTATACGACATATAATATAGCTAAAATAATAATATTATGATTTTCACAATGTTTAGAAGCTACATAGAAAGGGAGTGACATGAATGGTATTCAATACCGGAGCAGCTCTTTTGGATGCGATTGTACTGGCAGTTGTTTCAAGAGAACAAGAGGGAACCTACGGGTACAAGATTACCCAGGATGTGCGAAAGGCGCTGGATGTGTCAGAGTCTACGTTATATCCGGTTCTTCGCAGACTTCAGAAGGATGAATGTCTGGAAGTTTATGACCGGCAGTTTGACGGGCGGAACCGCCGATATTATAAGGTGACGGAAAAAGGAATTGCACAGCTTAATTTATATCGTGTAGAGTGGAAAAATTATTCAAAGAAGATTACAAGTATGTTTGAGGGAGGTGTGACTGCATGAACCGCATAGAATTTATGACACAACTGGCAGCATTATTGCAGGATGTGCCGGTAGAAGAACGCAGAGAGGCGATGCAGTATTATAATGATTATTTTGATGATGCCGGAGCAGAGAATGAACAGCAGGTGATTGAAGAATTAGAAAGTCCGAAGAAGGTCGCAGAGAATATTAAGGCGGATCTGAAAGGAACATCTTCGGACAATGGCGTGTTTACGGAGAACGGATATACAGATACAAGATTCGATGACAGAGAGATGCCGGAAAAGAGATACGAATATCAGGGACAGCCGGAGCAGAAGGAGCCGCCGAAGACGAGTAACACAATGAAAATAATTCTGATGATAGCGATTGTTTTGGTAGGTGGTCCAGTCCTCATTCCGTTGGCGCTTGGTCTTGTAGCGTTAGTGGCAGGATGTCTCATTGCACTGGTGGCAGTTTTTGCCTCGGTTGTAGTGATGGCGGTGTCAGCGGTTATTGCTGGTGTTGTGTTGGTTGTAAATGGGATCATACTACTGATACCGGACTTTGCAGTAGGGATCGGATTATTGGGCTTTGGTCTGATTCTGACAGCTCTTGGTTTTGTCGGAACCGTGGCAGGCGTGAGGCTATGTATCATCGTTCTTCCGGCAATTTTCAGGGCGATCGTTTCAATTTGCAGGAAACCATTTCACAGAAAGGAAGAGGTTGGAGTATGAAAAAAGGATGGAAAATATTTTGGATAGTTTGTGGCGTGACATTTGTCTCAGGGATTGTGTGCTGTATCATATCGCTGTCACTTGGCGTGACAACAGAAGCAATAGCGAAGCATTTTCCGAAAGGATACATCGGCTGGGAGTGGGATGATGACGATGATGATTTCCTTCATCGTCACGACGGAGCAGACCGGCGTGATTTCGGAACTGACGCAGTGGAAAGCTATTCGGGCGTAAGAGAAGTGGAACTGGAGATGGCAGTCGGCAATGTGACCGTGGAGCACCATGACGGGGATACGATTGAAGTAGAAACTGTCGGCGTGGCAGAAGAATTGAAATTCCACAGTTATATGGAAGAAAATACGTTGAAATTGGAGGCAAAAAAACGTGTGACAGGGATCGAGGGGGCAGAGGACGGTACAGTGTACCTCCGGATTCCGAGAGATCTGAGCTTGGACGAGGTTTCCCTTCAGGTTGGCGTGGGCGAACTTCAGGTGGAGGATATAAGTGCCGGAGATTTATCAGTGGAAGTCGGAGTAGGCAATGGCGTTGTCCATAACTTCCAGGCAGCAGAAGCAAGTCTGGAATGTGGCACCGGTACACTGGAAGCAACGGGAAGTGCAACGCAGGAACTGGACATGGAAAATGATGTTGGAAATATTATCTACCATGCCGCTGGAAACCAAAAGGAGTATAATTATGAGATTTCCTGTGGAGCAGGTGAAATCGTTATAGGTGAAAAAGTGTACCGTGGAATAAAACCGGAAGAAAAAATCAATAACAATGCTCAGAAACTTATAAATATCGAGTGTAATGTCGGCGAAATTACCGTAGATTTTACAGAAGTGTAAAAACGAGAAGAGAAGGGAGTTTTAGATATGGAACAGAAAAGATTATACAGATCCCGCGACAGTCGTATGTTGTGCGGTGTATGCGGAGGCGTGGCAGAATATTTTAATGTAGACCCTACCCTGATCCGGCTGGGAATGGTACTTTTAGGGTGCTCCGGCTCTGGAATACTTGCTTACTTTATAGCGGCAATTATTATTCCGGATGCGCCGAAAACATATTAATCTTCTTTGAGACGAGGGCGTACGTGAAAGCGTGCGCCCTTCTTTTACTGAGAAATGACCATTTTGATGGTGAAGACGAGTAACTTTTTTTCGTGATGTTACCTGAGGTTGACAAATTGCCAACGGTAGTTGGTTGCTATAAAGTATATTGTTTTCTATAATTGCATTATAAAAATATAAATCAGTAGGAGGAACAAAGCATGAACTTTAATGAAAAGCTCATAGAACTTCGCAAGTCGAAAGGTTTATCACAAGATGAACTTGGTAATGCTTTAGGTGTATCAAGACAAACAATATCTAAGTGGGAACTGGCTCAAAGTTATCCCGATTTTCAAAGACTTGTTTTGTTGAGTGATTATTTTGGATTATCACTTGACACACTTGTAAAAGATATTGATGTACAAGATGTTAGAAGTAAAAATTTAAGTGAAAAACAACTATCTTCTATTTATGAGGATATAAGTTCCGCAAAAACAACAATAAAAACCGTTATAAACATATTTTGTGTTATTGGGGTAGTAGGACTTACACTTGCTATTTTAGCAGGTATATTTTGGGGATAGCATGATTGGGGCATAGAAAAATATGTTGATGTAATATGTGAATGGTATAATGTGGATATGTCAAAATTCTCTCATCTACTAGGGCTATTTGGGCAAAGATTGTGGTTTTACAATAAAACAACAGGATACACGGATAAGTTAAAAATCAATCAGGATTGTATTGGTTGTAATTTATGTGTTTCTTTATGCCCTATGAAAAATATTTCTATTCAAAATGGAAAGGCTGTTGCCGGCAATCAATGTACGATGTGTTATCGTTGCATTAGCCATTGTCCTAAAAAAGCAATCACGCTTTTAGGAAATCAGGTAACAGAACAATGTCAGTATGAAAAGTATTACGCTGAAAAGGATAGTAGGGCTACTTGAATAAAAGTGAAAAATATGTTATATTATGGATGTAAAAAGAACAACCGCCACAAAGTGGTTGACCAATAAAGTGTGAACATAGAAATGCCACCCTTACTCGTCAAAGTTCAAAGGGTGGTTTTTCTATGCTCTAAATCTCTAGTGACAAATCAAGTAAATGAATGTCAGCAGTGATAAAATGAACATTCCAAAAGACATAAGATCTTTAAAATCAAAATGTTTCATCTGCACCACCCCCATTCTATGTAAAAAATGAAGGTCAACGCACCCTGCAACACGGTTGTTCTATTAATACCTTATCATTTTATGACAAGCAGTACTACTTGGAAAAATAACCAGAAATTCTTGGGGCATTTTATATAGTATTACATAACTGAATGTGATGACGATACCAGTTGTAAGTGATATAATAAAAATCAATTCTATTATTTACAAGGGAAAAATCAATGATTACCAAATACCGGATTATAACATTGCGAAACAGTATTTTAGTGACAATTAAGCGTTCTGATAGAAAAACGCTTGGCTTAGAAGTGGAGCCAACGGGCGAAGTTCTGGCGAGGGTGCCTGCGCATCTGCCGGACAGGGATATTAAGAAATTTCTTGATTCTCATAAGAAATGGATAGTGGAAAAGCAGGCACTTGTAAAAGCCAGGGAGAAGCATAAAAGTGTGACAACATTTCCGCCATATGATGAACTCTCACGAAAAGAAAGAGACGAGATCAAAGAGAAAATTACGCAGCGCGTTCAATATTATAGTTTGAAAATGGATGTGACCTACGACAGAGTTTCTGTGCGCAATCAGAAAACCAGATGGGGGAGTTGCAGTAGTAAAGGCAATCTGAATTTTAATTATCGATTATTTTATCTGCCGGAGGAATTGCTTGATTATGTAGTCGTTCATGAATTGGCACACAGACGACATATGAATCATTCTAAGGATTTCTGGCAAGAAGTAGAGGTGTATTTTCCAGATTACAAGGCGTGCAGGAAACAGTTGAAAGAAGTGGGGCTGAATTAGGAGCTGATGTGTCAGAAGGGGAAGTTGTCTACGCTTCGTAGGTTGTTCGAAAGAGCGGTATGAAATAAACTATATTCATAATAACGAAGCGAGGTAAGGAATTATGAATTATGTAACAGGTGAAACAATAAAAAATCTGCGGGAGAAGAAAAGAATCACTCAAAAAGAGCTGGCAGATATAATTAGCGTAAGTGATAAAACGATTTTCAAGTGGGAGACGAATAAAGGTCTTCCGGATATCAGCATTATAGAAGAGTTATCTCATGCGCTTGGTGTTTCCATTGCGGAGCTACTCACCGGAGAATTGAAAATAAATGACAATCAGTCGGGAAATATGAAAAAAATACATTTTTATGTGTGTCCGATTTGTGGAAATATCATCACATCTGTGGGACAGGGCAGTTTTTCATGTTGTGGAATTACATTACCGGAGCAGGAGGCGGAAAAAGGTGATGAGATACATGAGGTATCTATTGAAACGATCGATAATGAGTACTATGTATCCGCGGCGCATCCTATGAGGAAAGAACATTATATTTCATTTGTGGCGTATGTGACATCTGGGAGCGTGGAGATTGTAAAGCTATATCCAGAGCAGAATATTGATATAAGATTCCGAAAGAAAGGGCATGGAATACTTTATCTTTATTGTAATAAACATGGATTGTTCCGGCAGATGATTTGATAAGAAGGGGACGGAGGAAAGGAGCGCGAAAACGTGAAAATAGAATTACAAAAGTGGTCTTTTGAAGACAAAGAGACGTTAATTACAATCTGCAACTCTATAGACAGAAGTTATTTAGCTGGCAGGATACCCAATCCATATACAGAAGAATCTGCCGACTGGTGGCTGAACATGGTGGGAGAAAGTGATGGAAAAAATGCGGTGTTTCGTAAAATTGTTGCAGATGGGAAAATAGTGGGAAACATATCTGTTGAGCAGAAGGAAGATGTCTATTGTAAAAATTCGGAAATAGGATATTTTTTATTGCCAGAAAGATGTTCAAAAGGAATTATTACAGAGGCGGTAAAAAAGATTTGTGAAATCGCTTTCCAGGAATTGGATGTTATACGAATTACAGGGCGAGTTTACGAGCCTAATATAGCATCAAGGAAAGTACTTGAAAAGAATGATTTTTCTTTGGAGGGCGTGTTGAGAAATGCTGTTTTCAAAAATGGGGAAATCTATAATCTCTATATTTATGGGAAGTTAGCGGGAGATCGGGCAAATGGATAATCTTATTTTTAGTTTAAATGCGACAGTGCCGGTTTTTGCCATGATGCTTCTTGGGCTGTTGTTCAAAAAAATCGGTTGGATGGATGATGTTTTTGCATCTAAGATGAATAAATTTGTCTTTCAATTTCCGCTTCCGGTATTGGTGTTCAGTGATCTTGCCACAGTAGATTTTGAAGAAGTGTGGAATATGAAGTTTGTGCTATTCTGCTTTACAGTCACATTACTCAGTATTCTGGCAGCTTTGCTTGTGGCTTTGTTGTGGAAAGATAAAAGTATCAAAGGAGAATTTATTCAAGCTTCTTATAGAAGCAGCGCTGCAATTCTCGGAATTGCATTGATTCAGAACATTTATGGAACAGCGGGAATGGCACCGCTTATGATTATTGGAAGTGTGCCGCTCTACAATGTGATGGCGGTACTGGTATTGTCCGTGTTCCAACCGGACAATCAAGGGCTGGATAAGAATGTGTTAAAGAAAACGTTCAAAGGAATTGTCGCCAATCCTATTATTATCGGTATTGTATTGGGACTGGCGTGGTCACTTCTTAGAGTTCCCATGCCTGCAATTTTGGAAAAGACCGTAAATAGTGTGGGTGGTATTGCGACACCTTTGGGATTGATGGCAATGGGCGCAAGCTTTGAACTAGACAAAGCATTTGCAAAAATAAAACCGGCTCTGACCGGAGCATTTATGAAACTCATAGGCTTTTGCGTGATCTTTCTTCCACTGGCAGTGGCTCTGGGATTTCGTCAGGAAGAATTGGTGGCAATCTTAGTCATGCTCGGCTCTGCGACAACGGTAAGCTGTTATGTGATGGCAAAAAATATGGGGCATGAGGGAGTGTTGACTTCCAGTATTGTCATGCTTACAACCATGTTCAGCGCATTCACTTTGACGGGGTGGCTGTTCGTGCTAAGAAGCATGGGATGGATATAGATTATTTGCTTTTAGAGGTTCCTAAAATTTCTGCGATTAAGGCGTCTTGGAGAACCTTCGAAAAGTTCAAACCGCGTTCCAAGCCAGCCTTATTAAGCCATGCGGGAATAGTAAGAGTTTTCTTGACAGAAATTTCAAAATGTAATTTTGCGTAAGCATCCACATCAACAGTGACAAGATTTACAAAAGCCTCTTTGTCAGATACATCTAGTTCGTGTGCAATAGAAGATAAATCAATATCATTGACAGAGGAAGGTTTTGAGGGCTCAAGACCTTCTTTTTTGTTCATATACAGGTAACCGGCAAGGCAGTCGACTGCCTGTGTAAAAGCTTCTTCCAAAGATTCGCCACAGGTGGCTAACCAATTTAAATCTGGGAAAATCACAGAATATCCATTGGATTCTTTAAAAAAACATGCGGGATATGCGGATAACATATTATCATCTCCTTTTTCAAACGTGAGCAGAGTAAGGATTATTTTAATCCAGCCTGCATTTCCATTTCCTTGGATTTTAATGGCATAAAATTTCTCCTTTTATATTAATATGAGTATACGTGTTGTGCCAATACGTATTGGAACGATAGGGGCAAGAAACATTGGGGATTAAAAAATTGAAAAATATTAGTGAGATTCCTGTGAACTGTAAAATAGAAAATTCTTTGAAAAATGTAATTTAAGAATAGCATAAGCCAGATGTACAAACAAGTAACCACTTCCTTAAGACTTTCTGAAAATTCCCTAAATTCCTTGACAAACCGCGCTTTGCTAGCTATCATATTGAATAGTTTATACGAAAAGGCGTTGAAGAAGAGGAGTATGTATCCTTCCCTGACAGAGAGAACTGCCCAAGGGCTGCGAGGCGGTTTCAGATAAGAAGATACAGAAGGTAGCTTCCAAGCCGGATATCCGAACATAGCAGTAAGATATCCCGGAGTCGTTCCCGTTATAGAATAAGATGAGAAGATAAACGAAGGTGGTACCGCGATATAATATTCGCCCTTTATGAAGATAAGGGGCGTTTTTCTATGCCCTGAAATGTGAAAAATGTGTGAAACAGCGTAAGGTGTGAGATTCGCACACGTTACGTCAACAGGCAAAGGAGAGAGAAATTATGAGTGAGAACTTAGAGACAACGTACAATCCGAAAGCGATTGAATCAAAACTGTATGAAAAATGGTGTGAGAAGAAATACTTTCATGCAGAGGTAGACCGAGATAAGAAACCATTTACGATTGTAATGCCGCCGCCGAATATTACCGGTAAGCTTCATATGGGCCATGCACTTGACAACACTCTTCAGGATGTGTTGATCCGTTATAAGAGAATGCAGGGCTACAATGCTCTGTGGGTGCCGGGAACAGACCATGCGGCTATTTCTACAGAAGTGAAAGTTACAAATCAGTTAAAAGACGAAGGAATCGATAAGAAAGAATTAGGAAGAGAGAAGTTCTTAGAGCGTACATGGGAATGGAAGGAAGAGTACGGCGGAACGATCACTGAGCAGCTCAAGAAGATCGGTACTTCCTGTGACTGGGACAGAGAACGTTTTACAATGGATGAAGGATGTTCCAAAGCAGTAGAAGAAGTCTTCATTAAATTATATGAAGAAGGATACATTTACAAAGGTTCCAGAATTATCAACTGGTGTCCGGTATGTAAGACTTCCCTTTCTGATGCAGAGGTCGAGCACGAGGAACAGGAAGGAAGCTTCTGGCATATCAAATATCCTATCGTTGGAACAGATGATTATCTTGAGATTGCAACAACTCGTCCGGAGACCATGCTTGGTGATACAGCGATTGCAGTACACCCGGATGATGAGCGATACAAAGATATCGTAGGAAAGAAATGTATTCTTCCGTTAACAGATCGCGAGATTCCGATCGTTGCGGATTATTATGTAGATAAAGAATTCGGAACCGGTGCTGTAAAGATTACACCGGCGCATGACCCGAATGACTTTGAAGTTGGAAAACGTCACAACCTTCCAGAAATCAATGTGATGAATGACGATGCGACCATCAATGAGGAATATGGTGGAAAATATGCAGGCATGGATCGCTATGAGGCAAGAAAAGCAATGGTTGCTGATCTTGAGGAACAGGGATATCTTGTGAAAATTGTCCCGCATTCTCATAATGTAGGAACCCATGACAGATGTCATACAACCGTAGAGCCTATGGTAAAACAGCAGTGGTTCGTCCGCATGGAGGAGCTTGCAAAACCGGCAATTGAAGCGATTAAAACCGGAGAGCTTAAGTTCGTACCGGAGCGTTTCAATAAGATTTATCTGCACTGGCTTGAAAATATCCGTGACTGGTGTATTTCCAGACAGATCTGGTGGGGACACAGAATTCCGGCTTATTACTGTGACGAGTGCGGTGAATTCGTAGTTGCAAGACAGATGCCGGACGTATGTCCGAAGTGTGGATGTAAACATTTCACACAGGATGAAGATACATTAGATACATGGTTTAGTTCTGCACTGTGGCCGTTCTCTGTACTTGGATGGCCAGAGAAGACAGAAGAGCTTGATTATTTCTATCCGACAGATGTACTTGTAACCGGATACGATATTATCTTCTTCTGGGTGATCCGTATGGTATTTTCCGGATATGCACATACTGATAAATCACCGTTCCACACTGTATTTATCCACGGGCTTGTAAGAGATTCTCAGGGACGTAAGATGAGTAAATCTCTCGGAAATGGTATTGATCCGCTGGAGATTATCGACCAGTACGGAGCAGATGCTCTTCGTATGACACTGGTTACCGGAAATGCGCCGGGAAATGACATGCGTTTCTATAATGAAAGAGTTGAGGCGAGCCGTAACTTTGCAAATAAAGTATGGAATGCTTCCAGATTTATTATGATGAACTTAGACGGTAAAGAATTGACAGCGCCAACGGATCTAAAGAAGAATCCGGCGGATCGTTGGATTTTATCAAGATGTAATCAGGTAGTAAAAGAAGTTACCGAGAATATGGATAAGTTTGAGCTTGGTATTGCATTATCTAAGATTTATGACTTTATCTGGGATGAATTCTGTGACTGGTATATTGAGCTTGCAAAATATCGTATTTATCATGCAGAGGAAAACCAGGAGGCGGCAAATGATGCACTCTGGACTTTGAGAGAAGTGCTTAAGAACGCATTAAAACTGCTTCATCCATATATGCCGTTTGTAACAGAAGAGATTTACAGCAAATTGATTCCGGAGGAAGAGTCACTGATGATCTCTCCGTGGCCGGTTTATGATGAAAAATGGAACTTTGAAGCAGAAGAAGCTGTGGTTGCTCATTATCAGGAAATTATCCGTGGTATCCGTAACGTGCGTGCGGAAATGAATGTTCCGAATGCAAGAAAGGCAACTGCCTATGTAGTGAGCGAGGATGCATCTCTTCGTGACGGACTTACCCTTCTTAGCGATTCTGCAAAACAGATGGCTTCCTTGAGTGAATTTATCTTAAAACAGGATAAAGAAGGAATCGCCGATGATGCAGTATCTGTTGTAGTGCCGGATGCAACTGTGTATCTGCCACTGGAAGACTTGATTGATTTGGAACAGGAAATTGAACGTCTTACAAAAGAACAGACACGTCTTACAAAAGAAATTGCCCGTGCAAAAGGAATGCTGAATAACGAAAAATTCGTAAGCAAAGCGCCGGAGGCAAAGGTTCAGGAAGAGCGTGAAAAACTGGAGACTTATGAGCAGATGATGGCTCAGGTAACAGAAAGATTAAATGGTTTAAAAGCAAAATAAATAAGGGGATATAATGAAGAAAATTCATATCAAGAAGCCCGACCTCAAAGGAGGACTTCAGAAATTAAAAAATCTGAAAAAAGAAGATATTGTAGCACATTGGAAAGCCAGCAGAGAAAGGCGTGCACGGATTCTTGAAGCAAGAAGAAACAGTGCTTTTGCGAAGAAGATGCAGCCGGTATATGCATTTATGAATAAGTTTTCGCTGATTTTCCACGGGCTTCTTGCCTGCCTGATCAATTTTGTGATTGAAGCGATTTCAAGACATTCCGTGTTTGAAGCATGGCATTATCTGACCGGATCACCGATGGTATTTTTGTATAACGCATTTATGATCTTTATTACATTTTCCATTGTGTATCTGTTTAAGCGGAGAGTATTTGCCCGAATCATTATCAGTGTGTTATGGCTGATCCTCGGTATTGCGAATGGATACATGCTGATGGTTCGTGTAACCCCATTTAATGCACAGGATCTGAAGGTTGCAACCGATGGACTGACACTTGTAAAGAATTATTTCAATGGTTTTGAGATTGTAATTGTGCTTGTCGGAGTGGCGGCAGTTATTATCTGGATGGTTTCCATGTGGAAACGAGGCGGTCAGTATGCAGGAAAAGTACACAGAGTCCGCGCGCTTCTCGGCATTGGTGTCTGTGCGTTGCTTTATACGATCGCGGCAGATCAGGCTGTGGAGAAACGAGTAGTATCTACTTATTTTGGAAATATTGCATTTGCATATGAGGATTACGGACTTCCATATTGTTTTATGGCGAGTCTGTTTAATACCGGAATCAATGAACCGGATGATTATAACGAGAAGACGATTGAAGAAATTACGAATGACAGGGAGATTACGAAGAGTGAAACAGGAAGAAGCGAAGAGGAACTTCCGAATATTATTTTCATTCAGTTAGAGTCTTATTTTGATGTGTCAGAGGCGGAATTTTTTACAACCTCTCAAGATGCAACACCAAACCTTCATGCAATGGCAGCGGAGCATTCGGCAGGATATTTTAAAGTGCCGTCTGTGGGAGCAGGAACTGCCAATACGGAGTTCGAAGTGCTGACCGGTATGAATCTTCGCTACTTTGGACCGGGAGAGTATCCATATAAGACGGTACTGAAGCATCGCGTCAGCGAAAGTGCGGCAAGTGCTCTGGGAGCGCTTGGTTACGGCACACATGCCCTGCATAATAATGGTGGTAATTTCTACAGCCGTGCAGCAGTTTTTAATAATATCGGATTCGACAGCTACACAAGTAAGGAATTTATGAATATCCTTCAGTTGACAGAGAACGGCTGGGCGAAGGATGACATATTGATCCAGCACATTATGGAGGCGATGGACACTACAGAACAGCAGGACTTTGTGTTCGGAGTAAGTGTGCAGGGACATGGAGAATATCCGGAAGAGCAGGTGCTTGAGAATCCGGCAGTTACGGTAGAAGGAATCGAAGATGAAGCACTTCATAATAGATGGGAATATTATGTGAATCAAGTCTATGAGATGGATCAGTTTGCCGGAAATCTTGTGAAAGCAATCGAACAAAGAGGAGAACCGTCCGTAGTCGTATTTTACGGAGATCACCTTCCGACGATGGGACTGGAGGCGAAGGATTTAAAGAGCCGCTACCTCTATAATACAAATTATGTGATCTGGGACAATATCGGTCTTGAGAAACAGGACCGCAATATTCCGGCTTATCAGATTATGTCGGATGTTCTGGATCGTCTGGATATCCATTCCGGTACAGTATTTAACTACCATCAGGAGAGACGTAAGAGTAAAAATTATCTGGCAGATCTGGAACTCCTTCAATATGATATTTTATATGGAGATCAGTATGTCTATGATGGCAAGCTTCCGATTACAGAAGGTCACATGATGATGGGCGTAAAGGATGTTACGCTGAGCAATGTGGTAAGCCAGCTGAATGGCGGATGCAGCCTGTACGGAGAAAACTTTACGAAGCAAAGTAAAGTCTATGTCAATGGAGAAAAACAAAAGAGCCAGTTCCTTAATAATACGAGAATCGATCTGTCGGAGACGGAATTGAAAGAAGGAGATGTAATCTCTGTTCGGCAGATGGGGTCCAGTGATACTTTGTTCCGAAAGGCAAATGATTATATCTATCAACAAGGACAGCTTCAGGTTGTGGAAGGAACCGGAACAGATACTTCTATCTCATGGATGGAGCAGACGGAGGACGAGAAAGAATAATGCCGGAGTATATACCTGCTGATTATAGGGAAGCGGCAGCATATATTGAAGAGCTTCCTAAATTTACAAAGAAACATTCACTTAATCATACCAGAGAATTTATGAAGAGGCTTGGAAATCCTGCTGAAAAATGCAAGGTGATCCATGTGGCGGGAACGAACGGTAAAGGTTCTGTATGTGCTTATATTCAGGCAATTCTTGCCGCAGAGGGAAAGAAAAACGGTTTTTTTACTTCGCCTCATCTGGTATCCGTAAATGAACGAATACAGATTGACCGGATTCCGGTGTCAGACGATATTTTCTATGAAGTATTTTGTAAGGCGTACCGGACGGCAAAAGAAATGGAACAAGAGGGACTTACACATCCCTCTTATTTCGAATTTTTATTCGGAATGGGTATGCTTGCTTTTGAAAAGTCTCAAGTGGAATATGTCATATTAGAGACTGGACTGGGTGGAAGGCTTGACGCCACCAATTCTGTGGAGCATCCGCTCCTTACCGTGATTACGTCGGTGAGCCTTGATCATACAGATATCCTTGGCGATACGATTCAGAAAATTGCATATGAGAAGGCTGGTATCATTAAAAAAGAAGTTCCGGTATTCTTTGACGGGAATGACACGGAGGCTTCGAGGGTGATTAAAAAGTGTGCCAAAGAGCAGCAGGCTCCATGTAGAGAAATCTCGAAAAATGCGTTCGAAATTCAGGAAGTTGAGACAAATCGTATTGCATTTTCAAGGAAGAGTGCGTATGATAAAGATGTTATCTGGCATGTCCCGATTCGAGGTGTGTATCAGGTTATGAATGCGGAGCTTGCGCTGGAAGCGATGGAATATGCATGGCAGAAGGAAGGACTTCCGATTGAAGAAAAGAAATGGGCGGAAGCAATTGCATCTGTTCGGTGGGAAGGACGGATGGAAGAGATCCGGGAACATTTTCTTCTTGACGGAGCGCACAATCCGGGGGCGATCGAGGCATTTGCAGAAAGTGTAAAACTTATCAATCGAGAGAAAAAAGAAGAGCCGATCGTTATTTTTTCGGCGGTGTCAGATAAGAAATATGAGCAGATGATCAAGTATCTGTGTGAGCACGTGCCTGCGAAGACGTACATAGTCACAGAGATTGAGGATCAAAGACGTGTACCGGCAGAAGAACTGGGGCGGGTCTTCCGTCAATTTACGAAGCGGGAAGTGCTTGTGAGAACAGATTTAAAGGATGCCATTGAAACTGCGTTTGCAGTCAGGGGAGACAGTGAAATCTATTGTCTTGGTTCTCTGTACCTTGTGGGAATGGTGAAAAAATTGTTGGCAGGAGGTTAACATCATGCTGAATTTTGAAGAAGAACTTAAAAAATTCCAGCCAAGTCTGGAAGTAGAAGATATAGAGGGTGCAGTTTATCAGGAAGATCTTACCGATATGACCGATATTCTGCGTGAAGTGATCGAACAGACAAAATAAAGGGGATTCTATGGACTATTCAACAAAACTCATATATCAGTCGAATTTCTGGTACAATGACGGACTTCGGAAAGCCAATATCCGTGATCTGTCCGGCGCGATTGTGTCACTTCGGCGAAGTCTACAATATAATAGATCGAATATTGCCGCGCGCAATCTTCTGGGACTTGTGTATTATGGACGAGGAGATGTAGTGGAGGCATTGGTAGAGTGGATTCTGAGCAAGAATTTCCAATCCCATGACAATATTGCCAATTATTACATCAGTAAGGTTCAGGAAGTTCCGGGAGAATTGGAAGAAATCAATCAGGCGGTGAAGAAATTCAATCTGAGTCTGGATTATGCGGCGCAAAATGGAGAAGATATGGCAATTATTCAGCTTAAGAAAGCAATTGCCGTGCATCCTACTTATGTGAAAGCGTATCAGCTTCTTGCGCTTCTGTATCTTAAGACAGAGCAGTATACTGCGGCAAGGCAAGTGCTGCGAACTGCGCATAAATTAGATACGACCGATGATTTTACACTGCGTTATATGCATGAACTGAATCAGATCCGCAAAAACCGGACGGTAAAGGTTCGGGAAAACGAGAAAAAGGATCAGCAGACGGTTACTTATAATATTGGTAATGAGACAATCATACAACCGGTGTCTACAAATTTTAAAGAGCATACCGGACTTCATACAGTGATCAATATGCTGATCGGTCTTGTTGTCGGAGTGGCTGTGATGTGGTTTCTCGTTATGCCGGCAGTTAATTCTTCCCGTCAAAAGGAGCTGAATAAACAGACCGTCGAATTCAGTGATCAGATTGCGACACAAGATGCGCAGATTAGTGCGCTTAAGAAAGAGCTGGAAGAATATCGTTCTACCAGTGAAGAGAGTGAGAATGCGAAGGCAACCGGAGAATCTACACAGGAGAGTTACGAGATCGTAATGACTATATATAAGCATTATTCGGATTCTGACATGAGTAATGCAGCTATGGTAGAAGAGCTTATAAAAGTGAATCCGGACTCACTGGGAACCATCGGTCTGGAAAGATACAATGAGATGACAGAAAAGCTTTATCCAAAGCAATGCGAAAAAATTTATTCTGAGGCAAAGGATAATTTTGATGCAGAGAATTATAAAGATGCGATAACTAAGCTGACACAGGTTCTTCAAATGGATGAAGGCTATGGTGACGGCGCCGCGAAGCTTCTTCTTGCGCAATCGTATGAGAAGAGCGGTGATAAGGATCAGGCTAATGCACTCTACCAGAAGCTTGTAGAGGATTATAAAGATACCGATATTGCAACTTCAGCGCAGGCGGCTTTGGATGCGCAAAATGCAAAAGAAGATGAATAGAAGATTGTAAGATACGAAAGATAAAGGATATGCGAAAAAACGCATATCCTTTTTTCATTGCGCGGGAAAGATATTCCTGTGTAATAAAAGCCCTCCGGGGATGTACAGGAAAGGGGAATCATATGAATTATCAAGTACAGGAAAATTGCCTGACCATTTTTCTTCCGCATGAAGTGGATCACCACAATGCGGAAGAAATAAGAAGAGAATCCGATCGCCTGATTGAAAAGCATCACATCCGCTATGTGATCTTCGACTTCCGGGAAACGAATTTTATGGATAGTTCCGGAATCGGTGTAATCATGGGAAGGTACAAACGTCTCTATATGATGGGCGGAGAAGTATGTGCCGTACATACAAGTGATCGGGTGAAAAAGATTCTGACTATGTCAGGAACAGCAAAAATCATGCATATATATGAGGAGGAGCAGTAAATGGAGTCTGCGAATGAAATGAAACTTATTTTTGAAAGCCGTTCAATCAACGAATCCTTTGCGAGAGTGACCGTGGCGGCATTTATGACATCATTAAATCCTACCGTGGAGGAAGTATCGGATGTAAAGACTGCGGTTTCAGAAGCAGTTACGAATGCGATCATTCACGGATATGAAGGGGAAGTACATTCTATCTGTATCCGATGCAGAATAGAAGGAAAGACCTTGTATGTAGAGGTGGAAGACGAGGGGAAAGGAATTGAAGATGTGAAACAGGCCATGGAGCCGTTATTTACAACAAAACCGGAGCAGGACAGATCCGGGATGGGATTTTCTTTTATGGAAGCCTTTATGGATGAGTTGGAAGTGATATCCAAACCGCATGTAGGTACTTTGGTGAAGATGAGAAAGACAATAGGTGAAGGGCGAAAATTATGGACCATACAATCGTATTGATTCAGAAATCTCACGAAGGGGATAAAGAAGCAAGGGCGCGGCTGGTAGAAGAAAATACCGGACTTGTCTGGTGTGTTGTAAAGCGGTTCTACAATCGGGGTGTGGAAATGGAGGATCTATTTCAGATTGGAACTATTGGTCTGCTGAAAGCGATTGACAAATTTGATCTGAATTATGATGTGAAATTTTCTACCTATGCGGTCCCTATGATTGCCGGAGAGATCAAAAGATTTTTAAGGGATGACGGAATGATCAAGGTGAGCCGTTCCTTAAAAGAGCTGTCTTATAAGGCGTATCTCTGTCGGGAGAAGCTTCAGGAACGGTTTGGACGAGAACCGTCGGTTACAGAACTTGCAGGCGAGCTCGGAGTGGAACCGGAAGAACTGATGGCTGCACTGGACGCAAGCTCTGAGGTGGAGTCGCTTCACAAACCGATTTACCAAAGTGACGGTCAGGAGGTCAGTCTGATGGACCGGCTTCCATGGCGGGCAGAGCCTGAGGAAGAGGTTCTGGATCATCTGCTTTTGAAGGAACTCCTGGGCGGACTGGAAAAAGAAGAGAGACAGCTGATTTATCTTCGCTATTTTGCAGACCGGACACAGGCGCAGGCAGGAAAAGAGCTTGGCATATCTCAGGTACAGGTCTCAAGATTGGAAAAAAAGATTTTAAAAAGTATGAGAGAACAAATCTAGCAGGCATATCAGGGTATATTTTCTGAATGAATCATCCATACTAACCACAAATAAGAAGAAAGGTGGTGACAGTATGGATGAGGCAAGAAAAAAACTCAGGATATGCCTGCTTTGTATTGTGATTGCCGCAGTGATTGCCGGATGTATTTACTATATCAATGAAGAGAGAACCGGTCAGACGATCAGTGAAGGGACATTGGTTATGTTGAACAGGGGAGGTGGAGAAACGTATGGCTTCGGGAAGTGAGACGATTTATATAAAAGCAGATCGCAACATTGAAGTGACAAAGCCGGATGTCACACTTGGGGATGTACTTAAAATATCGTGTGTCAATCCATCTGTTGCTGCGAAAGTCAAGTCTCTGCGTATGCTGCGTTTTCACCATACAGATAAGAAGCATAGCAGCCGGATTGCAGTATCTATATTGAAAGTAGTTGAATGTATTCAGGAGGTTTATCCTAATGCGGATGTTCAGAACATGGGTGAGCAGGATTTTATCGTCACCTATGAAGAAGTTAAGACGGCAGGAGGAGTCGTACATTTTCTGAAGGCAGCAGCTGTAGTTGTGACCAGCTTTATCGGTGCAGCTTTTTCTATTATGACGTTTAACAATGATGTAGATACTACGAAATTATTCGGACAGATCTATGAGCTGATCACAGGAAGCGCATCCGACGGTTTTACAATTTTGGAGCTTACTTATAGCGTGGGACTGACAATCGGAATCTTAATATTTTTTAACCATTTCGGAAAACGGAAGTTTACGGTAGATCCGACGCCTATGGAGGTGGAAATGCGCCTCTACGAAAATGATATACAGACGACGTTGATCGAGGATTTTGCGAGAAAGGAGAAAGAGATGGATGTGGATAAACAGTCTCCTTATGGCAGTCATAGGACTTAGTGCAGGATTTACCGTGGCAGCCGGACTGGGAGCTTTTATGATAGAACTTGGCGTGATTTCGGATTTCGCAGACCGTACGCATACAGGAGAACACGTATTACTATATGAAGACAGTGCGGCACTTGGCGGCATTTTGGGAAATTTGTTTTATATTTATCAGATAGCAGTTCCGGGGGGAAAGGCTTTTCTTGCATTTGTCGGATTGTTCGCAGGAATATTCGCGGGATGCTGGGCAATGGCTCTTGCTGAGATTTTAAATGTATTTCCGATTGCGATAAGAAGAATGAAGCTTACAAGATGTATTCCGTATATTATTTTAGGTCTGGCGCTGGGAAGAGGAATCGGCGCATGGCTGTTTTTTGTGAATCGCTGGTAAACTGCCTGCAGATGAAAGGAAAAAAGAAAGAAAAAAGGAGACAGGGAAGATGGATAAAAAGAAGCAGCAGGAAGCATATAAAAACTATGTGAAGAAGAAGACTCCGGTGCACAGTCTCCCAAAGAATATGGCGAGAGCATTTGTGACAGGGGGACTGATCTGTGTGCTTGGGCAAGGAATTCTGAATTGGTGTGAGAAACTGGGACTGGATAAAGATATTAGCGGAAGTTGGGCATCCATTGTGTTGATTTTGATCAGTGTGATCTTAACCGGATGCAATCTGTATCCGGTGATCGCCAAGTGGGCAGGAGCAGGAGCGCTTGTTCCGATCACCGGATTTGCCAATTCAGTAGCCGCACCTGCAATTGAGTATCAGAAAGAAGGTCAGGTGATGGGAATCGGCTGTAAAATATTTACGATTGCAGGACCTGTGATCTTGTATGGAACATTTATAAGCTGGCTTCTGGGCCTTGGTTACTGGATATTGAAGATCTGTGGAATATTATAAATAAAAATAAAGAAAGGCGGAGAAGTGACATGATCAAAGGAGTGCAAAGTATTGCCTTTAAAGAGCAGCCTTATATTATAGAGAGTGCATCTGTAGTAGGGAAAAAAGAAGGAGAAGGACCGCTGGGAGCGATGTTCGATGTGATAGAAGAAGAGAATTTATTTGGCGAAGATACGTGGGAGGCGGCGGAAAGTACCATGCAGAAAGAAGCATGTACGCTGGCGCTTGGAAAGGCACATATGAAACCGGAAGATATTCGGTTTCTCTACGGCGGAGACCTGCTCAGACAGGGAGTGGCAACTTCCATGGGAGTGGAAGAATTAAAGATTCCGATGTTCGGGCTCTACGGTGCCTGTTCTACGTCAGGCGAGGCTTTGGCATTGGCTTCCATGGGGGTGGCAGCAGGATATGGAGAAGCAATGCTGGCAGTTACCTCCAGTCATTTCGGAAGCGCAGAAAAGGAATTTCGTTTCCCGCTTAGTTATGCCAGTCAAAGACCATTATCTGCACACTGGACGGTAACCGGGAGTGGGGCATTTATTGTGGGAAAGAAAAAAAGTCATGTTCGGGTCGCAGGAGTGACCGTGGGAAAAATCGTGGATTATGGTTTGAAGGATTCGCAGAATATGGGGGCATGCATGGCTCCGGCAGCATGTGATACAATCGCACAGAATCTCTATGATTTTGATCGGGTACCGGAGGATTATGACAGGATCATCACCGGAGACCTGGGGTATGTGGGGCAGAGCATCTTGTTTGATCTGATGCGGGCGCGTCACATTGATATTAAGAAAAATCATATGGATTGCGGCATGACCATCTTCGACCAGAATACGCAGGACACCCATGCAGGCGGAAGTGGCTGCGGATGTGCAGCAGTGACATTGTCTGCTTATATTCTTCCCAGACTGGCAAGCGGAGAGTGGAAACGTATTCTGTTCGTACCTACGGGAGCATTGATGTCTACGGTAAGCTACAATGAAGGTGAGAGCGTGCCGGGAATTGCACACGGAATCGTACTGGAACATTGTTGATGGACAAGGTATAAGAAAGGAGGAGTTGAAAAATGGAATATATACATGCATTTTGGGTAGGAGGATTGATCTGTGCACTTGTGCAGATTCTGTTGGATCGTACCAAGCTGATGCCGGGGCGAATCATGGTACTTCTCGTATGCACCGGGGCGGTTCTTGGAGCCTGCCAATTGTATCAGCCCTTGCAGGATTTTGCAGGAGCGGGAGCAAGCGTACCGCTGTCAGGATTCGGAAATCTTCTTTGGAAAGGTGTCAAGGAGGCGGTAGATCAGGAAGGGTTTATCGGCATCTTTTTGGGCGGCTTCAAGGCGAGTGCAGCAGGAATCAGCGCCGCGCTAATCTTCGGATATCTTGCCTCTTTCCTGTTCAGTCCGAAAATGAAAAAGTAAGATATTTGTAAAAAACATTAACAAAAAGTAAAAATTTGTTGTTTTCTGGAAAGTTAGATGTTATTGTAACAATGGTTAGTTTTGAGATATGAGTGATAGTTATTAGGAGGAAAACAATGAATTACTTAGATATCTTGATCCCCTTTGTAGGGGGACTTGGAATGTTCATCTATGGCATGCAGATCATGGCTCAGGGACTTGAAAATGCAGCCGGAAGCAAGATGAAGTCTATTTTGGAAGTCCTTACAAAAAACAAACTGATGGGTGTATTTCTCGGAGCAGCCATTACGGCAGTCATCCAGAGTTCATCTGCGACGACAGTTATGGTCGTTGGTTTTGTAAATGCAGGAATCATGAATCTTACACAGGCAATGGGAGTAATCATGGGAGCCAACATCGGTACAACAGTTACCGGATGGCTGGTATCTTCTGTAGAGTGGGCGGAATTTTTAAGTCCGGCGAAAATTGCGCCGATTGCAGTAATGATCGGTGTGATCATTATGCTGACAGGAAAGAGAAGATCCTCTAAGGAGATTGCGAGCATTATCGTCGGATTTGGTCTTTTATTTATCGGTATTTCCAGTATGTCATCTGCGGTGGCACCTTTGCAGGAATCCGAAGGATTTGTGAATCTCTTCGTGACACTTGGACGCAATCCTATACTTGGAATTCTGGCAGGAACTTTTGTAACCGCAGTGATCCAGAGCTCTTCGGCTTCGGTCGGAATTTTGCAGAGTCTGGCAGCAGCAGGATTGGTTCCTTTTAACGCAGCGATTTATATTATCATGGGACAGAATATCGGTACTTGTGTGACCGCTATTTTATCCAGTCTTGGCGCAAAGAAAAATGCGAAGACAGCAGCGCTTATGCATCTTCTCTTTAACGTGATGGGAACGGTGCTCTTCAGCGTAGTCGCAATCGTATACTTCCAAGTGCTCAATCCAATGGCAGGAACAGGAACGATTACACAGACGCAGATCAGTACGGTGCATACATTCTTTAATATTGCAACGACAGTTCTTTTGTTCCCAGTATCCAATCTGATCATCAAGTTGGCGAAGAAGATCGGTGGCGTGAAAGAAAATGAGGCAGACAGAAGTAAGATCCTTCTTGATGACCGTATGTTAGAGACACCAAGCATTGCACTTCAGTCTGTGATCAATGAAACTGTTCGTATGGGTGAAATTGTACGAGAGTCTCTTAATGTTGCTAAGAATGTACTTCACACTAAGAGTGAAGCAGACCTTTGTGTTTTGAAAGAAGATGAAAGCGTGGTAGACCGTCTGTGTGCCGGTATTACAGATTACACCATTAAGCTGAGTGCACTTCAGATCAGCGAACGGGAACACCAGACAACGGCGCATCTTCTGCAGGTGCTGTCAGATATTGAACGTGTCAGTGATTACTGTGAAAATATTTCTGAATTCGCAGAGACAATGATTGAGAAGAAGCTGGAGTTTTCGGATATTGCAAATGAGCAGTTAGACGAGATGATCGCTGCCAGTGTAGACAGTTACAATTATGCACTGGATGCCTTTAAAGAAGAAAGTACAGAAAAAGCATTGAAAGTAATTGAAAAAGAAACGCAGGTGGATGATCTTGAAATTACGTTAAGAACCGGACATATGAAGCGTCTGGCAAAGAACGAGTGCAATACAGAAGCAGGTGTTGTATTCCTTGATACACTTGTATGTATGGAACGTATTTCCGACCATGCGCGAAATATTGCAGAAGAAGTATTAGGTAATTAGAAAATAATCAGATTAAAAAATAAAGACAACAGTTTCCTAGTTGTGGGAGCTGTTGTCTTTTGTCATTTCATAGCATTCTTCAATCCAGGTAAGAGCTTCCTGAAGCCCGTCCTGTGAAAATTCAAAATCTTTCCATGTCTTTTGTTCATCTTTTGTCGCTTCAAAGCAATATGGTTCCGGGTAAACACAGGCTTTCAGTGTGTCTTCGTCTTTGGACAGACGATAGCGGATGCCATGGTGAGAGCCGGTATAGGCTTCCTTTTTCAAAAACAGGATGGATAATCCAATCGTTTCGATCATATGGTAATTTCCCCTTTCTTATCTTCATATATCTTAGCATAGCGCCGGAGAGATGGCAACGAGAAGAAAATTAAGAAAATATTTCGTTTTTTACAAGGGAAATATTTGGATTTATATGATAGCTTTTGAGAGGGTGGTGAAAGTTATGGAAGAAGTAATCAAAGTAAACAATCTATACAAATTGTATAAAGTAGGAGACGAGATCGTGCATGCGTTGGACGGAGTTGATTTTACTGTCCGAAGAGGAGAGTTTTGCGCGATTGTAGGAACTTCCGGCTCCGGAAAGTCTACGCTTCTTAATATGCTGGCAGGGCTGGAGAGACCAACCAGAGGAAGCATTGTCATTGGAGGTCAGAAGATCGAGCATCTGAGTGAAGAGGAACTGGTCGCATTTCGAAGAGAGAAAGTTGGATTCATTTTCCAGTCTTTTCATCTTCTCGGAACGCTGAATGCAGTAGAGAATGTGGCGCTGCCGTTGAGCTTCCGAGGGGAGGCAAGACAGCATAGGATAAAGAAGGCGGAAGCAATGATAAAGCTGGTGGGACTTGAAAAGCATAAAAAACATATGCCGAATCAAATGTCCGGCGGACAGCAGCAAAGAGTCGGAGTTGCCAGAGCACTTGTGGTAGATCCGCAGATTATTTTTGCAGATGAACCTACGGGAAATCTGGATTCTCATACAGCAGAAGAGATTATGGCTTTGATGCAGCAGGTTGTTCGAAAACATAATAAAACGCTTGTCATGGTTACGCATGACGACCATTTGGCGTCTTATGCAGATCGAATTTTTCACATCCGTGACGGCAAGATACTCAAAATAGAAGAAACGAATCAGAAGAGGGAGGACGAAGAGTATGAACATGAGGGAAACTAAAAAGAATGGGAAAAGATTGAGCGGCACATTGGCGGTGGTACTTACACTTGTAGTGATGGTATGTTCTGCATTTCCGAACATTGTGTCGCATGCAGAAGGGAAAGACAGAAGTCAAAACACACCTGTAAGAATTACCGTGCCGGATAATAAAGTGCCGGTTTATCAATATGGAAAATCGCAGGATTTCGTATTGAACATTGAAAATACCGGAGACAGCGAGATCACCAATCTGGTGATTCAGCCGGAACTTCGCGGAGACGATTCATCCAGATGGCCATTCAAGACAGATTATCAGAAATATTCTGCTACGGTTAAGAGTCTGAAGAAAAAAGGGGAAAAGGGAGATCATGCACAGGTGAAGTTTTCATTTACCCAGCGAGATGATGCAGGGGCAAACCGCTATCTCTTAAGCTTTTCCTATACGGCTGACCAGATAGACGAGGGAACAGTATCTTTCTATGTAAATACAAGTAAGAAGCCGGAGGATAAGAATACCGGAGCAAGCGGGGGCGGAAATTCCTCATCCGGGAAAGCCGATAGTGATTCAGCTGACGGAATGAGCGGAGGCAGTGTAAGTAACGGAGCCGCATTGTATTCTGACTTTGGCGGCGGAGATGCAGGTGCAGTAAGCGCAGGAGGCGCAGAAGAAGGTGCTGCGGACGGTTCCGTTCCGAGAGTGATCGTTACCGGTTTTACGACAGATCCGGTAGAGGTTAAGGCGGGAAGTGATTTTACGTTGACCATTCATCTGAAAAATACATCGAAGAAATCGAAAGTCGGAAATATGCTGTTTGACCTGAATGCACCGGTTGAAGGGGCGGATGAACAGACAACCGCACCGGCATTTTTACCGGCGTCAGGGTCCAGCACTGTTTATCTGGAGAGTATAAAGGCAGGAGGAACTGCGGATATCTCTATGAAGCTAAATGCCAAGTCGGATTTATTGCAGAAGCCGTACAGTGTGGAGCTTAGTATGAAATACGAGGATGCTGGTTTTAATCAGATTGAGGCAACTTCCAGTCTGTCGATCCCGGTGAAGCAGGATGCTCGATTTGAATTCAGTGATTTTCAGATTAGCCCGGACAGCATTGCAGTGGGAGAAGAGGCAAATGTCATGTGTAGTCTCTACAATCTGGGAAGACTGAAACTCTATAATGTAAAGGCAGTCTTCGAGGGAGACAGCATTGAGAAGGAAGAACTCTTTGTGGGAAATGTAGAACCGGGTTCCACCGCATCCATCGATGCAATGGTAAAGGGAAAAAAAGAAACTGCAGATGACGGAAAACTGACAATGACAATGAGCTATGAAAATGAAGAAGGAGAAGTATTTACAGAGCAAAAAGAATTTCAGCTTATGGTAATGCCGGAAGAGACACCGGAAGATATGGACGTAATGATGCCGGAGGAAGAAGAGTCCGGTAAAGGACTTCCGTTCCCGTTAATAGTTGTGCTCGTACTTCTGGTTGTCGGAGCGGTAGTTACGGTTATTGTATTAAAGCAAAGAAAGAAGAAAAAAGATAAAGATGAAGAGGAGGAGCTGTTGTATGAACTTGACGGAACTTCTGAGGATGAGCAGCAGTAATCTGAGACGGAGAAAGCTGCGAACATTTTTAACGGTCCTTGGAGTTGTCATAGGTACAGCATCTATCGTAGTCATGGTGTCGCTTGGTCTTGGCATGCAGAAATCCATGTATCAGGAAATTGAGCAATATGGAGGCTTAACGACGATTAAAGTATACGGGGCCGGAAGTGAAGAGGTGATGGGGCATAGCATGGGAGGCGAAGAGCAGGAAGCATCAGAGGAATATGTGGATGATCATTGCATAGAGACATTAGGAAAGATTGAACATGTGGAGAGCGCTCAGCCGGTATATCAGATGTCGGTGCTTTTGTTAAAAGGATCTTATGAAGGATATACAGAGCTGCTGGCTATGACACCGGAAGGATTAAAGAGCCGGAAGATTGATCTGGAAGAAGGACAGCTCCCTGAATCAAACAGAGGGCAGTTGGAATTGGTATATGGCAATCAGCTTCTGACGAATTTTACAGAAAAGGGAAGCGGAAATGGATATTGGGATACCGGGGAACTGCCGGATATTAATCTTGCCAAAGACTCCCTGTTCCTGATTCTTGATATGGATAATTACCATTCTTCGCAGGAGAGATCACCTCTTGATGCAGGAAGCAGTGAAGAAGGAGCAGAAGGCGGCGAAACTTCCGCAAAGCCGATACAGGTGCAGAAGCATGTAGTGAAAGCAAGCGGTGTTGTTGCAGGTGGTATTGATGGGTACAATGCCAATTCCAATTATGCGTTTTGCGATCTGGAAACATTAAAGCAGCTTTTGAAAAAGGAATTTTCAGGCAGAGCAATTCCGGGACAGCCGCAGACGAAAAACGGGAAACCTATGAATAAATTCTGCTATACTTACGCAGAAGTGAAAGTGGATGAGGCAGATCATGTCACTACAGTCAGCAACCAGATCAAAGAGATGGGATATCAGGTGGAAACAAACGCAGAGCTGATGGACAGCATGAAACGTCAGATGGCAATCATACAGGCAGTTCTTGGCGGTATTGGTGCAGTCTCTTTATTTGTAGCCGCCATCGGTATTGCGAATACGATGATGATGTCCATTTACGAGAGGACGAAAGAAATCGGTGTTATGAAGGTGCTTGGATGCAGTCTCAAAAATATCCGGAAAATGTTCTTGATGGAGGCGGGATTGATTGGGCTATTTGGCGGCGTGATCGGAAATATTCTGAGTTTTCTTATATCGGCAGCTATCAATACATTGGCGTCAAGTGCAGGAGTTATGAATGGAATGGCGCAGATCTCTTATATTCCGATTTGGCTGATGCTGGCATCTATAGGATTTGCGATGTTGGTCGGACTTCTTGCCGGATATTTTCCGGCGAAGAGAGCGATGAAATTAAGTCCGCTGGAAGCGATCAGGCATTAGAGAACTGTTGTCAAAGAGAAGACCGGGAACGAAGAAGACGAGAAGAAAAGAGGATAAGGTGCAGTTTTATGTGACAAACTGCATCTTATCCCCTTTTGCTATATATTATGATTTTTCTGACGATTATTCTTCGATCACATGGATTTCCAGATAATCAAAATCAATAGAATCCACGAAATTATCCTGATAGAAGCGCGCTTTGTCGTGACGCTTAAATTCCTCGATGGTAGAGTCGAGCCAGATTGGCTTACTCAAGTCAAATTCATAACAGATCTCATCCAGCGCGTGAAAGATCTTATGTGTTCTTGTGTCATCGGATTCGTCGCAGATAACCGTATCTCGAAGCATCCGGTTGTCCTTAAATTCTTTTCCCCATAAACGAAACATGATCTGTCCTCATTTCTTCTATAATGAACCAAGTATAGCCTTTTTTGCGAAGAATGTAAAGGATAGAATAAAGCTTGCGAAAAGGAAGAGAGCCCTTAGTCATTTGTTATAAAACGAGTATCCTCCGGGAAAATGACAGTAATAAGCTCGTCTGTGTTGGCAGAAACTTCATTTCTTTGTTTTTCCAGTTCTGCTTTTTTCTCGATGGATGCAGGCGCCTGTTTTATGTCTTGTCCTTTCTTCCAGATCAGCTTTCTCTCATCATCTTTTCCCTCATAATAAAGAGCGGAGCTTTCATGAGTAATGGCGTCTCCGGTTTCCGGAGAGGTTAAAGCTTCTGTTCGATGGAAGATAGCCGAGAACTGTGTATAAGTGAGACTGCCGCCGTCAAGTTTGTCCCGGAAACGAACCTTTCCGCTTACAGTTTGCCATCCCTCTTCGTAAGTGCGGTCTTCATATTTTTGTGGTACAAGTATTTCTGCGGAAGAGGTTATGATGGATAATGGTTTCCGGCTGTCCAAGGTACAGTAAATATCTCCGTTTTTCAGTTCATATAGTTCCGTTACAGTAATGTCTTCTGCATTAATCCGGTAATCAACAATCGGGACAGTTCCAAACTGGCTGTCAAAAAACATCGTTTCACTTAACCATGAGAACAGAATCGCTAAAACGAGACCTATGATCAACATACAGCCGCCGGCAAATAATTTGTCTTGCCGAAGTTTTCGAGATAATTTTTTTAAAATATCAGCCTGCGCAGTCTGTGTAAAGGATTCAGCCTCAGCGCTGTTTTCAGAAACAGGCGCAGTGACATGAATTTCCTCATGTATAGTTTTATAAATATTTCGACAGGTTTCACATTCTGATAAGTGTTCTTCAATCAGATCACGGCTTCTTTCGCTGCACAGCCCATCTTCGTAGAGTGGAAGAAGATCCTGTATCAATTCACAGGGAAGTGTATTTGTGCTGGTCATGAGTGGTTCCTCCTTTCGGGTAAATGTGTGTGGGCTCACTGGAGACAAGAGCTTCTCGAATCTTAAGCTTTGCACGATGATAGGTGACTCTCGCCCAGTTTTCCTGTTTGCCGAAGATGTCAGCAATTTCGCGGTAACTTAAATTTCCCAATGTCCGTAGAGTGAACACTTCTTTGTACGGTTCTTCCAGTATGTGAAGAATCCGATAGATGGAAATAGCGGTTTCTCGATTGGTAAAAGAACGCTCCAAGTCGATATCAGACGGAAGGGTTTCTGGCAGTTCAAGAGTACCATTCTTGTTCTTTCGCACATGTGAGAGATAGAGATTTTTAGCGATCTGGCATAGCCATGATTTGACAGAACAGTCTCCTCGGAAATGTTTCAGCCCTTTCATTGCTTTGAAAAATGTTTCCTGAGTGATATCTTCGGCAAGATGTGGGTCTCGGCTTAATGCAAATATGTACAAATACACATCTTTAAAAAATTGTTCATAGATTTTTTCAAATTGCATGTCCATGTTCCACACCTCCTATTTTTGTTTCTTCATCCATAAGACGCATAAATTTCCATTTTGTTACAAAATTATAGCATACATTTTTGCTAAAAAATGACAGAAAATTTTTCGGAGGTTTTATAGTATAAGATGTAGTAGAACTGTATGATTATAGCGTCCTGTCTTGCTTTTATAAAAGCGGTATGATAAAATTTTTCAAGTGACAAGACAGTGGTGTATGAATAAGATTTGTCTTTGAGTACAAGGAGAGTAAGTGATGAACAGTATTAAGAAAGCATTAGATAAAATTTTTATTGACGGATTGAGTGCAATGGCACAGGGGCTTTTTGCAACTCTTATTATTGGGACGATCATTCAGCAGATCGGTAATCTGATTCCCGGACAGGTAGGAACACTTGTATTTCTGGCTGGGAAAGTGGCGGCGTCTTTAACAGGAGCAGGCATCGGAGCAGCGCTTGCTTTTCGCTTTAAAGAAAGTGCGCTTGTCGTAGTGTCTGCGGCAACTGCGGGGATGATGGGTGCCTTTGCCGGAAATGTATTAGCCGGGAAAGTGCTTGTAGATGGAGCTATGGTATATGCAGGACCGGGAGAACCGCTGGGAGCGTTTCTAGCAGCTTATGTGGGAATCGTTTTTGGACATATAGTGGCAGGGAAAACAAAGATTGATATTCTGATCACGCCGATTGTTACTATCGGAACCGGATCTTTTGTAGGAATATTGCTTGGTCCTCCGATTTCCAGATTCATGGCGTGGCTTGGTTCTCTCATCAACTGGGGCACAGAGCAGCAACCGCTTTTGATGGGAGTAGTAGTATCTGTGTTAATGGGTATGATCCTTACACTTCCAATCAGCTCTGCCGCACTGGGGATTATTTTGAATCTGTCAGGTCTTGCCGCAGGAGCGGCAACTATAGGGTGTTGTTGTAATATGGTAGGGTTTGCAGTGGCAAGCTATCGAGAAAATAAATTTGGAGGACTTCTTGCACAGGGAATCGGAACGTCTATGCTGCAAGTACCTAATATTGTCAAAAAGCCGATTATTTGGCTTCCAGCCATTCTTTCAAGCGCCATTTTAGGACCGGTGGGAACAATGATCTTCCACATGACAAGTAACGCAACCGGTTCGGGAATGGGAACCGCAGGACTGGTCGGACAGATCATGACATGGCAGACCATGATCCAGACAGAACCGGCAGCCACCGTACTGATCAAAATATTCATCATTCAAATCATTCTGCCCGCTATCGTCACCCTAGGCATCAGCGAATACATGCGCAAAAAAGGATGGATCAAAAATGGTGATATGAAACTCGATGTATGATATACTATAAGCAACGAGCAGTGCCATAAGGAATGAAAGAGGATATCTGCTTGCAGGAATATCCTCTTTTGTTGCTTATGATGGGGCGAGAGCCCCAGTACCGAGTGCGAGAGCACGAGGTACGAGGCAGTGCGAGGAGAGCAGTGCGGGCGCAGTACCGAGTGCGAGAGCACGAGGCAGTGAAGGCGAGATTTTATGTAAATTAGGAGGACAGTACATGACAGGCACCGGCAAGATTCACATCTATTATGGAAACGGAAAAGGCAAGACGACAGCAGCAGTGGGGCAGATTGTCCGCGCTGCGGGCAGTGGGCTTCGTGTACTTGTGTTTCAATTTTTAAAAGATAATTCTTCCAGTGAGAGGGTTATTCTGGAACAGATTCCGAATATTACCTGCCTTCCCGGAAGAGAAAAGATAAAATTTTTCAATCAGATGAATGGAGAGGAAAAGGCAGAACTTAAGCATTATAATACCAAAGCACTGGACGAGATCGTGAAGTTTTGCAGTCCGTTTGACGTACTGTTTTTAGACGAGATTTTGTGTGCGGTACAGCTCGGGCTTTTAAATGAAGACAAATTGCTCCGTTTTCTGGAGCAAAAACCAAGAGGACTTGAGATTATTATGACCGGTCATGATGTGTCAGAACGAATGCTGGGAATTGCCGATTACGTGACGGAAATGATGAAGATCAAGCATCCTTTCGATCAAGGACTGTCAGCCAGAGAGGGAATCGAATATTAAAAAATATAGTACAAGGAGACATGAATATGAATACAACGATCAAAAATTACGAAGATGTGGATAGCTGGAAGACGATCATGTTCCTGTATAACGCAGCGTTAAAAGAAGTGGGGACAAAATTAGAGATTTTAAATGATGAATTTCAACATGTTCATCAGTATAATCCCATTGAGCATATTAAGACAAGAATTAAGACGCCAGAGAGTATTGTGAAAAAATTGAAACGGTACGGACATGAAACTTCCATTGAAAATATGGTGAAATATATTAATGACATTGCCGGAGTCCGTTTGATCTGTTCGTTCACTTCCGATATTTACCGTTTGGCAGGTATGATTGGAAATCAGAGCGATCTAAAAGTACTGGCGGTTAAGGATTATATTAAAAATCCAAAAGAAAGCGGTTATAAAAGTTACCATATGCTTGTATCGGTGCCGATTTTTTTATCGGATAGTGTAGTCGATACAAAGGTAGAAATTCAGATCCGAACGATCGCTATGGACTTCTGGGCAAGTCTGGAGCACAAGATCTATTATAAATTTGAAGGCAATGCACCGGATCACATTAGTCGTGAACTTCGGGAATGTGCGGATATGGTAACAACTTTAGATGAAAAAATGCTGTCCTTAAATGAAGAGATTTTGGCATGTTTAAGAAAGCAGCGAGAAGAACAGCAGTCATGAAGTACGAGAATATTACAAAAGGGAAATTTATAAGCAGACCGAATCGATTCAAAGCGTATGTGGAATTGAACGGTGAAGAAGAAGTCGTACATGTGAAAAATACCGGGAGATGTGCGGAACTCTTAAAAGCAGGCGCCTGCGTATATGTTCAGGAAAGTGATAAGAAAGAGCGAAAAACAAAATGGGACCTGATCGCAGTAGAGAAGGGGAAACGTATGATTAATATGGATTCCCAGATTCCCAATCGAGTTGTCAAAGAGTGGCTGGAGCAAGGGCATTTGCTTGAAAATATTACTTGTATCCGTCCGGAATATACGTATGGTAATTCTCGGTTTGATCTATATGTGGAAGCAGGAGAACGGAAGATTTTTATTGAAGTCAAAGGTGTTACTTTAGAAGAGGATGGGGTAGTACGTTTCCCGGACGCGCCAAGCGAACGAGCGGTTAAGCATGTGGAAGAACTTCAAAAGGCGGTCAAAGACGGATATGAAGCTTATGTGTTTTTTGTGATCCAGATGAAGGGCGTGCGTTATTTTACACCGAACAGACAGACACATCCGGCATTTGCAGATGCGCTCAAAGAGGCGGAAGAAAATGGTGTGAAGATTCTTGCATATGATTGTTATGTAACAGAAGATTCGATTGAGATTGCAGAGGAGATACCGGTAATCTTAGAGTGTCCGCAGTTATATGAGATGAGGGAACCCTTGGTTCAGTGGTATCGGAAGAATAAGCGTGATCTTCCGTGGAGAAATAATCCGGAAGCCTACCGCGTATGGATTTCGGAGATTATGCTGCAACAGACAAGGGTGGAAGCAGTAAAAGGTTATTATGATCGATTTTTAAAGGCTCTTCCGGATGTTCAGTCTCTTGCGGAGGCAGAGGAAGATCAGTTGTTAAAATTGTGGGAAGGACTGGGCTATTATAATCGAGTGCGGAATATGCAGAAAGCTGCCAGACAGGTTATGATAGATTATCATGGTGTATTTCCATCTGATTATGAAGAAATACGTTCTCTTACCGGAATTGGAAGTTATACTGCAGGAGCAATCAGCTCTTTTGCTTTTGGAAAGCCAGAACCAGCGGTGGATGGAAATGTGCTGCGTGTGATTACGAGAATTTTGGCAGACGATTCAGATATTATGAAACAAAGCACAAAGACAAAGATAGAGAAGATGCTTCGAGAAGTGATTCCCAAAGAGGCGTCCAGCGATTTTAATCAAGGACTGATTGAATTGGGGGCAATTGTCTGTGTGCCGAATGGAGAACCTAAATGCAGTGAATGTCCTGTTGCACATTTATGCAGAGCAAGGGAAGAAGGACGAATCAGTGAATTTCCGGTTAAGAAGAAAGCAAAGGCAAGACGCATAGAAAAAAAGACAGTGCTTGTATTTCGGGATGAAGAAGAGATTGCCATTGGAAAACGAGATAAAAAAGGGCTTTTGGCAGGGCTTTATGAACTGCCTAATGTTCCGGAACATTTGAGCAGAAAAGAAGTGGAGAATTATTGTAAAGAAATTGGACTTTCACCGATCCGGATTAAAAAGCTGCCTGCGGCAAAACATATTTTCAGCCATGTTGAGTGGCATATGATCGGCTATGATATAAGGGTGGATGAACTGGAAAAGACAAATAAAAAAGAATTTTTATTTATTCATCCAGATGAGATTGAGAAAACGTATCCGATACCGGCAGCATTTGAGATGTATATGCCAAAAGAATAATAAATAAGATAAACAAGAGTCTCTCAGTGTCGAAAACAAAGTGCTGAGAGATTTTTCAATTAATCTTATCTTCTTAAGAGCCGAGAGGCTTTAATAACCTTACCCAATCTTTTTATAAATCAGAACAGGAGAGTGATGCTTATATAATGCTTTAAAATAAGATGTTGCACTTGATAAATTATTCGTATTATACTAAAAGAATAAATGAAAAATGAGAATAAATGAAAAATGAAAATTTACAATGGCATCCTGCTTTTGTTGCCGCTCTTCGCATTACTTTTCATGAGGAGATGGAATATCTGCAAATATTAGAGGAATATTCTTTGAGTAAGAGTCCGCCGCGGATTGACGCGCTTGTACTTAAAAAAAGTCCGGAGATAATCATAAAAAAGAAAATTGGACAAATCTTTCGTGGATATAAT
>UQRE01000011.1 GCA_900543415.1 uncultured Dorea sp. | reverse complement strand
AATGGTGTAATAGACAGTAATATTAAAAATTCCCGACAGCCTAAAAACTGTCGGGAGTACTATAGAAATTGTACTAAAAAGTTCGCTCCAAATCCGGTTACAAGTTCGAGGTCGATTCCCTCCTCAGCAAAATACCCTTCTTCAATGGCGATATACATAGGTGCATAGAAAATAGAGTGTGCCACTTCGTTTAATACGACTTTTTTCTTTTCGGATGAGTGATTTTTTTGAACTGTTTTTTCCTGTGCAGCTTTTGATGTGTCTTTCGTGTCTTTGTCTGATTCTTTCGATGAACAGGCAGATAAAACGCCGGCCATTAGCATGATTGTGACTAAAACAAGTGCCATCAGCCTTTTTTTCATAATAAAAATCCTCCTTAAAAAACCTAGTGGTATAAGGTATTCTTAAGGAGGAAAAATGTTCCTGTCTGACTAAAGTCCTTTTCCGTGGAAAAGGGTGGAAGTTTTTTCATATTTTGCTTCAAAGGTTGCCTGTATGGACAGTTTTTTGAATTGTTTCATATCAACTGTTCCGATCATAACAGAAGTGTGAGCCTGGCATCCTTTTAATTTCGGAAGCTGTGCAAGTGCCAGCTGTGCAGTAGGGTTGGAAGCGGCGCTGACAGAAAGAGCAATAAGAATCTCGTCTGTGTGTAATCTTGGATTCTTGCTTCCCAGATACTGTGTTTTTAATTTTTGGATCGGTTCGATCGCTTCCGGAGAAATCACGTGTAATTTGTGGTCAATACCGGCTAACTCTTTCAAGGCATTGAGAAGAAGTGCTGCGGAGGCTCCCAAGAGATTGGTAGTTTTACCTGTTACGATGCGACCGTCATGAAGTTCCAGTGCGGCAGCAGGGGCTCCGGTTTCTTCTGCGCGTTTTAATGCTATATCTACAACAGGACGGTCATGAACAGTGATACCTGCCTGATTCATCAGCATTTCTAATTTATACACTTCTTCATCTGAGCATGCACCGATGAGGTGGCGTCTCAGAGAATCGTAATATCTTCGAATAATTTCCTGCTTGGAAGCTGCTTTACATACTTCATCATCACAAATACAGTTTCCTGCCATATTTACGCCCATGTCCGTAGGTGATTTGTAAGGACTTTCTCCATAAATGCGTTCAAACATGGCATTTAACACAGGGAAGATCTCTACGTCTCGATTGTAGTTAACCGTTGTCTGGCCATATGCTTCCAAATGGAACGGATCAATCATATTGACATCATTTAAATCTGCAGTTGCTGCTTCATAAGCAAGGTTGACCGGATGTTTTAACGGGATATTCCAAATAGGGAAAGTCTCGAATTTTGCATATCCGGCACAGATACCGCGCTTGTGTTCATGGTAGAGCTGTGATAAGCAGACGGCCATTTTTCCGCTTCCCGGTCCCGGTGCAGTTACAACGATCAACGGGCGGGATGTTTCAATATAATCATTTTTTCCATATCCTTCATCACTGACAATGTGAGGGATATTGGATGGGTATCCGGAGATCGGATAATGACGGTATACTTTGATTCCTAATTTTTCCAGTCGGTTTTTAAATAAAGAAGCGCTTTCCTGACCGCTGTATTTCGTGATGACAACACTTCCGACAAATAAACCGTGATTTTTGAAAATAGACATCAGTCTTAAAACGTCTAAATCATAAGTGATGCCAAGATCACCGCGTACTTTATTTTTCTCTATATCTTCTGCGCTGATGACAATAATGATCTCTGCCTGATCGGAGAGCTGCATCAGCATGCGCATTTTACTGTCTGGTTGAAATCCCGGAAGAACACGAGATGCGTGATAATCATCAAAAAGTTTTCCGCCAAATTCCAAATAAAGTTTATTATCAAATTGTTTGATACGTTCTTTAATATGTGATGATTGTGTCTGCAAATATTTTTCATTATCAAATCCTATATTCATCTTTCTAACCTCGTGTTTCTAATCTTTTTATCAGTATGGAATATTACCTTATCAAGTATACTACAAAGTATAGGAAGTTTACAATCTTTTCATAATGTTTTTACGAAATGAAAAAGAGTGATAAGCCTGTAAATGCGCTATTCACTCTTTTTTCTGATACTAAAATGATACTAAAATTTTATTTTTTCTAATTTTTCTATAATTTCTTTTTGGTGTGACTGGAAGAGATGGGCATATATATTCATGGTCATTTTCACATCATCATGCCCCAGTCTTTCCGCAATCATTAGAGGATTAGCACCAAGGTTTATAAGCGCGCTGGCGTGCGAGTGTCTCAGATCGTGAACCCGGATAGGTTTCAGCGTTGGAAGCTCTTTACATACATAAGTAATTGCTTGCCCTAACCATACTCTAGAGCGGTCAAAAAGTCTCTGATCGGGCTGGGGGTCGTAGATCTTGGCTATATATGCCTTGATTTCTTCCAGTAGAAAGTCCGGAGCGTCAATTGTTCGCTTGCTCTTTTCTGTCTTTGGTGGCTGAAAGATATATTCTCCCTTAACATATGCCAGTGTCTTGTTAATACTTATGGTCTTTTCTGAAAAGTTAATATCTTCCAGAGTAAGCGCCAGAAGTTCACCTTTTCGCATTCCGGTATAATAGAGGATTTCGAAAGCGGTGTACAGTTCAATGTTATCTTTGATGTGATTAGAAAATATTCTATATTCTTCCGGCGTCCAGAAGTCTATATTCCCCTTTTCAGCCTTGCAGATTTGCGTATTTACAGGATTTTGTCTTAATCCGAGATAATCTACTGCATACTTAAAAACCATCCGCAAATAGGCGTTTATCTGCCTTGTGAATGACGCTGAAAACCCTTTGCTTAGTAGTTCATTTTGCCATGCTGCCACATCTGCCGGAGTAATGGCCGATACGACCAGATCGCGAAAGAATGGCAAGGCGTGACGCTCTAATACGTCTACCTGCGTCTGTAGCGTGGTCTTGCGGACCCTGTTTTCTTTAAAGGCCATATATTTACGGTACAGTGCTTCAAAAGTAATATCGGGGCTCTTGGCCAACTCTTCCAGAAATAACCGTTCCCAGCTCTGGGCGTCTTTCTTACGAGTAAAGCCCCGCTTAAGTTTCTGCTTTTTCTTTCCGGTCCAGTCCGTATAGTAGAATTTAACGTAATACGTTCCGGTCTTCTCGTCCTTATATGCCGCCATTTTTATTTTCTCCTTTTCATTCTCATGCTCCCCAGCGTGTGAAAATGATTAAGGATATTTGACATATTTAAAAGTATTGACTATAATATACTTAACAAGGGAGCCGATAGCTAGTGCACACCTAGCCGCCGGCAAATAAGTACTACAAGAATAGCGCTCAGTTTACCAGACAGGGGCGCTATTTTTTGTGTCTAAAAATCGTAACAACAAGGGTTATGACTGCACAAAGCATAATTACAAACGTGAACAAGTCAGAGTATGTAACCATATTAACCAGCTCCTTTCAATGTGTCCGGCAGCTGGTATAGCACCTCATCGGCTCCCTGGGTAAGTATACTATTGTCAATGTACGGCTTCGCTCATTTTTGAGCGGGTTCAAGGTGCCGAAATTTCGGCGGCCACCTCAGAACGCAAAATTGCGTTCTCCTAATTCTGGCAGGACAAAACGTCCCCTCAGGGGCGGTGCTTCACCGTAGCCTAGTCCAAGATTGGACGAGCTCAAAATTGAGCCGACGAAGTTCGTCGCTACAAGCGTACCTTAAGTACACTTGTGGTTAGAGTGCTCAGATCGGGCGCTATGGGAGTTGTAAAACGCGACATCCCCAAAGCTGAAAGCGTACTTTTTTGTACGGTGTTGCTTTTTCTTATAACTCGTTCATTTTTGAGCAGGTTCGTCGATTCAGTTTTCGCCATATTTGACGAAAAGTCAATATATTTCTGCAACATAAATCTGTGTTTCTGTAGCGGTTATTTGTCTTTTCTCTTACTTTTTACAAATTCGGCAAATTGTTTTATTTCTTCCAGTTCTTCCTCGGTGTATTCATCACCGTCAAAGTGGGCGGCGAGAGTAATTGGTTCGTTTTCGTATTTTTCCGCAAAAATATCGGGCGTTATATTAAGAGCGTTGCAAATTCGTATTAATAATTCTATATCAATTTTGTTACCATCTCTATTTATTAAAGAAAATAATGTGGTTGGCGCTATATGGATAACTCTCGCCAATTCACTTACAGTCATCCCCTTACTATCTAGGATGGCTTTTAGTTTTTTTCCTAATCCCATGTTATCACCTCCTAAGCCTTGCTTAAAACATATCATAAATACGTAAAACATGCAATTAGAATTACTCAAACAAATAATTATGTATTGACATTTACTTAAATAAGTGCTAATCTTTACGCAAACGAGTAAAGAGAGGTGAAATAAATGAAAATCGATAAAAAGAAATTCGAACTAGTTCGTGCTAGAAAATGTATGGGTCCGAAAGAGATCGAAGCAGCCGGTTTTCCGCGAGGAACACTAAGCACAGCATTAAATAGTGAAAATGTGAGACCGGAAACAGCCGGAAGACTTGCCAAGGCTCTTGGCGTAGACGTTACAGAAATCATTGAAGAAGAAAACTAACCCGCTCCCCAGCGTGTGAAAGTGATTAAGAAAGGAGAAAAAGAACATGGCAAAGCAGTTTTACACAGCCAAAGACTTGAGCGAACTTCTGAGCGTGTCAGAGAGTAAGGCTTATGGCCTAATCAGAATCATGAACGAAGAATTGCAAAATCAAGGCTTTCTTGTGGTTAGAGGTAGGGCGCCCGCCGCATATGTAGAAAAGAGATTCTTTGGCTTAAGTGGCGAGGATGTCTAGCAAAGGCGAGCTTCTTTCCTCTATAACCCCCGATATGAGACTTACAAGTTTTTTTTTCTTAAAGGTCTACGGATATGAGCTTACTTGGCCGGGGTTCGCTGAAATAGCCCTAACAAAGCTCGAAGAGCAGGGTTGTAGCAAGGCAAGAACGTACTACGCTGACATAGTGGCAGCACACGAACAGGAACACGAAAACGATATGAAGAGGGTTGCGGAATGGTACAGGAAGCAGCTAGATAAAAAAGGAGATGATACAGATTGGAAGAAAACGCGAGAAGCGGAACTATTGAGCAGGAAAAAGCAGCTATTGAGGCAGAAATTGAAGAAATAGACAGGAAACTGGAAGAGTTGAAAGGTAACAATGTTGTCTGCGATCGTGGGAAAGCTAGACCAGTGAAGAAAGCAGACTTTCACCTTGACCAAGCGAAATTAGTTGAGGTAAAGGAGCCAGAGTGGCTCATACCCGGCTACATTCCCAAGTATGGAATCACAACGATAGCTGGCGAGGGTGGAGTCGGTAAAACGTCCTTGTGGTGCTCGATCGTTGCAAGCATTACGACAGGAAAGCAGCATTTCTTAACACAAGGTCGACAGATTCCTTTTGAAAATGAACCGGAAAACGTAGTTGTGTTTTCAGCTGAGGATTCTTGGGAATACGTTCTGAAAAGACGACTAGAAGCGAATGGCGCCGATATGGACCGTATTTTATACATGGGTGCAAGTGACGAGCGCTTTGTAGATCTTAATTTTGATGGTGATCTGCTAAAAGGAATCATAGACACCAATAGACCCGATCTAGTGATCTATGACCCGGTACAAGCGTTCGTCCCGGCAAACTTGCGAATGGGTGACAGAAACGCCATGCGAAAATGTTTCACCCCTCTAATTGGCTTCGGTGAGACGTACAGGACAACATCTATCATCATAGCACATGCAAACAAGCAGAGCGGTGTGTGGGGGCGTAAGCGTATAGCGGATAGTTCTGATATATGGGACTCTTCCAGATCAGTGTTAATGACTGGAATCGTGCCGGATAGTAACGGGCTGCGTTATATCACACACGAGAAATCAAACTGGGGAAAGCTGGAAGATAGCGTACTTTATGAGCTAGAGGACGGTGTACCAATATTCAAGAGTTATTCTAAGAAAAAAGACCGGGAGTTTATACTTGATGAAGCTCGAAAGAAGAACGTTGCACCAGCGGCAGAGGACGCGAAAGAGTTCATAGTGGAGACATTGAAAGAACACAAACAAATGGAAATAAAAGAACTGGACGAGCTGGCAGCAGTCAACGGAATTAGTAAAAATGCTCTTAAGGACGCCAAGGCAGCATTAAAAAAAGAGGGTGTCACACATGTATGGCAAATTGGTTACAGAGGTGATAAAAAATATCTTATGTCCTTAAAGACACTTGAAAACCCAACGAGAGAACAGTAAACCCAGTATTTATAAGGTTTCTTACTCTTGAGGGTGTCAACGAGAGAAGAATAAGAAGAGTTTACTCTCGTTGGTATCGGAAAGAGAAGAATTGCCAGTATTTACAAGGCTTTGCGCCTTACTGGTTGATTTTCCCAGTGTATATAGGAGCCATCAACGAGTGAAAGAAAAGGAGAAGAGAAATGAGAAAACCAACATCAGAAGAAATTGCAGACTTATTCAATACAAACCCGGAGTTTTTCGCCGCGCTACTTGGACGTGAAACCGTTATAGGGTGTACGGTTATTATGCCAGGGCGTGAACCGGTTTATATGGAGAAGAGAGAGGTGAAACAGAATGCAGAATGATAACATTACACAGACCATCAAAGAAAACTATAAACAGTATGCAGAAGAGCGCCTAGCGCCCATAGAGGCATTGCGAGAGATGGGATATACCACAGACCAAGCTATAAAGATTGCGATCATGTTCGAATTGAGAGAGATCTCGGATTCTCTTGGCTCACCAGAATGCGGAGACATAGCGTTGAGCCTAAGCACATTATCAGATTGTGTCAGTTACATACCGCCCACACCGCACCAAGAAAGAGGGCGCCACGTGCTACAGATCAGTGGAATGGTTGACACAAATTGTTACTAAAAAATTAGCCCCATAAGAAGCGGGAACTTCTTACAGGGCACGATAGCCGGAGCTACCCAAATACATAACAACGTCATGATAGCACAGATCCGGCAGAAAGGAAAGAAGATTATGTATGAAGTATTAGATAAAGACCTTATGATAGAAGCATGTAGTATAGGAGATTTGACACTTGATCAAGTCGAAAGATTTCTTAGACTTTGGGGTGACGGTTCTGAAATTAAATCATTGACCTTGTTTTTGAAGAATGATGGAACGATTGTATTAAATAAAGACAATCTTAATTATGAACATTACAAAGAATTGGTGTATATCTGCCTCAAAGGAGATCAGGAAACACGAGAGGAATTACATAACAGGCTTTCAGATTGCTTTGGAGAAACGTTGAACACGCTTGAATCTGCAATCAAATTAAGAGCGACTAATAAAACAATGGAAATGTTGAAATATAATCTTGTAGAGCCGGAAGGGATAAGCTATGGAGTTTTGAAGAAGATATTTGACTCATATGATAGTGATGTATTTGGACTGTATAAGGTGTTAACATTGGGGTATATTCTCGGAAAGCGTGCGGAACGTGCACGGAGAAAGGGGCGGGCTCAATGAAGAGACTAATTAAAGAAACAATCGTCCTGAGCTTCCTGCTGTGGTTCATCCTGCTAATGGTGGCGTACTGGCTGAAGTTTGGATATGTATTATAAATACAATGTGCTGCCTTCCCGGCGAAGGTGCGCCAACACTGGACGCGGGCGGCAACAGAATAATAAATAATTCGATCGGCGCTCCGGTGTGCTACCAATACTACCGGAGCAAATAATAAAATAACTATCCTTGCCATTGAGAAGCGGCAACTTCAGACGTGGCACGATAGGGGAATGAGGTGTTACATATGAGCTATGAAGAGTATCAGAAATTAATTATTGAATCTATAAGAGAAATTAAAGATGATGAAACGCTAGAATTTATTTTTGAAGTAGTCAAGAGACTGGAAAAATGAGGTGCGAAATGAGCATAAAGATAAAACTGTCTTACACAGAGGAAGAAGAGTGCCGGGAGATCATGCGGCTATTGTCTCCGGTAGTGAAGAGCTGGAAGATACAGCCTGCAAAGGGAAAGTATAAGCGTGCTTATGGTGAGAAATGTGAGTCCATAAAAAAAGTGTGCATAAAAAAAGTGTGCATAAAAAATGCTAAGAAATATTAAGGTTTGCGCAACGTTGCATACAAAAAATGTTGGAGAATGTTGGAATTTTACGCAACTGTGACTGTTGCAAAGTGTTGCCATTTCTGCCATTTCTGCCACCCTAAAAAGAGATATCCGGCACTTTCGGCAGCCCTAAAAAGAGGTATCAAGACATTTTGGCCACCCTAAAAAGAAGTATCCGTCATTATCTGAGTCCCTAAAAAAGTGTGCAACGTACCCTTGTAAAACCTTGTTGAATAATCTGGAAGTAAATGATATAATAGACTTAGAACAAATAGAACAGTACCGCACCGATAATTAAATGATTTATTTGAGATAGCGTAAATCGAAAAAATAAGTAATCTGGGGCGAAGCAGTATGCTTATTGAATTTGCCATGTATACCTCGTATCGGTGTAAGCTGTAAAAGGCGTGGGAATAGCTAATTGTCAAAATGACTAATAGTTATTCTTGCGCCTTTTTTTGTTTGTTCGACCAATCCATTCCATTATATCTCCCAGAGTGGGAACGTGCGACACACGTTAAAATGTGTAACAGTTGGGAAACTAAAAATCGTAGGAGGTGTTATTGTGAGCGATATGCAAGACAATAATGTAAACGCCAATGCCGGAGGCGTAGAAGAAAATCCGGGAGATCAGGGACAGGAAAGAAAATATACTGACGCTGACGTAGATAAGATTGTTGCGAGGAAAATTGCGGTTGAACGTGATAAGGCAACAAAGAAACACGATACAGAATTAGAACAAAGAGAAAGGGACGTGTTGAGGCGAGAGCTGACAATGGAGGCTAGAGACAAACTGATAGAGGCTAATCTGCCTAGGAATCTATCTGATCTGATGGATTATAGCAGCAAGGAAGCATTTGAAGCCAGCTATAATAAGGTTGTTGGAGTGTTCCAAGAAACTGCTAAGCCTAAGTTGTCCGGATATACTCCACGTAATCCCGATACGGAATATTATGGCGACCCGATCAAGGAAGCTTTCGCGCCGCCAACACGATAAGGTGATTTAGATGCCAGTTAATTTAACAGAGAAGTTTACGTCACATGTGGATGAAATGTTTACAACAGAGAGCAAAAAAGCCCTTGTTACAAATGTAGATTTTGACTGGACGGGGGCACATACGATCAAGGTGCATAAGGTCAACACGGTTGCTATGAATGATTATGACCGTGACGGAACAGGAAGCGGAGCGAATGGCGGTTCGCGCTATGGAAATCTTGGCAGTGTTGGAAATACACTGGAAGAGCTTACGCTTAAGAAAGACAGGTCATTCACTTTCGCAATTGACAAGCTCGATACTGATGAAACGGGCGGCGTGCTTTCAGGGGCTTCTGCATTGGCCAGACAGCAGAGAGAAGTTATCATTCCAGAGGTTGATACTTATACATATGGAGTAATGGCCAATGGAGCAGGAACAAAGGTTACTGATGTAACATTGTCAGATGTGAATATCTATGACGAGATTATTAAGGGGACAGAGACCCTTGATAATGCCGAGGTACCGGACACTGGAAGAGTGCTTACTGTGATCCCGTCCGTATACCGGATGATGAAAAAGAATAAGGAAATCAACATTGACAGTGATATTTCCGAAAAACAGAGATTAAACGGTGTTATCGGTATGATTGATGGTATGGATGTCGTAAAAGTACCAGAAAAAAGAATGCCGAGCAAGTTCGGTTTTATGATTGCTCACCCAGTAGCTACTGTAGCACCGACAAAGCTTGATGATTACAGAGTACACCAAGATCCACCGGGAATTAGTGGCGAACTGGTAGAAGGACGTATTTGTTATGACGCATTCGTCTTAGATAACAAAAAGATGGCTATCTATTACTGTGAAAACATGCCAGGATAGACATAATCTAATAATTTGATAGAGTACCCCGGACGCTTTTGTTTCTCCTTTTTGGCGTCTGGGGTATTTTTGAAAGGTGATGAACTATGGACAACGGACAGCTTGTTGAACGCATCAGAGCCGGAGAATCTGGCTATATGCTTCAACTATGGGAGCAAAACAAAGGCTTTATACATATGATGGCCAATAAGTACGTAGGCGGTGCTGAGCGTGACGATCTGGAGCAAGAGGGATATGTCGCACTGTGCGAAGCTATAGAGAACTATGACCAAGACAGGGGAATGAGCTTTATCAACTATGCAGCCTTTTATATTCACCGGAGAATGCAGATGTGTGTTGATAATAATAGGCCGGTACGATTTGGCTATAATATGGGTGCGCTGGTCCGTAAGCGTAAAAGGATAGCCAGCCAGTACGCTTCCATTTATGGCGTAGAGCCTACAGACAAGGAAATGCGGTACTTTCTAGGCGTTACAGAGGAAATGCTTTAGAACATCAAGAAAGCCTCTAGGATGGGCAATATCGCAAGTCTAGATGCACCGATAGAAACCACAGACGGAGAGTTGTCTGTCATGGACGTAGTAGCGTCAGATGAATGTCTGGAAGAGGATGTATGTAGACGTATAGACAGGGAAAACATGGAGCGGGAGCTATGGCTTGAAGTTGATCGTTTGCCGGGTGATCAGTCCCGTGTATTACGTCTGAGGTATCAGAATGGGCTTACACTGGACGAGACCGGCAAAAGTCTAGGCGTGAACCGTGAGAACGTTCGGCAGCTACAGGCGAAAGCGTTTCGACTACTAAGGACCAAGCGAAGAGGTGCAAAGCTACGGAAGTATTGCGAGGAGTATCTGAGCGCTGTGACCGTGCCACACGTAGGAGTTAGGGGCTTTCACTATACATGGACAAGCGAAGTTGAAAGAGAGGCGATTAAGGGATATGAGAAATCACGAGGGATATTATGACCCAACAGCGGGGAAAGCTATTAAGAGATGGAAGAAGAAAAAGCCGAAGAAGCCGGAACGATTGACGTACTTTCTGCATGAAGTGCCGGGCTTTCCAGTGATACTAAAATGATACTAAAATATTTGAAACAGTAAAATAATAGACAGATATGTATAAAAAATCTATGAAAAAACAATGAAAAAACGCTAAGAAATGCTTAAATTTCGGCTAATTGGTAATGTTTTTATTGATTTATAGGTAGGCTGTCCGTATAATAAAATGGTAATAACAGGAGGAGAAACATGGACAACCAAAAGAAAAGTAATCAAAATCCCAATAATAAGAATGACAAGCAGGGATTTTCTTTTATTATTTTAGTGACTCTCATTACCAGTATCTTGGTAATGGCACTCTATCAATTTCAGGGAGAGGGCGTAGAGTCAGAGATTACTTATGACAAGTTCCTTGAATATGTGGATAAGGGACAGGTAGCAAGAGTAGAAATTCAGAATGATCAGCTTGTGATCACTATGAAAAAAGAAAAAGGTGAAAGGACTGCAAAAGAATATTATACCGGTGTTGTCAAAGATGACACTTTATCAGAGAGACTTTACAAGCATCATGTCGTGTACAGTCAGGAAATACCGGATACAACATCTGCGATAATCTGGCAGTTGATCGGCACATTTCTTCCGATTGCCCTTCTGGTGGGAATGATCGTTTGGATGACCAGAAAGATGGCGAAAGGCGGCGGAATGATGGGCGTCGGGAAGAGCAATGCTAAAATGTATGTAGAGAAACAGACCGGAGTGACCTTCCGGGATGTGGCAGGCCAGGAAGAAGCGAAGGAATCTCTGCAGGAAGTGGTAGATTTTCTGCACAATCCGGGAAAATATACGAGTGTGGGAGCGAAGCTTCCAAAAGGAGCGCTTCTTGTCGGACCTCCGGGAACCGGTAAGACTTTGCTGGCTAAGGCAGTTGCCGGAGAAGCAAAGGTTCCGTTCTTTTCTCTGAGCGGATCTGCATTTGTGGAAATGTATGTAGGTGTAGGTGCTTCACGAGTACGTGATCTGTTTAAACAGGCACAGCAGATGGCACCGTGTATTATTTTTATTGATGAGATTGATGCCATTGGTAAGAGCAGAGATAATCAGATGGGAAGCAACGATGAGAGAGAACAGACATTGAATCAGCTTCTCGCAGAGATGGATGGATTTGAGAGTAACAAGGGACTGGTGCTTCTTGCAGCTACAAACCGTCCGGAGATCTTGGATCCTGCGCTTTTAAGACCGGGACGTTTTGACCGTCGAATTGTAGTAGAAAAACCGGATTTAAAAGGACGTGTAGATGTATTGAAGGTACATTCCAGAGATGTTCGAATGGATGAAACCGTTGATTTAGAGGCGATTGCCCTTGCAACATCCGGTGCGGTTGGCTCAGATCTTGCCAATATGATAAATGAAGCTGCGATCAACGCAGTTAAGCATGGAAGAAATGCAGTGAGTCAGGCAGATCTTTTCGAGGCAGTAGAAGTTGTTCTGGTAGGAAAAGAGAAGAAAGACCGAATCATGAGTCAGGAAGAGCGAAGAATTGTCTCCTACCACGAAGTGGGGCACGCGCTTGTAAGTGCACTTCAGAAGGATTCTGAACCGGTACAGAAGATTACGATCGTACCTCGTACAATGGGGGCGCTTGGCTATGTGATGCAGACACCGGAAGAAGAGAAGTTCTTAAATACAAAGAAAGAGCTTGAGGCAATGCTCGTAGGAATGCTGGCAGGGCGTGCCGCAGAAGAAGTTGTCTTTGATACAGTGACAACAGGCGCATCGAATGATATCGAGAAGGCAACCAGCATTGCAAGAGCGATGATCACTCAATATGGAATGAGTGAAAAATTCGGACTGATCGGTTTAGAGTCGATCCAGAACCGATATCTGGACGGAAGACCGGTGAGCAACTGTGGTCCTGAGACGGCGGCGGAGATTGATAAAGAAGTAATGAAAATGCTGAAAGATGCTTATGCAGAAGCGAAGCGGCTGCTTAGTGAGCATCGGACATCGTTAGATAAGATTTCTGATTTCCTTATTCAGAAGGAAACGATTACCGGAAAAGAATTTATGGAAATATTCCATGAAGTAGAAGGAATCTCTTCAGAGGATAAAGAAGGAAAAACGGCAGAACGAATTGCAATGACACCAGTGGACAATCATGAAGTACAGGAAGTCGATACGGAAACCGGATCAAAAGAAATTGAATCAGAAGAAGTGTAATGTTATAATAAAAGCACAAGTAAAAGGATGGAGGATTTTGCTTCCATCCTTTTATCGTAGTGTGCCGAGCATGGCACTAATCTTACTGGTGCAAGTCCAGTCACGGGTATTTACCGCCAAGTGTAGCGAACCACAAGTCGGTATCAGTAATGGTATGGATGGAGGAAGTGGTGTAGCAAAATCCTTGAGCCTACGTACAGAAACTTGATCAGGCGATTAGGTGGGTAAGATTGCTGCACAAATCGAAGCCCTAAAGGTAAACGTATACCGAAATTGTAAATCAAGAGGTTGTGGGATGAAAGATTAGTGTCTTACCTCGGGAGACCCTACTCACATACCGAAAGGTATGGTTGAAAAAGGTTTGGAGAGGGAGTCAGATGATGTCATAGTAGGCGAAAGCTGAAGGACTGAAACGATTTATAGTACAAATCGTTATGTTTAAAATAGTACATGAGCCAGAAATCGAATGGGCAGGAAAAGTAGGAACGTAACCAAGGGATACTGTTTATATTCAGAGGGGTGTTATGTATGAATTTTAGGATAAGTCAGAGGAGTAACAACGTTGGAATTGATTGAAGTGATTTTATCAAAAGAAAATCTGAACAGAGCCTATAAAAAGGTAGTATCGAATAAAGGTGCGAGTGGAGTTGACGGGGGTATCGTTGAGGAACTGGGAGACTATATAAGGGAAAATAAGGATGAGATTGTTACATCCATTAGAAATAGAACTTATATGCCGAAGCCGGTACGGAGAGTATATATTCCGAAAGATAATGGAAAGCAACGTCCATTGGGAATCCCCACAGCATTGGATAGAACCATTCAACAGGCAATCGCACAGCCAATAAGTGATATTTATGAAGAAATATTCAGTGAATATAGTTACGGTTTTAGACCGGGGAGAAGCTGCCATGATGCAGTCAGACAGGCACTCTACTATCTGAATGATGGCTATGAATGGGTAGTAGATATAGATATTGAACAGTTTTTCGACAGAGTAAATCATGACAAGTTAATTCAGATACTAAGAGAACAAGTAAACGACAGTACCACATTAAATCTGATTCGGAAATATCTGAAAGCAGGAGTAATGGAAAAAGGACTGGAAAAAGCGACCATCACGGGTGTTCCACAAGGGGGACCACTATCTGTAGTGTGCTCAAACATCTACCTTGATAAGTTGGATAAGGAATTGGAACAGAGGGGACTTCGTTTCACGAGATACGCAGACGATGTGCTGATATTCACAAAAAGTGAGATGGCAGCCAACCGAGTGATGAAATCTATTTGCAGCTGGTTAGAAAGAAAGCTATTTTTGAAAGTAAATGCTACGAAAACGAAAGTGGTAAGACCGACAAGAAGTAAATATCTTGGATTCACATTCCTAAAGAATGGTTCGGAATGGAAAGTCAGACCGACCAATGAAAAGAAAAAGAAGCTGAAAAAGAAACTAAGCGAATATCTGAAAAGAGGAAAAGCTGTAGCGAGACCACTTGCAGTCACAATTAAAAGAGTAAATGAGATTGTACGAGGGTGGATAAATTATTTCAGAATCGGAACGATGAAGCTGTTCATGGAAGAGTTCGGGAAGTGGCTGAGACACAAAATCCGAGTAATCATCATGAAACAGTGGAAGAGAGCGAAAACCATTTACCGAAATCCATGTTATCTGAACTGGAAACATAAAAATGGATTTAGTCAGGAAGAAATAATTAAGGTTGCTAATTCCAGACTTGGATGGTACAGAAAAAGTGGAATGAACGTAGTAAATTTCATTATCAGTAAAGATTTACTTGAGAATAGGATAAAAGATGGAGATAGTCTGCTCAACCCTCTATCCTATTATTTAGTGAAAGTTGGAATATAAGTTGTAGAGCCGTATACGAGACCCGTACGTACGGTTCAATGGGAGGGGCGAGAAAATTTAATCTCCCTCTACCCTATTAAAATTGATTTAGGAGACATTATGTTTAATATTCAGGAAGAATTAAAAAAACTGCCGGGAAAGCCGGGAGTATATTTAATGCATGATGAAAAAGATGAGATTATCTATGTGGGAAAAGCAATCAGGCTGAAAAACCGGGTTCGCCAATATTTTCAAAGCAGTCGGAACAAAGGTGTGAAAATTGAGCGGATGGTGACCCATATTGCCCGATTTGAGTATATCGTGACAGATTCCGAGTTAGAAGCACTTGTATTGGAATGTAATCTGATTAAAGAGCATCGTCCGAAATATAATACGATGTTGATGGACGATAAAGCATATCCATTTATAAAGGTAACTGTGGATGAACCATTTCCTAGGATTATGATGGCGAGGAAGATGGTGAAGGATAAAGCAAAGTATTTTGGACCTTATACCAGTGCAGGAGCAGTTAAGGATACCATAGATCTGATTCGAAAATTATATCACATCAGAAGCTGCAATCGGAAGCTGCCGAAAGATATCGGCAAGGAACGACCTTGCCTGAATTATCACATCCATCAATGTGATGCGCCTTGTCAGGGCTATGTTTCCGAAGAAGAATATCGAAAATCAATTGCTCAGGTGCTCCAATTTTTAAATGGTAATTATGATCTTATTTTAAAAGAATTGGAGCAAAAGATGCAGGAGGCAGCGGAAAATCTGGAATTTGAGAAAGCAGCAGAGTATCGGGAACTTCTTTACAGTGTCCGCAAGATTGCCCAGAAACAGAAGATAACAGATACGGCAGGAGAGGACAGAGATATTCTTGCAGTTGCCTCTGAGTCCGAGGATGCGGTTGTTCAGGTGTTTTTTATTCGTGGTGGCCGTCTGATCGGGAGAGATCATTTTTATCTGAAGATTTCGGAAGAGCAAATGCCGGGAGAGATTCTGTCCAGCTTTGTGAAACAGTTTTACGCAGGAACCCCCTACATTCCGGCAGAGCTTATGCTTCCGGAAGTGATCGAAGATCAGGAAATTATCGAAGAATGGCTGAGTGTCAGACGTGGTCATAAAGTCCATATTCACGTGCCACAAAAAGGTACAAAAGAAAAGCTTGTTGAGCTGGCAAAGAAAAATGCACAGCTTGTATTAAGTACGGATAAAGAGCGGTTAAAGAGAGAAGAGGGACGCACGATCGGCGCAGTCAAGGAACTCGGAAAAATTCTTGGCTTAGAAAGTATTTCCCGTATGGAAGCTTATGACATTTCCAATACGAGTGGTTTTGACTCGGTAGGTTCGATGATCGTCTATGAAAGAGGAAAACCAAAGCGGAACGATTACCGTAAATTCAAGATTAAAGGGGTACAGGGGGCAGATGATTATGCCAGTATGGAAGAAGTGCTCACAAGAAGATTTACACATGGCCTGAAGGAGCGGGAAGAAGGAAAGGAAATGGGAGGATTTACGACGTTCCCGGATCTGATCCTTATGGACGGAGGAAGGGGGCAGGTGAATATTGCATTAAAGGTGCTAAATGATTTGCATCTTGATATTCCGGTGTGTGGAATGGTAAAAGACGATCATCACCGCACGCGAGGCCTGTATTATCAGAATGTCGAGCTTCCAATTGACAGAAATTCAGAAGCCTTTCGTCTGATTACACGGATACAGGATGAAGCACATCGTTTTGCAATTACTTTTCACAGACAATTAAGAGGGAGAAATCAGGTACATTCTATTTTGGATGATATTCCGGGAGTGGGTCCTGCCAGAAGAAAGGATTTGATGAAGTATTTTGCTGATATTACTGCAATTAAAAATGCAACGGTAGAAGAACTGGAAAAATTGCCTTCTATGAACAAAAAATCGGCAGAAGATGTATATAACTTTTTTCATTAGTGTGCTATACTGAAATAATTAGATGAAAAAAAGGAGTGGGAGCAAAAACATGGAAAATTATGTGAAATTAAGTAAGGTAGTAGAAAAATTAAATTTAAAAAATCTCACGCCGGATGTCGATATGACAGAGAAAAAAGTGATGGTTCCGGACATTAACCGTCCGGCGCTCCAGCTTACCGGATTCTTTGAACATTTTGCATATGAACGGGTACAGCTGATCGGATGTGTGGAGTATACTTTTCTGGAGAATATGGAAGAAGATGAAAAAGAGAAGATATATGATATGTTATTGTCTTATAAAATACCGTGTATCATTTTCTGTCGGAATCTTAAACCGGATGACAGCCTGATTGAGAAAGCCAACAAGGCAAATGTTCCGGTATTTTCTACAGAGACTCCAACATCGGCATTTTCAGCTGAGATAATCAGATGGCTGAATGTTGAATTGGCGCCGTGCATTTCTATTCACGGTGTACTTGTAGATGTCTATGGTGTTGGCGTGCTTATTATGGGAGAGAGTGGTATCGGTAAGAGTGAGGCGGCTCTGGAGCTTATTAAGCGTGGGCATCGTCTGGTCAGTGATGATGTGGTTGAGATCCGCAAGGTCAGTGATGAGACGCTCGTGGGAACAGCGCCGGATATTACAAGGCATTTCATTGAACTTCGAGGAATTGGAATCGTAGATGTTAAGATGTTATATGGTGTGCAGAGCGTGCGTGAAACGCAGAACATTGATCTCGTAATTACATTGGAAGAATGGGATCGAGATAAAGAATATGACCGTCTTGGACTGGAAGAGCAGTATACAGAATTTCTTGGAAATAAAGTTGTCTGTCATCAGCTTCCGATTCGTCCGGGACGTAATCTTGCGATCATCGTTGAAACAGCGGCCATCAATCACAGACAGAAGAGCATGGGATACAATGCCGCGCAGGAATTGTACAAGCGTGTACAGCAGAATATGACAAAGAGAAAATAGGAGGGTATCATGAAGTATTGTTTTGGTGTTGATGTAGGAGGAACAACTGTAAAGATCGGATTGTTTCAGGCAGATGGTGTATTGGTTGATAAATGGGAGATTAAGACAAGGACAGAGAATAAAGGAGAAGCAATTCTTCCGGATATTGCAGAAGCCATTGCAGAAAAATGTAAAAAAGATGGGATTGCAAGAGAGGACATGGAAGGTATCGGTATTGGAATCCCGGCTCCTGTAAATGAAGACGGTGTTGTAAAAAATACAGCAAATCTCGGATGGGGTTATAAAGAAGTTAAGCGTGAATTAGAAGAGCTTACCGGATTCAAGGTGGAAGTAGGAAATGATGCAAATATGGCTGCATTAGGAGAAATGTGGCTGGGAGCAGGAAGAGGACATAAGAATCTGGTTATGGTCACTCTGGGAACCGGTGTCGGTGGCGGAGTGATTGTCGGAGGACGTCCTCTGGTCGGAACAAATGGCGCCGGCGGAGAGATCGGTCATATTCTTGCAAACAGACAGGAAACAGATAAATGTGGCTGTGGAAAGAAAGGATGTCTGGAGCAATATGCTTCTGCAACAGGAATTGCAAGGCTTGCAAGAATCCGTCTCGCGAAGAATAATGATATGACTTTGCTCCGCGGACAGGAGATTACCGCTAAAGCGGTGTTTGATGCATTGAAAGAAGGAGATAAAGTCGCAGAAGAAATCGTAGAAGAATTCGGTGCTTATCTTGGATATGCATTGGCAGATGTAGCGGCAGTGATCGACCCGTCTATGTTTATTATTGGCGGAGGCGTATCAAAAGCCGGTCCGATTATTATTCAGTATGTGAAAAAATATTTCCTCGAGAAAGCATTCTTTGCAAATGAAGGTACTGAGTTTATTATTGCCGTTCTCGGAAATGATGCGGGAATGTGTGGAGCGGCAAAATTAATTTTAGGATAGAGTTGCTATTTATTAAGATAGAGTTACTATTTATATAAAGGCGGATGATCAGTGGCTGTAATTAGCCATCGGTCATCCGCCTTTTATACGTTAGCGTTGATTTATACTATTTTTAACTGTGAAGCATCATGGGGTGGAACCACTGGTGTTGCCACCGCCACCAGTGTCACCACCAGTGCCGCCGCCAGTGTCACCACCGCCAGTGTCACCGCCGCCAGTGTCACCGCCGCCAGTGTTACCGCCGCCGGTGTCACCGCCACCGGTGTTACCGCCGCCGGTGTTGCCGCCACCGGTGTTACCGCTACCGTTATTACCGTTACCGGTATTTGGTGTTGACGGTGTTGTATTTGGCTGTTCCGGTGCTGTTCCTTCTGCGTTGTCTTCGTCATCCTCTTCACCATCAGGGCTGACAACATCTTTGTGTCCCGGACAGGTTTCGGTTGGCTCTGTACCCTCGGCAAAGTATTCTGTAGCGGAAGGACACTGTCCGGCTACTGCAAGCTTTCCGGTTAAGGTACATACTGTCTTCTGAATTAAGCCTTTTGTAGTATCAAATTCTTTGTATTCCAGTCCGTCATGGATACGGCTCATAATACCTTTCCATATGCGGAAACGGAAGCTGGTATCATAGTTACATTCTTTGTTGTCATCATAACCACCCCACACTGCACAAGTATAGTATGGAGTATATCCGCAGAACCAAAGGTCTTTGTTGGAAGTTGTTGTACCTGTTTTTCCGGCTACAGGCATGTTATTAAGCTGGCAGGAACGACCGGTACCACTTGTTACAACTGTCTCCATTGCGCTTGTAAGAAGAGAAGCAGTTCCCTCTTTAATTGCCTGGTGAGATTCACCCGGGTTCTCAAGCAGGACATTACCGTCATGGTCAACAATCTTTGTATATAAGGTTGGTGTATTGTAAGTGCCACCATTTGCGATTGTAGCATAGGCTGCACATAATTCGTAATTGTACACACCATCGGTTACACCACCGAGAGCCAGTGTCTGGTTGATGTCGCTGAAGACCCCGGCGTCTGTTTTCTTCTCTTTTACGAGAGTGCTGATACCGAATTTTTCGCAATATTCAAATCCAAGCTCCTGCGAAATCTCATCACTGACCTTCACTGCGCAGACGTTGATGGAATTTGCAATTGCAGTCCGGTAAGTAACAGCGCCCTTATATGAACGGCTTGCATTTTTCACGTTCTTTCCGTTCTTGTATTTATAAGGTTCATCTACAACAATGGTAGATAAAGACTTGCCACAGGAATCAATAGCCGGTGCGTAAGCTGCAAGAATTTTAAAGGTAGAACCGGGCTGACGTTTTGAGCCTTTATAAGCACGGTTTAAACTTAAGCTGGAACTTTTAGCACCGCGCCCGCCGACCATTGCTTTGATGGCGCCGGTTTTTTGCTCCATGATCGTTACAGATGCCTGAGGCTGTGGAGTGATGTTGATCACCTCATCATACGTATCACCTTCCTGGGCAATCGTAGCCTTCCATTCCTCGACCATTGCCCGTGCATCTTCTTCACTGGAATAGATCAGTCCGTATTTTTTACCGTGTTTTTCTTTTGCATATTTTTTGACATGTCCGGAACCGTAGTTTTCAACGGAGCCATCGGCTCTTGTCACTGTCAGGGCATAGTCAAGACCGTATTCTTTCAAGCCCGGATAGTTAGAATCATCATTCATCTCTTCGTCACAGATCTTCTGCATTTCTACATTCTGAGTAGAGTAGATACTCAAACCACCACTGTATACAGCATTGTAAGCCTGTGTCTCTGTATAACCAAGCTGATCCTGCAGATCTTGCATAACCTGTTCAGAGAGCGCATCTACGAAGTAGGAAGTCGGTTTCTTTTCTTCAGATGAGCTGTTTACTGTCTGGATACGGGCATACACATCATCATTTATTGCTTCATCATAAGCTGCCTGATCGATATAGCCCTGCTCCAACATGTTCTTTAAGACGGATTTTCTTCTCTTATTATTATCTTCCGGATTGTTGATTGGATTGTAGCCGGAAGGGTTCTGTGTTGTTCCGGCAATACATGCACATTCGGAAAGGGTTAATTCTGATACATCCTTGCCAAAATAGCGCTTGGCAGCAGCTTGTACGCCGAGACAGTTCTGCCCCAAGTTGATCGTATTCATATAACTTTCAAGAATTTCTTCTTTGCTCATTTGTTTCTCGATTTGAAGAGCAAGGAATTGTTCCTGAAGCTTACGCTGGACTTTATCATAAAAGGTTTCTTCATGGATAAAGTTAGGGAATACGTTGTTTTTGATCAGCTGTTGTGTCAGCGTACTGGCTCCCTGTTCGTTTCCGGAGAGAGTAGCGATTCCCGCACGGATGATACCGTGAAGGTCGATTCCGTTATGCTCATAGAAACGTTCATCCTCGATAGCGACAAAGGCATTCCCAAGATCCTTCGGTATCTCATCCAGTGTTTTATAGATTCGGTTGGAACCGGATGCAACAAACCGCTCCAGTTCTGTTTTACCGTCGTCCGCATATACGAATGTAGTGAAGCCCTTTGGCTTTACATCATCCGGTGTAACCTCCGGTGCATTGTCAATGATCCGCTTTACGAACAGACCACCGCCGATGATGCCGACGATTGCAATGACCACCAGGCATAGCAAAAATGCTTTGAAAAGACGTACCCCGACACGCTTTCCCTGCATGGTGGATTTGGATGTTATTTTTTTCTGCTTTTTTGCAGCATTTTTTCTTCCATAATTCATGCGTATAAGCCTCCTTCATACCAAAATATTATAGCAAAGAACCGTATTGAAATAAAGAAAAAAATGAAAAGTTCATATTTTACTAGGAAATTCTTAAGAATTTCGTTATTATAGTAATAAAGCGGTATTGTTACTTTGAAAGGAATGTATGTATATGTTGACAGAATACAAGATTGTTTATGCAGGCGGAGAGGGAGAAATTGTGGAGAAGAAGTCTCGCTTCATTGCTACAGTTGTACCGGTGGAGACAGAGGAGGAAGCGCTTGCATTTATAGAATCCATGCGGAAAAAATACTGGAATGCCACACACAATTGTTTTGCCTATGCGATTGGAGAGCGTCAGGAGATCTTAAGATGCAGTGATGACGGAGAGCCGAGCGGTACAGCAGGAAAACCGATGCTGGACGTTCTCATTGGGGAAGAACTTCACAATGTGGCAGTTGTAGTTACCAGATATTTTGGCGGAACGCTTCTTGGTACGGGAGGCCTTGTGAGGGCATATGCTTCGGCAACGCAGGCGGGGCTTTCTGCTTCTAAGATTATAACCAAAAGATTTGGTTTTAAACTGAAGATCACAACAGATTATACCGGATTAGGAAAGATTCAGTATATATTAGGCGAAAAGAAAATCAAAACATTGGATTCGGAATATACAGATCAGGTTGTTCTGCATATCTTGATCCCCAACGAGATGTTGGATGAAATTAAGGAAGAAGTTACAGAAGGAACTGCCGGAAGAGCAGTGATGGAAGTGGGAGAAGAATTTTGGTACGGGGAAGTGGACGGAGAACTTAAGATTTTGGAAGAAGCATAAGAAAAAGCACGGGAGCCGATTCCCGTGCTTTTAATATTAATCTATAATGTACTAATTAAATTCTGGTTCGATCAGTCCGAATGATCCGTTCTTTCTGCGGTAAACAACATTTACTTCGTCTGTCTCGGCATTGCAGAATACATAGAAATCATGTCCGAGAAGCTCCATCTGTACACAGGCATCTTCCGGATACATTGGTTTGAAACCAAATTTTTTGGTGCGGACGATTTTGATTTCGTTGTCGTCTTCCACCGCGTTTTCACTGTCAAAAAATTCTTTCTTGAATCCGCCGCCTTCCTGATGTCTTGCAACCAGTTTGTTTTTGTACTTGCGAAGCTGTCGCTCAATGACTTCTTCTACAAGATCGATGGATACATACATATCATCGCTGACTTGTTCGGAGCGGATGATCGTACCTTTGACTGGAATCGTTACTTCGATTTTCTGCCGCTCCTTTTGCACACTTAATGTTACATGAATTTCCGTGTCGGGAGTAAAGTACCTTTCTAATTTTCCTAACTTACTTTCTACGGCTTCTCTTAAGCCTGTGGTTACATCGATGTTTTTGCCAATAATGATAAATTTCATGATGCCAACTCCTTTTCCACATAATTTCAGATAATATAATCTGACAATTAATAGTCAGAGCGGAAATATATCTGATATATGTAGTATAACACGTTTGGAGTCTAATGTATAGCACGTATTACTTCAATTCTTGAAATTTTTCCATTATTCATTTTTGCAACACGTAGACCGCATTTTGGAAAATAGACACAGGCGCCAACAGCAGGATTTATTTCTTCTTTTTCCATCTGTTTGAGAATGATGTCGCGTAAAGTATTTTCATCTTCATAAGGCAGATGGACATCTAATAATTTGTTAGCGGTTTTTACTTTTGTACTTGCTCGAAGAACTGTTTCGGATGGCACATCGAATTCACAGAATAAATATTTTCTTGTTGCAAAAAGCACAGCGATTGCACATACACCAATCAGGTTACCCCAGATGGAAGAGTGGTCAATAATAATTTGACGGGCAATGGCGAATATTAATACTTCGAATACAGTGTTCGGAGTATGATAATAAACCATGCGGATCAATTCCACACCAATGATCAGATTAAAGCAAAGCTCCAGAAGATCGTCGTAATTTGGCCAGACTTCCAGATTCGGAATATAGATCAGGGAAGCTGCAAGACGCAGACACAATAAAATAATGCCTACGGACAACATCAGAGCAATGAAAAATTCCAGAAGTTCGGTTACCTTTTTTAAAAGATTTGCGATAATAGTTCTCATGCGTTTCTCCTTAATACATTATTGAAGATACAGGGATATATCACAAGTACCCACATCACCAGTATAAAGTATTTTAAGGACTTTGCCAAGATAGAAGTACCGATGAGAAGAGGTAATCCCTCCTTGATCAGAAGTGCGACAAAAAGACCGATGAGAACCCGGAGTATTTTTGCGAACATCCGCTGCTCTTTTAAGAGATCAAACCGGAGCCATTTTCGTTCGATATAATAACCTGATGCAAACCCGAGACCTGCGCCGGAAGCCTTTAAACAATCGGCGGCATATTTGCCGGAAATCGTATCATTGCTGTAGAGAACGTAGGCGTAGATTGCTGCGGCAATTGCGAGAAGCATCAGAAGAAGTGTGATCCATTTCAAATGTGTTTCCTGATCAAGAATCTGAGCCTGGTATTTCCACAGAAGAAGGGTGATGCAAAGTGACAGCGCCATAGATACCAGCACATCTTTTGGAGTGTGGCAGCCAAGATACATGCGGGAAAAACCGATGGACAAAAATGCTATGATGCATAGAAACTTCACCCATTTCTTCCGCGTTTTTAAAGCAAGCGGGAAGAACAGGCAGGTGGCGCCTTGGGTATGCCCGCTTGGAAATGAGTAACCGGTGGCGCCGGAGATTGCACTTTCTACAGCATGAAAGTCCGTGTCAAGCACCCATGGACGGGGAATTCGAAAGGTGATCTTTAAGGTTTGGACGGCAAGGCCCGCGGTAAAATACGAAAAGCCCAGAAAATAAGCAAAACGCTTATCCACACACCAATACAGTGTGCAGATAAACGTTATGATAATAAGTTCCTGGCCGAAATACGTGATAAACTGCATAAGTTTATCAAGAAAAGGAGTTCTTATTCCTTCTAAAAGCCATAAAAATGTCATGATCTGTTTCCTCTTTTTCTCATTTTCGGATCTAAGATTTTCTTACGGATGCGAAGAGATTTTGGTGTAACTTCCAACAACTCATCCGTGTCGATGAAGTCAAGCGCCTGCTCCAGACTTAATACCCTTGGCGGTGTCAGACGAAGTGCTTCATCTGCGCTGGAAGAACGAGTGTTCGTTAAATGCTTGGTCTTACATACATTTACTTCAATGTCATCAGTCTTTGCATTTTCACCGATGACCATACCGGAGTATACTTTTTCACCGGCTCCGATGAAGAGTGTTCCACGCTCCTGTGCGCTGTAGAGACCATAGGTGACGGATTCACCTGTTTCAAAGGCAATGAGAGAACCTTGCTTACGGTACTGAATATCTCCTTTGTATGGCGCATATCCGTCAAAAGCAGTGTTCATAATTCCGTTTCCTTTTGTGTCAGTTAAGAATTCGCCGCGATATCCGATAAGTCCGCGGGCAGGAATATTAAACTGAAGTCTTGTGTATCCGCCGCTGGCAGTGCTCATGTTTTGGAGTTCGCCTTTGCGCTGACTTAATTTATCAATGACAGTTCCGGTAAATTCTTCCGGTACATCAATATAAGCGGCTTCCATTGGCTCTAAAAGTTTTCCATTTTCATCCTTGTGATAGAGAACTTCTGCCTTGCTGACAGCAAATTCATATCCTTCACGTCTCATATTTTCAATTAAGACAGAAAGATGGAGTTCTCCACGTCCGGATACTTTGAAGCTGTCGGTATTCTCAGTATCCTCTACACGAAGGCTTACGTCAGTGTTCAGTTCTCGCATAAGACGGTCGCGCAGGTGACGGGAAGTTACGTATTTACCTTCCTGTCCGGCAAATGGACTGTCATTTACTACGAAATTCATAGAAATCGTAGGCTCGGAAATTTTCTGGAATGGAATTGCTTCCGGGTTTTCCGGAGCGCATAAAGTATCTCCGATGGAAATATCAGAAATACCGGAAATAGCAACGATAGAACCGATGGAAGCTTCTTTTACCTCTACTTTGTCCAGTCCGTCAAATTCATAGAGCTTACTGATCTTTACTTTCTTTTGTTTCTCAGGGTCATGATGGTTGACCATGATCATATCCTGGTTGACGCGGATGGTACCGTTTTCGACTTTACCCACACCGATACGACCTACATATTCGTTGTAGTCGATAGTGCTGATCAGAATCTGAGACGGAGCTTGCGGATCTCCTTCCGGAGCCGGAATGTAGTCTAAGATTGTTTCAAATAATGGCTGCATATCCTTTTCTTCATCCGTCAGATCAAGAACAGCTACACCGGATTTTGCAGAAGCGTAAATGAACGGGCAGTCTAACTGTTCGTCAGAAGCATCAAGATCCATGAACAATTCGAGGACTTCATCGATAACTTCGTCTGGACGTGCTTCCGGACGGTCGATTTTGTTGATGCAGACAATAACAGGAAGATCCAGTTCCAAAGCTTTGCGGAGTACGAACTTTGTCTGAGGCATAGCGCCTTCGAAGGCATCTACGACAAGAACGACACCATTAACCATTTTCAGGACACGTTCTACCTCTCCGCCGAAGTCAGCATGACCGGGAGTGTCGATAATATTGATTTTTGTATCTTTATAGTAGACCGCGGTGTTTTTGGAAAGGATCGTGATTCCACGTTCGCGTTCAATATCGTTAGAATCCATGACACGTTCTGCTACTTCCTGATTTTCACGGAATACTCCGCTTTGTTTTAATAATTCGTCCACAAGTGTTGTCTTACCATGATCAACGTGGGCGATAATTGCTATATTACGTACATCTTCACGTTTTTGCTTCATAAATATCTTCCTTTTCTTTTCCTATTTATATGGATAATATACAACTTTATTAGTTTATCACATTTTTTAAATTTTACAAGTATTTTAGTTCTAAAACCGAAAGTAGACTCATAGACTATGTAATGACTCAAAATACGATTCAGAGGAAGGGAGAACGTCAAATTATGTCAGATAAGATTATTGAAAACAATCAGGTAACGATTATGGGAGAAGTAGTGTCTGCTTTTACATTCAGCCACGAAGTGTTCGGAGAGGGCTTCTATATGGTGGATGTGAGCGTGAAGCGGTTAAGCAATTCGGAAGACCGTATTCCCGTTATGATCTCAGAGAGACTGATCGATGTAAGTCAGGATTATACGGGAGAATTTCTTATGATAAGCGGTCAGTTCCGATCTTATAATCGTCACGAGGAACAAAGGAACCGTCTTGTGCTATCTGTATTTGCAAGGGAAGTAGAATTTATCGAAGAAGAATTGGATGGTGCCAAGACGAACCATATTTTGTTAGATGGTTACATATGCAAGCTTCCGATTTATCGAAAGACACCGCTTGGAAGAGAAATTGCAGATCTTTTGCTTGCAGTCAATCGTCCTTATGGGAAATCGGATTATATTCCCTGTATCTGCTGGGGAAGAAATGCAAGGTTTGCATCGACATTTCAAGTGGGAGAGCATGTCCAGATACTTGGAAGAATCCAGAGCAGGGAATATGTAAAGAAGTTGACGGAAACGGAGACGGAAAAGCGAGTGGCTTATGAAGTGTCGGTCGGAAAGCTTGAGTGTATGGATGACTAAATGATAATTTTACAGCATACATTAAATCGTATTTTACAATATAAGCTATAGAAAGAAAAGGAAGAGTGTGTTATATTGTAAAAAAATATGAAAAGATGTGGGTAAAATGAGTTATATCAATATAAGAAATGTTAAAATCGGAGAAGGGATTCCCAAAATATGTGTGCCGATTGTGGGAGAAACGCGAGAAGATATTTTGAAATCGGCAAAAAGAGTAGAAACTTCCGGCGCTGATCTGGCAGAGTGGAGAGTAGATTGGTATGAAAGTGTTTTTTGTGTTTCCAAGGTGGAAAGTATAGCAGGAGAACTTCGGGAAATATTGAAAGATATTCCGTTGCTTTTTACTTTTCGGACTGCGCGTGAAGGCGGGAAAAAAGCTATCGGTTTAAAACACTATGTAGAACTGAATGAAAGAATTATAAAGACCAAAGCGGTAGATCTCATAGATATCGAATTATTTGCTGGTGACAGTGTTGTAAAAAAAATGATAGAGAGCGCTCACAAAGAAAATGTGAAAGTAGTTGTTTCCAACCATGATTTTGAAAAAACACCGACAAAAGAAGAGATTGTATGGAGACTTTGCAAGATGCAGAAGTTGGAAGCAGATATTCCGAAGATAGCGGTAATGCCTGCCTGCAAAAGAGATGTACTTACTTTATTATCTGCAACAGAAGAAATGTATACCGAATATGCAGACCGTCCGTTTATTACAATGTCTATGGGAGAAAATGGGATGATTAGCCGCATTTGCGGAGAAGTCTTTGGTTCAGCTGTAACTTTTGGAGCAAACGGGATTCCATCGGCTCCGGGGCAGATAGAGGTTGGAAATTTGAACAAAATGCTGCGACTTTTACATGACAGTATGAATATATGAGGATAAGAAAAACGTGTGAAGACTTTCGTTGACATCATATCTGAATGGTGATAGAATTTCTATAATCATATAATAGTCAGGAGGATAAGTATGTCTATTTTTACAGGTGCTGGCGTGGCAATTGTCACACCGTTTAATGAAGATGAGAGCATTAATTATGATAAATTGGATCAGTTGATCGATTATCACTGTAATAACGGAACGGACAGTATTATAATCTGCGGTACAACCGGAGAGTCTGCAACAATGTCAGAGAAAGAACACATGGAATGTGTGAAATTTGCGATTGAAAGAACGAAGGGAAGACTTCCGATCATTGCAGGAACAGGTTCTAATTGTACGAGAACAGCAATCGACATGTCCAAAGAAGCTGCTTCATATGGCGCAGACGGACTGCTCGTTGTAACACCTTATTACAACAAGGCAACACAGGAAGGACTTGTAGGACACTACACAGCAGTGGCGAAGGAGGCAAAAGCTCCGATTATTATGTATAGTGTTGCAAGCAGAACGGGATGTAATATCGAACCGGCAACGGCGGCAAGATTGATCAAAGAAGTTGATAATATTGTAGGAATTAAAGAAGCTTCCGGTAACATTTCTCAAGTGGCAAAGATTATGCATCTCACAGATGGAAAAGCAGATCTGTATTCCGGAAATGACGATCAGATCGTACCGATTCTTTCTCTTGGAGGAAAAGGTGTGATTTCTGTATTATCCAATGTGGCTCCGCAGGAGACACATGATATTTGTGCAAAATTCTTTGAAGGTGATGTAAAAGGAAGTCTGGAACTTCAGCTGAAAGCGATTCCGCTGATCGAGCAGTTGTTCTGTGAAGTGAATCCGATTCCTGTTAAGAAGGCAATGAAGCTTATGGGAATGGACTGCGGACCACTTCGTATGCCTCTTACAGAGATTACACCTCAGCATGAAGAAAGCCTGGCAAAGGCAATGACAGAATTTGGAATCAAGCTTGCATAGTTTTCAGAGAAGAATGTGAAAAGGATATCATAGGTTGATTGCATTCAACAGATATGATATCCTTTTTGTATGAAAAGAGCTAATAGTCAGATAAGAATAAGACTGATGAGGAGGACAGACAATATGGTACGAGCAATTATGCATGGATGCAATGGGCACATGGGACAGGTAATTACCGGACTTATAAAAAATGACGAAAGTATTGAGATTGTAGCCGGCATAGACAAATATAAGGAAATTGAGAATGATTATCCGGTGTTTGACAGTATGGAAGCATGTACGGAAGAGGCAGATGTAGTCATTGATTTTTCCAATGCAGCGGCAATAGATGCGCTGCTTGACAGCTGTAAAGACAAAAAACTTCCGGTTGTTTTGTGTACGACAGGGCTTTCGGAAGAACAGCTTGCAAAAGTGAAAGAGACTGCGAAAGAGACGGCTGTGCTGAAATCAGCAAATATGTCTCTCGGAATTAATCTTTTGCTGAAGCTTCTGAAGGAGGCAACGGCTGTGCTGGCACCGGCAGGATACGATATGGAGATTGTGGAAAGACATCATAATCAGAAGCTGGATGCCCCAAGCGGTACGGCACTTGCATTGGCGAATTCCATGAATGAGGCAATGGAGAATCAGTACCATTATGTCTATGACCGAAGTCAGGAGAGAAAGAAGCGCGACGCGAAGGAAATTGGAATCAGCGCTGTCCGCGGCGGAACGATCGTCGGTGACCATGAAGTGATTTATGCCGGCACTGATGAAGTCATTGAGTTTAAACATACTGCATATTCCAAGACCGTATTTGGAAAAGGGGCGGTAGAAGCGGCAAAATTCTTGGCAGGTAAACCGGCAGGAATGTATGATATGTCTGATGTGATCCAGTTCTAGGGTGAGAACCGGTTCATATAAAATTAGTATGGAGGAGCTTATGAAAGAGTTAATGACACGTTATCTGGAACGACTTTCTGAACTTTATCCAACCATCGCCAAGGCGTCGACAGAGATTATTAATCTGCAGGCAATCTTGAATCTTCCGAAGGGCACAGAGCATTTCTTAACAGATATTCATGGAGAATATGAAGCATTTTCCCATGTCCTTAAGAATGGCTCAGGTTCCGTGCGCCGTAAAATCGAAGATGTCTTTGGGAATACTATGAGTAGCAGGGAGAAACAGTCCCTTGCTACTCTTATTTATTATCCGAGAGAGAAGATGGAACGGATCAAAGAATCAGAAGAAAGCATGGAGGAGTGGTATAAGATTACTTTGTATCGCCTGATCGAAGTATGTAAAAATGCAGCGAGCAAATATACGCGGTCAAAGGTCAGAAAAGCACTGCCGGAGGAGTTCGCATATGTGATCGAGGAGCTTATTACTGTGCGCCCGGAGATATCTGACAAGGAATCTTATTATAATGCCATTGTAAGTACGATCATAGAGACGCAGAGAGCAGGAGAATTTATTGTAGCATTAAGTGAACTGATCCAGAGGCTGACGGTGGACCATCTTCACATTGTGGGAGATATCTTTGATCGTGGACCGGGGCCTCATATTATTATGGATAAGCTGATGACCTATCATTCCGTAGATATCCAGTGGGGAAATCACGATGTTCTGTGGATGGGTGCGGCAGCAGGGCAAAGAGGATGTATTGCTAATGTGATCCGCATCTGCGCCCGTTATGGCAATCTTGATATTTTAGAAGATGGGTATGGGATCAACCTTCTCCCGTTGGCGACCTTTGCTTTAAATACTTATGGAGAAGACCCATGTCTGCAGTTCCAGTTAAAGGGAGAACACTCAGGAGCGGAAGCGGAGAAAGAACTGGAAATTCGTATGCATAAAGCGATTTCCGTTATTCAATTTAAGGTGGAAGGGGAGACGATCAAGAGAAATCCAAGCTTTCATTTAGAAAAAAGAAATCTTCTGCATCTGATTGATTATGAAGCGGGAAAGATTACTTTGGATGGGAAGGAGTATGAACTTTTGGATCACTATTTTCCGACCATTGATCCGAAAGATCCGTACGCATTGACAGAAGAGGAAGAAGATATTATGGAGCGTCTGACTTGTGCATTTTTAAATTGTGAGAAATTGCAGAAGCATATGCGTTTCCTTTTGAATAAAGGAAGTCTCTATAAAGTGTATAATAATAATCTTTTATATCATGGCTGTGTTCCGTTATGTGAGGATGGAAGCTTAAAAACAGTACGCATTTACGGACACGAGTATAAAGGGAAATCACTGTATGAGGTGCTGGAGAGCTATGTAAGGAAAGGGTTCTATGCCATAGACGCCGGCGAGCGGCAACGGGGCAGAGATATGATGTGGTATATCTGGCTCAGCGAAAATTCACCGCTGTTCGGAAAGGATAAGATGGCAACGTTTGAACGGTATTTTCTGGCAGATAAGGAGACTCATAAGGAACAGAAGAATCCATATTATCATCTGTTGGAAAATGAAGAAGTAATTGACGGTATTCTTAAGGAGTTTGGACTTCCGGAACAGGGAACGCATATCATTAATGGTCATGTTCCGGTAAAATCAAAGAACGGAGAGAATCCGATAAAATGCAATGGCAAAGTATTAGTAATTGATGGCGGATTTTCCAGAGCCTATCAAAAGGAAACAGGAATCGCCGGATATACGCTGATCTACAATTCTTATGGGCTGATCCTTGCGGCGCATGATCCTTTTGAATCCACAGAGGCAGCAATCGAAAAAGAAAGCGACATTCATTCGGACAGTGTGGTTGTAAAGCGTGTCGTAGAGCGAAAGCTTGTTGGCGACACGGATATCGGCAAAGACCTGAAAGTCCAGATCAAAGAGCTGGAACTGCTCTTAGAGGCATATCAAAGCGGTCAGTTGGCTGAGCGTTTTTAAAAAATGTCAGAATCTCCCAGTAAAAGCATTGTATAGAATCTGCTCATTTGCAGATATTACTAGCAACAAGTATTACTTGATGGATAGATAAATATACATGTGTGAAAGGGAGAGGAAAAATGAAACAGTTCAGAAAATTATTACTCATGTTAACATGCGTAGGTGTACTGATGAGCGTGACAGCCTGCGGAAGTGACAACAAAGACAACGGAGCGGTAGAAAATTCCGGGGAAACAGGAAATGGTGCGACAGAAAACACCGGAAATTCATATGACGATAATACAGATGTGAATGATGAAAGCATCAAAAATGACAATATGAATAATGCTACAGATAATACAAATGACAAAGGCATGATAGAAGAAGCCGGAGACAAAGTGCAAGACGGCATTGACAGAGCGGAAGATAATCTGGATGATGCGGTAAACCGCAACGAATCTGCAACAACAAAAAATCAGTAATAAGAAGCATAAAGAAAAAGTAGTTTCAGTGACTGCTTTTTCTTTTTTTGAGGAAAACAAATCGACAGTCTAAAAAAATACAGGATATTCTAAAAAAACAGAGTATACTCTCTTTCCAATCTGGAAAAGGTGTGTTATAATGGCACTTATTATAATTATTGTAAGGGAAACAGGAGGTTTAGCACATGAGATTTCGCCCGTGTATTGATATTCATAATGGTAAAGTGAAACAGATTGTGGGCGGAAGCCTTCAGGATACAGGCAATCAGGCGGCTGTCAATTTTGCGTCTGAGCAGGAGGCGGATTATTATGCGCGGCTCTATAAAGAAGACGGGCTTAGTGGAGGGCATGTTATCCTGTTGAATCCGCCCATTTCTTCTTATTATATGGAGACTAAGAAGCAGGCGTGCAAAGCACTTGGTGCTTACCCCGGGGGGCTTCAGATCGGCGGGGGGATCACTGCGGAAAATGCGGAAGAGTATTTGAATATGGGAGCCAGCCATGTGATTGTGACGTCTTACGTGTTCCGGGGAGGGCAGATTCGCTGGGAACAGATGGAAAGATTGAAAAACACGGTGGGGAAAGAGAGAATAGTCATTGATGTAAGCTGCCGCAAGAGAGAAGATGATTATTACATTGTAACAGACCGGTGGCAGAACTATACGGATGTCAGACTTACAGAAGATGTGCTGAGAAAGCTGGAAGTGTATTGTGATGAATTTCTTGTTCACGGCGTAGATGTGGAAGGAAAATCGTCGGGGATTGACGAGAAGCTTGCCCGTCTTCTGGGAAATTATAATGGAATACCTGTTACATATGCAGGAGGAATCGGAAGCTTCGAGGATCTGAAATGTTTTGAACAGGTGACACAAGGAAAGGTTGATTTCACGATCGGAAGCGCGCTCGATCTTTTTGGAGGAACAGTGCCTTATGACGAGGTGAAATTATATAGATTATGATAGAACTATGTCCAGTTTGTAAACACTTTAGATATGGCTTGAATTGAAATATGGATAGTGTTAGAATGTAATTTGAGTAAATTTACGAACAAGGAGTATTTAACGAAATGGGTTTAATACAGAAAATTTTTGGAACACATAGTGAAAATGAATTAAAACGTATTTATCCGATCGCAGACGCTATCGAGGCGTTAGATGAGCAGATGCACAGTTTGTCTGATGCGGAATTAAAGGATAAAACGAGAGAATTTAAAGAGCGGTTATCCAAAGGAGAGACACTGGATGACATTTTGCCGGAGGCTTATGCAGTTGTGCGGGAAGCGGCTGTGCGTACTCTCGGAATGAAGCACTACCGCGTACAGTTGATCGGAGGTATTATTCTTCATCAGGGACGTATTGCAGAGATGAAGACAGGTGAAGGTAAAACATTAGTTTCTACACTTCCCGCTTATTTAAATGCACTGACCGGAGAAGGAGTTCACATTGTAACAGTCAATGACTATCTGGCACAACGTGACGCACACTGGATGGGGCAGGTGCATGAGTTCTTGGGCCTGACAGTAGGTGTAGTATTAAATGGAATGGATAATGATGAACGTCGTGCCGCTTATAATTGTGACATCACCTATGTGACAAACAATGAGCTTGGATTTGATTATCTTAGAGATAACATGGTGATCTACAAAGAGCAATTAGTGCAGAGAGGTTTAAAATATGCAGTGATCGATGAGGTGGACTCCGTATTGATCGACGAGGCAAGAACGCCGCTTATTATTTCCGGTCAGAGCAGTAAGTCAACAAAGCTCTATGAGGCATGTGATATTTTGGCGCGTCAGCTTCAGCGTGGAGAAGCCAGCGGAGAATTTACGAAGATGAATGCCATTCTCGGAGAGGATATCGAAGAAACGGGGGACTTCATCGTCAATGAGAAAGAGAAAAATATCAACCTGACTGAAGATGGCGTGAAAAAGGTTGAAAAATTCTTCCATATCGAAAACCTGGCAGATGCAGAGAATCTGGATATCCAGCACAATATTATTTTAGCGCTCCGTGCCCATAATCTGATGTTCCGGGATCAGGATTATGTTGTAAAGGATGATGAAGTTCTTATTGTAGACGAATTTACCGGACGTATAATGCCGGGACGTCGCTATTCCGATGGTCTCCATCAGGCAATTGAAGCGAAAGAGCACGTTAAGGTAAAACGAGAGAGTAAGACGCTTGCTACGATTACGTTCCAGAACTTATTTAATAAATATGCGAAAAAAGCAGGTATGACAGGTACGGCTCTTACAGAAGAGAAGGAGTTCCGTGAGATTTACGGAATGGACGTTATTGAAATTCCGACCAATGTTCCTGTACAGAGAAAAGACCTGGAAGATGTGGTATACAAGACCAAAAGAGAGAAATTCAAAGCAGTCTGTGATGAGATCGAGGCGGCGCATGCTAAGCATCAGCCGGTACTGGTAGGTACGATTACGATCGAGACATCTGAACTGCTAAGCGGCATGCTGAAGAAGCGTGGAATCAAGCATAACGTGTTAAATGCTAAGTTCCATGAAATGGAGGCGCAGATCGTTGCAGAGGCAGGTGTACATGACGCAGTTACGATTGCAACGAATATGGCAGGACGTGGTACAGATATTAAGCTGGATGATGAGTCAAGAGAAGCCGGCGGACTTAAAATCATCGGTACAGAACGCCATGAGTCAAGACGTATTGATAATCAGCTCAGAGGACGTGCAGGACGTCAGGGTGACCCGGGAGAATCCAGATTCTATATTTCTCTTGAGGACGATCTTATGCGTCTGTTTGGCTCTGAAAGACTGATGAGCGTATTTAACACTTTAGGTGTTGAAGAGGGAGAACAGATCCAGCACAAGATGCTGTCCAATGCGATTGAAAAAGCTCAGGAAAAGATCGAGAGTAATAACTTTGGAATTCGTAAGAACCTGTTAGAATATGACCAGGTTATGAATGAGCAAAGAGAGATCATTTACGAAGAGAGACGCCGTGTATTAGACGGTGAGAACATGAGAGATTCTATTTTCCACATGATCAACGATTATCTGGAAAATACAGTAGATATGATTGTATCTTCAGATCAGGATTACGAAGATTTCGACCTGAATGATTTGAACCGGACAATACTGACAACAATTCCGATGCAGCCGATTACAAAAGAGGATGTAAAGGGAATGAGCCAGAAGCAGTTAAAGCATATGCTGAAAGAGCGTGCTGCGAAGGCATATGAAGCAAAAGAGGCAGAGTTCCCGGAGCCGGAGCACATTCGTGAAATTGAACGAGTTGTTCTTCTTAAAGTAATTGATGCAAAATGGATGGATCACATTGACGATATGGATCAGCTCAGACAGGGAATCGGGCTTCAGGCATACGGACAGAGAGATCCGAAGGTAGAGTACAAGATGCTTGGCTATGATATGTTCGGAGAGATGACGAAGAGTATTACAGCGGATACGGTTCGTGCATTGTTCCATGTGAGAATCGAGCAGAAGGTGGAACGTGAACAGGTAGCAAAAGCAACCGGAACGAATAAGGATGAGTCTTCCGTTCGTGCACCAAAGAAGCGCGAAGAGAAGAAAGTCTATCCAAACGACCCATGTCCATGCGGAAGTGGAAAAAAATATAAGCAGTGCTGCGGTCGTAAATAGAAGACCGGAAAATAGAAGATAGAAAGAGGTGAAAGCAGTGGTTGAGTTAGACCAGTTTAAAAGTTTGATGAACGCTTACGAAGAACCTCTTGCCGAGATGAGGGATTCACTTTGACGTCGCCGGCAAAGAGAAGCAGATGGAAGAGCTGGAGCGTAAAGTAGAAGAACCGGGATTCTGGGATAACCCGGAAGAGTCTCAGCAGATTATGAAAGATCTGAAGAACCTGAAGGAACTGATAGATGAGATTCGGAAACTGTATCAGGGGTATGAAGATACGATACTCCTTATCGATATGGCTTACGAGGAAGAGGACCTTTCGATGGTTCGGGAGATCGAAAAAGATATTCGGGAATTTGAAGAACGGTTTGAAGCTCTCCGGGTTCAGACATTGCTCTGCGGAGAGTACGACCGATGCAATGCGATCATGACGATTCATGCAGGAGCCGGCGGAACGGAATCCTGTGACTGGGCGGGAATGCTCTATCGTATGTACAACCGCTGGGCAGAGAGAAAAGGGCTTTCAATAAAAATATTAGATTATCTGGATGGAGATATTACAGGCATAAAGACAGTGACATTTGAAGTGAATGGTGAGAACGCCTACGGTTATCTGAAGTCCGAAAAAGGTGTGCACAGGCTTGTGCGGATCTCGCCGTTTAATTCCGCGGGAAAGAGACAGACGTCCTTTGCATCCTGTGATGTGATGCCGGATCTGGAAGACGACATTGATATCGAGATTGCGGAAGACGAGCTGAAGATTGATACGTATCGAGCCAGCGGAGCAGGCGGACAGCATGTCAATAAGACTTCTTCTGCAATCCGCATCACACATCTGCCTACTGGCATTGTGGTGCAGTGTCAGAATGAACGCTCGCAGCATCATAACAGAGAAAAAGCTATGCAGATGTTGAAGGCAAAGCTTCAGCTTATGAAAGAACAGGAGCAGGCAGAAAAAGTGTCTGATATCCGGGGCGAGGTCAAAGAAATCGGATTTGGCAACCAGATCCGTTCCTATGTACTGCAGCCGTATACGATGGTCAAAGATCACCGTACGAATGTAGAAAACAGTAATGTGATGGCAGTGCTTGATGGAAATATCGATATTTTTATAAATGCATATTTAAAGGAACAGGCAAATCGCTAGAGGGAGGAATTATATGGTAAATATTGCGGTATTAGGTTATGGAACCGTTGGAAGCGGTGTTGTGGAAGTAGTGGACACCAATGGAAGTCAGATCAATCAACGGATCGGCGAAGAACTGAATATTAAATATGTTCTTGATTTTAAAGATTTCCCCGGGGATCCTGTACAGGAGAAAATTGTTCATGATTTTGAAACGATCATCAATGATGATGATGTTCAGATCGTTGTAGAAGTTTTAGGTGGTATTGAGCCGGCGTATACATTTGTGAAGCGCAGTCTTCAGGCCGGAAAAAGTGCGGTGACTTCAAATAAGGCTCTTGTAGCAAAACATGGCGCAGAGCTTTTGTCAATTGCGAAGGAACATAATATCAACTTCCTGTTTGAAGCCAGCGTAGGAGGGGGTATTCCGATCATCCGACCGCTCAACTCTTCACTTACAGCAGATGAGATTGAAGAAATTACCGGCATTTTAAATGGAACAACAAATTATATGTTGACTAAGATGTTCTATGAGGGTGCTGATTATGATACTGTGCTGAAGGAAGCGCAGGCGAACGGATATGCAGAGCGTAACCCGGAAGCAGATGTGGAAGGTTATGACGCTTGCAGAAAGATAGCGATTCTTTCTTCTCTGATCTCCGGCCAGCAGGTAGATTTTGAAGATATCTATTGCGAGGGAATTACAGAGATCACAGTGGAAGATATGAAATATGCCAAAGCGATGGGTACTACAATTAAACTGCTTGCTTCCAGCAAGCGGATGGGAAAGAGACTACATGCAATTGTAGCTCCGTGTATGTTGTATCCGGAACACCCGCTGTACAATGTCAATGATGTATTTAACGCAATCTTTGTACATGGTAATGTATTGGGAGATGCCCTGTTCTACGGAAGTGGAGCAGGTAAACTTCCGACTGCCAGTGCAGTGGTGGCAGATGTGGTGGATGCAGCGAAGCATTTAAACCGTAATATTATGACCATGTGGAAGGAAGAAAAGCTTGACCTGGAAGATAAAGCGGATGCGAAGAGACGTTTCTTTATTCGTATGAAGGGTGACGAAAAGGAAATGTTGAAAGACATTCAATATTCTTTTGGTGAAGTGGAGATTATTAAAGTTGATGGTCTGGAGGGTGAATTTGGATTCATCACTCCTGTTATGATGGAGGGTGATTATGACACAAGAGCCAACCGTTATAAAGACCAGATCTTACATATGATCCGTATTGAAGAACAGAACTAATCACGCAGACAGAGAATGAGAAGTTACAACAGGAGGAATTATGCTAATTGTAAAAAAATTCGGAGGCAGCTCTGTTGCCGACAAAGACAGAATCTTTAATGTGGCAAGACGATGTATTGAAGACTACAAGGCAGGACATGATGTAGTCGTTGTTCTGTCGGCTATGGGAGATACTACAGATAATTTGATCGAACTTGCCAGGACAATTAACCCGGCGGCTAAGAAAAGAGAACTGGATATGCTGCTCACAACAGGAGAACAGGTATCAGTATCTCTGATGGCAATGGCGATGCAGGCAATGGATGTGCCGGCAGTGTCCTTAAATGCCTTTCAGGTAATGATGCACTGTACATCCAGATATGGAAATGCAAGATTCAAACGTGTAGACACTGAGAGAATCCAGCATGAACTGGACTCAAGAAAGATCGTAATTGTAACTGGTTTCCAGGGAGTTAATAAATACGACGATATTACAACACTGGGAAGAGGAGGCTCTGATACGACAGCAGTTGCACTTGCAGCAGTACTCCACGCAGATAAATGTGAAATCTATACAGATGTAGACGGCGTGTATACAGCAGATCCGCGTGTATGTAAAAATGCAAGAAAACTGGACGTTATCACGTATGATGAAATGTTGGAGCTTGCCAGCCTTGGAGCTAAGGTTCTTCACAACCGCTCTGTTGAGATGGCAAAAAAATATAACGTAGAATTAGTAGTCCGTTCCAGCTTGAATAACAGCGAAGGAACCACAGTCAAGGAGGCAGCGAAGATGGAAAAATTATTAGTAACAGGAGTGGCGGCAGACAGTAATACAGCCAGAGTATCAGTGATTGGAGTAGAAGATAAACCGGGAACAGCATTCCGTATTTTTAATACACTTGCAAAAAACCATATTAACGTTGATATTATTCTTCAGTCTGTAGGACGTGACGGAACAAAAGACATTTCCTTTACCGTTGCTTCTGATGATCTTGAGGCAACTTTGAATTTACTGGAAGAGAATAAGGAAAGACTGACCATCCAGAATATCACTTACAATGCTGACGTTGCAAAGCTGTCAGTTGTAGGCGCGGGAATGATGAGTAATCCGGGTGTTGCTTCTAAGATGTTCGAGGCAATGTACAACTCCAGAGTCAACATCAATATGATCTCAACTTCAGAGATCCGTATTACAGTGCTCGTTGATGAAAAGGATATCGACAAAGCAATGAATGCAGTACACGATGGATTTATGATGCAGGAATAAAGAGCAGAAATAAAGCAAGTAATAAAAAATTGCCAAAACCGTACGGTTTCGGCAATTTTTTGTGTAAAACAATTTCTTTTGAATTATTTCAGGCTTAAGTAACTATTGTGATATTTCCCGGAAAATGTTACGTCTTCTCCAAACCAGGAAGGTGGGATGAAAGTATTGGCAGACGGTTCATCCGGGAATTCAACTTCTGCCAGCAGCAGTGGCGCAAGATCACCTTCGAAGAGATCAAGTTCGATGGTAAGACCGAGAGGGTCGTTGGTAAATTCTCCGAGAGGAAGCATGTAACGCTTTTTTTTGATCAGTCGTCCGTCAATTTTGGAGAGGAGATGTTCATAAGCTTCTTTTGTGAGGGGAAGATTATATTCTTCTCTTGTCATAAGACCTTTGGATTTGTATGTGAGTTCATATTTTTCGTCATCTCTTCGGATTCGGATGACCGGATCTGTATTTAAATAGCCTTGTTCAATGGTTCGATAAGGATAGTTATTTAACGTTTCCGGCAATTCGGAAACGAGGTATTTGCGTTCGATTTCCATAGAAGATCCCCCTTGTTTATCCATAAATTCCAGACATAGATGCCCGATTCATAACTTTCGTTCAACAGATATCATACCGGACTTTACACCAAAAGTAAACGGTGATAATATGAATCTGTTAGGAACTTTTGGAGAAAGGAAAGTGTGATATGATTAAGGTAAGCGTATTATTGGCAGATGGATTTGAAGAGATTGAAGCGTTAACAGCGGTTGACCTGCTTCGACGAGCAAGGATTTATGTAGATACAATTTCAATTACGGACGATTATACCGTACATGGGGCACATGGAATTAATGTGCAGACAGAAGACTTATTTGATGAGGTGGATTTCTCTGAATCAGATATGATCGTGCTGCCGGGCGGGATGCCGGGGACGACAAATTTAAAAGAGCATGCGGGAGTCAGAAAGGTTGTAAAAGAACATACGCAAGCCGGAAAATACGTGGGCGCGATCTGTGCTGCTCCTACGGTATTGGAAGATCTTGGATTATTAAAAGGAAAGAAGATCACCTGCTATCCTACAGTGGAACAGGAGATTCAGGGCGCAGTTCTTCTCCGCACACCTGTGGCAGTCGATGGAAATATTGTTACCGGAAGAGGTGCAGGAACAGCAGTAGAATTTGCGCTTAAGCTGATCGAAGTGCTGGAGGGAGAAGAAAAGGCGCAGGAAGTAGCAAAAGCGATTGTTTGTCAGTAGAAAAAGGACTGGATATTTAGAAATATCTATGTTATAATCGTTTGGTGAATGTAATGTATTATGCCCAATTCTGCCACCGGGACAGATGGGATTAGAATCAGGAGGAAAATAGTAGATGAGTTTACAGGTGGAAAAATTAGAAAAAAACATGGCAAAACTTACCATTGAAGTACCAGCCAGTGAATTAGAGAAAGCGCTTCAGAGTGCATATATGAAGCAGAAAAACAAAATCAGCCTGCCGGGCTTCCGTAAAGGAAAAGTTCCGCGTCAGATGATCGAAAAAATGTATGGAGCAGAAATCTTTTATGATGATGCTGCAAACGCATTAATTCCAAAGGCATATGCTGATGCTTATGATGAGTGTGAGCTGGATATCGTATCAAGACCTGAGATCGATGTGGTTCAGATTGAAAAAGGAAAAGATTTTATTTTCACAGCAACTGTAGCTACAAAACCGGAAGTGACTCTCGGTGAGTACAAAGGCTTAGAAGTGGATAAAGTATCTACACGCGTGACACAGAAAGAAGTAGATGCGAAGATTCAGGAAGAAGCAGAGAAAAACGCAAGAACAATCACAGTAGAAGACCGTGCCGTACAGGATGGTGATGAAGTTGTTCTTGACTTTGAAGGATTCGTTGACGGCGTGGCTTTCGAAGGTGGTAAAGGCGAGAACTATCCACTGACAATCGGTTCCGGTTCATTTATTCCGGGATTTGAAGAGCAGTTAGTGGGTGCTGAGACTGAGAAAGAAGTAGAAGTAAAAGTTACATTCCCAGAAGATTATCATGCAGAAGATCTGAAAGGAAAAGAAGCAGTTTTCAAATGTACAGTTCATGAGATCAAAGCGAAAGAGCTTCCGGAGATCGATGATGAATTTGCAGCAGAAGTTTCTGAGTTCGATACTTTAGAAGAATACAAAGCAGATGTAAAAACAAAGATCAAAGAGCAGAAAGCAGCAGAAGGTAAAGCAAAACAGGAAGATCAGGTTGTAGAACAGGCTGTTAAAAATGCAACATATGAGCTTCCGGAGGCTATGGTTGAGACTCAGGCTGAGCAGATGGCTAATGATTTTGCACAGAGAATGCAGTCACAGGGTCTTACTATGGAACAGTACTTCCAGTTTACAGGTACAACAGCAGAGCAGATGATGGAAGATCTGAAACCACAGGCTGTAAAACGTATCGAGACACGTCTTGTATTAGAAGCAATTGCAAAAGCTGAGAACATTGAGATCAGTGATGAAAAACTGGATGAAGAGATTGGCAAAATGGCTGAAGCTTACAAGATGGAAGCTGATAAACTCAAAGAGTTTATGGGTGAAAACGAGAAGAAGCAGATGAAAGAAGATATGGCTGTTCAGGAAGCAATCACATTCTTAGTAGAAAACGCTGTAGAGAAATAGTAAGCTAAAAAAGCAAATACATTATATGAGTATATAGTAAGGAGGCATATACATGAGTTTAGTACCTTATGTTATTGAACAGACAAGCCGTGGAGAGCGCTCCTACGATATCTATTCAAGATTATTAAAAGACAGAATTATATTTCTTGGTGAAGAAGTAACTGACGTATCCGCAAGTGTGATCGTTGCCCAGTTATTATTCTTAGAGGCAGAAGATCCGGACAAAGATATCCATCTTTATATTAACAGTCCGGGAGGCTCTGTAAGTGCAGGACTGGCAATCTATGATACGATGCAGTATATCAAATGTGATATCGAAACTATTTGTATCGGTATGGCAGCAAGTATGGGTTCCTTCCTGTTATCAGGAGGAACGAAAGGAAAAAGACTTGCTCTTCCAAATGCTGAGATCATGATCCATCAGCCATCCGGCGGTGCTCAAGGTCAGGCAACAGAGATTCAGATTGCTGCAGAACATATCTTAAAGACACGTCAGAAATTAAATGAAATTCTGGCAGCAAATACAGGACAGCCGTTAGATGTCATTAAAATTGACACAGAGCGAGATAACTTTATGACAGCTCAAGAGGCAAAAGAATATGGTTTGATCGACGAAGTAATTACACGTCGGTAAGAACCTGTCCTTTCAATATGAGGTGAGAGTATGGCAATTAGAAACGACGATCAAGTAAGATGTTCGTTTTGTAATAAGACACAGTCTCAAGTTAGAAAGCTGATCGCAGGACCTAACGGGACTTATATCTGTGATGAGTGTGTGGATGTATGCGCAGAGATCATTGAAGAAGAAATGGAGTTTGAAAACGGAGGAGACTGGAATCCGTTTTCAGACATCAATCTCTTGAAACCGGAAGAGATTAAAGCTTTTCTGGACGAATATGTGATTGGTCAGGATGAAGCGAAAAAAGTTTTATCTGTGGCGGTTTATAATCACTATAAAAGAATCATGGCAGAGAAAGATATGGGTGTAGAGTTGGCAAAAAGCAATATCCTAATGCTTGGTCCAACCGGATGTGGTAAAACATTATTGGCTCAGTCACTTGCCAAGGTTCTCAATGTTCCATTTGCAATCGCAGACGCTACAGCTCTTACAGAGGCAGGATATGTGGGTGAAGATGTGGAAAATATTCTGCTGAAGATCATTCAAGCCGCTGACGGTGATATTGAGCGTGCAGAATACGGTATCATATATATTGATGAGATTGATAAGATCACACGTAAATCTGAAAACCCATCCATCACAAGAGACGTGTCTGGGGAAGGTGTTCAACAGGCCCTTCTTAAGATCATTGAGGGAACTGTAGCAAGTGTTCCACCTCAGGGCGGAAGAAAGCATCCGCATCAGGAGCTGATTCAGATAGACACAACAAATATTTTGTTTATCTGCGGAGGAGCCTTTGAGGGAATCGATAAGATTATCGAGAAGCGAATTGACAGAAAATCCATTGGATTTAATGCAGAGGTTGGGCAGAAGAGAGATTATAATATTGATCATCTTCTGCAGCAAGTGCTGCCACAGGATCTGGTGAAATTCGGTCTGATTCCGGAACTGGTAGGGCGTGTTCCGGTTACAGTATCTCTTAATATGTTAGATAAAGATGCACTGGTTGATATTTTGACAAAGCCGAAGAATGCGCTTGTTAAGCAGTATCAGAAGCTGTTGGAAATAGACGGTGTGGAACTTATGTTTGATGAAAGTGCGCTTCAGGAAATCGCAGAGATTTCGTTGAAACGTAAGACCGGAGCAAGAGGACTTCGCGCCATCATGGAAAATGTAATGATGGACATCATGTATCAAGCTCCGTCAGATGAGACGTTAAAGTCATGCATGATCACAAGAGATGTAGTGAAAGGATATGAACTTCCAATCTGTGAACATGCGGCAATCAATTCTGAGAGTGCATAATATACGGGGCGGGTGCAAAGAAAACTTGTACCCGTCTACTTTTTTAATACAGGAGAACATTTATGGAAAAAGTAACAATGAGCCTTCCGATGGTTGCTCTTAGAGGAATGACAATCCTTCCTGAAATGGTCAGACATTTTGATGTGAGCCGAGAAAAATCTCTTGCAGCAATTGCTGAAGCGATGGAAGGCGAGCAGATGTTGTTTGTATCTGCACAGAAAGATGTGACAACAGAAGATCCGGAACTTGAGGATGTATATGAAACAGGATGTATCGTTACGGTTCGTCAGATAGTAAAAATGCCAAAGAAGATCAGCAGGGTATTGATTACGGGAGAAAGACGTGCCAAAATTCGATCCCTTGAATTTAAAGAGCCCTATCTTCGTGCACTGGTAGATGTAGTAGATGATGTGGATACAAGTGATGAAGAGACAGGCGGGGAAACAAAGCCGCTTAACAAAGAGGCGATGCTTCGAGGACTTCGAGATATTTTTAAAGAATATATGGTGAAGAATCCGAAGATTTCCAAAGAATTTGCAGGTCAAATCGATGAAATCAATGATTTGAAAAAGCTGGTTGATACAGTCGGAGCCAATCTTCCGTTATCGTATACAGAATATCAGGAACTGTTAGAAGAGACTCATGTTATGCGCCGATATGATATGTTGGCGTACAAAGTAGTGAATGAGATACAAGTTCAGAATATTAAGGAAGAGCTTCAAGAAAAAATAAGAGAGCGTGTAGATAAGAATCAGCGGGAATATATCCTAAGAGAAGAAATGAAGCTGATCAGGGAAGAGCTTGGGGATGACAATACCTTATCTGATGCGGATGAGTTCAAGCAGGCATGCGATGCACTGAAAGCACCTAAAGAAGTAAAAGAAAAAATCGAAAAAGAAATCAAGCGCTTTAAAAATTCTATGGGAAATCCTGCAGAATCGGGTGTGACACGTACTTATATCGAAACGATGCTTGAGATGCCTTGGGATAAAGTGTGTAAAGATCATAAAGATATTGCATATGCCGAACAAGTATTGAATGAAGATCATTACGGGCTGGAAAAGGTGAAAGAGCGAATCTTGGAGTTTTTAGCAGTTCGTGCACTGACTAAGAAAGGAAGTGCACCAATTCTCTGTCTTGTGGGACCTCCGGGAACAGGAAAGACTTCCATCGCAAAATCACTTGCCAAGGCGTCGAAGAAGCCGTATGTGAGAATTTCGCTTGGCGGAGTAAGAGACGAAGCAGAAATCAGAGGTCACAGAAAGACTTATGTAGGAGCTATGCCGGGAAGAATTGCAGTAGCACTTAGAAGCGCAGGTGTAAAAAATCCATTAATGTTGCTGGATGAGATTGATAAAGTCAGCAATGATTATAAAGGGGATACCTTTTCTGCACTTCTGGAAGTTTTGGACAGTGAACAGAATAAGAAATTCCGAGATCACTATTTAGAAGTATCATTGGATCTTTCAGAAGTTTTATTTGTTACAACAGCAAATACATTGCAGACGATTCCGCGTCCCCTTCTTGACCGTATGGAAGTGATTGAAATCAGCAGTTATACAGAGAATGAGAAGCTCCATATTGCGACGGAGCATCTGATTCCAAAACAACTTGCAAAAAACGGGCTGAAACCGGAACAATTGACGATCAGTAAGAAAGCGATCTGGAAGATTGCACGTAATTATACGAAAGAAGCCGGAGTGCGTCAATTAGAGCGCAAGATCGGCAATATTTGCAGAAAGTCAGCGCGAGAGATATTGGAAGAGAAGAAAAGCGTTATCCATGTAACAGAGCGTAATCTGCATTTATATCTTGGAAAAGAATTATATATTTATCAGATGAAGAATGAACAGGATGAAGTTGGAATCGTGCGGGGACTTGCATGGACCAGCGTAGGCGGCGATACATTGGAAATTGAAGTTAATGTAATGCCGGGAGAAGGCGAGATTTTGCTCACCGGTCAACTTGGAGACGTGATGAAAGAGTCAGCAAGAACCGGAATCAGTTATATCCGTTCTGTCAGCAGAGAATACGGTATTGATGAGAAATTTTTTAAAGAACATGATGTACATATCCATATACCGGAAGGGGCAACCCCGAAGGATGGTCCGTCTGCGGGTATCACTATGGCAACTGCAATGTTATCAGCAATTACGGAGAAGAAAGTGCGGGCTGATATTGCGATGACAGGGGAAATAACACTGAGAGGAAGAGTGCTTCCCATCGGCGGGTTGAAAGAGAAACTGTTAGCTGCTAAAAATGCAGGTATTAAAACGGTACTTGTGCCAAAAGAAAATGAGATAGATGTAGAAGAAATTTCAGCGGAGATCACCAAAGGTCTGGAGATACTGACTGTATCATATATGAGCGAAGTTCTCAAACATGCTTTGATCTTCTAAAGAATGCATAGACTTTCTTAAGAAATGCCGAAGATGCTTCGCAGAATGATAGAGATATGTTAAAGTATAGGTAGAATAAGCAGGGAGGAAAGATATGGTCATACGTAGTTTGAATTTGGAAACAGTCTGCGGAATCACCAGTAAGTTGCCGGATAATCAGCTTCCGGAGATTGCGTTTGCAGGAAAATCTAACGTAGGGAAATCTTCGTTAATCAATGCACTTATGAATCGGAAGTCTTATGCAAGAACTTCTGCCACGCCGGGGAAAACGCAGACAATTAACTTTTATAATATTAATGAGGAAATGTATTTGGTGGATTTGCCGGGGTATGGTTATGCCAAGGTTTCAGAGCAGGAAAAAATAAAATGGGGACAATTGATTGAACGTTATCTTCATGGATCCAAACAGTTGAAAGCAGTATTCCTGCTTATTGATATCAGACATGCTCCGTCAGCCAACGATAAAATGATGTATCACTGGATTGTGGAAATGGGATTCCATCCGATTATCATTGCAACAAAACTCGATAAGATTAAGAGAAGCCAGATACAAAAACAAATTAAAATTGTGAAGCAGGGATTGGAACTCATGCCAGGGACAGTGGTCATTCCATTTTCTGCGGAGACAAAGCAAGGCAGAGACGAGATCTGGGAACTGGTAGAGAATGAGTTCCTGACAGAAAGTGAGATGGAAGAGTAGTGAAAGATACGTATTTGGAGGATAACCGGCCTTTCTGGAAAATAGCAGTCAGTCTGGCGCTCAGCCTTCTTGGAACAATTTTGTTCATATATTTCGGGTACAAACTTCTTGGATTTTTTATACCGTTTGTAATAGGATGGTTTATTTCCTATGTGGTAAGTCCTTTAGTTGATTGGCTGGAGAGAAGGCTTAAGATTGTTAAAAAGCTAGGATCAGCGATGATTATTATTTTAGTGTTAGCCGGTGTGATTCTTTTGTTCTATTTCGTGGGAAGCAGACTGTGGAGAGAATGTATAGCTCTCGTACAGAATCTTCCGGAATTGTATGAAGATTTGGAGGCAGGGCTTCGCCAGATTGGAGATAGTTTAAATGTTGTCTTTGGGCGCTTGCCGGAAACGGTACAAAATGCATGGTATCAGATGATTAACAATCTGGATCAGGCGATGGGAGGTCTGATGCAGCAGATCAGTGAACCTACGGTTACAGCGGCAAGTAATTTCGCTAAGCGGATTCCATCTATTTTGATCGGATTCATTGTAACCATCATTTCAGCGTACTTCTTTATTGCAGAGAGAGAAATGGTGATCGAGTGGGCAAAAAAAGTATCTCCCGATCCGATCGTAAGACGAATGAGTATGGTAATGGCAAATTTAAAATATGCGGTCGGCGGATATTTTAAAGCGCAGTTTAAGATTATGCTTGTAATCTTCGTAATTTTGTTGGCAGGATTTTCATTGATTGGAATTCATTTTTCAATTTTGCTTGCGATAGGGATAGCATTTCTTGATTTTCTGCCGTTTTTCGGAACAGGTACGGCGTTGATACCATGGGCTGTATATAAGTTTATGGTCGGTGATTACCGTATGGTGGTTGCTTTGGTAATCATTTATGTAGTATCACAGCTTGTCCATCAGCTGATTCAGCCCAAGTTAGTAGGCGACAGCATCGGTCTAAACCCGTTGTTCACCTTAGTCCTTATTTATATAGGCTATAAGATTGGCAGTGTTCTGGGCATGATTTTTGCGGTTCCGGTAGGTATGATTATTTTAAATTTGTATCAGGCAGGGGCATTTGATTATATATTGGATGATGTGATGCTTTTGACAAAACGGATTATGGAGCTTCGTGAACCGGAATAGTTTCTACAAAGCAGTAAGGTCATAACAGTGGACAGATTCCATTCATATATTATCTTTAGAAGAAAAACTTTTAGGGGTATTTATATGAATGGAATTTTTTTGGCGTTATTGGGGACCATGGCGACATTTTTAGTGACAGTGCTTGGTTCGGCTGTCATTTTCTTTGTGAGAAATGAAGTAAGTGATAATTTGCAATGTGGTTTTCTTGGTTTTGCCGGAGGAGTAATGGTGGCGGCTTCCGTTTGGTCGCTGATTCTTCCGGGAATTGATTTTGCAGAAGAAAACGGACAGATCGGATGGCTTGTCATGACGGTTGGCTTTCTGGCAGGTGTTCTTGTTTTACTTGTGGCTGATGGATGCCTGAACCGATATTTAAAAAAGATGAAAGAAAAAGACGACCATCCTCAATTAAAAAAGAGCGCGGCTTTATTGATTCTTGCAATTACCGTGCACAATATTCCGGAAGGAATGTCGGTGGGGCTTGCATTTTCACTGGCAGCGCAATATCCGCAGAACGAAGCTTTATTTTCCGGAGCGGTTGCATTGGCGGTGGGAATTGCGATTCAAAATTTTCCGGAAGGGACGGCAGTGGCACTTCCTCTCGTGAAAGAAGGAATGAGTCAGAAGAAAGCTTTTCTGATCGCAGGTATGACAGCAGCAGTAGAGCCCGTATTTGGTGTGCAGGCAGCGGTGTTTGCAACCATTGTCCGTTATTCTATGGCAGGTTTTCTGGCATTTGCGGCAGGCACGATGATCTATGTAGTTGTAGAGGAACTGATTCCGCAGGCTCACATGGGTGAAAAAGGAAAAATGGGAACCCTTGGGTTTGTGGCGGGTTTTCTCGTGATGATGATTTTAGATGTAGCCCTTGGATAACGTTTCTCTGACTTTGAAAACAAAAAGAAATCATGTATAATAGAATCAGATTTTACAGGAAAGGACTAAGAACGTTGAGTTTAATAGATAAAATTCCGGCAGAGTTTTATAAACTTTTCGCAAGTAAATACAGACCATACTATCAGAAATTTTTACTGGCGATCTATGAGGAAACAAGCAGATCCTATTCGCTCTTGGGATTGACGGAAGAAGAGTGTAAGGCAGTGATGAATGAAAATATAGCGGATCTTACACTGGAATGGAGTAATGAGCAGGCAGACGAAGAGGGCGAATTTCTCACAAGGGCAAATATGGCTTCAATTTGTCTTAAAAATCTGGAAAACTGGGGATGGCTTAGGCGAGATTATGATGAGACATTGAATCAATATGTCGTTTCGTTTCCGGAATACAGTCAGATGTATGTAGAGCTGTTTCAGAAGTTATTCAGTGAAGAGGGAAGTAAAGAACGAGAAAGTGTGCTTGCAGTTTATAGCCATTTATATACATATAGCTCGGATACGGAGAAAAATAACGAAATCTTGAAAAGCGCATTGCATACATCCCAATCTCTTGTACAAATGCTTGCAAATATGCAGGAGGGGATGCGGGGATATTTTGATGAATTGTCCAGACAGAAAAGCTTTCTCGGCATTCAGGAAGTGCTTGTAAAAGAGATTAATAATAGTGACAGCAAAAAATATGCCATACTTACAACAACAGATAGCTTTTATCGTTATAAGGAAGCGGTCAAGGAGCTGATCGATAAAAATCTAAGTGAGAATGAAATAAGGCGGCAAGAATTTGAGGAAAAAAAAGTAGAACTTGAGAAAGATACGCCGGCTTATTATAGAAATGAACGTGCGATTATGCTGTGTGAAGAAGCAATGGATATCATTTGCCGGATTGAACGTGAATTTGATGCGATTGAACGCAGATACAATAAGCTGATCGAACAGAAAACGGTATTTGCCAGTCGTGCAGCTGCCCGAATCCGCTATATTTTGATGGAGGGGGCAGCAGAGAAAGACAGGACGGTTGAATTTGTTAATCTTTTGAACCAAAGTAATCATCAAAAGGAAATTTTGCAGAAACTTGCGTCCGGTATGCATTTGACGGAACGATACAAAGCAGTGACGGATAGGGGTCTGTATCGCCGGAAGAATACAGAAAAAGAAAAATTTACTCCGCAGGCAGTAAGTACAAAAGAAGAGGCGCAGGAAAATCTGGAAAGGTTTGTTTTGAAACCTTTGTATACCAAAAAAGAAATCAGAGCGTTCCGAAGAAAAAATGAAAAAGACGGAGAGTTCCTTGTGACAAAAGACACCGTTCAAAATATCGAAGATTTGGAAAAGCTGTTTTTTGTGTGGCAGGAAGCTACAGAACTTGCAGAAAGCGACGCTGTTGTGGAAGTGCAGGAAGAATTTCAGACGAAGGGCTTTTGCTATTCGGGACTTAGGATAAAGGAGAAGTAAATGTTTGAATATATGGAAGAATTATCGGTGACAGAAACGGAGAATCTGAGAAAGACCATTTCGAATTTATTTCGTCAGACCTGCATTTTGCAGGTGAAATATGATCCGGTCACATTGGTGCCGAGAGACAATCTATACTATGAAATGTGCGTGAGACATAAAAAATTTATAGAGGACTATTTGGAAGTGCTTGGATGTGAACTTCTTCATGATCCGCAGGAACACATTTTCAGGCTTGCAGGCGACGGTTTGGAAATTGAAAAGTTCAGTCTGACGACAACGATCATTATTCTGCTGATCAAAATGATTTATCGGGATAAGATTCTGGGAGAAGGGCTGGAAGCTACTGTCACTACACTGGAAGAAATTCGTGAATACGGGAAAAATACAAATTTACTGAACTGGAAATTGAAGGTGACAGAGTGGCAGGAAGCGCTTTATCTATTGAGTAAGCATCAGATGATTGAAGTGCCGGGAGCAGTTCGAGATGTGGAGGATCAGACTCCAATCTATATTTACAGTACCGTGAATCTATACTTAAGTTCGTCAAATATCAATGAACTGCTTGAAGAATACAGAGAGGAGATCGCAGAAGATGAGGCAATCGAAGAAAATCTTTACGAAGATGCTATTGAATAACTGGGGCGGAATCAGTCATAAAGAGCTTACCTTCCATGAGCATGTGAATCTGTTTAGTGGAAAGAGCGGCTCCGGAAAATCTACAGTTATGGATGCGATCCAAGTGATTTTATACGGAAGTGTGGCATCTACATTTTTGAATAAGGCGGCGGACGATGCGAAAAATCGAAGAAGTGTTCTTAGTTATTTAAGAGGGGAGCAAAAAGACGGAACTGCAAATCGTGAAGGGACAGACTTTTGCTCGCAGATCGTATTGGAAGTGGAAGATACGGCAACGAACATTGTCACCTGCATTGGAGCGATTTTTGAAGTCGGGAAAAATGATTTGGATCTAAAGCGTTATTTCTTTTTCAGTCATTCGGGCAGAATACCGGAAGACGGTTATATTTCAGAAAACGGAAGTCCTTATACCATTTCCAGATTGAAAAAGCTGGTGGAACAAAGGAAGCTGTCAGAAGACAATCGGGGGAGAGGAGAAGTAAATCGTCTGTATCCGTCGAAAGAAGCGTATTTAAATACATTATATGATGTGGTGCTCGGCTATATTGAACCGGGACGTTTTATGACGATGGAAAAAAGTGCGATCGCACTTCGGATGACCAATGGAACCGGTCAGTTTATCCGTGATTATATGTTTCCTAAGAGTAAAGAAGGAACCGTTTCGGTTATCAGCGAACAGCTGGGTGCATACCGCGAAATTAAAGAGAGGGTCGAAGATCTGGAACAGCGGATTGGAATGCTGGAAGAGATAAATAGCCACAATCTGAAGCTGGTACAGTTGAAAACAGATGAAATCCGCACTCAGTCCATCTTGAAAGTGATCGCTATAGAGGGATTGAAGATTCAGCTGGAGACCAAAAAGGAAGATTTAGAGTCGGCGATGGAATCGGCAAGACGTTCAGAAGAAAAGTATCAGTCATTAGAAGCGAAGAAGAGCCAATGTGCAGCCGATAAATTAGAAGTAGAATCACAGCTTCTCGCAAGCGACTATGGACAGAAAGAGAAGCGGTTAAAAGAAATCCGCAATACGATTCGGATTTTGGCAGAATATTCCAAGCAGTGGAGAAATGTGCTTCACGGACTGGAAAAATGGAAAGAAAATGAAGAGATCAATAATTATCTGTCGAATCCGGCATTGCAGACAATGGAAGAGATAGAAAATGGAGACCTTACTGATGACCTTCTAGAAAGACTTAAAAAGTATTTGAAAGATACGTTAGAAAATGTAGAAGAAGAGATCAGCGACTTAGAAGAAAACATCCGCAAAACGAGAAAAGAACTGAAAGAGAAAAAAGAAATTGTGGATGATCTGAAGAATGACAGGAAGCCGTATAGTAAGGAATTGAAAAAAGCAAGGGCAAGGCTGCAAAGCGAGCTGCGTGACCGATATGGACACTCTGTTCCGGTGGCGGTTTTTGCAGATTTATTTGATATTACAGACGAGAAATGGAAAGACGCCATAGAGGGACGTCTCGGGAAAATGAAGTATAGTCTTGTGACTCCGCCGGAATACGCATTGGAAGCGGCTAAGATCTTCCGGAAAATGACTGGAAAAGAATTCGAAGAATTTAACTTGATCAACACTGCTGCGATTAAGAGAGACGAGCCGAAAACGAAGGAGCACACCTTATATGAAGCAGTGGAAACAAAAGAAGGTTACGTTGATCTCTGCCTGAAACAGTATCTTGGAAGAATCGTAAAATGTGAGACCATTGAAGAACTTCATGAAGTAAGAGAAGGGGTGACGCCGGACTGTTATTCTTACAGTAATTATATGTTCCGACATCTGCGAGAGAAAGATTACAGACTTTATGCATGCATTGGTACAAAAGTGTCCAAAGCGAAATTAAAGGAGCTGGAGGATGAAGTATATCGTTTGGAAAAAAGCCTGCTTGCAGATGAACAGATGCAAAGCAGTTTAACCGAGGCGAGAACTTATGAGCAATTACAGAATTACAGTGCAGAACAGCTTGTGCATATGTCAAATGCAGCGGAGGAATTGGAAGAATATTATAGAAAAGAAGATGCACTGATTCAAGAAATGAAGGAACTTGATGAAGGTACACTAATCCCGCAATTAAAAGAAAAAAAGAAGCAATTAGAAGAAAAAATGAGCCTGCTTGAAAAGGAAGCGAAAGAAACTGACGCGGAACGTTTGGCACGGGTTAAAGTACAGGCGAATGTGGAAACCGAGTTGAAAAACTTAAGTGAGAAGCTTAAAGCGGAATTAGAAGGCTATGTTTCCAATGAGAGCATTGAGCAGGAAGTGCTTCAAGAATTAGAGACAAACCAAGAGCATATATACCGCAGACAGAAGCTAAAAGAATTAGAGAAGCTCAGACAGGAGATTGAAGCAGAATCAGACGGACGTGCCGAAGCACGGAATCATTTTAATAAAGCATATCCGGCGTATGGTTTTACAGGTGTAGAACATGGAAATGAAGTATATGATAAGGTGCTGGAACAGTGCAGGAAAGATTTTGAACCGAAATATAAGGAGGAATTTGAACAGCAGTATCGATTAGTATATCATACGCTTCGCGAAAATGTGATTGCTACGATTCATGGAGAAATCAAAGCAGCGTTCCGCCATAAGCGGGAAATTAACCGAATGCTTGCTAAAATCCGCTTTTCTGACAGTATTTACCAGATTGACATTCTTCCGGCTGAAAATGAAAACCGACAGTTTTATGAAATGCTGATGGCGCCGGAGCTTGACAGTAAAGTATTGGATGATCACGGATTTGAAGGACAGCTTAGTCTCGGTGAAGACGAATTTTATCAAAAATATGAAGCTCAGATTCTGCGGCTTACCGAAAAGTTCATGCCGCCAAGAGACGAAGACGGTGGGAAACGCACGCTTCACAAAGAAGAGATGGAGCGATATGCCGATTACCGCAACTATCTTACCTTTAGTATGTATGAGCAAGTGAAGGATGAAGATGGAAATATTCGAAAAAATGCTGTGGATGAAATGGCGGGACGTGATTCCGGAGGAGAAGGACAAAATCCGAAGTATGTGGCGCTTCTGGCAGGATTTGCCATGCTATATATGAATCAGAGCAATCGAGACTCTAAGATACGTCTTGTGCTTTTGGATGAGGCTTTTTCCAAAATGGATAAAGAGCGAAGTGAAGTATGTCTTCATTATGCAAGAGAGCTGGAACTACAGCTTATTGTCTGTGTACCAGATGAGCGTTTGCAGTCTTTGATCCGAAATGTGGACAGTGTATATGGATTCCGAAGACATCAGAATCAGATTTCTATGATGCATATTGATAAAGGCGACTATTTGGCTATGATCGAAGGTGAGAAGGATGAAGAAGAATCTGACACTTGGTTGGTGGTTAATTGAGAAAACAGACGGAGAAGCGTACCGCGCCGGAAAGTTACATGGTGAGAAGCATCCGGAAGTAGACCAGCAGTTAATTAATAAGATTGGGAATCTAAAAAAATTGCTCAGTCAGGCAAGAGAGCTGGAAAAAGATCCGGAACTTAAAGGATTGATCCGGTTCGACTGGCGGGATATGGGAAATGATATTCGTACGATACATTATTCTGTAGAAATCATACCGCTGCTCTGCGATAGAGAAGGAATCGAAGATCCGCGGAAGAGGCAGCAGCGCTATATTGGAAAAATGAAAGAGTTATTACAAGAAGTGTCTCAGCTGGAAGCAGATTGGTTAAAGTCCTATTATCGTTCACTGTCAGAGCGTTTAGAACAAGGGAAACTTGTAAAAGAAATGGAAGACGAAGCGTGGTTTGTATGTCTGAATGCAATCGCTAAGATTCCTTGTCCGATTTGGAAACGGGTATTCAGCGCAAGAGTCTTTCGTGATTCCAAAAGGTTTCAGACGACGTATGAGGACAGAGTAGTGAAAGTCTTAAGAGAGTATTCTGAAATGCCGGATAAAGATGTTATGACAAATGAGCAGATCTTGAAGGTTTATGGCATTATTTCTTATACTCAGACATTGGAGTGGAAAGGTGCGGTGGTTTGCAGAACGGATACAGGGCAGACTTTTGATACCGGTGATTTTCCGTATGGAGCGGTTTTAAATTCACAGACAATGGAGCATGCCAAGCCAGTGGACATTGGGAATATTCAGCGAATTATGACAATCGAAAATAAAGCAAATTATGAAAACATGTCCTACAGAGAGGATACGCTCTATATTTATTGCCACGGGTTTTTCTCTCCCAAGGAAGTGGAATTTTTGCAGGAACTGACAGTGTTAGCTTCGGAAAACGTGGAATTTTTGCACTGGGGAGATATGGATTATGGAGGAATCCGCATTTTCTTATTTAACAAGGAGAAGATTTTTCCCAAATTGAAGCCTTATCAGATGGATCGTGAAAGCTACGAGGCAGCAGTGATGTCAAACGCAGGCAGGAAACTGGAAGATGAAAAGCGTAAAAAGCTGGAGCAGATGAATGCCGGAGAACTGGAAGAACTGCGCTGCGGTATTTTGGAGTATGGCATGGAGATTGAGCAGGAAATGTTAGTGTGAAGGTGAAATACAGAACGAACATTCGGTTTGTTCTGTATTTTTATATTCAAAATTCTGTACATATCCATTCTGCATACAGGAGTGGTTATTAAATTTTGAAGGAGAGGAGAGAGCAAAGACCAAATCCGTTTAACAAAATTTATCCAAAGTTTTAAATTCGTGATAGTAGAGAAAATGGTTTCTCTTAATAAATAAAAAAAAGTTTACTTTTGCACAATAATAAATTATAATTAATGTGTGAAAGTAAGGTGATGAAAATGAATAAAAAAGAAAAGTTAGATAACATGCTATGTGAAAAGAATGGAGTTCTTCAAACTGTCGATGTGATTGAAGCAGGAATTTCAAAGACTTATTTTATGGAATACGCAAAGAAAATAGGGTTAGAACGTGTGGCAAAAGGCATTTACTTGTCACCGGATTCATGGGCTGATCCGTTTTATTTATTGCAAACGAGGTATCCGCAAATTATTTTTTCGCATGAAACATCGCTCTATTTGTTGGGAATGGCAGAACGAGAGCCTTTACAATATATAGTTACCGTAAAAGCAGGATACCATGCAAAAAGTATGGAAGAACAGAAAGTAAAGGTATATCGGGTAAAAAAAGAACTTGTGGAGTTAGGGTTAGTGAAAGTAGAATCGCCAGAGGGGCATCTTGTTAAGACGTACAATGCAGAACGTACCGTGTGTGATTTATTACGCAGCCGTAGTAATGTAGAGATTCAGGATTTACTGTCGGCAATAAAGGAATATATGCGAAGTAAAGAAAGAAATCTGCCACAACTTATGAGATATGCAAAAGAGTTTCGAGTGGAAAAACTTTTGAGAGCATATTTGGAGGTGTTGTTATAGTGATTAAGACTTCAAGACAGTTGAAAGCATTAGCAAGGAATTTAACAAAAGGTGATAGCATACAGGCACAAATTATCATGCGGAATTATGTGATGGAACGCTTTTTAGAACGGATTTCACTTTCAAAATATAGGAACAATTTTATTTTGAAAGGTGGAATGTTAGTATCTGCTATGGTTGGATTGGATACTCGTTCTACGATGGATATTGATACAACCATAAAAAATATACCGCTGTCTGTCGAAAATGCAAGGAAAATGAAAACAACATATCTGTCCGTTCCCTTTACCGCTATGAAAAAGCTTTTTCGGAAAGGCAGTTTACAGGGCTAAAACCTG
>UQRE01000010.1 GCA_900543415.1 uncultured Dorea sp. | reverse complement strand
TGGCATTATAGGAGGCAAGGTGGATATAGATGAGTGTAGAATGCAGGGATTTATGTCCCATTAAATGTTTGATGGAATCCATGCAGAAAATACGGACGACAGCAGCAAGGGTTTTGTGTATCTGGCAGGCGGAACGTTTGATATTGCATCCCAGCAGGATGGAATCAGCGCCAGTGCGTGGTTACAGGCAGACGATGGTACTTATACGATTCTGACCGGAGCGAGCGGTGCCAGTGTACAAAACGGCGGAGAAGAGATGCCGATGGAACCGGCTTCGCAGAAAGAAACAGATACGACCAGTATCAAAGGAATGAAAGCATCTGTGCAACTGGTGTTAAAAGGTGGCACGTATACGGTTGATGCGGAGGATGATGCATTTCATTCCAATGGAAATCTTGCTGTCAGCGGCGGCACTTATACGTTGTCATCAGGAGATGACGGAATTCATGCGGATTCCAATGTAACGATTTCCGGTGGAAAAATAGACATTATGAAAAGCTACGAAGGACTGGAAGGATTAAGTATTGATATTACAGATGGTGAGACTACCGTTTTGGCTTCTGATGACGGGCTGAATGCAGCAGGAGGAAATGACAGTAGTGGCTTTGAAGGACCCGGAGCCGGCGGCGACCAGTTTGCTGCCACAGAAGGGGCATATATTCAGATTTCAGGAGGTGTACTTCGGGTGAATGCTTCCGGAGACGGAATCGATTCCAATGGAGACCTTACTGTTTCCGGTGGTAAAACGTATCTGTCAGGTCCTATAAATAGTGGAAATGGCATCTTGGATTATAATGGAAGTGCAGTAGTGACGGGAGGAATTTTCGCGGCTTCCGGCTCTTCCGGCATGGCACAAAACTTCGATTCTTCCTCGACGCAGGGGGTTATGATGATGAACGTAGGAGAACAGGAGGAGGGGAGCGAGCTTGCACTTCTTGACAGCAGTGGGACGAAGCTTATAAGCTGGACAGCTGAAAAAGCCTATTCTTCTATGATTGTAAGCTGTCCGGCAATCAAAGAAGGAGAAACTTACACTATAAAAGCAGGAACAACCGAACAAAGTATTACCATGGACAGTCTTGTTTATGGAAGCGATTCTCAGGCAAGGGGCAATCCAAGAAATGGAGAAAGTGGAAAGGGAGACAGGAAAGAAGGCGGTATGAAAGGTGGGCAGGGAGAAGGACAGGCGCCTGAAAATATGGAGAAACCGCAAGGAAACACTCCGCTGGATGTCCCGGAAGATAATGAGAATACCAACTGATGGGAGTATGAATCATTTTTATTTTATTTTCCTTATAATTTCCTTATATTTCTCCTTTATCTTATATGACAGAGCAGGAAAGGAGAAATGATTATGAAGGAAAAAAACAATACCGGATGTAGTGAGAATCTGGTGGAAATGAATCACATAACGAAAGTATTTCACAAGCAAAGGGCGATAGATCAAGTGTCTCTTTGTATCCCAAAGAATTGTGTATACGGTCTTCTCGGACCTAATGGGGCGGGGAAATCGACATTACTAAAATGTCTGACAGGAATGCTTAGACCTACAAAAGGGGAGATATTGTTTGACGGACATCCGTGGACAAGGGAAGATTTAAATCATATCGGAGCGTTGGTTGAGACACCGCCTATTTATGAAAATTTAAGTGCGTGGGAGAATCTAAAGGTACGTACACTTCTTCTGGGACTTCCAGACAGCAGGATTGAGGAAGTGTTGAAAGTGGTTCGGCTCACGAACACAGGGAAGAAAAGGGCAGGTGCATTTTCCCTTGGAATGAAGCAGCGTCTTGGAATTGCCATTGCGCTTTTGAACCATCCGAAACTGCTTGTGTTGGATGAACCGGTCAATGGGATTGACCCGGTTGGGATACAGGAACTTCGGGAACTCATTCGCCAGTTTCCCGAAGAAGGGATTACAGTACTTGTGTCCAGCCATATATTAAGTGAGATCGAACAGACAGCAGACAGGATTGCGATTATTGTAGATGGAAGCGTCCACTATGAAGGAGCTATTTCTGAACGCGACAATCTGGAAGAGCTGTTTATGGATATCGTAAAGAGCGGGAAAAGGGGGATGTGCAATGAGTAATAGACAGTATTTGAAGGCAGAAGCCCTGAAACATCGGCACACAGTGTTGAGAAAGCTTTTAATTTTAATGCCGGTTATCTGTGTGGCGTTAGCAACGTTCCTTACACATGTATTTTTTGCAGTGGATGGTTATAACTGGTGGTATATGGGGATGTATCCCGGTTTTGTAGCGCTGGTCTGCGGGACAATCTGCGAGAAAGAGAAGAAGACGAAAAACCGGGCGATTTTAGTGCTCCCCTGTGACATGGGAAGAGTGTGGGATGCGAAGGTACTGTATGGAATCCTTATGTCAGGAGCAGCCATGCTTCTGTTGGTGCTCCTTGTGCTCGCGGTCGCATTTTTATTAGAACATGTCCTGAATGTTACTTTCATAATTCGACCATCCCTTTCATCCCAGCTGGCAGCAGGAGCGCTTCTGTGGCTGTCTTTTTGCTGGCAGATTCCGTGGTGTCTTTTGCTGGCACAGACACTTGGGCGGACGGTAATGCTTATACTGCATTTGGTTCTGTATAATGTGATGGCAATTTTTGTGTCCTTATTACCGGTTTATATGTTTTTCCCGGGAGCGCTTGCGGCGAGGATGATGTGTCCGGTACTTGGAATACTTCCCAATGGACTTCCGGCACAGTCGGGTGAAATGACATTTACGCAGAAGCTGATGGACAGTTCCAGTATTTCGGTAGGGATTGTTGCTTCTATCCTCTGGTTTCTGCTTCTGTGGGGCGCTGGAAGAATCTATTATGAAAGAAGGATGAAGAGGGCATGAGACGATTTATAAGACTATGTATGGGAGAGTGTTATAAGACGAAACACTCGATCATTCCGGCACTTCATATAGGAATTCCGCTGGCGGGCAGCATGGTACTTCTTCTTTATTATCGTGCTTCCGGGGCAGAGACAATTGTATCGCTATCGACGTTTACTCAGCTGACGGGACTTGCCTTTCCTTTTATTGTCAGTCTTGTCTGTGCATGTCAGACAGGATTGGAAGAAGGAAATCATTTCCAGACTTTTTTAGGAGGGAGTGCAGGCTGGCTTTGCTCCTTTTGGGCAAAGTGTCTGGTGCTTCAGATAGCAGGAGGAATGGCAGTTCTGATCGGCATCGGTTCCTTTGCGTTGGGAGCAACGTATCTTTTGGAAAATGCAGCCCTTCCCGGTAGATTCTATATGGAGATGGCAGCAGGGTTATGGTTTGGAAGCCTGATACAATACCCGATCCATCTGTTTTTGAATCTGCGGTTTTCTCAGTCGGTGTCTATGGGAATCGGTGTGATCCAGTCTGTATTAGCGGCGCTCCTTATTACAGGGCTTGGAGAAGGGATCTGGCATTTTATTCCCTGTTCATGGAGCATCCGGCTTTCAGCAGAGATTCTAAAAAGCTTTCTCGGTTTGGGAACAGACTTCGGATGGGGAATCTGTGGATTGATAAGTATCGGTGTTTGTGCCATAATTTCTCTATGGTTTCAGTATCGAGGAGAACTGGCAGCGGCTTCTTTGCAGGCAGAATAGGAGAGAATGTGTGAAATGGCAGAGAATACAAGGATTCATATATTAGTTGTGGATGACGACAGAGGCATCTTGGAATTAGTGAGAAGAAGTCTGGAACATGAAGGATATCAGGTGGACACAATCGAAAATTCAAAGGCAGTGCTTGAGCAGAAACTAGAGTGGTATCAGATGATTATTTTAGATGTGATGATGCCCGGGATGGATGGTTTTTCACTTTGCAGAGAACTTCGGGACAGAGTGGATTGTCCGATTTTATTTTTGACTGCTAAAAGTGAAGAAAGCGACCTTATGAAGGGACTGGGAGCAGGAGGGGACGATTATATTACGAAACCGTTCGGAATCGGTGAACTTCGGGCGAGAGTTGCGGCGCATCTTCGGAGAGAAAAAAGAGAACGAAAACATTTCTTAGAAGCAGGTGGAGTCCGGTTTCAGATTCAGGCTAAGAAAATGTTTTATCAGGAAACGGAGATTCCCATGACAAAGAGTGAATATGCAATCTGCGAATATCTGGCGGTAAATTCAGGGCAGGTCTTTTCCAAGGAGCGGATCTATGAGGCTGTATACGGGTATGATGGAGAGAGTGATGTCTCCACCATTACCGAACATGTAAAAAATATCCGTGCAAAATGCAAGAAATACGGTTTGGAACCGATTGAAACGGTATGGGGGATTGGGTATCGATGGAAGGCAGAGTAAGAGAGAAAACATTGACCGGTATGTTTTTAAAATACATCGTTATATTTTGCGTCAATATCGGATTGATATTTATCGGTGCATATATCGTACTTGTACTTCTGTCAATGACAGGTCAGGTACTTCCGGCAAACTATGCGGAACAATGGCTTAACGATCATACGGAAGATATTCGCATGGCAGAGAATGTAAGTGAGATTGAATTTCCGGGAGGATGTGAGTATGGTGTATACACAGAGGACGGAAACTGGCTTTATGGGACGATAGAACAAAAGAAGCAGTCACAGGTGTGGCAAGGATATCAGAAGAAGGATATGTCTTCGCAGGAAGGATATTACCGATTTATTTTGCGCCCCAATCAGGAAGTCTGTATTGTGAAATATCATTTGCGGATGCGTTATGTGTTGGAGCCGCTGAATCATATTTTACCTAATCCGGAGCTTTTGTTTCCGCTTGTTATGCTTTTTGCTTTCCTTTTGCAAGCAGTGCTTCTGGCAAGGAGATTTGCAAGAGGATTGCAGGCGCGTCTGGAACAGGTAAATGAAGTGACCCGAAAGATTTCAGAAAATGATCTGGAGTTTGAAGTGGGAACGTCGGATGTAAAAGAAATGAACGGTGTACTCTGCTCCCTTGGGCGTATGAAAGAAGCGCTTCAGGAGTCTTTGAAGAAGCAGTGGGATATGGAAAGCGAACAAAGAAGAAAGATGCAGGCTCTGGTACACGATATTAAAACACCGCTGACAATCATTAAGGGAAATGCTGAGCTGTCCGAAGAGGACTTAGAACGATTAAGAGAAGATATATGTCACATTGAAAAGGAACAAGTCGTGCAAAGCGTTGAGAAGAGCCAAAGACAGATTGTGGAATACACAAAAGAGGTGGAAAGATATCTAAATAAGATGAGGCTTCTGCTGTGCGATCAGGAAGTCGCGGAGCAGGATATCTGTATCAGCAGTGAGAAGCTTCAAGAGCAGTTGAAAATAGTAGCAGAGCAAATGGCTTCATCTAAAAATATGCCTTTCATGATCCGGTGTTGCAAATCGGATCTTGTCATGCAGGTGAACATAGAGCAGATGAGGAGAGCATGGAGCAATGTGCTTGCGAATGCATTAGAATACACGGAGCTTGAGCAGGGAATTGATATTAAGATGTCGGAAGGCATAAGAGAAGGGCGTTCGTATCTATGTGCAAAAGTATTGGATTATGGACAAGGATTTTTTAAAGAAGATATGGAATTTGCTACAGAAGAATTTTATCGTGGAGACAAGAGCCGGCATGACAGAAGCCATCAGGGACTGGGGCTTGCGATTGTAAAACGTTTTTTGGAGTCACAGGGAGGATTTCTGGAACTTGGAAATTCCGAAGAAATCGGAGGGGCAGAAGTGACTTTGTGGGTGAAAGGAGAAGAAAAATAAAAAAATAAAAACCGTTGCTTTGAGGGCATTTCATACTGGAATTTATGAATGCAACGTGATAAAATGATTAAACATGCTTTGGAGAAGCAGGATGAAAATGAAAGGTATAAGTTGGGGAAATGAAAAAGAATTTAACATTCAAAGAAACGATTTTTGTGGCAAGTATGTTGTTCGGCATGTTTTTTGGCGCAGGGAATCTGATCTTTCCGGCATCGATGGGGCAGATGGCAGGAAATCAGATGTGGCAGGCAGTCGCCGGATTTTTGATTACAGGAGTAGGGCTTCCGCTTCTTGGTGTTGTAGCTCTCGGTGTGAGCAGAAAAAATGGATTATTAGAAGTGAGCAGTCAGGTGGGTAGACATTACGGTATTTTCTTTACATCGATGCTGTATTTGACCATCGGACCATCTTTTGCAATTCCAAGATGTGCAACGGTTGCTTTCTCTGTAGGTCTTGAGCAGATGATACCGAAGGAAAATTATACAATGGCATTGGCGGTGTTCTCGCTTTTGTTTTTTGCGGCAGTGTTATTTTTCTCGTTGCGTCCGGGAGAGATCCTTGTCTGGATCGGTAAGGTATTAAATCCATTATTCTTGTGTTTTCTGGCAATTCTTGTTGTGCGGGCGCTGATCTCGCCGATGGGAGAAGTCCGGATGATGGAAGCAGAAGGAGATTATGTATCCGGTGCGTTTTTTACCGGTGCTTTAGAGGGGTACAATACGATGGACGCACTTGCAAGCCTTGCTTTTGGAATCATTGTAGTAAATGTTATCCGCGGGCTTGGCGTGGAAGAGCCGGAGCATACAGCGAAAAATACAGTAAAAGCGGGAATCTTCAGTTCTCTTTTGATGGCGGCAATTTATCTTCTTGTAACATTAGTCGGAGCGCAGAGCCGTGCGGTGATCGGAGTATCGGAAAATGGAGGCGTGGCGCTTGCGGGAATTGCAGAGCATTATTTTGGAGCGGCAGGCGCATTGATCCTTGCGGCAACCGTTACGCTTGCATGTTTAAAAACTGCCGTAGGTCTGATCACAAGCTGCGGAGAGACCTTTGAGGAAATGGTTCCGAAGGGACCTTCTTATAAAGTATGGGCAGTGGGCTTTTGCGTCATTTCATTTGTGATTGCGAATCTGGGACTGAATTCCATTATTGCATATTCCGTTCCGGTGTTAATGTTCCTTTATCCACTTGCGATCACGTTGATTTTATTGACCATTTTTGGAAAATGCTTCGGAAATAATGTCGTAATGTATCGCTGGGTGACAGGGGTTACAGCGGTTGCTTCGCTAGTGGATTTTGCAAATGCGCTTCCGGAGGCGGCGCAGAAGTTCCTTCACTTAGGAACATTTGTGGAAACAGCAAAGTCAATTCTTCCGTTTGCGGATCTTGGATTTGGCTGGGTATGTCCGGCGCTTCTCGGACTGGTGATTGGAACAGTCCATGTAATGATAAGAAAAAAAGAAGTCAGAGGGTAGTGACGGGAATCCGCAGAGAAATAAATAGCTTTAAGAGTATATATATAGAAAGCTTTCAGAAGACAGAAAAATCTTCCGGAAGCTTTTTTTTCTGGACATTTGAAGAGGGAAATGAGATAATAAAAAAGTTTTTATAAGGGAGGTATACAATGGAAAGAGACATGACAGCGGGAATTCCCGGCAAAATTATTTTGAATTTTACAATTCCGATCTTTATCGGAAATATGTTTCAGCAGATATATAATATGGCAGATACGATTATCGTCGGTAAATTCGTCGGAAATGCGGCGTTGGCTGCGGTTGGCTCCTGCGGAACATTAATGTTTCTAATACTGGGGTTTCTGATGGGATTGACTGCAGGGTTTACGGTTGTGACAGCCCAGCATTATGGTGCGGGAAATATGAAAGCTATGAGACAGTCGGTTGCTTCAGCGGCAATTTTATCTGCAGCAGTTTCTCTTTTGATGACGGTGGGCAGTATGGCAATGATGAGACATATCCTGCACTGGATGAATACACCGGCAGATATGTATGATCAGGCATATAGCTATATTATGGTAATCTGCGGAGGAATTGCGGCACAGGTGTTATATAACCTGCTTGCCAGTGTGTTGAGAGCGCTTGGCGACAGTAAAAGACCGCTATACTTTTTGATTCTTGCCGCACTTTTAAATATTGCTCTGGATCTGGTGTTTATTATTGTATTTCACATGGGAGCAGCAGGCGCTGCTTATGCAACTGTGATTTCTCAGGGGATCTCCGGTCTTTTATGCCTCTGGTATATTGCAAAAAAAGTTCCGGAACTGCATCTTCACAGAGAAGATTGGAGTATGAACTGGAATCTTGCAAAATGGCAGATGAAAATAGGAGTTCCAATGGCGTTTCAATATTCAATTACCGCAATCGGAACCATTGTCGTGCAGTCGGCGCTCAATGTGCTTGGGTCAGTTGCGGTGGCAGGTTTTTCCGCTGCAAATAAGATCGAACAGATCTTTAACCAGGCGTATGTGGCGCTGGGAACAACGATGGCTACTTATTGTGCGCAGAATATGGGAGCAGGGAAAGCGGACAGGATTCGTACCGGATTCCGAAGCGGAACATGGATTGGTGTGATCTATGCAGTGGTGACCGGAGTAATTGTGTTCTTTGCCGGAAAATATATGACCGTTTTGTTTGTATCTGAAAATGTTGCCGCTATTACGAATTATGTAGATATATATCTGAAATGTGTGGGAGTCTCTTTTATTCCGCTCGTATTTGTCAATGTATATCGAAATGGAATTCAGGGAATGGGATATGGTCTCCTTCCTATGACTGCGGGAATTGCAGAGCTGATCGGAAGAAGTTCAGCTGCTTTGATTGCCTCTTATGTTGGAAGCTATGCAGGAATCTGCATGGCAAGTCCCGTAGCGTGGGTGCTTGCAGGAGGATTGCTTCTTCTGATGTATCGTTGGATTATGAAGAGCAGGAATTTATTATAATCTGCACAGAAAGAATTTGTGATAATAGATAGAGATGCTTTTTTTTCGACGACAGTTATGCTATAATCATTATAAATATGTGAAAACATAAAGAGAAGAGAAAACAAGGAGCAAAGAGAACACATGAAAAGAGTATTATTAAAACTCAGCGGGGAGGCTCTCGCAGGAGATAAAAAAACAGGATTTGACGAAGCTACCTGTATGGGAGTGGCACAGCAGGTGAAAAAACTGGTGGATGACGGTATTCAGGTTGCCATTGTAACAGGCGGCGGTAATTTCTGGAGAGGACGCACCAGCGAGACCATTGACCGGACAAAGGCAGATCAGATCGGAATGCTTGCTACCGTTATGAATTGTATTTATGTATCTGATATTTTCCGCTATGCAGGAATGAAGACAGAAGTATTTACACCATTCGTATGCGGTGCATTTACTACTTTGTTTTCCAAAGATGCGGCAGTAGAAGCATTAAACGAAGGAAAGGTTGTATTTTTTGCCGGCGGTACAGGACATCCGTATTTTTCTACCGATACAGGAGCGGTTCTTCGCGCTATCGAGATTGAAGCAGATGCAATGCTGCTTGCTAAGGCAATCGACGGTATCTATGACAGCGATCCGAAGGTAAATAAAGAGGCAAAGAAATACGAAGAGATTTCCATTCAGGAGATCATTGATAAGAAATTAATGGCAGTCGATCTTACAGCGTCTATCATGTGTCTGGAGAATAAGATGCCGATGCTGGTATTTGGATTGAATGAAGAGAACAGCATTGTAGAGACAATGACAGGAACATTTACAGGAACGAAAGTGACTGTGTAAATAAGGGAGGAAAACACAATGAACGAGAAATTAAACCATTACGAAGAAAAGATGAAAAAGACAATGGCGAATCTTGAGGGCGAGCTTGCTGCGATTCGTGCAGGTCGTGCAAACCCGAACGTTTTAAATAAGATCATGGTAGATTATTACGGAACTCCGACACCGATTCAGCAGGTAGGTAATGTATCAGTTCCGGAACCTCGTATGATTCAGATCCAGCCTTGGGAAAAATCCATGGTAAAACAGATTGAAAAAGCAATTCAGACTTCTGATCTTGGAATCAATCCTACAAATGACGGTTCTGTAATCCGCTTAGTGTTCCCGGAGCTTACAGAAGAGCGAAGAAAAGAGCTTGTTAAGGACGTAAAGAAAAAGGGCGAGGCTGCTAAGGTTGCAGTTCGTAATATCCGCCGTGACGGAAATGACGCGTTCAAGAAATTAAAAGGAAGCGATGTGTCAGAGGATGAGATCAAGGATATGGAAGATGATCTTCAGAAACTGACAGATAAATTCATCAAAGAAATTGATAAAGCAGTAGAAGTAAAATCAAAAGAGGTTATGACAGTTTAGGAAAAAGCAGGGGACAGAAGCCAAAGGAATTTTGGAGGCTGTCCTCAGTTCATGGAAGGAGTAAATTTTATGAAAATTCCTGCACATATTGCGATTATACTGGACGGAAACGGAAGATGGGCAAAGGCAAAAGGAATGCCGAGAAATTACGGTCATGCTCAGGGGAGTAAGAATGTGGAGAGAATCTGTGAGGAAGCGTATCGTATAGGTGTAAAATATCTGACCGTGTATGCCTTTTCTACAGAGAACTGGAACCGTCCGAAAGATGAAGTTGACGCACTCATGAAGCTGTTGCGTAATTATATGAAAACCTGTCTTAAGACCGCGGCAAAAAATGATATGAAAGTCCGTGTGATCGGTGATAAGACCGGTCTGGATGAAGATATTAGAAATAGAATCGCAGAACTTGAAGAAGCGACAAAGGACAACGGCGGTTTGAATTTTCAGATTGCTTTAAATTACGGAAGCAGAGACGAGATTGTGCGTGCAGTAAGAAAAGTTTCGGAAGATGTAAAAGAAGGAAAGGTTAAGCCGGAAGACATTGATGAGAAGATGTTTGAGACATATTTGGACACGCACGGTATTCCGGACCCGGATCTGATGATCCGAACAAGCGGCGAGTTGCGTCTGTCTAATTATCTGCTGTGGCAGTTAGCCTATACAGAGTTCTATTTTACAGATATTCCGTGGCCGGATTTTACAAAAGAAGAATTAAGTAAGGCTATTGAGCAGTATAATAGAAGAGACAGAAGATACGGAGGCGTAAAGGAGGCACAGGAAGAAGATGTTTAGAGAGAGATTGATCAGTGGTATCGTGATGGTGATCATACTGATTGCGACCGTGGGATACGGAGGAAATGTTCTGTTTGCGGTTGTCGGTATCGTCAGTCTGATCGGGATGTCTGAATTATACAAAGTATTTAAAGTAGAAAATAAGGCGCTTGGTGTGACGGGATATCTTGCTGCAATTGCCGATTATGCGATGCTTCTTTTGGAGAAGACAGAGTGGATGATTCCGCTGACACTGTTATTCTTGATTCTTGTAATGGCTGTGTATGTGTTTACTTACCCGACCTTTACAGCAGAGCAGGTGATGGCAGTCTTTTTCGGATTTTTCTATGTGTCCGTGATGTTATCTTATGTTTACCAGACAAGAATGCTTGCGGAAGGGGCAGTTCTTGTATGGCTGATCTTTATAAGTTCATGGGGATGTGACACCTGTGCTTATTGTGTGGGAGTCTTATTTGGAAAGCATAAAATGGCGCCGAAATTAAGTCCGAAGAAATCAATCGAAGGTGGTGTGGGCGGCATTTTAGGCGCAGCACTTCTGGGGGCGCTTTTTGCACTTGCAGTTAATCAGTGGGCAGGAGTTACCGTGAATCCTCTCCAGTATGCGCTGATCTGCGGTGTGGGCGGTATGATTTCCCAGATTGGTGATCTTGCGGCTTCCGGAATTAAGAGAAACCATGGCATCAAAGATTATGGAAAACTGATTCCCGGTCACGGCGGCATTCTGGATCGATTTGACAGCGTGATTATTACTGCACCGATTATCTATTATCTCAGCATGATATTGGGAGGTACACTATGAAACAGATCGCAATCTTAGGTTCGACCGGTTCTATCGGAACCCAGACACTGGAAGTTGTCAGAGAAAATGGGGATATTCAAGTACTTGCTATGGCTGCCGGAAATAACATTACTCTTCTGGAACAACAGATTCGGGAGTTTCATCCAAAGCTTGTGGCAGTGTGGTCAGAAGAAAAGGCAAAAGAATTAAGAGACCGGATCAAAGACACGAAGACAGAAGTGATGTGGGGCATGGATGGACTGATTGCAGTATCAGTTTATAAAGATGTGGAAATACTAGTAACAGCTATTGTGGGAATGATTGGCATACGTCCGACGATTGAAGCAATTAAGGCTGGAAAACACATAGCGCTGGCAAATAAAGAAACGTTAGTGACAGCCGGACATATTATTATGCCGCTTGCAAAGGAATATGGCGTATCTATCCTTCCGGTAGACAGTGAACACAGTGCGATTTTCCAATCTTTGCAGGGAAATGAACACAAGAGCATTCATAAGATTCTTCTTACTGCATCCGGCGGACCGTTTCGCGGAAAGAAGGAAGAAGATCTGTTGAAGATTAAAGTGGAAGATGCCTTAAAGCATCCGAACTGGACAATGGGGCAGAAAATTACGATTGATTCCTCCACCATGATCAACAAAGGGTTGGAAGTGATCGAGGCAAAATGGCTGTTTGATGTAGATGTGGATCAAGTGCAGGTTGTGGTACAGCCGCAGAGTATCATTCATTCTATGGTGGAATATGTGGATGGCGCAATTATGGCGGAACTTGGGACGCCGGATATGAAGCTGCCAATCCAGTATGCGCTCTACTATCCGGAGAGAAGATATCTTCCGGGAGATCGTCTTGATTTCTGGAGCCTTGGAAAAATTGATTTTGAGAAACCGGATATGAAGACGTTCTATGGTCTGGAGCTTGCCTATGAAGCGGGAAGAAAAGGCGGAAGTCTGCCGACCGTGTTCAATGCAGCCAATGAGCTTGCGGTGAGCAAATTCTTGAACCGTGAGATTAAATATTTGAAGATCATGGAGATTGTGGAAGATTGTATGAGAGCCCACCGAAATATTGAAAATCCAACACTTCAGCAGATATTGGATACAGAAAAAGCAACGTATGAACGAATCGAAAGCAGGAGGTAATCTATAGTTTGGGTATTATATTAGCGATTTTGATGTTCAGCTTCATCGTATTTTTTCATGAACTGGGGCATTTCACACTGGCAAAAAAGAATGGGATCGATGTAGAAGAATTTGCCATCGGTATGGGACCGAATCTTTTTGCCAAAGAATATAAAGGAACAAAATACTGTATTAAATTGCTGCCGATCGGTGGCTTGTGTATGATGGGAGAGGATGAAGAGGCGACCGACGCACCGGGGAATTTTAATAATAAATCGGTGTGGGCAAGGATCAGTGTGATCGTGGCAGGTCCTGTCTTTAACTTCATTCTGGCTTTTGTGGCTTCTGTGATCTTAATTTTGATGATCGGTGTGGATAAGCCGGTGATCGGAGCGGTGGAACAGGGGTTCCCGGCTGCTGAGGCAGGGATGAAAGAAGGAGATACGATTACCAGTATCAATGGTAAAAAGGTGCATATTTTCCGTGAAGTTTCTTCCTATAATCAGTTTCATCAAGGAGAGACAACGGAGATTACCTTTATACAGGACGGCGTAGAAAAAGGTGCGGTTTTAGAGCCGAAGTACGATGAAGAGCTTGGCTATTATAAATTTGGTATCGGTGCAACTCCAAATGAGAAAGCGACAATTTTCGAAAGTCTTAAATACGGGTTCTATGAGGTGAAGTATTGGATCGAGGTGACGATTGACAGCCTAAAGATGCTCTTGACAGGTCAGATTGGATTCGACCAGTTATCTGGTCCGGTAGGAATCGTAGACGTAGTAGACGATTCTTATCAGCAGAGCAAAGCCTACGGAGCGAAGATTGTATTTGCACAGCTTCTCTATATCGGCATTTTAATATCAGCCAACTTAGGCGTTATGAACTTGCTTCCGCTTCCGGCGTTAGACGGAGGAAGATTGGTATTTCTTCTCATTGAGGCAGTGAGAAGGAAAAGAATTCCGCCGGAGAAAGAGGCTTATGTACACATGGTGGGCATTGCGCTTCTTATGCTTTTGATGGTAGTTGTCATGTTCAATGATATCCGCAGGGTATTCTTTTAATAAAAAGCAAAACGAAAGTTCAATGTGAACACTACATCATGAAAGACATCAAGAAAAGTATTTTTTCTACTTTCCTTGGTGTCTTTTTTGAGTAATAAAGAAATATAATCGCATAGTTGCAATCAGAGTTCTTCTGATTGTATTGACATTTCTTATATGTAAAAGTATAATCCATATTATATAAACGACTTATATAAATAATTTATACAAATAGATTATATAAATGGATTGCAAGGAGGTTACAAAATGCCAAAGCAACGAATAACAAAAAATATGGTCGTAGATGCTGCTTTTAAAATTGCCCGTCAAAGAGGTATGGAACAGGTCTTGGTCAAAAATATTGCAGATGAGCTGGGGTGTTCGGTACAGCCTATTTACAGTTACTGCAAAAATATGGACGGACTTCGCGAAGAGGTCGGTCATAAAGCAAGAGATTTTATTCAGGAGTACATTGTTTCTCATATTGATAAAAATGATCTGTTTCGCAGTACAGGAAGAGCATATATTCAGCTTGCGAAAGAAGAGGCTCACATTCTGAAAATCTTTATTTTGCAGAAACGCAGAAACATTTCCTCACTGAAAGACATATATGAAATGGAAACAAATCCGCAGATAGCACAAGCGATTGCAGAAGATTTGGATATTAATGTCGAGACCGCAAGACATCTTCATTTGAATATGTTAATCTACACGATTGGTCTTGGTACGATTTTTTCGGTATCCTCACCGGGAATACCGATTGAAGAGATTTTTTTACAGCAGGAACAGGCACATCAGGCATTTGTCAATGATGTTTTAAGAAGGAGGGAGTAAAACGATGAAAACAGCAGTAATTTATCATTCCCAAACAGGTTTTACGAGGAAATATGCGGAATGGATATCTGAAGCGACAGGTGCAGATTGTTTTGAACTCAGAAACGTTAAAAAGCAAGAATTTGATAGATACGATGCTATTGTTTTTGGCGGTTGGGCGTGTGCAGGCAGGATCAGCAAAATATCGTGGTTCAAGTCTAATATAGATAAATGGTCGGATAAAATATTGATTGCTTTCTGTACGGGTGGAAGTCCTTTCGAGAGTCCGCAAATCACTCCTTTTTTGCTTGGCAATTTCAGCGAAGCGGAACGGGAAAAGGTTCATGTGTTTTATTGCCCTGGCGGTTTTAACTATGAAAAAATGTCAGCAGGCTCAAAGCTGATGATGAAAATGTTTCAAAAAATGGTTGGTGCAAAAAAGGATAAAACCGAAGACGATATTGAAATGCTGAAAATGATTTCACATTCATACGATATTTCTGATAAGAAATATATAGAGCCGATTATTAAACTGATATCTAAAGAAAAGTAATATACACAAGAAAACATAAATGATGTTACATCTCAACGAATCGTTTGTAACCCACTCAACGGTTCGTGTGTGTATTGTTAGAAGATCTATGTTATACTGAAATTAAGAATATTATCTTCCAAAAGGATTACACTCTTGTAAGGCAAAATACAGTTTTTATACTTGCAGTATCATTATAAGGAGATCGTGAAATGACATTTGCAGAAAAATACCACAGGGCATTTGTTTAATCTTGTTTGCGATTATTGTCCACTACGGTGTAGAATTGGAACAAAATGTAAGGAAAAATAAAATGCAGGCAGGGTAGCTTGATTGATACAAAGTGAATTTTTGGAAGAGCATCTGTCTTCGGAAGGAGTGATGGGATATGGAGGTTATGAAAACAACAAAGCTTACGAAATACTACGGTAAGGTAAGAGGTATCAAGGAGCTTGACCTGACAGTAACACATGGGGAATTCTTTGGCTTCATTGGCCCGAACGGCGCTGGAAAATCTACGACAATCCGAACAGTGCTTGGATTGATTGCACCTACGTCAGGTGACGCAATGATATTCGGGAAAGATGTAACAAAAGAAAGAGAAGCTATTTTACAAAATATCGGATATCTGCCCTCGGAAGCGTTATTTTATCAGGGAATGAAAGTGAAAGATATACTGAGGCTGTCTGCTGATTTGCGGAAAGTGGATTGTTCTGCTGAATCGAAACGGCTCTGCGAGCGTCTGCAGCTTGATACAGCCCGAAAAATCGATGATCTGTCTTTCGGCAACAGAAAGAAGGTTGCCATTGTCTGCACTTTACAGCATCGGCCGGAACTGCTTGTGTTGGACGAACCTACAGGTGGACTTGATCCGCTAATGCAAAAAGAGTTTTTTGATATTCTGCGGGAGAGGAACAGAGAAGGCACAACAATTTTTTTATCCAGTCATGTTCTTTCGGAAATTCAGCGTAATTGCACACGCGCAGCGATTATCCGTGACGGTCGGATCATTGCGCAGGGCAGTGTGGATGACCTCTCGAAAACAAGTGCAAAACGCATTACGGTTCACGGTAGTATTCATTTAGAGAACCTGAGTGGGGTTCGGGATAGGAAGGCTGGCGAAGACGGTATCAGTTTTCTTTACAGCGGAGATATGGGGAGCTTACTGCGTACACTGGCTTCAGGTCAGGTTGATGACCTTACGGTTACGGAGCCGGATCTTGAAGAAATATTCCTGCATTATTATGAAGAGGACGGTGAGACGGTATGACGCTTGTAAAACACGAACTAAGGCAAGGAAAAACTTCATTTATAGTATGGACGGTCTCTGTTGGATTTCTTCTTGCAATCTGTATTTTTCTGTTCCCGGAAATGAAAGGACAGATGGACAGCGTCAGCGATATGTTTGCTTCTATGGGCTCTTTTACTGAGGCGTTCGGTATGGATCGTTTGAATTTTGGAACGCTCATAGGATTTTATGCTGTTGAATGCGGTAATATTCTAGGGCTCGGCGGTGCGTTTTATGCGTCACTTTGTGCAGTAAGCATTCTCAGTAAAGAAGAAAAAGATAAAACTGCGGAATTTTTGCTGACGCATCCTGTCAGCCGCAAAAGGATTATTACGGAAAAGTTGATTGCTGTACTGATTCAAATCACAGCTATGAATCTTATTATCTATGCTGTTTCGATTGGCTCCATAGCCGCTGTAGGTGAGGTGATTCCATGGAAAGAAATCAGTCTCTTACATCTTGCTTATTATCTGCTGCATCTTGAGCTTGCCGGAATTTGTTTTGGTATTTCGGCGTTTCTTCGCAAAGGCAGTGCGGGTGTAGGACTTGGTATTGCTGCAATGATGTATTTCTTAAACCTGATTGCAAACATTGCTGATGTGGCTGAGTTTTTGAAGTACATAACACCATTCGGATATTGTGAGGGTGCCGACATAGTGGCAAATGGCAGCTTAGACGGAGTATTGGTTGCCATCGGTGCAGTTATAGGAATTGGTGGAATCCTGATTGCTTATTTGAAATACACGAAGAAAGATATACATTAAAATAAAATGGAAATGGCAGAAGGGGAAATGATACCATTAGACTGTAAGTTTGGGGTACGGGGTCACCTATTTTACTGAGTGATACCGTACCCTTATATCAAAACTTTCTTATGGGCAACGGCAGTTAAGGCTGCTGTTTTTTTGTGTTTATTTCGTCAGTTAAGCTCTGCGATTCGCGAGACACCGACATAGATTTCAGAGATTTTATACCATGTGGGATAATCGATCACGCCGGTTGAAGGCAGTCCGAAGATGGACTGGAATTTCTTGACGGAAGCTTCTGTTGCCGGTCCGTAGATACCGTCGACGGCAATTTTAGGGAGGGCAGGATAAGCGCCTGCGATGACATTGAGTTGTTCCTGTACCTGCCGGACTTTGCTTCCGGTGGAGCCTATGGTCAGATCCTGACCGGGCCATGAAGAAGGAATGCCGGAGATGGCTTCCGCCGTGTTGATGTACATATCATCTCCGTAATAATAACGGAGAATCTCAATGGCAGAATAACCCTGTTCTGCGAGAGACTGGCTGCCCCACTGTGTCATCCAGTTCGGACACTGTACCCGCCTTCCGTCACAATATTGTGTGAGAATCGGCTGGCGCACATTTGGTCTTGACAGGTAGTCGGCAAATAATTCGTCCACAATGGCAGAAATGGTGTCGTAGACGTTTCGCTCCGGAATCCACTTGTGATCGAATGCCGTAGAAGAAGTGATGGTGAAATCATAACCCTGATTCCGGTACCACTCCGTGTAGACACGATTCAGTGTGAAGGACATGATTGCAAGCACATTTGCGCGTATGGCATTGGAATTCCATGTGGCATAGATTTCGCTGGACGCAACATTTTTAATATAGTCTTTATACTTGACATAATAATTTTGTGCAGTGCTGTCTCTGGGACTTCCATCATGGACAATAATATATTCCGGTACAACGACGCGGCTCAGTACGATTTCTCCTGTCTCAGTGGTTGATTTGATCTCAGCTTCCGGAATCTTTGGCGGATAGTCACCATAGAGTGTATGTGCAGGGATGACAAAGACATTTTCCGAAGGAGAGCTTTCGGCAAGCGGTTGAAGACGGATGTTCTGGATTGCGGTTACATCTGCCAGAATCTCAGTGCCTGCAATGCTCACCGGCTGAAAGCCTTTGGCAGTTACCTGTAAAGTATATTCCGAATAAGGCTGAGTCTCGTTATCAGGGTTGAGGCTGTAATCCAGAGGCGGAGCTGCAAGATCGATGGTATCTGTCTGACCGGAGCTGTCCGTTGTGATCTGCTCCAGCGTGTTGTCCGGGACACCGGTATAAGAGATGGAGACAGATGCATCTTCCACCGGTCTGGAAGTTGTCTTGGAGGTGATCTGGATTTTCAGACGTCCTTTGTCCGGGGTATCTTGTTGTTGATGAAAATGAACGGTATTCATGAAAGGGAGTACCTCGTTTGTTATGTTTGTTATTTGTATCATATGTGAAAAGTGACAAAAAGTTGCCTGTAACTTTATTGACAAATAGGGCATGCTTGTATAGGATGGAGAAAGAAGTCTTGAAAAGGAGATGACCGGAAGATGTATCGGATTTTAATTGTAGAGGATGATCTTACGATTGCAAGTGCTCTGGCAGCGCATCTTAGAAAGTGGGATTATGAGGCGGACTATGTGGAGGATTTTAAAAACGTAATGGAACGTTTTGGAGCAGTGGATCCTCAGCTTGTGATTTTAGATATCGGTCTGCCGTTTTTTAATGGATTTTATTGGTGCCAGCAGATTCGTCAGGTTTCACAGGTGCCGATTATCTTTTTGTCTTCTTTGGATGACAACATGAATATCGTTATGGCAATGAATATGGGCGGGGATGAGTTTATTGAGAAGCCCTTTGACTTAAATGTGGTAACTGCCAAAGTTCAGGCACTTTTGCGAAGGTCTTATTCTTTCGGAACATCATCCAATCTTATAGAATATCACGGAGCAGTTTTGAATTTGAATGACGCAGTTTTAACATTTCAAAATCAAAAAGCAAATCTTACAAAAAATGAATTCCAGATCTTGAAGATACTTTTAGAAAATGCGGGAAAGATCGTAAGCAGAGACCGGATCATAGAACATCTGTGGGACAGCGATGCATTTATTGATGACAATACGCTCACGGTGAATGTGACAAGACTTCGAAAGAAGCTGGATGAACTTGGGATGACAGATGTGATCCTCACGAAAAAAGGGATTGGATATATGGTGGAGCTATGAAACTTATAAAAGCATATTTAAAGGAGCATATCCGGGCCATCTGTATGTATATAGGGTTCCTTGGAATCTTTCAGGTGGTGTTCAGTCTTTACAATATTCGAAATGATGCAGTAAACTATGCCATGCTTTTGTCACTTCTGTGGCTGGTTGTGTATGCGGTTACGGGCTTTCTCAGGTTCCGGAGACAGCATCAGCTTCTTGAACAGGCAGACCAGACGCTGTCAGTGGGCACCTGTGTGCTTCCGGATGCAATGGGAATGATAGAAAATGATTATCAGCATCTGGTGAAGCATCTACACGAACAGTGCGCGGAGCTTGAGACAAAGATGACGATGGATCATCAGGACATGGTTGATTATTACAGTATGTGGGTTCATCAGATCAAGACTCCGATCGCAGCCATGAATGTGCTTCTTCAGACCAGTGAAGAAGGGGAGTCGGAGAGTAATCTCTATGTTCAGGACATGAAGCTTGAATTATTTAAGATTGAGCAGTATGTGGAAATGGTATTGACGTATCTGCGCATGGAGGATATGTCCGGGGATCTGTCCTTTGGGGAATATGAATTGGATGATCTGATCCGGCAGGCGGTTCGAAAATATTCAAAGATGTTTATCGCAAGAAAGATAAGACTTGTATATGAACCGGTGCAAACCCGTGTTTTAACAGATGAGAAATGGCTGGTCTTTGTATTGGAACAGATTTTGTCCAATGCGCTGAAATATACCCGGGCAGGCAGTATTTCTATTTATATGGAAGAAGGGAAACTGGTGATCCAAGATACGGGAATCGGAATTTATGAAGAAGACCTTCCGCGTGTCTTTGAAAAAGGATTTACAGGCTATAACGGACGGACAGACAAGAAATCTACGGGAATCGGGCTTTATCTATGTAAGACGATCATGGATAAGCTGGGACATGGAATTGCTATCAAGTCAGAAGTAGAAAAAGGAACGAAGGTGTACTTGACATTTCGGAGGAAAGCTTTGCACACGGAAGATTGATTCCTTACAAAAATGTAAGAAACAGGAGGGAAAATGTAACCTGAATCTATGGCAGGGCATTTTCCCTTTTTCTATAATGAGAGTGTAAATGAAAGACAGACAAAGAAAGGATGAGACAATTATGACACTATTGGAAGTAAAAAATGTAAGGAAAATATATACAACCAGATTCGGAGGTAATCAGGTGGAGGCTCTACACAACGTGAATTTCTCTGTGGAGCAGGGAGAGTATGTCGCTATTATGGGAGAGTCCGGTTCCGGTAAGACAACACTTCTTAATATAATGGCGGCGCTTGATACACCGACCGGAGGAAAAGTCTATTTGAAAGGAAGAGATCTAAGTGGAGTTAAGGAAAGAGAGATTGCGGCTTTCCGCCGTCAGAATCTGGGGTTCGTGTTTCAGGACTTTCATCTTCTGGATACGTTTTCTCTCAAAGATAATATCTTCCTTCCGTTGGTATTGTCCGGTAAGACATATGAGGAAATGGAGCGAAGATTAACGCCGGTGGCAGAGAGACTTGGAATTACGGAGATTTTAAATAAGTTTCCATATGAGGTGAGCGGCGGTCAGAAACAGCGTGCGGCAGTAGCAAGAGCGCTTGTGACAAAACCGCAGCTTATTCTTGCCGATGAGCCTACCGGGGCGTTAGATTCCAGAGCTTCGGATGAGCTTCTAAACCTGTTTGGCGCGATCAATCAGGACGGGCAGACGATTCTCATGGTTACACATAGTGTGAAAGCCGCAAGCACTGCCAAGAGGGTATTGTTTATCAAGGACGGAGAAGTGTTCCATCAGCTCTATCGGGGAAATCTTACCAATGAACAGATGTACCAGAAGATCTCCGATACGCTGACAGCGCTTACTACAGGGGGTGAAAAGATTGGCTAGAGGGATTTTTGCAAAGCTTGCACTTACCAATTTGAAAAATAACCGGAAGACATACTTCCCTTATGTGCTGACTTCCATGCTTACCGTGATGATGTACTATATTATGGATGCCTTATATGAAAGCCCGGACATTTTAGGAGGAAGAGTACAGGAGATCTTGCAGTTTGCATCACCTGTTATTATCGTATTTGCCACCATTTTCCTTTTCTATACGAACAGCTTTCTCATCAAACGGAGAAAGAAGGAAATCGGTGTCTACCATGTGCTTGGGATGGGCAAGAGACATATTGCGAAGATGTTTTTTATGGAGACATTGATCACAACTGTGGTATCCATTGCAGGAGGACTGGCAGCAGGTATTGTATTCAGTAAGCTGTCCTATCTCGGACTTTTAAAGATTCTGCACTTTGAAGTGGGACTTAAGTTTTCAATATCTGTAAGCTCCATCGGCAAGACAGTAGTGTTATTTGTAGCGATCTTTTCCATGACTTTGATCTATAATCTGCTGCAGATTAAGCTTTCCAATACCATGGAGCTGCTACTTGGCGGAAAAAAAGGAGAGAAAGAGCCTAAGACGAAATGGCTGATGACCATTTTCGGTGTGGCGGCGCTTGCAGTTGCCTATTATATTGCACTGACAACAGAATCACCGATGGAGGCGCTGGCAAACTTCTTTGTAGCAGTTGTTCTGGTAATCTTAGGCACGTATGCGCTCTTTGTGGCAGGCAGTGTGGCGTTTTTGAAAATCTTAAGAAAAAACAAGAAGTTTTATTATAATTCCAAGCATTTTACTGCGGTGTCAGGTATGATCTACCGGATGAAGCAAAACGCGGTGGGGCTTGCCAATATCTGTATCTTAAGTACGATGGTGCTTGTGATGATTTCCACAACGGTATGTCTCTATATGGGAATGGAGGATATTTTAAATACCCGCTTTCCATTGGATTATGCTATTGAGAGTGTCGGAGGTACGGATGAGTGGGATGACATGCTTGATCAGATTGTAAATGAGGAGTGTGAGAAAGCGCAGGTTACACGGAGCAAAGATTTCCGCTATCACTATGGCTCTGTCATAGGGAAAAAAGAAGGAACAAAGTTCGATTTAAGAGAATCAGGCAATTACTCGCCGGATGAAATCAGTTCCGTCTACAGCATTACAATAGCATCTGTGGGTGAATACAACCATGTTGAAAAGACCAATGAGACGTTGTCTGATGGGGAGGTGCTTGTATTTGGCGGCAAAGAGGTATATGACGAGGACGCTATTACGTTGGGAGAACGTACCTATCGAGTGAAAAAGGCAGAAAAGCAGTGTACGCTGGGAGAAGAGACGTTTCAAGGCTCCATGCCGTCCTATTGCGTTATTTTGCCGGAGTTATCCGACGTGTCAGAGGTTCTTTCCTATGTGCAGGAGGAAAGCTTAAAGACAAGCAAGATGAGGCCGGAGTGGATTCGCCGCATTACGAGTCTCAGATATCGGATCGGACTTGACATGGAAGGAGAGGAAGAAGACTGTAAGGAAGTAAGAAAAGTCATCAAAGAACGGATCGGCAGTGAGTTTGGAACATTTGATACGGAACATGATATTATCACAGAGTCGAAGGAAGACAGCAAGGCAAGCTTCTTTGAATTATACGGCGTATTGTTCTTTATCGGCATCTATCTGGGGGCACTGTTCCTTATGGCAACTGTATTGATCATCTATTACAAACAGATATCAGAAGGGTATGATGACAGAGAGCGTTATCAGATCATGCAGAATGTGGGAATGAGCAAGCGGGAAGTAAAGCGTTCCATAAGAAGTCAGGTATTGATGGTGTTCTTTTTACCACTGCTGATGGCAGGGCTTCATATTGCCATGGCATTTCCGATTATTACAAAACTTATGAAAGCATTTAACATGACAAATACACATCTTTTCGCCGGATGCACATTGGCGACGGTAGGTGTCTTCGCAGTTTTCTATGGGATTGTGTATGCAGTTACTGCGAGAGAATATTACCGCATTGTAAATTAAGGTTCCCCTTTGTATTTGATGAAGGTTATGCTATACTTTTAACAAGAATGTATCATCGATAGAATAAAGGAGGAGCAAAGAGATGACCAGAGCAGGTGAAAGAGAAGTTGTGAAGGCAGAACATGTAAATGGCGGAGCCGGCTACATTTTGAAAGAGGCGCTGATCGCGGGAGATCAGCTTGGAGAACACTGTAAGATGTTCAGTCAGGTGACGATTCCGGCAGGATGTGAATTAGGACACCATGAGCATCACGGTGAGACGGAGACCTATTATGTGTTGTCCGGAAAAGGAATCTATGAGGACAATGGCACAGAGATCCCTGCAGAGGCAGGAGATGTATTCTTCTGTGAGGACGGAAGCGGTCACGGTATGAAAGCGATTGAAGATGTGACATTTGTGGCATTGATTTTAAAAAAATAATCTCCAATAAAGAAAGGCGTCGGAATTCGAAAGGGTTCCGACGCTTTTTCTTTAGAAAATCTTTCGATTTTCCGGCGGTGCCTCTTTAGAAATTAAGGGTATATTATTAGTAACGAAAGGAGGAAACCATATGAGTATCCAAGAGCTTACTTTATATTTTACACAATACGGCGCGTTCTTTGTATTTCTGATCGTGTTGTTGGAATACTTAAATCTTCCGGGATTTCCGGCAGGCGTGATCATGCCGCTGGCAGGAATCTGGGCGTCGAGAGGGCAGATACATTTCCTTGTAGTGTTGCTTCTGTCCGTCGCAGCAGGGCTTCTTGGCAGTTGGATCTTGTATTTTCTTGGAAGAATCGGAGGTGAACCGTTCTTTCGATTTTATGTAAAGAAATTTCCAAAACAAAAAGAACTGATTGAGAAAAATCTGGAATTCATCCGAAGCAAAGGCGGCTATGGAGTTTTTATCAGCAAGTTAATCCCTATGGTACGGACACTGATCTCGATTCCGGCAGGCATGGTGTCCCTGAATTTTGGAACTTATACCGTAAGCTCCTTACTGGGCGTATTTACATGGAATCTGGTGTTTGTAGGTGCCGGTTATTTCTTCGGAGATGCAGTTTGGAATGTGCTTGCATAGGCAGACGAGAAGGAGTGAGACAGCATGAAAATCGCAATGATGACAAATAACTATAAACCTTTTATCGGAGGAGTACCGCTCTCAGTAGAGCGTCTCGCAAAAGGACTCCGGGCGTTGGGGCATGAAGTATGTATCTTCGCGCCGGAATATGAAGGAGAAGAAGAACCGGAAGAGGAAGACGTAATTCGGTATCGCTCACACAAGCGAAGACTTTCCAATGGAATGGTATTTCCCGGTATGTTTGATCCGTGCATCCGGCAGGAATTTGAAAGAAGGGAATTTGACCTGATCCATGTGCATCAGCCCATGCTTATGGGAAATGTAGCAAAGCGATACAGCAGACGTTATGGAATCCCCTTAGTGTTCACATGGCATACAAGATATGAAGAATACATTCATTATCTCCGGCCTTTTGCAAAGCTTAATGGAGATACAAAAGGGAAAAAGAAACTCTATCACACCTGTCAGCATATTGTGACATGGTATATGAAAGCGTATGCAGGAAGCTGCGATTTTGTATTTGCACCGTCCCGTGATATGGAACGTTATATGAGAAGAGAAGAAGTAGACGTTCCGGTCATGACACTCCCTACCGGGCTTTCCGACCATTCATTCGAGAGGGATGAGAAAGAGTCCGAGAAGATTCGAACGCAGTATGGAGCGGGGAAGCAATCCCTTTTCTGTACAGTATCCAGAATAGAAAAGGAGAAGAATCTCTATTTTCTTATGGATGCGGTTCGAAGATTTCAAGACCAATGCGGAAAGAACTTTCGCCTGCTGGTTGTAGGAGAAGGCGGAGAGCGGAAGAATCTGATGGATTATTGTGAGAAGATCGGATTGCAGGATACGGTAATTTTTGTCGGAGGCGTTCCCAACGAAGAAGTGAAAAATTATCTCTTTGCCAGTGATCTATTCCTCTTTTCTTCTCGCTCAGAGACACAGGGAATCGTGCTTGCAGAGGCGATGGCAGCAGGACTTCCGGCAGCAGCGGTAGAGGCTTACGGAGTCAATGATATTGTGAGAGATAAATATAATGGCCTGTTATGTGAAGAGTCTGTGGATGCATTTGCAGAGAATATGAAGAAACTAATCACAGATAGAAATCTGTATGAAAGATTACAGAAAGGGGCGGTGCAGACAGCACATTTTTACCGCGAAGAAAAAGTGGCAGAGGAAGCGGAAAAAGGATATCTGCTTGCACAAAAATATGTGATGGAAAGGGGGAAGGGCTATGGATACCAAACCTGTGAGCCGGAAGATTTTAAGCCGTCTTTTCTACACGTATCTAAAATGTCTTGAGAAGACTGTGAGGATAAGGTGGGAAGGTATGGAATCCTTTGATGGGAATCAAGTGGTAGGATTCTGGCACGAAGACAGTTTTATCATGAACCTTCTTCTTCGGGAAGTGACAAAAGAGAATTGTAAAATGTCGGTGCTTGTCACCGGTGATCCAAGAGGGGACTATATTCAATATATGATCGAAAAATGCAGGGGAGATGCAGTCCGTATCGGTTATGGCTTCTGTGATACCGGAACACTTCGGGAACTCCTTACACAGTTGAAAGAAGAGAGAAGAAGCATTGCGATTGCAATGGACGGACCGCTCGGTCCAAGACACATTCCGAAGAAGATGACTTATTTTCTGTCAGAAAAGGGAGAAGTTCCACTGTCGGTTGTCTCTGTAAAATATTCGAAGAAGCTTGCGTTAAGAGGGAGGTGGGATCATTATCGTATTCCTCTGCCATTTACAGAAGTGACGTTTCAGCTTTGTAACTATGGTACAGTATCCTGCAAGCGTCCACCTAAGATCAGGGGGTATGAGGAGTTGTCGAAATGTAGTATAATAGACAACAGTATGGGTGATCCGTGCTTGGAAAAGTAGTTTAAAATCAGAAAAAAGACGGGAAAAGGAAGACAGGAGAAAAAGTGATGGAAATGAATCATGTACTGATCGTGGAAGATGACAAAGAGATTCGCGAAGGAGTGAAAATATATTTAAAAAGCAAAGGATATGTGGTAAGCGAGGCTGCCGACGGGATAGAAGGTCTGGAAATTATTGAGAAGGAAGAGATTCATCTGGCAATTGTAGATGTAATGATGCCAAGAATGGACGGGATTACAATGACAATGAAGCTCAGGGAAAATCATGATTTCCCAGTTATTTTCTTATCTGCCAAATCAGAGGAAGTAGATAAGATTCTGGGGCTGGACATGGGAGCGGATGATTATGTGACCAAACCATTTACGCCCATGGAATTGCTGGCAAGAGTCAATTCTCAGCTTCGCAGATATCGGAAATTTATGGAGAAATTGGAGAAAAAAGAAATTATGAAGAATATTTATGTAATCGGCGGCTTGGAGCTTAACGAGGACACAAAAGAAGTGTCGGTGGACGGAGAGCTGGTGAAGGTAACGCCGACAGAGTATAAGATTTTGTTGTTACTTATGAAGAATGCAGGAAGAGTTTTTTCGGCAGAGGAGATCTATGAGTGGGTGTGGCAGGAGCGTGCAGTAAATACCGATACGATCATGGTGCATGTGCGCAACATCCGTGAAAAGATTGAAATCAATCCGAAAGAACCAAAATATTTGAAGGTGGTGTGGGGAGTTGGATACAAAATTGAAAAACAGGCATAAACTTGCCATTGTATTGATTTTATTAATTATAGCCATCCCGACGATGGCGGTACTTTCTGGATATCACGCATATTCCAGAGAAAGTGAAGAGCTTCAGAATGAATTGGATGAGGCAGCGCTTTGTTCATCCGACTTTTTGGAAGAATTTGTATGGGCAAGTTATATTCTCTATTCTACAGAATCGGATGCGGGAATGTCTAAGGTAGAGAAAGAGCAGGAGCTTGAGTATGATTTTCAGGAAGAGATGCTTGAGTTTGACACGCTATATCCATATCTTGAGTATTCTGTAGAAGATGAGACGGGAGAGCTGGTGACAGAAAGTGTTGTCGATTCCGGGAAGAAATCCCTTTCTTCTTACGGGCTTGCAATGACTATCCGCTATGATGAGAATGGAATCCCGGAGGCGAAGATTCAGTCTGGTGAATATAGATCAGGGCAGATTCGTGAGCTTCGTTCTGTACTGAATGAATTTTCCAGAAGGATTCAGGAAAGATATGAGTATTCGGACAGGGAAAGTTCGGATGTCTACATGAAAACACCGAAAAATCGCACCTTTACATTTGCAATGACGGAAAGCAACTTAAAAGCCTATATGGACAACTGGCATTATACAGGGTATACGGTGCCTGAAAGAACAAGCGGAACAATCCTTATACTTATATGTGTTGTGGCAGCAGCCGCTCTGTTGCTTCCGGTATTTTCAACCTTGCATACAGGAGATGAAAGAATTTTTCGGTGTCCTGTAGAAATCGTTCTAGCAGCAGCATTCTTTGGCTATATCGTACTCTTTGATAATCTTTGGTATCTGTTTTCCAGAAATCAGGGAAGGGTGGAAGCGCTCGATGTTCTTGTATGGGCAGGTGTATTTGCAGGCACTTACTGGGCAACAGCGAATGTCAGACATCTCCTTACAATGGGGCTGAAAGGATATCTAAAAGAATCTTCCCTGATCGCGCGTTCCTCCGGCAAGATTTTAAAAGGCGGAAGATGGGTGATAGAGAAATGCAAGGCGGGAGTGGATAAAATTTATCACTCTTTTGATCATATTGATATAGATGATAAGAACAATAAGTTTATTTTAAAGCTTGTGCTTGTGAACTTTGTAATTCTTGTCTGCATTTGTTCCATCTGGTTTTTCGGAATCATTGCACTGGTTATTTATTCCATAATTCTGTATTTGATCCTGCGGAAATATTTTAATGATCTGAAAGCCAAGTATGCGATTTTATTAAAAGCGACAAATCAGATGGCAGAAGGAAATCTGGATGTAGAAATCACGGAGGATCTGGGAATATTTACCCCGTTTAAGAAAGAGATGGAAAAGATACGTCAGGGCTTCAAATTGGCAGTGGATAAAGAAGTAAAGAGCCAGCGCATGAAGACAGAACTTATCACCAATGTGTCTCACGATTTAAAGACGCCGCTGACAGCAATCATTACTTATGTTAATTTATTGAAAGAAGAAAGAGACGAAGAGAAACAAAGAGAATATATAGATGTCTTAGAGCGCAAATCTCTGCGGCTGAAAGTGTTGATTGAGGATCTCTTCGAAATCAGTAAGGCGAACAGCCAGAACGTTACATTGAATGTGGTGGATGTCGATATTGTCAATCTATTTAAACAGGTGAAACTGGAGATGGAAGATAAGATTACAGCGGCAGGACTTGAGTTCCGGTGTGAGTATCCGGAAGAAAAAATCGTGATACCACTGGACAGTCAGAAGACATACCGCATTTTCGAAAATCTTCTTGTGAACATAACAAAATATGCGATGCCGCATACACGGGTATATGTACAGATCGGAAGAAAAGAAGGTAAAACAATCATCCGATTAAAAAACATATCGGCGGCAGAATTAAACTTCAAGCCAGAAGAACTGACTGAGAGATTCGTAAGAGGCGACGTATCAAGAAATACCGAAGGATCGGGACTGGGGCTTGCAATTGTCAAAAGCTTCGTAGAACTCCAGAAAGGCGAATTAAAGATAGAGACAGAAGCAGATTTGTTTAAAGTAGAAATTCAATTTTAATGTTGTTGCATAGCAGTACAGAGTGTAAATAATTAGATTAGATATCTCCCATAGAAAGCAGTGATTTTGACATCTGATATTCTGTGGGAGATTCTTGATTTCTTCTTTTGAATCCACATTTAAACAGAAAATTTCGAAAAATCATTTAATATATAAATTTGCGAACATTTATCTATAAATATTGACATTTTTATACAAAAGATTTACACTATCATTAATTTAACTGGTGGATTCAAAAAGTTCACTATCATTTAGATATCTGAAAGGAGGCGGAGAATATGTGGGGACATATTTTCAACCTGAACGATCCGCTAATTGGCGCGGATAACACTTGGGTACTGTGGGCGATTTGTGCGTTAGGTGCGGCAACAGCTATTTATTTGGAACAAAAATACAACTGGGCTGCAAAGGTGACCGGAGCGATCATTGCATTGGTGCTTGCAATTATTTTGTCGAACTTTGGTATTATTCCAATGTCGGCTCCTGTATGGGACGCTGTGTGGGGATATGTCGTACCGCTTGCAATTCCGTTACTTTTGTTACAGTGCGATATGCGAAAGATTGGAAAAGAAGCGGGGCGTATTTTAATCATCTTCCTTATTGGTTCTGTAGGTACAGCGTGTGGAGCGCTCCTTGGATATGCAGCACTTCATAACTTTATTCCTGAACTGGATGGACTGGCAGGAGTATTTACCGGAACCTATATCGGAGGAACTGTAAACTTCGCTGCACTTGGAGCAGCATTTGAAGTGTCCGGTGATATGATCTCTGCTGCAACAGTCGCAGATAACCTGTTGATGGCACTGTATTTCTTTGTATTGATCGCAATGCCTTCCATCGGTTTCTTCCGCAAACACTTCAAACATCCATATGTGGATGAGATAGAGGCTGCTTCAGCTTCCGGAACTAAAAAAGAAGGCGAAACGAATGCGGCAGCATTCTGGGGAAGAAAAGAGATTTCCTTAAAAGATATAGCACTTGCTGTTGCTACAGCATTTACTATTGTAGCAATTTCTAATATTATCGGCGGTGTATTTACGGCAATTATTCCGACAAGTAATCCGGTACTGCAGATGCTGAATACTTTATTTGGTAATATGTATCTGTGGATTACTACCATTTCTATGGCATGTGCAACATTTGCACCGGGATTCTTCGGAGAGATCAAAGGAACGAACGAGCTTGGAACATTCCTGATTTACCTGTTCTTCTTTGTAATCGGTGTGCCGGCATCTGTACCGATGATCATTAAGAATTCTCCGTTATTGCTTGTATTCGCAGCAATCGTAGTTTTAGTAAATATGATCTTCAGTATTGTGGCTGGTAAATTATTAAAATTCAATCTGGAAGACATTATTCTTGCTTCCAATGCGAATATCGGAGGACCGACAACCGCTGCGGCTATGGCTGTATCAAAAGGATGGACAAAGCTGGTTGGACCAATCGTTCTGGTAGGTACGTTGGGTTATGTCCTCGGTACATATTTTGGCTTGATTGTGGGAAGTATCCTTGGTTTATAAGGAGAAAATACTTAAGGGACAATCTAATTACATAAGGAATTATTGAGTGGTAGAATACAGGGGCGGATTCCTATTCCGTTCCTGTATTTTATTCATTATTTTACAAAATATAGAAAGGGGTCTGCTTATGAACTTTGATGCACATTGTGATATATGGACTGACATTACACATCACTATCTGAATCACGAACACGACATCTTCCGGGAATACCATTATGAACGGCTGAAAGAAGGTCAGATCGAGGGAGGCATCTTTGTAATCTGGAATGACCCTCCATTTGACGCCGATCCGTTAAAGAGAACCCATCAGATGATGGCTGCTATTACCCAGGAAGAACCGGAATGCGCCGACATTTTGAAAATTTCCCGCTCTTATGAAGATATGATCAAGGCGCGGAAAGCAGGAAAAATGTATGCATTTATTGGTTTGGAGGGACTGAAAAGCATCGGTGAAGATATCGATATGATTGATGAATTTTATAAATTTGGTGCGAGACATGCAAGCCTTGCATGGAACGAAGAAAATCTGTTGGCAACAGGAACTCGCGGAACTCCGGAAAGAGGACTGACAGAGCTCGGAAAAAGAGCTGTCCATAAAATTGAAAATCTGGGAATGATACTGGATGTCTCTCATCTTAATGATACGTCTTTCTGGGATCTTCTATCAACGGCTCATGGTCCGGTTGTTGCCACACATTCCAATAGCCGTGCTCTGTGCGATCAACCGCGGAATCTGACAGATGAGCAGCTGAAAGAATTGTCGCGAACCGGTGGTATGGCAGGACTGAACTCTTTTAATGAGTTTGTTCATGCAGAAGAGGACAAGCAGACGGTGGAAAATCTCGTGAAACATCTGATTCACATGGTGGATGTGATGGGAATTGACCATGTGGGATTTGGATTTGATTTTTCAGAATTTCTATGTGGAGATACGCTAAGCTCCTTCAGCAGTCAGGAAAATCCTTACACCATTGGTCTTGAAGATGCATCTCGCGTACCAAATGTTATTGAAGAGATGAGGCGTGTTGGTTTTCATGAGGAAGAGATTGAGAAGATTGCTTATAAAAACTGGCACAGAATTATTAAAGAGATCATAAAATAGAAAAGATTTCAGAAAAGATTAGTCTTTGATTGACAAATCAGAAAATATCTCATATTATATAACCTATACAGGAAAAGACGTTGAACGAAAAGAGTAACAGGTATTGGAACTAACAGAGAGAAACTGTCACCGGCTGAAAGCAGTTTTGAGCGAAAAATCTGTGAAGTGCATTCGGGAGTTGATCTGGCGAAAGAGAGTGGATTTTTCAGTAGTCAGATACGGATTACACACGTTACGTGTATCGAGTGGAAGATGTTTGATATCTTCTATAAGAGTGGAACCGCGGAGTTAACTTCGTCTCTTGATATTGCAGGAGACGAAGTTTTTTAATTTTTCAGAAATGTCTCCAATGCACAAAGTAAAATCCATTCGTGAACAGGAAAAAGATTCTGTTAAGCAGGAGGAGAGAATTTATGGGAATGTTGTCTTACATCAAAGAAGAAATTAAAGTCATCAGAGAACGGGACCCGGCAATCAAATCAAATATGGAAGTATTACTGTATCCCAGCTTTAAGGCGATTCTCTGTTACCGGGTAGCGCACAGGTTCTATGTGAAGAGACATTATTTCTTAGCCCGTTGGGTGTCCCAGAGAGCGGTGAGAAAGACTGGAATTGAGATTCATCCGGGTGCCAAGATAGGAAAAGGGTTGTTTATTGATCACGGAAGCGGAGTGATCATCGGAGAAACCGCAGAGCTGGGCGATAATGTAACACTGTATCAGGGAGTAACGCTTGGTGGTACCGGGAAGGAAAAAGGAAAGCGCCATCCGACACTGAAGGATAATGTCATGGTCAGTGCGGGCGCTAAAGTGCTTGGTTCCTTTACGATTGGTGAAAACTCCAAAATCGGAGCAGGTTCTGTCGTGCTAAAGGAAGTGCCGCCAAACTGTACGGTTGTCGGTGTACCGGGGCGAATCGTGAGAAGAGATAATGAGCGCATACCGCGCATGGATCTGGATCAGGTACATTTGCCGGATCCGATCACAACGGATATTCAGGAGCTGCAGGCAGACAATATTCGTCTTCACCGTCAGGTAAAAGAATTGAAAAAATCCATTAAGGAACTGAAAAAAGAAGAAAAAAGTTCAGAAGTTTAAAAATACAAGATGTCATAGAGGAGGAACAAACAATGAAATTATATAATACGATGTCAAAACAAAAAGAAGAATTTGTGCCGTTGGAAGAAGGGAAAGTAAGAATGTATGTGTGCGGTCCAACGGTTTATAACTTTATCCATATCGGAAATGCGAGACCGATGATCGTGTTTGATACTGTGCGCCGTTACTTTGAATACAAAGGATACGATGTGAATTACGTATCTAACTTCACAGACGTGGATGATAAAATCATCAATAAAGCGATTGAAGAGGGAACGTCAGCAGACGAGGTTTCCAAACGCTTTATTGCTGAATGTAAGAAAGATATGGCCGGAATGAATGTAAAACCGGCAACAAAGCATCCGCTGGCAACAGAGGAAATCTGCGGCATGGTAGATATGATCCAGACGTTGATCGACAAAGGCTATGCCTACGAGAAAAACGGAACCGTATATTATCGCACCAGACAATTTAAGGATTATGGTAAATTGTCTCACAAGAACTTAGACGATCTCCGTTCCGGTGAACGCTCCCTTCTGGTGACCGGAGAAGATGAAAAAGAAGATCCGCTGGATTTCGTTCTCTGGAAACCGAAGAAGGAAGGAGAACCATCATGGGTATCCCCATGGTCTGACGGTCGTCCGGGCTGGCATATCGAATGCTCAGAGATGTCCAAGAAATATCTTGGTGAACAGATTGATATTCACGCCGGTGGCGAAGACCTTGTATTCCCGCATCATGAAAATGAGATCGCTCAGAGTGAGGCGACAAATGGCAAAGAATTTGCAAAATACTGGATGCACAACGCATTTTTAAATATTGATAATAAGAAAATGAGTAAATCGCTCGGCAATTTCCGCACAGTTCGTGAAATCAGCGAGCAGTATGACCTTCAGGTGCTTCGTTTCTTCATGTTAAGCGCACACTACAGAAGTCCTCTGAATTTCAGCGCAGATTTGATGGAGGCTTCTAAGAACGGATTAGAGCGTATTGTAAATGCAGCAGACAATTTGAAATTCTTGATGAAAAACGCGAAAGCTGAGAATATGACAGAAGCAGAAAAAGAATTGGCTGTTAAGACAGATGCATTTGTTGCTGACTTTGAGCGTGCAATGGATGATGACTTTAATACAGCAGATGCAGTAGCAGCAATCTTTGACCTTGTAAAATTCATCAACAGCAATACAGATGCCGAGAGCTCTACAGAATATCTGAATGAATTATTTACACTTCTTGTAAAATTGACAGATGTACTGGGCTTGATCGTGGATAAGAAAGAAGAAATTCTTGCAGAAGATATTGAAAAATTGATTGAAGAACGTCAGGCTGCAAGAAAGGCGAAAGATTTCGCAAGAGCGGATGCGATTCGTGATGAGCTTTTAGCAAAGGGAATCATTTTAAAAGATACCAGAGAGGGAGTACAATGGAAGAAAGCGTAAATTGGCAGTTTGATGTCTATATGCAGGAAATGTTTCATATGAAAGAGGTGGATATTCGAGAATATTCACCTCTGACATTGGCTTATATCGGTGACTGTATATATGATGTGATTATAAAATCACTGGTCGTAAATGAAGGAAATCAGTCGGTCAATGTACTTCACAAAAAAACGAGCGCATATGTACAGGCGTCAACTCAGTCGAAAATGATGCGCACGATGCAGGAACATTTGACAGAAGAAGAGCATGTAGTGTATAAGCGGGGGCGCAATGCGAAAAGCGTGTCTCCGGCTAAGAACCAGTCGATTACGGATTACCGGAGGGCTACAGGCTTTGAAGCACTTCTTGGCTATCTGTATCTCAAGAAAGAATACAAAAGACTTTTAGATTTAGTGAAATTAGGGCTTGAAAGTCTGGAAGAGAAATAAAGAATGAACTGGAAGAAGAGGCGATCTTGCCTCTTCTTTGTGTATTTAAGCAAAAATCAACTTTGCCTATAAAACTTGGCGAAATATATTGACAAGAAAACTTGGCAATATAAAAATACGAGTAGTATCGCGCGGGATGGAGGTGTCCGGTATGAAGAAAGATGAGATTTTGGAGTTGAGTAAGAAAGAAAATGTGGAAGGCGATGAACGTGAGAAGAAAGTAAAAAGCAGAGGTCAGTTTATTGCTATGAATGTAATGTATATTCTTGCGATCATTATTCTTCTTTTGAATCATTATTTTGGAAGGACATATACATTTGTATCAGTGCTTGGTGATATTTTACTTATTTCGTTCAGTGTGAGTTTTGTGTATGATCTGTATTGGTATATGAAAGAACGTGACAAAGTGTATTTGTATTATATGGTTGGTAACTTACTTTTTGGTATTTGGGAAGCTTATGATTTTATTAAAGATTTGATTCATTAGGAAGAAATGGATGTTGTGATGGAAGATAAATTAATATTAAAAAATCATTTAAAAAAAGTGCGTGTAGAATACGGATTATCTCAACAGGCATTGGCGGATATGGTGGGGGTATCGAGAAACACAATCAGTTCCATTGAGACGGGACAATTCAGTCCGACTGCAAAGTTGGCATTGATACTTTGTATTGCACTGGATAAAAAATTTGAAGAGTTATTTTATTTTTAAATTTTTTAAGTGTAAAAGGAAGGAACAATTGGCTGGATGGGCAGGATGATCGGGTTTTTCATGGATGAACCAATTTATTCTATTATGTTTCTTTTGATTTTGAATATTGACTTTTCAAATCTCACTTGCTAAGATGAAAAAGAAAAGAAGGCAAGTCCTTCGCCGTAAGGCGGAGGACTTTTTACCATATGTATAAAGGAGTATTCTCATGGATAATAAAAAAGTAAATGAAAATATCATCGAAGGAAGAAATGCCGTGTTAGAAGCATTTCGTTCCGGCAAACCGGTAGATAAACTATATGTGTTGGATGGCTGCCAGGATGGTCCGGTCCGCACGATCGTAAGAGAAGCAAGAAAACACGACACAATCATTCAGTTTGTAGAGAAAGAAAGATTGGCACAGCTTTCTGAAACCGGAAGACATCAAGGTGTGATTGCATATGCCGCAGCATATGAATACTCGGAAGTTTCGGATATGTTGGAGCTGGCAAGGGAGAGAGGAGAAGATCCATTTATTATTCTCTTAGATAATATCGAAGACCCTCATAATCTGGGAGCGATTATCCGTACTGCAAATCTGGCGGGAGCCCACGGAGTGATCATTCCGAAACGACGGGCAGTAGGACTTACTGCCACTGTTGCCAAGACTTCTGCGGGAGCGTTGAATTACACGCCGGTAGCGAAGGTGACGAATCTTAAGAAGACAATGGAAGAGTTGAAAAAAGAAGGACTGTGGTTTGTGTGTGCGGATATGGGCGGTGAAGCCATGTATGATCTGAACCTGACAGGTCCTATCGGTCTTGTGATCGGAAATGAAGGGGAAGGAGTCAGTCGTCTGGTCAAAGAAACTTGTGATTTTGTGGCAAGTATTCCTATGAAAGGAGACATTGATTCTCTGAATGCCTCCGTGGCAACAGGGGTTCTTGCCTATGAGATTGTCAGACAGCGTTTGAAGAAATAAAAGGCATGAGAAAAGCAGATAAACACAGTGCTTAAAGGGAATGTCTGGAAAGTGAGAATGGAGAAATGTCCAAGTATGAACATATGACGGATGAGCAGTTGATCTGCAAATTTCGTCAAGGTGACAAAACAATCATGGATTATCTCATGGAAAAGTATAAAAATCTGGTGCGAAAAGAAGCAAATGCCATGTTTCTTCTCGGGGGAGAGAATGACGATCTGATCCAAGAGGGGATGATCGGGCTTTTCAAAGCAGTGCGGGATTACCAGACAGAGCAGGATACGTCTTTTTACAGTTTTGCGAAGCTTTGTATTACAAGACAGATGTATTCGGCCATTGAAGCGTCAAAGAGGAAGAAACACAGTCCGCTAAACAGTTATATTTCGTTTTACGAGCAGGGAGAGGATCAAAGTACATTGCTTGATAAAATGGAGGCGGGAGACCAGAGCAACCCGGAGGAATTGCTTGTGGGCAGAGAGCGGGCGCAGATATTAGAAGCGAAGCTGGAAGAAAATCTCAGTGATCTTGAGAATCGTGTTCTGTATCTGCATTTACTTGGGACAGATTATAAAACAATCGCAAGACTCCTTGATAAAAGCCCGAAAACCATCGATAATGCTCTTCAGAGAATTAAGAGTAAGACAGAGAAGATTTTGCAATCTGGTTGTTGACAAAGTGATTGAAAATAGTGTATAGTATCAATGTTGCATATCATTTGAAATTGCAGAAGATGGAATGCACGTGCTGCCTTGGCTCAGTCGGTAGAGCGTCGCCTTGGTAAGGCGGAGGTCGGCGGTTCGATTCCGCTAGGCAGCTTAAAGAGAGAAGTAAGGCCCTTGAAAATGTAGATTTTTGAGGGTCTTTTCTTTGGTGTGTCTGTTGCAGAGGATGTTGAAGGAAGGAAGAAAATGCATTTTAGGGGGAAGGATTATGAAAAAATCAACAGTAATGACAGAAGGTTCTATCTGGAAGAAAATATTATTTTTTTCCATTCCTTTGATTTTGGGAAATTTATTTCAACAACTTTATAATACCGTAGATTCCATTATTGTTGGAAACTATATCGGAAGTGAAGCGTTGGCAGCCGTGGGTTCCAGCGGCTCCCTTATTAACCTTTTGATCGGATTTTGTATCGGAGCTTCTGCGGGAGCCGGAGTTGTTATCGCTCAGTTTTACGGAGCGCAGGATAGAGAAGGCGTCCGTAAGGCAGTACATACAACGATCGCTATTGCCATTGCAGCGGGGGCTGTTCTTACAGTAGTCGGAATTGTGGCAACTCCAATTTTGCTGAAAGCAATGGGAACGCCGCAAGAAGTATTTGATCAGGCATCAATTTACTTGAAAGTCTATTTTGGAGGTATTCTATTTTCTGTTGTCTATAATATGTCAGCGGGAATCCTGAATGCGGTAGGTAATTCGAAACGTTCACTTGTCTATTTGATGATTGCGGCTACATCTAATATTTTTCTTGATCTTCTGTTTGTTGTCGTATTGAAAATGGGAATCGTAGGCGCAGCTATTGCGACAGATATCAGTCAGCTGCTGTCCTGTATTTTTATTATATTGTTTCTTGTAAGAAGTGAGGATGTGTACCGGGTAAAATTAAAAGATATTCGGTGTTACGATAACCTTCTTGGAAAGATTCTGAAAATCGGACTGCCAACCGGCGTGCAGAATATCGTAATTTCACTGTCTAATGTGATTGTCCAGTCCAGTGTAAATAGTTTTGGTGCAGTGGCTATGGCGGGATTCGCAGCGTATATTAAAGTCGATGGATTTAATATCCTTCCGGTATTAAGCTTCAGCATGGCTGCCACTACCTTTGTAGGACAAAACGTGGGAGCCGGACGCCTTGACCGTGTGAAAAAAGGAATGTACGTATCGGTGGCAATGGGAATTATATATACCGTCTGTACAGGAATTCTGCTTCTTGCATTTGCTCCGCAGGTCATCGGAGTATTTACACAAAATGGGAAGGTGGTAGAATACGGAGTATATATTATGAAGTTTTTCTGCCCATTTTATTGGATGCTTGGAATTCTTCATATTTTGGCGGGAACAATTCGGGGAACCGGAAAGACGATGCAGGCTATGGTCGTGTTCTTGTTTTCACTTTGCATTTTCCGGGTTTTGTGGATCTGGGGAGCGATGTCCGTATCACATAAGATCGGTGGTGTTATGCTCGGTTATCCATTATCATGGCTGGTCGGTCTGGTGATGATCCTGATCTATGTTTGGAAGGGAAACTGGATGCCGTACGGAATGAAAAAAGACAGTACAAAGTAAGGCGTGTGCCTTGTTTCAAGGCGCTTTTTATGATAAGATAAGGAACAGAATGTATGCTAGGAGGAAGATGATGGGAGAAGAAGCAGTAGTTTCCAAGAATTTTATTGAACAGGAGATAGAGAAAGATTTACGTGAAAGGGTTTATCAGGAAGTTTGTACCAGATTTCCACCGGAACCGAACGGATATCTTCATATTGGACATGCCAAGTCTATTTTGTTGAACTATGGACTGGCGCAGAAATATAATGGAACATTTCATTTGAGATTTGATGATACAAATCCGATGAAAGAAGACACAGAATTTGTAGAGTCTATTAAAAAAGATGTGGAATGGCTGGGGGCAGATTTTAAAGAGCACCTTTATTTTGCATCTGATTATTTTGATACTATGTATGAGTGTGCAGTAAAATTGATCAAGAAAGGCAAGGCTTACGTGTGTGACTTGAGTGCGGAAGAGATTCGTGAATACAGAGGTACACTCAAAGAGCCGGGAAAAAACAGCCCATACCGCGACCGCTCCGTAGAGGAAAACCTTCAGCTGTTCGAAGAGATGCGTGAAGGTAAATATAAAGACGGAGAAAAGGTTCTGCGTGCAAAGATTGATATGGCATCTCCGAATATCAATATGCGTGATCCGGTTATTTACCGTGTGGCACATATGTCTCACCATAACACAGGAGATAAATGGTGCATTTATCCAATGTACGATTTCGCTCACCCAATTGAGGATGCGGTCGAGAAGATCACTCACTCTATCTGTACGTTGGAATTTGAGGATCACAGACCGTTGTATGACTGGGTTGTTCGTGAATGTGAGTTTGACCCTGCACCGAGACAGATTGAATTTGCAAAGATGTATTTGACAAATGTGGTAACAGGTAAGAGATATATTAAGAAATTGGTTCAAGACGGTGTAGTGGACGGATGGGATGATCCGCGTCTCGTATCTATTGCAGCTCTCAGAAGAAGAGGATTCACACCGGAATCTCTGAAGATGTTTGTAGAGCTGTGTGGTGTCTCTAAGGCGCAGGGTTCCGTAGATTATGCAATGCTTGAGTACTGTATCCGTGAAGATCTGAAATTGAAAAAGCCGCGTATGATGGCAATCTTAGATCCGATCAAATTAGTGATCGACAATTATCCGGAAGGCGAGATGGAATGGCTGGATGCAGAGAATAATCTGGAAAATGAGTCTCTCGGCAAGAGAAAGATTCCATTCTGCAGAGAACTCTATATTGAAAGAGACGATTTTATGATCGAGCCTCCGAAGAAATATTTCCGCTTATTCCCGGACAATGAAGTACGTCTTATGCAGGCATATTTTGTAAAATGTACCGGATACGAGACTGATGAAAACGGAAATGTGACCGTTGTTCATGCCACATATGATCCGGAGACAAAGAGTGGAAGCGGTTTCACCGGTCGTAAAGTCAAAGGAACGATTCACTGGGTGGCAGCTCCGTATGCAAAGCAGGCAGAGGTTCGTCTCTATGAGAATCTGATCGATGAAGAGAAGGGGGTCTACAATGAGGAAGACGGTTCTATGAATCTGAATCCGAATTCACTGGAGATCCGCAAGAATTGTTTTGTAGAGCCAAACTTTGAAGATGCGAAAGCATACGATAGTTTCCAGTTTGTGAGAAATGGATATTTCTGTATTGATGCAAAAGATTCTACACCGGAGAATCTGGTATTTAACCGGATTGTGTCACTGAAGAGTTCTTTTAAGCTTCCGAAGAAATAAAACATACGAATAAAAGTGAAACAGGGGCGGGGTAGGAATACCTCGCTCTTTATTAAAAAGGAAAAGATAATGAATGAATTGACCATACCTTTAAAAAACAATTCCAAAACGCCGCTTTATGAGCAGATTTACCAATATATTAAGTTGAATATTCAAAGCGGACATCTCTCTTACGGAGAAAAACTTCCTTCTACAAGAGCATTGTCTAAGCATTTGACTGTGAGCAGAAGTACTGTAGAGCTTGCCTATGAACAGCTTTTGTCTGAAGGATATATCGAATCGGAACCGTGCAGGGGATTTTTTGTGGCGCAGATTGAAGAGTTGTATCATTTAAATAAAGAAAAAGAGGTTCCGCAAGCACCTTTAAAAGAAAAAGAAACATATGATTTTGATTTTACGCCCAACGGGGTAGATCTTAATAGTTTCCCGTACGAGGTGTGGAGAAAGCTGTCAAGAGAAGTGTTATTAGATGACCGGACAGAGTTGTTTAAAAGCGGAGATCCGAAAGGAGAATATGCTTTTCGCAGTGCGATTTGTCATTATCTGTATCAGGCAAGAGGAGTTCTGTGCAGTCCGGAGCAGATTGTTGTGGGGGCAGGAAGTGATTATATTCTTATGCTTCTTGGCATGCTGCTTGGAAAGGAACATCAGATTGCGTTTGAAGATCCGGCGTACAAGCAGGCTTATCGCATGATGGAAAGTCTTGGATATGAAACAGTTCCGGTTTCTTTGGATCATTACGGCATGAAAGTAGATCGGCTTTTGAAGAGCGGAGCGGATATTGCTTACGTGACACCCTCACATCAGTATCCGACAGGAATCGTTATGCCATTGAAGAGACGGGTGGAGTTGCTTAAATGGGCGGTACTTGGAGAGGAACGATATATTATAGAAGACGATTATGACAGTGAGTTTCGATATAAAGGGAAGCCGATTCCGTCACTGCAAGGCTATGATAAGAATGAAAAAGTGATTTATCTTGGTACCTTTTCAAAATCCATTGCACCGGCGATCCGAATGAGTTACATGGTACTTCCGAACCCACTGCTTAAGCGTTATGAAGAACGACTGGGACATATCCATTCGACAGTGTCGAAGGTAGATCAACTGATCGTACAGAAATTTATTGAAGATGGTTATTTTGAAAGACATCTCAACAAAACAAGAGCCATGTATAAAAGCCGCCATGACGTGTTGATTGATGAATTGCGACCGCTCCTTAAAATCTGTCAAATCTCCGGGGAACATGCAGGAGTACACATTTTACTCACTTTTTCGAAAGAATATTCCGAAGAACATTTGCTAAACAGTGCAAAGGCGGAAGGAATCAAAGTGTATGGATTGTCAGAATACCGGATTCAGACGACAAAAGAAGAAAGAGCTACGGTTTTACTTGGTTATGCAAATCTATCCGAAACGAAGATAAAAAAGGCGGCAGACAGGCTCATCAATTGTTGGATATAACCGCTGACGGTCGCAATCTATGATATTGTTGAGGATTTTTCTTTATGGTATAAGATTAAATAAGAAAAACAAGAATCTCCGAAAGAAAATCTAATGTTTAAAACACAGATGTTCATTCGGAGATTCTTATTTTTTTGAAAATAGAAAGTTTGAAAATTATATTACTGGATAGCCATGTTTTGTTGGCTGCCAGATCTTATACTTCGCTTTTTTCTTCAGAAGCCTCGTCCTTTTCTTCAGAAACTTCTTCTTTTTCTTCTTTCTCTGTAGTTTCTTCTACAGGTTCTGTTGCCTCTTCTTCTGCCTTTGGAGCCAGAGAAACATAACCACGATCTCCGGCAGGTTTTAAGTCTTCATCAAGGTCGAAATCTTCATCCTCAAAATCATCCTCGAAGATGTCCTCGTCTGATGAACGATTGTTCTTAAAGAAATAAATAACGCCTGCAACAGCGGCAACAACTGCTGTAACCTCTAATAATCTTTTAAAATATTTTTTCATAGTGAACAATTCTCCTTTCATACAGCGTTCCCTAATAGTGACATTGTAATACTTTTCGTGGGAAAAGAAAAGGGTAAGAGAGGAAATAGTATAAAACTTTCACAAAGTTTTTAGAAAAATTTAAAAGAATCTGTCGAAGAACCACTGTTGAGAAGGGAAAGAAATTATGTTAAACTGTATCAGTAATGTTTTTTGCATTAGAGGTGAGTGAACATGAAGAAAACACAAGTAACACAAGTACCGGAAAAAGCGAAAAAAGGCTTGTTCCGTATTATATTCAGCCGTACAGGTATCATCCTTCTGCTGATCCTGATGCAGATTGGGCTTGTAGTTGGCACAACATATTATCTGGAAGCGTATAAAGATTTTATCTATGGAATCTTTGTTTTGATGCGTGTCGTTGTTTTGATCTATATTATCAATGATTCAGGAATGCCGGAATTTAAGATGACGTGGCTTCTGTTTGTTATTCTGACGCCATTGATCGGAACGATTTTCTTTATTTACGTCAAAATGCAGCCTGGAACGAAGTTCCTTCGCTCCAGACAGGCGGCTCTTAAGATTGAGACAGACGAGTATATGGTTCAGGACCCGGATGTGGTCGATGCTATCTGGGCAAGCAAATCAGCAAATGCAAATTTGTCGTATTATTTATCCCATCAGTTAGGTTTCCCGACTTATCGGAATACAGAGGTAAAATATTTTCCATTGGGTGAATATAAGTTCCGCTACTTAGTGGCAGAATTAAAAAAGGCGAAGCGATTTATCTTTATGGAATATTTTATCGTGGAAGAAAGCTACATGTGGGATACAATTCGGGAAATACTGATCGAGAAAGTATCGGAAGGGGTAGAGGTAAGATTTATGTATGATGGAATGTGCGCCATTTCCATGCTTCCTTATAACTACCCGTCTCAACTTCGAAAGTACGGAATCCAGTGTAAGATGTCAAACCCAATGAAACCATTCCTGTCTACAACTCAGAATAACCGTGATCACAGAAAGATCTGTGTGATTGACGGTAAGGTGGGCTTTACCGGTGGAATCAATCTCGGTGACGAGTATATCAACAGGAAGGTACGCTTTGGACATTGGAAAGATACCGCTGTTATGCTAAGAGGCGATGCTGTGCAGAGTCTTACAATGATGTTCTTGCAGATGTGGAATGTCAGTGAAAGAAAACCGGAGAATTATGAGCGCTATCTGACCCCGAAGAGAAAAGGACTGAAAAGAGAGTTGGGTTATGTAATTCCGTATGCGGACAGCCCTTTTGACAATGAAAATGTGGGTGAGGAAGTTTATTTCCATATATTAAATCATGCGAAAAAATATGTGCATATTATGACCCCGTATCTGATTCTTGACAATGAAATGATCACAACGCTGACGCGAGTGGCAAAAAGTGGAATTGAAGTGATTATTATTATGCCTCATATTCCGGACAAGTGGTATGCCTTTGTAGTTGCGAAGACATATTATAAAGAATTGATCGAGGGAGGAGTACAGATCTACGAGTATACTCCGGGATTTGTACATGCGAAAGTATTCGTGTCGGATGATGATACTGCAACAGTAGGAACCATCAATCTGGATTATCGAAGTCTGTATCTGCATTTTGAATGTGGCGCATTTATTTATAACAATTCGGAGATTGACCGAATTGAACGGGATTTCCAACAGACACTGGCGAAGTGTCATAAAGTTACGTTGATCGAGGTGAAGAACCGGTCTCTTCTGACAAAAATTTCCGGTCAGATATTGAGACTGATCGCGCCTTTGATGTAAAATATAAAAAGAACTATGAAAGACCAATAACACAAAAGCAGGAGGAATTAAGATGGTAAAAGCAGTAGTAGGAGCCAACTGGGGTGACGAAGGAAAAGGAAAGATCACGGATATGATGGCAGAGAAAGCGGACATTATCGTTCGATTTCAGGGTGGTGCCAATGCCGGACATACCATCATCAATAATTACGGAAAATTTGCACTTCACACACTTCCGTCAGGAGTGTTCTATGATCACACAACAAGCATTATAGGAAATGGTGTCGCTTTAGATGTGGAGATACTTTTTAAGGAAGTGCAGTCGATCGTAGAACGAGGTGTGCCAATGCCGAAGATTCTTGTGTCTGACCGTGCACAGATGGTGATGTCTTATCATAAGAATTTTGATGCATATGAAGAAGAACGCCTTGGGGGTAAGTCTTTTGGTTCCACCAAATCCGGAATTGCACCATTTTATTCTGACAAATATGCCAAGATCGGTTTTCAGGTGAGTGAGCTCTTTGATGAAGAACTGTTGAAAGAAAAAGTTGTGCGCGTGGCAGAACAGAAGAATATTTTGCTTGAGCATTTATATCATAAGCCGCTGATTCAGCCGGAGGAGTTGTTGGAAGAACTTCACACATACAAAGAAATGGTTGAGCCGTTCGTATGCGATACGTCTTTGTTCCTTCACAACGCGCTTAAAGAGGGAAAGACAGTGCTGCTGGAAGGGCAGCTTGGCTCCTTGAAAGATCCGGACCATGGCATTTATCCAATGGTAACGTCTTCTTCTACATTGGCGGGATTTGGAGCTATCGGAGCGGGAATCCCTCCATATGAGATTAAGGAGATTGTTACAGTATGTAAAGCATATTCCAGTGCGGTAGGCGCAGGTGCTTTTGTAAGTGAGATCTTTGGTGAAGAAGCGGATGAACTCAGAAAACGAGGCGGCGACGGCGGAGAATTTGGTGCCACAACCGGAAGACCGCGCCGTATGGGATGGTTTGACTGTGTAGCTTCCAAGTATGGATGCCGGATGCAGGGAACGACAGACGTAGCATTTACAGTGTTGGATGTACTTGGCTATCTGGATGAGATCCCGGTATGTGTGGGCTATGAGATTGACGGAGAGGTGACAACAGAATTTCCACCGACACATTTACTTGAGAAGGCAAAACCGGTACTGAAAGTTCTTCCGGGATGGAAGAGTGATATTCGTGGAATTAAAACATATGAAGAGCTTCCTGAAAATTGCAGAAACTATATTGAATTCATAGAAAAGGAAATCGGATACCCGATCACAATGATTTCTAACGGACCGGGAAGAGAAGATATCATTCATAGAAATGTTTAAATTATCTTAAGAAAAACGTTCGTTTATTTTTAGAAAACTGCCACAGGCTGGACACAATTGTCCTCTATAGTAGATCATGTACAGAAAGTTGTCATAAAGACAATGCCTTGTGCATATATTGATAAGGCGGGAGTAAAATAAAAGAACGGAGGTATTTTAAGATGAAACAGAAGATTGAATACAGCAGCCCGGAAGTTATTTCTATGGAAGAATACCTTGCCAAAAGAAAAAGAATCAGAGAAGATGTTCGGGAAAAGCAGAAAAGAAATGCGCTTACGGGAAGACAGGCGCTTGCACTTGCTGAGATGTATATATAAGAGAAGATTTGAAATGAAAAAGACAGGTCATTTTATTAAGACCTGTCTTTTGTGTTGTCTTCGTCTTCATTTTTTGTCACTCGGAAAGCAAGCTGAATGCCATAGAGCAGTACCGGAAGAACAATCGTGGAGGCGATGGAAGCCCAGAGAAGCTTGATCGCATTTGGACTTCCGATCAGCGCAAAGATCAGTGTACTTATATACATCAGGATCAAAAGGACAGCGCCGGCTCCTGCAAGAATACGTTTGATTTTTTCTTGATTTGTATTTTTCATAGTAATCATCCTTTACATCTAAGTGAGACTTTAGTATATTATATAAAGAGCAGAGAAAAAATGCAAATGAATACAAAGGAGTATGACAAAAATGAGTAATACATTATTAGAACAGTGGAGAAATATCGCTTATGATGAGAGCGCTGACAGAGGGCAGCTTCAGAGATTTTGGGGAACTTATTTCCAGATTGAAAAAGAAATCTACGAGCAGCTCCTTACAAATCCAGACGAGGAAGTAAAAGGTACTGTAAAAGAACTGGCTGAGAAATATGGTCAGGAAGTGCTTACAATGGTAGGATTTTTAGATGGTATCGACGAGAGCTTGAAGGAGCCAAACCCGATCGAGACAATGGATGAAAATACAGAAGTAAGTCTTGCTTTTGATAAAGAGAAACTGTATAAAAACATGGTTGCTGCAAAGGCTGACTGGTTGTATGAGCTTCCACAGTGGAAAGAGATTTATTCTGAAGAAGAGTTAAAGAAGCTTTACAAGGAGCAGAAAGAATCTACAACGATCCGCAAGGAGAAGAAGATCGGACGTAACGATCCATGTCCGTGTGGTTCCGGTAAGAAGTATAAGAAATGTTGCGGCCGATAGTCTTATTGATTGCAGGAATTTTATGTCTGGGCTACTATGGATGCCTTTGTGTATATCTTAGAAAATGGGATTCTACCTTTTCCAGATTCTGGCTGCTTAGTGGAATGGGATTTTTGATCTTGTGTTTTTTGGAACGGAAAGGATATGTGCCGGAAGCTTTCTGGCTGCTGTTTTATGTGGTTTTGGGGGCAGTTGTAGTGACACTGATCGTTGTGTCGAGTACAATGTTTCCAAGAAAGCAGGCGTCCTGTGATTATTTGATCGTTCTAGGCGCTCAGGTGAGGGGACGGAAGATTACAGATTCCCTTCTTCGCAGACTGAAAAAGGCGCAGAACTATCTAAGTGTTCATAAGGAGACAAAAGTCATCGTGTCCGGCGGTCAGGGAAAAGGTGAAGCAATTACAGAGGCAGAAGCAATGGCAGACTATTTGCAGAATCAGGGAATAGAGAAAATGCGTATTTACCTGGAAGACCGTTCCAGAACAACGCAGCAAAATCTTGAATTTTCAGAGACATTTCTTGACAAAGAGAAGCATTGTGTGGGAATCGTATCTAATAATTTTCATCTGTATCGCGCATGCCGAATCGCGAAGAAACTTGGATATCGACGGATAGAACCGGTGGCGGCATCCTGTCATCCACTGCTGTTTGTCAACTATATGATTCGTGAAGTGCTGGCAGTGTGGAAACTATGGATTTGTGGTTGACAAAGCCTCAGACAGTGCTATAATAAATGACATATATGACAACACGTAGAAGAGACGAGTAGGTTGGGAAAGAATTAAAAGAGAGAGAAGCCAGCGGCTGAAAGCTTCTTATTTTGGAACCTTCTGAAGACTACCTCTGAGTGACTGCAAAACAGTCCGGTGATTCCGTTATCATCTTAATGAAGTGGTTCTGGTTGAAAAGATGCAACCGGTACAAGCAGGGTGGAACCGCGAGATTTTATAAGAGAACTCGTCCCTTACAGCTATATTAGCTGTAAGGGATTTTTTTTGCAGTACAGAACAGTGTTTAAGTGTATGCCGCAGACTGCATGACCGGGGAAGTATCCGGACAGGGCAGGAGAAAGGGAGTAAATAAACGTGAAAAAAAGAGAAGGCTATCAGCGTAAAGTACATTATTATGAGACCGATCAGATGGGAATCGTCCATCACTCCAATTATATCCGGTGGTTTGAAGAGGCGAGGATTGATCTGATGGAGCAGATGGGATTGGGATATGAGAAGATGGAAGAGGCCGGAATTATAAGTCCGGTGCTGTCCGTACAGGCAGATTATCTTCGGATGATGCATTTTGGAGATACTTTTCAGATCCGCTGTTTTATCAAAGAATATAATGGAATCAAACTGACGGTGGGATATGAAGTGATTAACGAGGCAACAAAAATGGTACACAGCAGAGGTACGACGAAGCATTGTTTTATCAGCCGGGATGGACGACCATTATCTTTGAAGCAGGCGAATCCGGTATTTCATGAAATGTTTATGAGAGGCTTGGAGGAGCACAGAGAAGCAGTGAAGAAAGAAACCGGAAAGAAAAAATAAGAGAAACCTGAAAATTTAAAAATATAACCTGAATTATTCATGAAACCATGATTTTCTCATAATAATCCATTATCTTGTTTTTGAGCCCCAAAGCAATGCCTGCGAATAAGGCTTTTGACTAAAAATGGGCGCAGTATCCCCATAGGTGAAAAATATCGCTTTTTTTGCTGCCAAGGTTCATTGTTACCTGTCATTCCAGCTGTGGCTGTAGTCCCCGGATGTTTTTCAGTGTTTCGTAGAACTCATCCTTATAAGGACAGCTACTACAAAGCTTGAATGTGATATATCTTGCTGAATGTACTGCCTTTGCGGCAACCTTCAGCAGTTTCAGGCGAATGGTATCGATCTGTTGCTTACGCATTTGGGCAGGCAGTACCAATCGTTTGAACCAATTGAATATGTTGTATGCCAAGGCATGTATCTGTAAACGGTTTGCATTGACGATTTTCGAGGAACTGCTTACTGCTGTAAAATCGAATCCGTTTTTACTTTCCTTGATAAAGTTCTCCATGCTACCTCTTTTACAGTAGAACCGTATGAGTTCTTCCGGTGCAGAATCCATGTTTGTAACGATGAACGTGTACATATGAATCAACTGATCCGTAGGTTTTTCTACTTTGCATACAACACGACGGGGATATTTCCATGATCCTGCCTGATACATGAACTCCCCATAGCACACAGCGTAGGATACCATGTCATTTCTGGTTGCTTCGGTAAGGCATTCATCAATATCCGAAGCAAGCGCCCGCAATGTACTGTTTTCTTTCAGGCGGATGACATAGGACACACCGTTTGTTTCACACTGGTCATATAGTTCCGGTTTGGCAAAACCGCTGTCTCCTCTGAGAAGTAACGGCAGATCCGGATAATCAGTCAGAAATTCGTCCAGAAGTGGCTGCAGGAATTCCACAACTCCTGTGGAGGAATAATTCGTACCGTTGCGGAGTTCAATCTTGAGCAGGTCGCCTGTCATTCCGTCATAACAGACTAACGGATGATAACCGTGGCTCTGGTAATGGAAGTTAAAACCTTCTCCTTCCTGATGCCCATAGGTGTCAAGAAGGGTTGAATCGAGATCCAGCAACAAAAGCCGAGGTTTTTTTATAGCATACACAACCTTGCGGAACCTGCGCATCAAAACATAAAACTGATCGAGGGTTGTTTCATCCATCCGATTGAAAAATCTGGACAGGGTAGGCTGTGAAGCAAGCGCTCTTTTGTCAAGGATGGCTGTCAACACAGGGTCATGGATAAGTTCATCGGCGCAATCATCTTCAAAGTAGGCACCGAGAATCTGGTAGATTACCTGCCAAAGGTTCTCGTCATCCTTGTGATAGCGGAGCGCAGTGTCATTGGTTTTGAATACAGATTTTAAAAGTTTCACAAAACCAAGTTTGCAGATGAATTCTTTAATAAGAAGTAATCCTGCATCGGAGGACAAATCGCCTCCATCGAAATTCATTTTAATTTGTCTATTGCTTTCTAACGGTAAGGTGTTTAAAATACTCATAAAGGGCTCCTTTGAGGTTATTTTTTAAGATTCGACACCTTAATTTTACCACAAATGGATGCTCTTTTTTCATTCACTTATTGGGTGAAAAGCAATATTCGATTAAAATTCAGTAACTATGCGGCTTTAGCCGTTGTTAAATGAATCATCATGAATAATTCAGGTATAATATACAAAGAAAGGAACGAAAGGTTATGAAAATCACATTGAAGGACGGTTCTGTTATGGAACTGGCAAATGGTATGGCGGTGATTGACATCGCAAAAGAAATCAGCGAAGGACTTGCAAGAGTAGCAACATCTGCAAAGGTAAATGGAGAACTTGTAGATCTGCGCACAGTTGTAGATTCCGATGCAGAGCTTGAAATTCTTACCTTCGACAGCGAGGATGGAAAAGGAGCGTTTAATCATACTGCTTCTCATATTATGGCACAGGCTGTAAAACGTCTCTATCCGGATACAAAGCTTGCAATCGGTCCATCAATTGCAAACGGATTCTATTATGATCTTGACAGAGAGACTCCTTTTGTAGCAGAAGATCTGGAGAAAATCGAAGCTGAGATGAAGAAGATTGTAAAAGAAGGTCTGGCTATTGAAAGATCCACAAAATCCAGAGAAGACGCAATTGCATATTTTAAAGAAAAAGACGAACCATATAAAGTAGAATTGGTAGAAGATCTTCCGGAGGGAGAAGAAATCAGCTTCTATTCACAGGGAGAATTTACAGACCTCTGTGCAGGACCTCATCTGATGTCTACAAAGGCAGTGAAGGCATTTAAGCTTACAAGCCTTGCAGGTGCATACTGGAGAGGTGATGAGAAGAACAAGATGCTCACAAGAATTTACGGTGTCGCTTATCCAAAGAAAGCGCAGCTTGAAGAATATCTTCATATGATGGAAGAAGCAAAAAAACGCGATCACAGAAAACTGGGCAAAGAACTGGGATTATTTATGATGGCGGAGGAAGGACCTGGATTCCCATTCTTCCTTCCGAAAGGAATGGTTCTTAAGAACACACTTCTGGACTATTGGAGAGAACTTCATAAGAAAAATGGCTATGTTGAAATTTCTACTCCAATCATTTTAAGCAGACATTTGTGGGAAAATTCCGGACACTGGGATCATTACAAGGACAACATGTATGCAACCGTGATCGATGGAGAAGACTATGCGGTAAAACCGATGAACTGTCCGGGTGGAATGCTTGTATACAAGGCAGAGCCACACTCTTACAAAGATCTTCCGCTTCGTGCAGCAGAAATCGGTCTGGTTCATCGTCATGAAAAATCCGGACAGCTCCATGGCTTGATGCGTGTAAGATGCTTTAATCAGGATGATGCACACATTTTCATGACACCGGAGCAGATTCGTGATGAGATCAAAGGTGTTGCGAAATTAATTGATGAAGTATACAGCCTCTTCGGATTCAAATATCATGTAGAATTGTCTACACGTCCGGAAGACAGTATGGGAAGTGATGAAGACTGGGAACTTGCAACAGAAGGTTTAAGAGGCGCATTGGATGATCTTGGCCTTGACTATATTGTAAATGAAGGTGATGGTGCATTCTACGGACCGAAGATTGACTTCCACTTAGAGGACTCCATCGGAAGAACATGGCAGTGCGGAACCATCCAGCTTGATATGCAGATGCCGCAGAGATTTGAATTAGAATATGTAGGAGCAGATGGAGAAAAACACCGTCCAATTATGATTCACCGTGTAGCATTTGGCTCTATTGAGCGTTTTATCGGAATTTTGATCGAGCATTTTGCAGGAGCATTCCCAACATGGCTTGCACCGGTACAGGTAAAAGTGCTTCCTATTTCCGATAAATATATGGAATATGGAAAGAAAGTTCTGGAAGAATTAAATGAAGTAGGCATTCGTGCAGAAATCGACCAAAGAGCAGAGAAGATCGGTTATAAGATCCGTGAGGCTCAGATGCAGAAGATTCCATACATGCTTGTAGTAGGCGCAAAAGAAGAAGAGAGCGGTGTGGTATCCGTAAGAAGCCGTTTTGCCGGTGATGAAGGACAGAAGAGCCTTGCAGATTTCATTGCGGCAGTAAAAGAAGAAATTGAGAAAAAAGAGATCCGCGAAGTAGAAAAAGCAGAGGAAGAATAGAAAAGTCAAAAGTATCAGGTGTAATGTGCGGAAGTTCCGGGCATACTAACTCCGATCAGCCGAAAGGTGCAGAAAAGGAGGGAAAGATATGCCAGAATTAAAATGTACTGTACAGACGTGTACACACAACAAAAAATTCTATTGTGATTTGGATCAGATCGTAGTAGGAGGAAATCATGCAAAGCGTGCAGGAGAGACTTGCTGCGACAGTTTCGAGGAGCGAAAAGGAGATTCTTACAGTGATGTAACAGGGACAGCTTCACCAAAAAGCGAAATTGATTGTAAAGCAGTGGATTGTATGTATAACGAGAATTGCAACTGCCATGCAGGAAAGATCAGTGTAGAAGGAAGCGACGCCTGCCATTGCGAGCAGACGGAATGTGCAACATTTAAGTGTGGATGTAAATAACAACGCGTGATAAGAGAGCATTCTTTTGGAAGAAATTTATTTTCTGAAAAAGGAATGCTCTTTTATTGACGGGAAAAAAGGAAAAGGGTATACTTATTCTAAGTGTGAAAAGAAAAGAGACGGTAAAATATGAAGAAAGAAAACAATAAAAAAGAAGAGAGGGAAAGTGAAAAAATACAATCCCACTACAATGTAAGACCGGAATTTGGGGGGAAAGGTCCATCCAAGCTGCGCCGGCAATTCAGTAAAGGAATGACATTTTTTCTCGTGATCGCAGCGTGTATTGTGTTTTATTTTGCGCTGCTTCGAATGACACATATTTCAGACACATTTCAAATTGTGTTTGATGTACTGAAGCCGGTAGTTTATGGAGCAGTCATTGCATATTTGCTCAATCCGATTGTAAATAAAATCGATAAATATTTGATTCCGGTATTAAAAAAGAAACTTTCCAAAGAAGGACAGGCAGAAAAACTGTCACGCTCCGTTGGGATTTTTGTGTCATTAGTTTTTTTGATTACTTTAATTGTGGCGTTATTTAATTTATTAATTCCGGAATTATACATAAGTATCAAAAACATGATTTCTACATTACCGGGACAGCTCAACGATCTCGTTCGCAAGTTAAATGAGGTGCAGTTAAATGATACAACTACAAATAAGCTGATTCAGGCTGCTGTCGCTGAAGGCACAACGATGATACAGAACTGGCTTCGTCAGGATCTTCTTGGTCAGGTAAATGAATGGATGTCCAACCTCACCGTTGGAATTATCAGCTTCTTTAGTGAAATTTTTAATGCGCTGATTGGAATTATTGTGTCCATTTACATTTTGTTCAGCAAAGAATTATTTGTTCGCCAGTCTAAAAAAATTGTCTATGCGGTTATGAAGCCAAATCATGCGAATATGCTTCTGCATTTGACGGTGAAGAGTAATGAAATCTTTGGCGGTTTTATTATAGGAAAGATTATTGATTCCGCGATTATCGGAGTTCTCTGCTTTATCGGGGTGAGTCTTATGAATATGCCGTATGTGATGCTGGTTAGTGTAATTGTGGGAGTGACGAATGTAATTCCGTTTTTTGGACCATATATCGGAGCAATTCCATGTACAATCTTAATTCTACTTAGTGATCCGATCAAAGGTATTTATTTTGTTTTATTCATTCTTGCATTACAGCAATTTGACGGAAATATTCTCGGACCGAAGATTTTAGGAGACACAACGGGATTGTCTGCATTCTGGGTAATTGTAGCGATTTTGCTTGGCGGAGGTCTGTTTGGATTCGTTGGAATGGTGATGGGAGTGCCGACCTTTGCTGTTTTGTATTACATTGTACAGATGTTGATCAATAACCGGCTGGAACACAAACATCTTCCAAGCGATTCGGATTATTATGATCCGCTTAGTTATGTGGATGATAGGGGAAATTATGTGGGCTCACATATGCAGGAGAAAGAGACAGAAGAATAAATGAAGTCTTATAGGCAGAAATTAGAAAAGGGGAATGATAGATATGCCAATTCGTGTACAAAATGATCTTCCGGTGAAGGAAATATTAGAAAAAGAAAATATATTTGTAATGGACGAACATCGGGCAACGCATCAAGATATCCGTCCGATCAAGATCGGACTTTTGAATCTGATGCCTCTAAAAGAAGATACAGAGCTTCAGATTTTGAGGTCACTTTCAAATACTCCGCTTCAAGTAGATGTAAGCTTTGTGACGGTATCGAGCCACCAGTCCAAGAATACACCAACCAGTCATTTGAATAAATTTTATCAGAAGTTTAACGAGATTAAAAACCAGAAGTTTGATGGCTTCATTATTACAGGAGCACCGGTAGAGCAGATGCCTTTTGAAGAGGTAGATTATTGGGAAGAATTGACAGAGATCATGGAGTGGACGAAAAGCCACGTAACCTCTACGCTCCATCTCTGCTGGGGAGCGCAGGCGGGAATCTATTATCATTATGGAATTGATAAAGTGCAGTTGGATCATAAGATGTTCGGGATTTTTGCACATCGGGTTATGAATAGAAGAATTCCGCTTGTTCGAGGGTTTGATGATATATTTATGGCTCCGCATTCCAGACATACAGAAGTTCCGATGGATAAGATCCGTGCAGAAGAACGTCTGACAGTGCTTGCAGAATCTGAAGAAGCAGGACTTTTCCTTGCTATGGCAGACGAGGGACGTAAAATCTTCGTGATGGGACATCCGGAATATGACCGTGTGACCCTGGACACAGAATATAAGAGGGACATCGGGAAAGGATTGGAAATTGAGATCCCGAAGAACTATTACGAGAATAACGACCCGGATAAGAAGCCGCTTCTTACTTGGCGTGCGACTGCGAATAATCTTTACACGAACTGGCTGAATTATTACGTGTATCAGGTAACGCCGTATGATCTGGAAGGAACACCATTTTAATTGGGGATTTTAAAGGATTTGTTGAAAAGTCGAAGTATCGTAAAATGATGTCAAATATCGGGCAGTATCGTAAAAATGGGAGTACAACGGGAGTATAGAAAAGCCCTTGTGGGAGTACAAAAAAGCGTGATATAAACAAATTTGCAAAGAACATCATAATAGTCTTAGGGTATGTTGCGCTATGTAGCGATATACCCTTGAATTTTATTATTATAATAATTGTAGTAGAATAGACATATCAAAAATATTTGATTTATATATTGACAAGAAAGTGAAAGTATATTAATATGAACGTATCAAAAATACTTGATGTGAGGAGCGATAGCAATGAATGATTTTTCTAAAGACGCAAAAATTTTTAAGGCTCTTTGTGATACAAAAAGGCTTACTATTTTAGACTACTTAAAGAGTGGGGAAAAATGTGCGTGTGTTCTGATTGAAAACATGAACATAGGACAATCAGCTTTATCTTATCACATGAAAATACTTTGCGACTCTGGTATTGTTAATGCAAGACAAGAGGGTAAATGGACGCATTACAGCCTAAGTAAAAGCGGAAGTGAATATGCGTCAAAACGATTGTTAGAATTAACAACACCAAATACTGAAAAACAATCAAATTGTTGCAAATAAAGGTCATCGAAAGGTGGCTTTTATAAAACTCTATCACATCAAAAAAAATTGATATGTTGTATAAAGGAGGGACTTTTTTGGAAGTAGTAAATTCAATATGGTTATTTTTCCAAGACCAAATATTAGGTATGAAATGGTTAAATGGTTTAATCGGTAATGGACTATCACAACTAGGGTTAGATATTGACAGTCGATTAGGTGGAAGTATTCAATTCTTTTTGTATGATGTAATCAAAATCACAATTTTGTTATGTTTACTGATTTTCTTTATTTCGTATATTCAAAGTTACTTTCCGCCAGAACGAAGTAAGAAAATTTTAGGGCGTTTTCATGGTATAGGAGCAAATATTATATCCGCATTGTTAGGAACAGTTACACCATTTTGCTCATGTTCTTCTATTCCGTTATTTATAGGCTTTACAAGTGCAGGACTACCACTAGGGGTAACTTTTTCATTTTTGATTTCTTCTCCTATGGTGGATTTGGGAAGTCTTGTACTGCTAATGAGTATTTTCGGGGCTAAGGTAGCCTTTGCTTATGTAATTATCGGTTTAGTAATTGCTGTGATTGGCGGTACTTTAATTGAAAAAATGCACATGGAAAAATATGTGGGAGATTTCGTCAAAAATGCAAGTAATGTTAATATTAGTTCTCCTACTTTAACCAAAAAGGACAGAGTTCAATATGCAAAAGAACAAGTTATAGGAACATTCAAGAAAGTATTTCCATACATTTTGATTGGTGTGGGTATCGGAGCAATTATCCATAACTGGATACCTGAAACATGGATTGAAAGTATTTTAGGAAGTAATAACCCGTTTGGTGTTATTTTAGCCACTCTTGTCGGTATTCCTATGTATGCTGATATTTTTGGAACAATACCAGTTGCAGAGGCATTACTTGCAAAGGGTGCACAATTAGGTACAATCTTATCATTTATGATGGCTGTTACAACATTAAGTTTACCGTCTTTAATCATGCTGAAAAAGGCAGTAAAGCCTAAACTATTGACACTATTTATTGCCATTTGTACGTTTGGTATTATTATTGTAGGTTATCTCTTTAATATTTTCAGTACACTATGTCTGCTTTCTTTTATATTGTAATCTTAAATAGGATGGCTCAATAACCTGCTATTTCTTGAGTTGTAAACCGTCTTTGAATGCTTCACCGACTCTTTTTGATACGCTATAATAGCCATGTGTATAAGGATCAAAGGCAATCGCATTTACCAAAGACATATCAAGTTTATCATCAACCATTACTTTTTCATCTGCTGTCACATTTACAACTTTACCAATGACACCGCAGCCGTATTCGTTGTTCTGATATTCAATAAACTTACATTCTAAGCAGAGTGGAAATTCGTTGATAATAGGTGCGTCTACAAGCGTAGATTTGCTTGCGGTCAGACCGCTTCTTTCGAACTTATCTGAAATTCGGTTGCCTGACTCGACTCCGAAATAGTCTGATTCAATGACATGGGTGGCATCGGCAATGCTTATTGTGAAAGCTCCCTTGGCTTTGATGTTTTTAACGGTTTTATGAGTCTCTGATAATTGTAGAGTCACAGTATCACGTGCCTGCATAGTCCCCCATGCGGCGTTCATGACATTGACACTTCCATCTTCATTGTAGGTTGCCACCATTAAAACAGGCATTGGGAAAATCCCTTCTGTTATATTGAGTTTCTTTCTCATTGTGCTTACCTCTTTTCTTGTATTTGATTGACAGGATATTTGTCTATACATATAATTGTAGCAAGTGAATAAAAATTATCAAGTACTGTATTAAATGATAGGTACTATTTTGAAGGAACTGGAAATGGACAGGCTTATTATTAGAAAGGAATATCCTCAGATACCGCCAAAAGTGGAATATAGCTTAAGTGACAGAGGGAAATCCTTGATGGATGTTTTGGATCAGTTATGTATATGGGGAGAAGAAAATAGAGAAGAATATTAATATTTGCAGCGGTGTGGCTTTCAATTTCCATGTCAAAGAATCTTTGCGGCATTTTAGATAGAGAGAAGCTTGGATTTGCTTTCTTTTTCAGAGAGAATATTTTAGGATAATATTTAAGAAAAGGAATATTCCGTAAATAAAGAAAAGGAGAGGTGGCTATATGGAAATTGGAAAACAGATTCAGAATATCAGAAAAGAGAATGGACTTTCACAAGAACAGTTTGGACAAAAATTCCATGTTACGAGGCAGACGGTTTCTAATTGGGAAAATGAAAAAAGTTATCCAGATCTTCAAACTTTAATTGATATTAGCGACAACTATCATATCTCCATGGATAAGTTGTTAAAAGAAACGCCAAAAATGATAGAAGGTTTTGATCGTGCAGCAATAGAAGCAAAAAAGAGAAAGCGAACAATCATTATTTTGTTATTGATTTTAATTATGCTGCCAGTTCTTTTAATAAGTGTATTTTTTATCCGGTTGGCATATGCGCTTCAGGCAACACCATTTGATAAGAGAAATGTTACACAAGTAGATGCACGTATGTATGTGAATCTGCCGGATCAAACGCCAAGTGATGCAATTGTATATACATACGATAAAGAAGAATATGATACATTTTCAAAACAGAAAAAGGAGCGTATCTATGATAAAGTCAGTGGGAAAATAGAAGGAGACATACCTCCGCTTCGGATGGATAAAGGTGAGACAATTGTGCGTTTTGTTCTTCAGGACAGCAGCGGTCATAATCTTACTCCTGAAATATTGCCGATCATCCGTGTGTACGAATACAAAGGGAAGGCGGAGGATGGGAGCCCCATTTTGAAATCTCATGAAGCGGTACTTTCAGTTGATGAAGAAGGATATTATTACGATTTTACTGGTTTTTCTGCCGAAGATTCTTCGGAATATGCGTCTGTGGTGTTTATATAGAAATAGAGTATAACTGTGAAGAAGAGACAGATCAAAAGGCAGTGTCAGTCACTGCATTGAATTTGATTGAAAATTGATTTATGTACGGGAATCTGAGGGCGGAATTAAAATGTAAGGGGGGAATAAATTTGGAAAGTCTTGTAAAGTTAAAAGAACAGATTGAAAAATACCAATGTTATAACGAGCAGGAAGAGAAGGACAAAGAAGAAATATTACGACATCTTTGTGAGTCAGCACATATTTTAACAAGAGACAATAAGAATGCTCATTTTACAGTGTCGGCATGGATCGTAAATGAAGACCGCCGAAAGGTCTTGATGGCATATCATAATATTTATCAGTCGTGGGCATGGCTTGGAGGTCATGCAGACGGGAACGCAGATTTGAAGCAAGTCATTTTGAAAGAAATCGAGGAGGAAAGTGGGTTAAAAGATGTCCGATTTGTCTCAGAAGATATATTTTCCTTGGAAATATTGACGGTTGCCGGACATGAAAAGCGGGGAGAGTACATATCCTCTCATCTGCATTTGAATGTGACATATTTATTAGAAGCCAGTACGGAGGCGGCGATTCGGATTAAGGAAGATGAAAATAGCCAGATTGGATGGATCAATGTAGATGAAATTAAGGAGAAGTCAACAGAAAAATGGTTTGTAGATCGGATTTATTCGAAGTTGTGTGAGAAAGTGGTGACTTATGAAAAAATATAGAAAGGAAATCATCATTTTTTTGATTCAATTAGGTATGTTTTATGTATTTCCGATGTTTGTAGGACCTGACAGCGCAATAGCTATGGTATTATTGATTTTGGTGACTACTTTTGGTTTATCTGCCTTGTTAGGTGCTTTATCAAATGAAAAAATAAAAATTTTTTATCCGGTTATTACAGCAATATCTTTTATTCCAACGGTTTTTATCTATTATAATGACAGCGCATTGATACATTCAGTGTGGTATTTAGTTGTTTCTGCGGCAGGCATAGGAGTGGGAATGTTGTTGAAAAGGGTGTAAGAATATATAAAAATACATAGAAAAGAGGAGAGGAAAATGAATTTTCAAGAAGTAACAGAACAGGCAAGAGGAAATATCGGTCCTTATTGTAAGGCGTGTAATGTGTGTAATGGGGCGGCATGTAAGAATCAGATGCCGGGACCGGGAGCAAAAGGACTGGGGAAAGTTGCTATGCGCAATTATGAAAAATGGCAGGAAATTTGTGTGAACATGGATACCATCTGTGAGCAGAAACCGGTAAATACGAAGGTAGAATTGTTTGGAAGAACTTTCGATTATCCGGTATTTGCAGGTCCGGTAGGAGCAGTAAAGCTTCATTATGGAGAGCAGTTTGAAGAGAACGAGTATAATCAGATCTTAGTATCTGCCTGTGCCAAGAATGGGATTGTTGCTTTCACCGGAGATGGAACTAATCCGACAGTCATGGAAGAGGCGACGAAAGCAATCGGCAATGTAAATGGACAAGGAATACCAACTGTAAAGCCATGGGATATGGAGACGATCAAAGAGAAGATGGAACTGGTAAAAAAATCAGGTGCTTTTGCAGTTGCTATGGATATTGATGCAGCAGGGCTTCCGTTTCTGCAAAATTTAACACCGCCGGCAGGATCGAAATCTGTAAAAGAGCTTCAGGAAATTGTAAAAATTGCAGAGATTCCATTTATTTTAAAAGGAGTTATGACAGTAAAAGGTGCCAGAAAGGCTCTGGAAGCAGGGGTGCAGGGAATTATTGTATCCAATCATGGCGGACGCGTGCTGGATCAATGCCCGGCAACCGCAGAAGTGCTTCCTTCTATCGTAGAAGCAGTGGGAGGCAGGATGAAAATATTCGTAGATGGAGGAATACGAAGTGGTATAGATGTATTTAAAGCTCTTGCTATGGGGGCGGACGCGGTATTAGCAGCCAGACCATTTGTAACTGCTGTTTATGGTGGCAGGGAAGAAGGCGTAAAGGCATTAGTTGATAAATTCGGTACAGAACTTGTAGATACGATGAAAATGTGTGGTGCATATTCACTGGAAGAAATTTCAAAAGATATGATCTGGAAACCTTAGAGAAAAGTATTTTCGATTTGTTGAAATTTACCACTTGAAAAAGAACAAATGTTTGTATATAATTAAAAACAAACATTTGTTCTTTTTTTGGAGGGTGTAATGAAAGATCGAAACCGAACGTATATTGCAATTGACCTGAAATCGTTCTATGCCTCTGTGGAATGTGTAGAAAGAGGCCTTGATCCTTTGACTGCGAATCTGGTAGTTGCAGATAACTCTCGCACGGAGAAAACAATCTGTCTCGCGGTATCTCCTTCGTTAAAATCTTATGGAATCTCCGGGAGAGCCAGATTGTTTGAAGTGGTGCAAAGAGTGCGGGAAATAAAGGCAGAGCGGGGAGAAGATATCGAGTATATTGTTGCGCCTCCGAGGATGGCGTTGTATATGGAATACAGTACGAAGATTTATAAAATCTATCTGAAGTATGCGGCACCGGAAGATATGCATGTTTATTCAATTGATGAAATCTTTATAGATGTAACGCAATATTTGAATACCTATAAGATGAATGCAAGAGAGCTTGCAAGAAAAATAATTATGGATGTATTTGATATAACCGGTATTACAGCGACGGCAGGAATCGGGGATAATCTTTATCTGTGTAAGGTCGCTATGGATATTGTGGCAAAGCACATTAAGCCGGATCAGTATGGCGTACGGATTGCGAAGCTTGATGAAAAGATGTACCGGAAGCTGTTGTGGAATCATAAGCCTATCACGGATTTTTGGAGAGTAGGCAGGGGATATGCGAAAAAGCTTAAAGAATATGGAATGTATACGATGGGTGATGTTGCCAGATGTTCGATAGGAAAACAAGAAGATTTCCATAATGAGGAACTATTGTATCGGCTCTTTGGCATCAATGCAGAGTTGTTAATTGATCACGCATGGGGATGGGAACCGTGCACAATGGCAGATATTAAGCAATATAAGCCGACTAGTAACAGTATCGGTTCCGGTCAGGTGCTTCATTGTCCGTATGATTTTGAAAAGGGAAGACTGATCGTCCGGGAGATGACAGATCTTTTGGCGTTAGATTTGGTGGATAAAGGGCTTGTGACAGATCAGATGGTATTGACCATAGGGTATGATATAGAGAATCTTCAAAGCAATGCGAAGAGCAGATATACAGGAGAAATCACAACGGACCATTATGGAAGGCGTGTGCCGAAGCATGCACATGGAACAGTCAATTTAAGCGTGAAAACGTCTTCTGCCAGACGAATTATGGAAGCGGTTTTGAAGTTGTATGATCAGATTGTGGATCCACATCTGACCATTCGAAGAGTTTATTTAAGTGCCAATCATGTTGTGGATAAGACTGCGATTAAAGAAAAGGGAAACTATGAACAACTTGATTTGTTTACGGACTACGAAGCAATTCTTAAAGAAAGGGAAGCAAAGAAGCAAGAAGATATAAAAGAAGAGAAGATACAAAAAGCAGTTTTAACGATTAAAAAACGATATGGAAAGAACGCAATTTTGAAAGGAATGAATCTTGTGGAAGGTGCAATGACCAGAGAAAGGAATGAGCAGATTGGCGGACATAGGGCTTAAATGTGATGGAAATCAGTATGGTGATATGATTTGTATGGAACATCCGACATCCAGAACGCATCCCAGAATGAGTGCGGTAGACAGGGCAGCACAGTTTGCACCTTTTGCAGCGCTGAGTGGGTTCGAAGAGGCAATCAGGCAGGCACAAGAAAAAATTAAAGGAGGACAAGATATGATTACAATGTTAAATAGAAAAAGTGTTTATATCGGACATGATATGAAACGATTTTCTGAGATCAGAAATCTACTCGCAGAGGAAGGGATTGATTATAAGTATAAGGTAAAGAACCAGATGGGAGAGTGGTCGGGAGAACACGGAACCATAAGAAGTAATATGGGAATGCTTGGGCAAGACAGCAGCCTTGACTATGAATATGAAATTTTTGTACATAAGGATGATTACGAGAGGGCAGGAAGACTTGTAGAAAACTTAAAATAGCCATATAAACACATAAAAAAGAAAGGCTTTGATTATCAAAAGCTTTCTTTTTTATATACAAAATGTTATAGTATGAAGTATACTTCTAACATAATTAAGAGATTCCGCTTCGCGGAAAATACAGACAAGGGTAGTGTCAAGTGAACTATGAAAAACTGAGTTAAAAGAAAAAGGCTCAGATGA
>UQRE01000009.1 GCA_900543415.1 uncultured Dorea sp. | reverse complement strand
TGACAGGTATTAAAAAGTATTGAATTTATTGAAAAAACACTTGATTATATGGAGAGGATGAATAAGAGGATAGATTAATGATAGATGAATTTTCCAGAACAAAATTATTGATCGGAGAAGAAGCGTTTCAAAAGCTTCGCAATACAACCGTGATGGTATTCGGCGTGGGAGGAGTTGGTTCCCATTGCATAGAGGCGTTGGCAAGATGCGGCGTGGGAAGACTTGTTCTAATAGATAATGATACTGTATCCTTGACGAATTTGAATCGGCAGTCTATCGCATTTCACCGGACGATCGGTTGCTATAAGACAAAGGTAATGAAAGAAAAGATTAAAGAAATCTGTCCGGAGACAGAAGTGATCACGCATGAAATGTTTGTGCTGCCGGATAATATAGACGAGTTGTTCCGGGAAAAACCGGATTATATTATTGACGCAATTGATACAGTGACTGCCAAGCTTGCATTGGTGGAGAAAGCCAGAGAATATAAGATCCCGATGATCAGCAGCATGGGGACGGGAAATAAATTACACGCAGAATTATTTGAAATTACAGATATCAGTAAAACTTCTGTATGCCCGCTCTGTAAGGTGATGAGACGGGAATTAAAAGCCAGAGGGATCTATCATCTGAAGGTTTTATATTCGAAGGAAAAACCGGTAGATGTGTCGGTGAATGAGCCGGAGTCTGAAAAAGACCGAGAAGAAAAAGGAGTAAGACGCAGTATACCGGGAAGCATTTCCTTTGTTCCGCCGACTGCCGGACTTCTGATTGCCGGCGAGGCAGTGCGGGACATCCTCGGAATATCTTAATATAGATACCGGATTGGATAAGTCAGGGAAATAAGAGAGGTTAGATTATGGATTTATTTGATTATATGAGAGAAAAGAATATGGATCAGGAGGCGCCGCTTGCGTCAAGGCTTCGCCCCACTACGTTGGAAGAAGTAGTGGGTCAGCAGCATATTATCGGAAAGGACAAGCTCTTATACCGGGCAATCAAAGCGGATAAAATCAGTTCGATTATTTTCTATGGACCGCCGGGGACCGGAAAGACCACACTCGCAAAAGTGATTGCAAATACGACGAGCGCAGAGTTTACCCAGATTAACGCCACTGTAGCGGGAAAGAAAGATATGGAAGCAGTGGTTGCACAGGCAAAACAGACGCTTGGCATGTACCAGAAGAAAACGATTCTTTTTGTAGATGAGATTCACAGATTTAATAAAGGGCAGCAGGATTATCTGCTTCCGTTTGTGGAAGATGGGACCATTATTTTGATCGGAGCAACTACAGAAAATCCGTATTTTGAAGTAAACAGTGCGTTGATTTCCAGATCTAGCATTTTTGAACTACAGCCGCTTAGCAAAGAAGATGTTGCAACCTTGATCCGGCGCGCAGTGTATGATGTGGAAAAAGGAATGGGAAGCTATCAGGCAGTGATTGATGATGACGCGGTGGAATTCCTTGCCGATATTGCAGGAGGAGATGCAAGAAGCGCACTGAATGCAGTAGAGCTTGGTGTGCTGACTACAGAGCGCGGTGAGGATGGCAAGATTCATATAACCTTGGATGTGGCTTCCGAATGTATTCAAAAGCGGGTGGTAAGATATGACAAAACAGGGGATAACCATTATGATACGATTTCTGCATTTATAAAAAGTATGCGCGGAAGTGATCCTGATGCGGCGGTTTATTATCTGGCGAAAATGCTCTATGCGGGAGAGGATATTAAATTTATTGCAAGAAGAATTATGATCTGCGCCTCGGAAGATGTGGGGAATGCAGATCCGATGGCGCTTACGGTGGCAGTGTCAGCGTCACAGGCAGTGGAGCGTGTAGGAATGCCGGAGGCTCAGATTATCTTATCGCAAGCGGTTCTGTATGTTGCGACCGCGCCGAAGAGTAATTCTGCATGCAATGCGATCTTTTCGGCAATGGACAATGTAAAGCAGGTAAAGACGACGGTGCCTGTCCATCTTCAAGATTCACATTATGCAGGAGCGGCAGGACTGGGGCACGGAATCGGTTACCAGTATGCCCATAATTATCCGAATCACTATGTGAAGCAGCAATATCTTCCGGATGAGATACGGGATGCAAAATTTTATGAGGCGTCTGAAAATGGATATGAGAAAAAGATTAAAGAGTGGATGAAGTATATAAGAAGTGAGGACTTATAATCGTTTCTTGTGTTTTTTGCAAAGAAGGACTATAATCAAGAGAGAATTTATTACGGAAGTAAATAAGGAGGAACCAGTAATGAAAGTATTTGATTCTGTAAACAAAACAGAGGTGGAGGTAGATGGAACGAAAGGACTCATCCAGTTAATGAAAGACGGACGTCAGGTAGATCTTTATCTGAAAGAAAAGAAAAGTGATGAAGATGGCTATATGAGTTGGGATGTTGAACATTGGTCAAGCGTAGACGGTAAGAGATTCATTCGTTGCTATTCTTTAGAAGGAAGAGTATTAAGCGAATCCACAGGACATAATATTTATGATCTGGCAAATGATTTCAAACCGGAAGAGGCAATGAAGGTTGAACTTAGCTAATTAAGGCAAAAATGCTGCCCCAAACCAAAAAGGTGAGGGGCAGCATTAATTTTGGAGAAAAAGCTCGGGTCCTTATAGGAAACCTCTTGACGAAAACTGGCAAAACCAGTAAAATAGATGTGCGACTTAGAAAAAAATAGTGTAGGAGGTCATGTAACATGGCAAAATGGGTTTATATGTTTACCGAAGGTAACGCCACAATGAGAAACCTTCTTGGTGGAAAAGGCGCTAACCTTGCTGAGATGACAAGCCTTGGACTCCCAGTACCACAGGGATTCACTGTAACAACAGAGGCTTGTACACAGTATTATGAAGATGGCAGAAAGATCAATGATGAGATCATGGATCAGATTATGGATGCTATCGTAAAACTTGAGGCAGTTGCTGGAAAGAAATTTGGCGATAAAGAGAATCCGCTTCTTGTATCCGTTCGTTCCGGAGCAAGAGCTTCTATGCCAGGTATGATGGATACAATCCTGAACCTTGGTTTGAACGAAGATGTAGTAGAGGCATTGGCAGAAGCTTCTGGTAATCCACGTTGGGCATGGGATTGCTACAGAAGATTTATTCAGATGTACTCTGACGTAGTTATGGAAGTTGGTAAGAAATATTTTGAAGAGCTTATCGACAAGATGAAAGAAGAAAAAGGAGTAACTCAGGACGTTGACCTTACAGCAGAAGATCTTAAGACACTTGCTGGACAGTTCAAAGCTGAGTACAAAGCTAAAATTGGAGAAGAATTCCCATCTGATGCGAAAGAACAGTTAATGGGAGCTGTAAAAGCAGTATTCCGTTCTTGGGACAACCCTCGTGCAAATGTATACCGTCGTGACAATGATATCCCATATTCTTGGGGAACAGCTGTTAACGTACAGATGATGGCATTTGGTAACATGGGTGATGACTGTGGTACAGGTGTTGCATTTACACGTGACCCAGCTACAGGAGAAAATGGACTGTTCGGAGAGTTCCTTACAAATGCACAGGGTGAGGACGTAGTTGCTGGTGTTCGTACACCAATGCACATTTCTGAGATGGAACAGAAATTCCCAGAGGCATTTGCACAGTTCAAAGAAGTATGTAATACACTTGAAAATCACTACAGAGATATGCAGGATATGGAGTTTACTGTAGAGCATGGTAAACTGTATATGCTTCAGACACGTAATGGTAAGAGAACAGCACAGGCTGCTCTGAAGATTGCTTGTGACCTTGTTGACGAGGGAATGAGAACAGAGGAAGAAGCTGTTGCTATGATCGACCCAAGAAACCTTGATACTCTGCTTCACCCACAGTTTGACGCTGCTGCATTAAAGGCTGCAACACCAATGAGCAAAGCACTTGGAGCATCTCCAGGAGCTGCTTGCGGTAAAGTTGTATTTACAGCAGATGACGCTGTAGCTTGGGCTGCAAAAGGAGAAAAGGTTATCCTTGTTCGTCTTGAGACATCTCCGGAAGATATCACAGGTATGAAATCTGCTCAGGGTATCCTGACAGTTCGTGGTGGTATGACATCTCACGCTGCTGTAGTAGCACGTGGAATGGGTACATGCTGTGTATCTGGATGTGGCGACATCGTTATGGACGAAGAAAACAAGAAATTCACATTAGCTGGTAAAGAGTTCCACGAAGGAGATTCTATTTCTCTTGACGGATCTACAGGAGCTATCTATGACGGAATCATCCCAACAGTTGACGCTACAATCGCTGGTGAGTTCGGAAGAATCATGGGATGGGCTGACAAATACAGAACAATGAAAGTTCGTACAAATGCTGATACACCTGCAGACGCTAAAAAAGCTCGTGAGCTTGGCGCAGAAGGTATCGGACTTTGCCGTACAGAGCATATGTTCTTCGAAGGAAACAGAATTGATGCATTCCGTGAGATGATCTGTTCTGAGACTGTAGAAGAAAGAGAAGCTGCACTTGAGAAGATTCTTCCAGAGCAACAGGGAGACTTTGAAGCACTTTACGAGGCACTGGAAGGTAATCCGGTTACTATCCGTTTCCTTGATCCACCGCTTCATGAGTTCGTTCCAACAGACGAAGAAGACATTAAAAAACTTGCTGATTCTCAGGGCAAGACTGTTGAGCAGATCAAAGCAATCATCGACAGCTTACATGAGTTCAACCCAATGATGGGTCACCGTGGATGCCGTCTTGCAGTTACTTATCCAGAGATTGCCAAGATGCAGACAAAAGCTGTTATCCGTGCAGCTATCAACGTACAGAAAGCACACGCTGACTGGAACGTATGCCCAGAGATCATGATCCCGCTTGTTGGTGATGTAAAGGAGTTAAAATACGTTAAGAAGATCGTTGTAGAGACTGCTGACGCTGAAATCGCAGCAGCAGGTTCTGAGTTGAAATACGAAGTTGGTACAATGATCGAGATCCCAAGAGCTGCTCTTACAGCTGATGAGATCGCTAAAGAAGCTGACTTCTTCTGCTTCGGTACTAATGACTTAACACAGATGGCATTCGGATTCTCTCGTGACGATGCTGGTAAGTTCTTAGATGCTTACTATGACGCTAAAATCTTCGAGAACGATCCATTTGCTAAGCTTGACCAGACAGGTGTTGGTAAATTAATGGAAATGTCTATTAACTTAGGCAAACCGGTTAATCCAAACCTTCACATCGGTATCTGTGGAGAGCACGGTGGAGACCCAAGTTCTGTAGAATTCTGTCACAAGATTGGATTAGACTACGTATCTTGTTCACCATTCCGTGTACCGATCGCTCGTCTTGCAGCTGCACAGGCAGCTATCGCTGAGAAATAAGATTTTCAATTGAATTAATAGATTGAAGCATAGAACCCCGCTTGGAAACAAGCGGGGTTTTTGTATGCGAGAATCACATTTTCCTGTAAAAAATATTTTCAATTTCAAATGAATTATGATACAATTAACGGAAAATAAATGTAACATATATTTGAAAGATAGAAGGACTGTTTTAAGCAGGCAACGAGGTAATACAGAATGGGAATGAAAGTAAATGCAGAACTTCCGCTTCCGGCAGATTTAAAAGCAGAATATCCAATGCCGGAGAAATCAAAGGGAATTAAAAAAGAAAGAGATCGGGAAATCAGAGATATTTTTACCGGGAAATCAGATAAGTTTATTGTTCTGGTTGGTCCATGTTCGGCAGATAATGAGGATTCTGTCTGTGAATACGTGAATCGTTTGGCAAAAGTGAATGAAAAAGTATCAGACCGTCTGATGATCATCCCAAGAATCTATACGAATAAGCCAAGAACAACCGGAGAAGGCTATAAAGGAATGCTTCATCAGCCGGAACCGGATAAAGCGCCGGATCTGCTGGCAGGGATCATAGCGATTCGTAAGATGCATTTGCGTGCGATTGAAGAAAGTGGATTGACAGCAGCAGACGAGATGCTTTACCCGGAGAACCGGAGCTATCTGGACGATATTCTGTCCTATGAGGCTATCGGAGCCAGATCCGTAGAGAATCAGCAGCACAGACTGACAGCCAGTGGTATGGATATACCGATTGGTATGAAGAATCCAACCAGTGGAGATTTTGCTGTTATGTTGAATTCGGTTGTCGCAGCACAACATTCGCACCGGTTTATTTATCGCGGTATGGATGTGACAACGGAGGGAAATGATCTTGCACATGTGATTTTGCGTGGCGGCGTAGATAAATACGGAACCTGTATTCCGAACTATCATTATGAAGATCTTGTGCGTCTTCTGGAAGCCTATAAGAAGAAAGAACTGAAAAATCCTGCGGCAATCATTGATGCCAATCATTCAAACTCAAATAAGAAGTTCAAAGAACAGATACGTATTGTCAGCGAAGTGATCCATAGTCGGAATTACAACCCGGAACTTAAGGCACTGGTAAAAGGTGTTATGATTGAAAGCTATCTGGAAGAAGGCAATCAGAGCATAGACAGTGAACGGGTATATGGACGCTCTATCACAGATCCGTGTCTTGGATGGACAGATACAGAGCGTCTGATCTATGAGATTGCAGAGAAATGTTAAATAGTGTCATTTATAGGAGCTTTCGAGCTGAAGAAACAGATATAATTTCATTAGTTCGAAGGCTTTTTTTGACAATGTGTTATGGATGGAGTTTAGTCATATTTTCATATCAATATGATATGAAAATATTTAAAATGTGACAAAAGTGCAAAAATCAAAAAATAATATTATTAGTGTAAAATTTTCCCATAAAATACAAAGAAAATGAAAATACGAATGAAAATAATCCTATTAGAAAAAAATGTGTTTGTGATAAAGTCTTATTAACGAATAACAAATACCTAAAGGAGGAAATAAGAGTATGAAATTTAAAAGAATCGCAGCAATGGCGTTAGCGGGCATGATGACACTCAGTTTAGCGGCATGCGGAAGTTCCGGAGACGGAGAAAAAGCGAAAAAGAAGGATGATAACAAACTGACAATCTGGGCATGGGATGAATCTTTTAATATTAAGGCAGCAAATGAAGCGAAAGATATCTATGCGAAAGAAAATCCTGATGCAGAAGTAGAAGTTGTGACAATGGCGCAGGATGATATTGTGGCAAAATTAAACACAAGCTTATCTTCTGGTTCTTATGATGGTCTTCCGGATATTGTATTGATTGAAGATTACAGAATTCAAGGTTATTTGACAGCATATCAGGACGAATTTGCAGACTTAAGTGATATTGCAAGCGCTGATGATTTTGCTTCTTATAAGACAGGAGTTAATCAGGTAGATGGTAAGATGTATGGCATTCCATTTGACAGTGGTGTTGCAGCAGTATTCTACCGTACAGATTTGATTGAACAGGCTGGATATACAAGCGAAGACATGCAGAATCTTACATGGGACAAATACATTGAGATTGGTAAAGCAGTAAAAGAAAAAACAGGTAAACATATGCTTACACTTGATCCAAGTGATTTGGGACAGATTCGAATGATGCTTCAGAGTGCAGGCGCATGGTATACAGATGAAGAAGGAAAAGTTAATATCAAAGATAACGAAGCATTAAAACAGGCATTTTCAACTTATCAGAAAATAGTTGATTCTGGAATTTCCAAACAGGTATCTGACTGGGATCAGTTCGTGGGAGCGTTTAACAATGGCGATGTAGCATCTGTTCCGATAGGATGTTGGATTTCACCATCTATTCTGAAAGCAGAAGACCAGAGTGGTAAATGGGCAGTGGCAGCATTCCCTAAGATGGCTGAAAATGCTGACTCAGTTAATGCCTCTTCTATCGGAGGAGCTGGATGGTATGTTCTTAAGAACGTAGGACACGAAGAACTTGCAAAAGATTTCCTTTCTAAAACATTTGCTTCTAATGCAGAACTTATGAATCAGCTTGCTGTAGATATTAATCTTGTGAGCACATTAAAAGCAGCAGAGAGTGCTGAAAATTACACAAAGGGAATTGAATACTACGGCGGACAGGAAGTATTTGCAGACTTTGCAGAATGGCAGAATGCAGTTCCTACTGTAAATTACGGACAGGATACATATGCAATTGAAGATATGATGACAGAAGCCTTACAACAGATTTTATCAGGAACAGATATGGATAAAGTATTGTCTGACTATCAGGGACAGGTAGAGGCAGCAGTTGCAAAATAGAAGTGACAGATGTGAGGACGGAAAGTTAAAATAGCCCGTCCTTGTTTTTTAAGGAGGAGAATCATGAAAAACCAAAAAAATGGTTTAAACCCTAAATTAAATCGAACCGCGTGGTTTTTTATTATTCCGAGTTTGATCTTGATTGTAATATTTGTATTTTATCCGATGGTACAAGCCTTTATTACATCCTTTCAGACAGGAGTAGGTAACAATTTAACATTTAGCGGATTGGCAAATTATAAACGTTTATTGACGGATACTACATTTAAAAAGGCATTAATGAATACGGTACTCTTTTTGATTGTTCAAGTGCCGATTATGATTTTGCTTGCACTGATCATATCTTCTATGTTAAATGACAAAAAACTAAAATTCAGAGGAGTGTTCCGTACAGCGATTTTCCTGCCATGTGTAACATCACTGGTAGCATATTCTATCATTTTTAAGAGCTTATTTGCAACGGATGGATTTATTAATTCTTTATTGATGAACCTGAATGTAATTTCAGAGCCAATTACATGGATTACTCATCCAATCTGGGCGAAAGTATTGATTATTATTGCAATTACATGGAGATGGACTGGATATAATATGGTGTTTTACCTGTCTGGTCTCCAGAGTATTGATAATTCTATTTATGAGGCGGCGGATATTGATGGTGCAGGAGCATTTCAGAAATTCCGGTATATGACGCTGCCGCTGCTTAGACCGATCATTCTTTTTACAACAATCAATTCTACGATTGGTACATTGCAGCTATTTGATGAGACTATGAATATTACGCAGGGTGGACCGGCTAATGCAACCATCACAATTTCGCAGTACATATATAATATTTTATTCAAATATTCTCCGGATTTCGGATATGCAACCGCGGTATCTTATGTTGTCGTTGTATTGATTGTTGTATTATCGTTTATCCAGAAGAAAGTGGGGGAAGAGAAAGATGTATAAAAAAATATTAAATGCTGTAAAATATATTTTTCTGACGATCGTATCATTTATTTCTGTGTTCCCGTTTTTTTGGATGATCGTTGCAGCAACGAATGAATCTGTAGAAGTTACAAAGGGAACATTGGTACCTGGAACTTATTTCATGGAAAATCTGAAGCATTTGCTGGCATCAGATCTCCAGTATATGAGTGCGTTTAAAAATTCTATCATTATCGGAGTGATTACTACTGTTCTTGCGATGATTGTGTCATCAGCAGCAGGATATGCGTTTGTTGTATATAAGACCAAGGCAAGAGAACGGATATTTAATTTTATTTTTCTGTCCATGATGGTACCATTTGCAGCGTTAATGGTTCCGTTGTTTCGATTGTTCAGCAAATTTTCAGAGCTTGGACCATTGAAGGTAATTGCACTTAATACGCCAATGTCAGTTATTATCATTGCAATCGCAACAGCATTTTTGATTTTCTTCTTTAAACAAAATGCACAGACCTTTCCAAAAGAGCTGATTGAAGCCGCGAGAATTGATGGATTGTCTGAAGCCGGAATTTTTGTGAAAATATTTATGCCGACAATGAAGTCTACTTATGCTGCAGCAATTGTTGTAACATTTATGACTAGCTGGAACAACTATTTATGGCCTTTAATTGCATTACAGTCACCAGAGAAGAGAACGTTACCATTAGTGATTTCTGCTATGGGCTCTTCTTATACGCCGGATTATGGTATGATGATGACAGCAGTTGTAATCGCAACCCTCCCAACAGCGTTGATTTTCTTTTTAATGCAGAAGCAGTTTGTCGCAGGTATGACAGGATCTGTGAAAGGATAGCTGAAAATTATAACTGAGGAAAAAAGACAGAAGACTGGGCAAAGAAAACAAAAATAATATAAAAAAGGAGATAGAGGTATGCAGGCAAATACCCCAAAACTTATATGGCTGGAAGATCCGGAAGTATTTGAAGTGAATCGTATAGAGGCACATTCCGATCATAAATATTATGAAAGTACAGAAGAAATGATTTCAGAGGCAGAAATGTCTCTTCGACAGTCTTTGAACGGAATGTGGTATTTTAGTTATGCTAAAAACCCATCTATGCGGGTGGAAGATTTTTACAAAATGGATTTTGACTGTAAATTTTTTGATAAAATTAAAGTGCCGGGACATATTCAACTACAGGGATATGATCAGTGCCAATACATTAACACGATGTATCCGTGGGATGGAACAGAGGAACTTCGTCCGCCGAAGATATCTAAAGAATATAATCCTGTAGGCAGTTATGTAAAATACTTTGAACTTGAAGAAGCATTGCAAGATAAACGGGTATTTGTTTCCTTTCAAGGGGTAGAGACAGCTTTTTATGTATGGCTGAATGGTACCTTCATTGGCTACGGGGAAGACAGTTTTACTCCTTCGGAGTTTGAACTGACTCCGTATTTAAGAGAGGGAGAGAATAAGCTTGCAGTGGAAGTATATAAAAGAAGCAGTGCAAGTTGGCTGGAGGATCAGGATTTCTGGAGATTTTCCGGTATTTTTCGTGAGGTATACCTATATGCAGTCCCGAAAACTCATGTTGAAGACCTTTTTATTAAAGCGACTTTGGATGACAAATATGAAAATGGCATTTTAGATTTACAATTTAAGCTTATGGGAATCCTTGACTGCGAAGTTGAAGCAATGCTTCAAGATCAGAGCGGACAGGAAGTATTCAAACAGAAGGTAAAAGGAAATGCACTGTGTAATATTAGTGGTCGGATTGACGGAGTGCATCCATGGAGTGCAGAACTTCCATATTTGTATCGGCTTACTATTTGCATAAGAGATGCAGAAAATAATGTTGTGGAAGTAGTCCCTGAGCTGGTTGGTTTTCGAAAGTTTGAGATGATTAATCAGGTAATGTGTATTAATGGAAAGCGGATTATATTTAAGGGTATTAACCGTCATGAATTCAATGTTCGCAGAGGAAGAGCTGTGACTAAGGAAGACATGATGTGGGATATTGAGTTCTTAAAGAAGCACAATATTAACGCAGTTCGTACTTCACATTATCCCAATCAGAGTCTGTGGTATCGGCTTTGTGATATTTACGGGATCTATATGATTGATGAAACAAATTTGGAGTCACATGGTTCATGGCAGAAACTCGGAGTGTGTGAACCTTCATGGAATGTGCCGGGAAATAAAGAAGAGTGGAAAGAAGCGGTGATAGATAGAGCAAAATCTATGTTTGAACGTGATAAAAACCACCCGTCTATTTTAATCTGGTCTTGCGGAAATGAGTCTTATGCAGGTACTTGTATTGAAGCGATGTCTGATTATTTTCATGCGAAGGATGACACAAGACTTGTTCACTATGAAGGTGTATTTTGGAATAGAGAATTTGACCATATCAGTGATATGGAGAGCCGGATGTACGCAAAACCTGAAGAAATTGAAGAATATTTGTCAAACCATCCGAAGAAGCCGTATCTTAGCTGCGAATACATGCATGCTATGGGTAACTCCTGTGGGGGCATGAAATTATATACTGATCTGGAAGAAAAATATGAACAATATCAGGGTGGTTTTATTTGGGATTATATTGACCAATCTATATTGAAGACCAACGAATATGGTGAGGAAGTATTCACCTATGGCGGTGATTTTGATGATCGTGCAACAGATTATGAATTTTGTACGAATGGAATTGTTTATGCGGATCGAAAGATTTCTCCTAAGGCTCAGGAAGTAAAACATTTGTATGCAAACGTGAAATTAATACCGGATGAACATGGCGTGCAGATTCGTAATGAAAATCTGTTCGTATCTACAAAAGACTATCTGTTTCTCAGCCGTTTACTATTAAACGGAAATTGTGTTTTCGAGAGAAAATTTCGAGCCGAAGTTGAGGCCGGAACGGAACGATACATTACATTGGATTACCCAGAGACAGGAGAATCCGGTGAGTATACATATGAAGTATCAATGGTATTGGCGGAGGATTGCAGTTATGCCAGATGCGGACATGAGATCTGCTTTGGGCAGTTTATAAAAACAATAGAAGAAGCAGAGAAAAGTGTAGTGAAGCCGATGCAGATCATTCATGGAGATGTGAATATTGGTGTAAAAGGTGATGGTTTTCATGTGATGTTTTCGAAAAGTGAAGGAGGACTGGCCTCTTTACAGTATGACGGGACAGAATATATTACACGTACACCTAAAACGAGTTTTTGGAGAGCTTGTACGGATAATGACCGCGGAGCTAAACATGGCTATGATAGAGGAATGTGGCTTACGGCAGGTTTGTATCAGAAAGTAATCGATATAAAAATGCAGGAAGAAAAGGATCAATTAACTGTAATATTTGAATATGAAATTCCAACGATACCAAGAACATATAGCACAGTCAAATATGTTGTAAGGGGAGATGGAAACATTCATGTTCGTCTGAAATATCATGGGATCAAAGGTCTTCCGGAGATTCCTGTATTCGGAATGGAATTTAAATTAAAGGAGAAGTATCATAATTTTGAATACTATGGATTTGGCCCGGAGGAAAATTATATTGATCGGATGGAAGGCGCAAGACTTGGAGTATTCCAAGGCAATGCACAAGAAAATGTATCTGCCTATCTTGTTCCGCAGGAATGTGGGAATCGTGTAGGAGTCAGATGGTTAAAAGTAACTGATGAGACAGGGCAGGGTCTTATGTTTGCAGGTGAGGGACAGACATTTGAAAGCAGTGTGCTGCCGTACAGTGCTTATGAGTTGGAGAATGCGTCACATCAGGAAGAACTTCCCAAAGCTTATTATACATGGGTTCGAATTCTTGCAAAACAAATGGGTGTTGGGGGCGATGATAGCTGGGGAGCTCCGGTCCATGAAAAATATCGAATCCCATCGGATGAGAACTTAGAAATTGCTTTTTGCATTAGTAAAATATGATATAATTTTAGTTAAGGACGGGGATTGCGGATACCTTCGTCCTTAAAAGTATAAATAGAGGTGCAGTTATGGCGGGGTACTGTAAAGTAGTGATTATTGATGATGAATATATTATGCGTCAGGGAATGAAACATATGCTGGACTGGGAAAAGGAAGGGTTTCAGATTGTAGGTGAAGCCTCTAATGGGCAGGAGGGGTTGGAAGTGATTGAAAAGACACTTCCCAATATTGTGCTTGCAGACATTGTGATGCCAGTTTTGGATGGAATTGAATTCTCGGAGATTTTGCAGAAAAAATTTCCGGAAATGCAGCTTATCATTCTGAGTAGCTATGATAAATTTGAGTATGTGAAATCTACATTGTTAAATGGAGCTGTAGATTATATTTTAAAGCCGACACTTAATCCGGACAATTTGCTGAGAACATTGCAAAAGGCAGTAAGCAGAATTCCCGGAATGGAGTTGGAGCGAAATGAAAAAGGTTCTTTAACAGGGCAAATTGAACGTTTTCTTTGTGGCTATCAGGAGAAGTTAGATGAAGTTTTATTTGCAGAGTGCTTCCCGCATACGTTATATAGAATACTAGGGATTAATTTGAAAAAATTGTGCGGAAATCAGAAAGATAAAATGTTAGATGTGCGAGAAAGTATCTTTCATTTTTTTCAGGATCAAAAAGATTATGTGCATTTGGTACTTTTTCTGGAGGAAGAAATTCTCTGCTGCATATTCAATTTCCGTATCAAGGATGAGAAAAAAGTTATGGCGGATATTGAGAACTGTGTAGATAAAACAGCCAAGAGATATGGGAATGCATTTTTTGTTGTAGGGAATACTTTTTCAGATATTCAAGGCATTCGTTCCAGCTATCAGACAGAGATTAAGGAGATGGTAGAAAAGGAGTTTTATCATAAGGATAAAAGGCTGCTTGTCTGGCAGCACCAAAATGAGTTAGAAAAAGAGGAACGTTTTCCTTTTGAGATGTACTCAGAAAATTTGAAGCAGGGAAGATTTTATGAGGCGATGGAGATGCTTCGGCGATATGTTGACTATCTTGTACAAAGACAGGTAGAAGAATATCGATTGAAGAATTTAACTAAAAATCTATTGTACAATTATCTGATGGAAATTGAAAAGTATGATGCAGAAAGCGGCGAACTTCGGCAGTTATATTTTCATATGCTTGATCAGGTTCATTTTGTAGATGAATTTGAACATGCTTTTGAAAGGATTGCAGAGAAATTGGAAAAGTTTCAGAAGATGGAAGCGGAAGACAGAAAAATATTAGAGATTAAGAAGTACATTAAAGAACATTATCAAGAGGCTCTGGAACTTACAGAGTTGTCGGAAAGATTTGGATTTAATTACCATTATTTGTCTTCGTATTTCAGCAGACATACAAGGGAAGGTTTCAGCGGTTATTTAAATAAGATCAGAATAGAAAAGGCTTGTGAATTACTGCGAAAAGGGAATATGAGTATTTCGGAAATCAGCGCGTATATTGGTTATTCTGATCACAGCTATTTCTGTAGAGTGTTCAAAAAGATAACAGGAAATACGCCAAGTTATTATAAAAGGCAATTGCAAAGGAGAATGAATGAAAAAGAAAATTCATATTAATAGCTTGTTTGTAAAAATACTTTGTACAGTGATCATAGGGATTGTCTGCCTTTCTGCTTCACTGAGTATGTTGAATCTATTTATTTCTAAAGATGTGTTCGCAGAAAATTTTTCGGCTTCACAGCAGAAAGCATTTAAGCAGATTGATAATGATTTCTATGAATTTTTTTCCTTAATCACAGATGTCGCAACACGCGCAAGTACAAGCTGGGCGGTGCATGAATATTTGACAGCGGAGAATCAAGAGCCAGAAGAAGAAATGAAAACGATATATTATATGCAAGACCATATGAATGAGACAAGACTGGATGAACACAGCGAATTAAATGTGATGTTAGTAGGATTTAACGGGAAAAGTCATTTTTTGAACAGTGCAAGAAGAGAAATTTCGTTGGATGAGATTTTAAAAGGAAAGGCTGCAAAAAAGGCCATAGAAAATCCGGACAAATTAATTTGCGAATATGAGGAAAGTGGTTATACCGACAATCAGAAAAATTCTCCGGTACTGGTTATGGCGAAAGTGTTATCTTATGGAGAGACAAATCAGTATGATGGGATCATATTTATTTCTATAAAGGAATCTGAATTTGAGAACATATATGAGTATTTTACATCTGATACAAACGACATTATTATTCTGAATCAGGATGAAGAAGTTGTCTCTTCTAATGAACATGGATATTTAACGGGAGAAAAGCAAGAAAAACTTGAGTTTATATTAACAAAAGTAGAAATGGAAGACAATGCGTTAGAAGAGGTGAAGGATAAAAGCAGAGGCAATGTAGAAATGTATCTGACGCAGAAAATTCAGGGGACAAACTTCAGAATGCTGGGAATTATAGATCCTAATGTCGCCTTTCAACAGCAACATAATATGAAAAATAATATCTTACTCACACTTGTAATTACGATTCTGATCAGTTTCTTTATTTTTGTGTTTATCAGGCAGCAGACGAGACCTTTGTCAAAACTTGCAGATAAAATGAGACTTGTTCAAAAGGGGAATATGCAGGAATATGTACAGATTGAAGGGACAGAGGAGATACAGGAATTATCAAAGACTTATAATACGATGCTTCAACGAATTAATCAGTACATAGAAGAAAAATTGAAGATTCAGGAAGAAAAGCGCAATGCAGAGATCCATGCATTGCAGATGCAGATTAATCCACATTATATGTACAATACACTTGCAAGTATCAAGTGGTTGATTTGGCAAGGAGATACTGCAAAATCAACAGCGGTGATCGATGCGTTTATTTCCCTTCTCCGCAATACGATCAGCAATACGGATGAATTTGTAAGTGTAGAGCAGGAGATAGAAAATTTAAGAAATTATACGTTGATTAATCAAACCAGGTATGGAGATGCTGTTGATGTCGAGTTTTATGTGTCAGAGAGCTGCAAAGAGTGTCTTGTACCGAAATTGATTTTACAGCCGTTTGTAGAAAATGCCTTTTTCCATGCGTTTCCGAAAGGAATGTCTGGAGAAATCTCAGTCTTTGTAAAAGAAGAGCGCCATTATCTTCGGTTTGACATTGTAGATGATGGTGTGGGAATGGGAACGGAAACGTTATCTGCCTTGAGAAATAAGACAACTAAGAAAAGTGAACATTTTACAGGGATTGGTATCAACAATGTGGATGATCGGATCAAGTTAATCTATGGAATGGATTACGGAATCAATATTGTGAGTGAAAAAGAAAAGGGAACAACAATTACTATATTGCTTCCAAGGAGGGAACGGGAAGATGGCGATTCGGTTTAAGGAAGAAGAGAATCTTTTTGTATTAGAGACAAAAAATACAGCATATCAGATTTTAATCGGTGATTACGGTGTACTACAACATCTTTATTATGGGAAAAGGGTGGGGGATTGTAATCTTGAATATCTTGTACAGATGTATGACAGAGGATTTTCAGGTCAGATACCGGAAGCCGGAAACCGGCGAGAATTTTCAACGGATACGTTATTACAGGAATATTCGGCGTACGGAACAGGTGATTACCGGACGGAAACGCTTCGTATTGTTGATGAAAATGGCGGATATGGCGCAGATCTCCGATACGAAAGCCATTGTATTTACAAGGGGAAATATGAAATACCCGGTCTCCCGGCAATGTATTCAGAAGAGAATGAGGCGGATACATTGGAAATCACACTTCGCGATTCGGTAACAGGTCTTGCTGTAGTGTTATATTATGGTGTGTATCGTGAACTGGACATTATCACGCGGGCAGCAAGAATTCGGAATGAGGCAGACCAGACGCTTAAGTTGGAAAAAGCAGGCTCTGCATGTCTTGAATTGCCGGGGAGCAGGTTTGATTTAATTGGATTTCACGGAAAACATGCGATGGAAAGAGAGTGGGAGCGTCTCCCGATTCGTCATGGAGTTCAGTCTGTAGGAAGTGTACGAGGGATGTCCAGTCATCACCATAATCCTTTTGTTATTCTGTGTGACAGGGAAGCAACAGAAGAGTTTGGAGATTGTTATGCGATGTCCTTCGTATACAGTGGTAACTTTTTGGCGGAAGTAGAGGTGGATCAGATTGGTCAGACCCGGTGGGTTATGGGAATACATCCAACGCAGTTTTTATGGACTTTGGAGCCGGGGGATTCTTTTGAGACACCGGAGGTTGTAATGAGCTACAGTTCAACCGGTCTTTCTACAATCTCACATACATTTCATAAGGCGTATAGAAATCATTTGTACAGAGGAAATTATAAACTTTCTGAGAGACCGGTTCTGATTAACAATTGGGAAGCGACTTATTTTAAATTCGACGAGGAGAAGCTGCTTCAAATCGCAGAGAAAGCAAAAGAACTCGGGGTTGAACTTTTCGTGTTGGATGATGGATGGTTTGGCAAGAGAGAGGATGATACTTCCGGTCTTGGAGACTGGACAGTAAATGAAGCAAAGATAAAAGGCGGTCTTAAAAAATTATCAGAGCATCTGCATGATATCGGCATGAAGTTCGGGCTGTGGTTTGAACCGGAGGCAGTTTCGGAAGACAGTGAGCTCTATCGGGAGCATCCGGACTGGTGTTTGTCTATTCCGAATCGCAGACCAAACCGCAGTCGGTTTGAGTTGATTCTTGATATGTCAAGAAGTGAAGTGAGAGAATATTTATACGAGAAAATATGTCAGGTTCTGGACTCTGCGTCTATTGAATATATCAAATGGGATATGAATCGCAGCTTAAGTGATGTATGGTCTGCCAGAGCCGGTAAAAACCGACAAGGGGAAGTATTTCATCGTTATGTGCTTGGATTGTATGAATTATTAGAGAAATTAATTCAGAGATATCCGGGGATTTTGCTTGAAGGCTGCGCTGGAGGCGGTGGAAGATTTGATGCGGGTATGCTCTATTATACGCCGCAAATCTGGTGTAGTGATAATACCGATGCCGTTGAACGGTTATCTATACAATATGGAACTTCCTTTGGATACCCGGTGAGTGCAGTTGGCTCCCATGTATCCGTATGCCCGAACCACCAAACAGGCCGTTGTACGTCACTGGACACAAGAGCCGCAGTTGCGATGGCAGGGAGCTTCGGTTATGAATTGGATGTAAATAAATTGTCTCAGGAAGAAAAAGAAGAGGTAAGACAGCAAATCAGAACATACAAAAAATATCAAAGACTAATTTTCAATGGTGTTTATGATCGATTGTCCAATCCGTATAAAGAAGAGTATGCCGCGTGGCAGATTACGGATGAAGACCAGTCGGAAATGTTGGTAACCTATGTATTAACAAAGAAACATGCAAATGCAGGTATTCATTATTTAAAGCTTCGTAATCTTGATGAAACATCCTTGTACAAGGAGGAGAACAGCAAGAAGATATATACAGGTGCTGCTTTAATGTACGCTGGTCTTCCAATGCCGAGAGAGATTGGAGAGTATGACGCCGTACAGATGCATTTCTTAAAAATGTGCAAATAGGTGTAAATAAAGTTCTAACGTCATATCAAAGGATTATGGTATTTTTATCCTAACAAAAATATTTGAAGGAGAGAGGATAAAAATGAAAGGATATTTTATCAAGAAAGTTGCTGTTGGTATGACGGCTATTATCAGCGCATTGACAATTATGCCCTCTGTGATGCCGGTATATGCGCAGGAGGGGGGCGAATGTTGAAATTACGGAAAGTGTATTTCCGGATGAAACATTTCGAAAGTATGTTTCTGAAAAAATTGATACAGATAAAAATAAGATGCTTTCAGAGAGTGAAATCCATGCAGTAACGGTCATCGATATTGCTACGGGAAATAATTGGATGTATAAAAGCTCAAAGAATCTGAAAGGAATTGAATTATTTACGGAACTTACAACATTGCGATGCGGTGGCACCAGTGTTGCTTCGCTCGAACTGAGTGAGAATAAGAAACTTCGATATTTAAAATGTAATGAAACGCCACTTACTTCTCTTAATTTAAGTCAAAACAAAATGCTTGAAGAATTGACATGTCATAGCACAAAAATTGAGACGCTAGATTTGTCATATAATAGTGCACTTACAAAATTATGGTGCTATAATACACCACTTGCCAATCTTGATGTCAGTAATTGTGAGAAGTTGACATATTTGAACATTGAAAATACAAAGATGACATATCTCGATGTGAGCCAAAATAGTGCATTGAAGAATCTTTATACGGAGGGTGCACCTTTATATGCGATTAGTGCGGGAGAAAATCAAAATCTTTCATTAAATCCGACCACAGAAATGAATATTACTGTTCCGGAGGAGTCATTTGATGTTAAGGCGTATATGCCGTCTCTGGATGTGACGAAGTTTCGAGTAGAAACAGGAGCAGTTTTAAATGGCTCAACCATAAGTGGATATGCAGAGGGAACACCAATTGTTGGAAAATATCAAGATGGTGGTGTGCAAATTACATTAACACTTCACCTTACGATTGGTCAGGAAACGAAAAAAATAGAAATTAATGAGGTTAATTTTTCGGATTCTAAATTCCGAAAATATGTTTCTGAAAAATGTGATTCCAATAAGGATGGTTACTTATCAGAGGGTGAAGCTGCTAAGGTTACAGAAATTAACGCGAGTAATACAACTAAGTATACTGGCATAAAAAAATTTGAAAGGAATAGAATTCTTTACAAATTTGAAAAAACTGAATTTAAAAAATCAGACTGGAATAGAAGCTCTTGATGTTAGTATATTCCCAGAGTTAACATATTTGGATTGTGATAGTACAAAAATTTCAAAACTTGATTTATCTAAAAATGTAAAGTTGCAATGGCTCTATTGCCAGAATACGGAGAGTGAATATTTGGATGTTTCTAACAACCCATTAATTACTAAAATAGCATGTAAGGGATCACCGGTATATGGAATTGTTCTTGCAGAAGAAAATAAATTTAGTAATGCGGGGAAAATTGCAAGTGCAGCATATGAGATAAAAGTATCAGAAGATGGATTTAAGCTTTCAGATTTCTTTGAAAAAATGGATGTTAGTCGTGTGTCGGCAATCAGTGGTGCACAGATTAACAATGGGATTGTTAGCGGTTATAAACAGGAAACACCGGTTGTTTGTAAGTTTTATTCTGGAAATAATAAATTGAATAAAGAAGCCTATGTGGAATTAACACTTCATCTTACCGTAACACCGGTAGATGTGGAAGTGCCAATAACAAAGATAAATCATATACCGAAAATTACAGCGGAAGATGTGTCGCTTAAAGTAGGTGAAAAATTTGACGCCTTAGCAAGAGTACAAGCTAAGGATGTTGAAGATGGAGACCTGACATCTGAGATCAAGGTGCAGGAATCCAATGTAGATACGAAGAGAGCAGGGAAGTATGCAGTGACTTATAAAGTCAGTGATAAAGATGGGGCAACAGGATACAAGACAATCAAAGTTACTGTGATGAAAGAAACCAGTCATTCGGATAACCTTGGAGATACGTCTGAAGTTAATTCTGATAATAAGGAAACCCCGAAGCCAAGTGATTCCGAACATAAGAAAGCTCCGAAAACAAGTGATTCTGCTCATAGTGAGGTTCTGCTGATACTAATGCTGATATCGGCATTTGCTATTGTAGTTTCTTTCAAAAAGAAAGAAGAAAAAAGTAAAAAGCTTAATTAATAATATAGGCTAACATATTGTTATAATAATGGGAACTGTTCTTTCGAGAAAGCAAGTAATTGCGGTGAAAGAACGGTTCCTTATTTTTTAGTGTTTTTTTAACGTTAATTATTCGTTAATTATTCGTTAATTATTTGTCTTAACAACTGTCTTGTCACATGTAAACTTAGGTGGTATAATGGAAACAATGTGAGTCTGAGAAAGGGAGAAGTTATGGAAATTACAGAACAGATAAAACAATTAAAACAAGAGAAGAATGCCGTGATTTTAGCGCACTACTATGTACCTGCCGAAGTTCAGGAGATTGCAGATTACATAGGGGATTCTTTTTATTTGAGTAAAGTTGCCGTTGGATTAAAGGAGCAGATGATTATTTTCTGTGGCGTGTCTTTTATGGGAGAGAGTGCCAAGATACTGAATCCGGATAAAACAGTGCTGATGCCGGATCTGTCGGCAGATTGTGCGATGGCACATATGGCGGATAAGGAGACCATTCAAAAGATGCGGGATACTTATGACGATCTGGCTGTTGTCTGCTATATCAATTCTACAGCTGAATTAAAACAATATTCGGATGTATGTGTGACATCTGCCAATGCTGTGAAGATTGTAAAAGCGTTGCCGCAGAAATATATTTTCTTTATACCGGATCGGAATCTTGCCCACTATGTGGCGCAGCAGGTGTCGGAGAAGACATTTGTATATAACGAAGGTTATTGCCCGGTTCACGAAAAGCTTTTGACAGAGGAACTTAAGAAAGCAAAAGCCGCTCATCCGAAGGCAGAAGTGTTAGTGCATCCGGAATGTACACAGGAGATCTGTGAGATGGCAGATTATATAGGCAGCACGTCTGGCATTATTAAATATGCCGGAAAAAGCGCAGCCCGGGAATTTATCATCTGCACAGAAAATGGAGTGCGTTATGAACTGGAAAAGCAGAATCCGGAGAAAGTATTCTATTTTACAGAGACAGAGCCTGTGTGTGAAGATATGAAACGTGTGACACTTGAGAAGATTCTTCATGTGTTACAGACCGAAGAAAATGAAGTTCATGTGACAGATGAGCTTCGAGAGCATTCTGAAAAACCGTTGGCACGGATGCTGGAGCTTGCAAAATAGAGTTCATAGAGGAGAGAGGAAAAGACAATGGATATATATACTGACGTTGTGATTGTCGGTACAGGCGTCGGAGGTTTATTTGCCGCACTGAATATTGAGCCGGATAAGAAGGTTATGCTGATCACAAAATCTGATCTGGAGAGCAGTGACTCCTTTCTGGCACAGGGAGGAATCTGCGTAGAGCGGGATGATGACGATTATGAGAGTTACTTTGAAGATACTATGAAAGCGGGGCACTATGAAAACCGTAAGGAATCGGTGGATATTATGATCCGCTCTTCCAGAGAGATCATAGAAGATTTGGTGTCTTATGGTGTGGAATTCGAGAAGAAAGATGGAGAATTCGTATATACTCGCGAAGGCGCTCACTCTAAGCCGAGAATTTTATATCACGAGGATATTACCGGGCAGGAGATTACAAGTAAATTATTGGAACGCGCAAAAGAGAGAAAGAATATCTCCATCTACGAATATACGGCGATGACGGATATTTTGGAAGAAAATGGACAGTGTATCGGGATACTGGCGGAACATGAAGGCGCTGAATGGAAGATTTATGCTGAAAATACGATTCTTGCAAGTGGCGGAATCGGGGGCAGGTACCAGCACTCCACAAATTTTCCGCATTTAACAGGGGATGCATTGGATATAGGAAAAAAACACGGAATCCGTATGGAGCATCTGGATTATGTGCAGATTCATCCGACAACGCTGTATTCCAAGAAGCCGGGACGGAGATTCTTAATTTCAGAATCAGTGCGCGGAGAAGGAGCAGTTCTCTACGATAAGAACGGGCACCGTTTTGTCAATGAATTACTTCCGAGAGATGTTGTATCAGAGGCGATCCGAGAACAGATGAAGAAGGATGGAACCGATCACGTGTGGCTTTCGATGGAGCATATTCCGAGAGAGGATATTGCAAAGCATTTTCCGAATATCTGTCAGCGCTGTCAGGAAGAGGGCTATGATGTGTTTAAAGATTGGATTCCGGTTGTTCCCGCCCAGCATTATTTTATGGGAGGCATCTGGGTAGATAGTGACAGCAGGACTTCTATGGAACATCTGTATGCAGTTGGAGAGACAAGCTGTAATGGTGTCCACGGGAAAAATCGTCTGGCAAGTAATTCACTTTTAGAGAGTATGGTGTTTGCAAAGAGAGCAGCGAAAGCTATTGAAAGAGCATAGGTGCAGATTTTATAGAAATGAACAGAGAAGATTAAGAGATAGAGAAGAGGAGAAGAAATCAATGAATCAAATTACAATGAAGCTTCAGGCGGATCATTTGATCATGGAAGCGTTAAAAGAAGATATTTCCAGTGAGGACGTGACAACTAATTCTGTGATGAAAGAAGCTGTTGTGGGAGAAGTGGAACTTCGCTGCAAGCAGGATGGCGTGATTGCAGGTCTGGACGTTTTTGCAAGGGTATTTGAACTGTTAGATGCCGATACAAAGGTAGAGCTGTACTGCAAAGACGGTGATGAGGTGAAAAACGGACAATTGATGGGCAAGGTTGTGGGAGATATCCGGGTGCTTCTGTCCGGCGAGCGTGTAGCGCTTAATTATCTGCAGCGCATGAGCGGAATTGCTACGTACACACATTCAGTAGCAGCGCTTCTGGAGGGAAGCAAAACGAAGCTATTGGATACGAGAAAGACAACACCGAATATGAGAATTTTCGAAAAATATGCAGTCAGAGTCGGCGGAGGGTATAATCACCGCTATAATTTATCCGACGGAGTCTTGTTAAAGGACAATCATATCGGTGCTGCAGGAAGTGTAGAAAAGGCTGTGAAAATGGCGAAAGAATACGCTCCGTTCGTCCGTAAGATCGAGGTGGAAGTAGAGAATCTTGACATGGTAAAAGAAGCGGTAGAAGCAGGTGCGGATATTATTATGCTTGACAATATGTCTGTGGATGAGATGAAGGCTGCCATTGCGTTGATTGACGGCAGAGCCGAGACAGAGTGTTCCGGAAATGTGACAAAGGAAAATATCGGACGTCTTACTGCAATCGGAGTAGATTATATATCCAGCGGTGCACTGACACATTCAGCTCCTATCCTTGATATTTCTTTGAAAAATCTGCATGCAGTTTAAAGAGAAAAATGAAAGGTGGAAGAAGGAGCGGTTATGACAGGTTTAGAGAGACGAGCAGAGATGATTGAGCAGATTCAGAGAAGTGCTGTCCCTTTGTCAGGGAAAAGTCTGGCAGAAACTTACGGAGTCAGTCGTCAGGTGATCGTGCAGGATATTGCTTTGATCCGGGCAGCAGGGTATCATGTGATTTCAACAAACAGAGGTTACGTATTGGAACAGCCGGTTCACGCAGTGAGAGTGTTCAAGGTGAATCACACGGATGAACAGTTAGAGGAAGAACTGTGCTCCATTGTAGATCTGGGCGGATGTGTGGAAAATGTCATGGTAAATCACCGCGTATATGGTCAGATCGAGGCAAATCTTCAAGTGAATTCCCGAAGGAAAGCCGGTGAATTTATGGAAGATATCCGAAGCGGAAAGTCCAGTCCCCTGAAAAATATTACATCAGGCTATCATTATCACAAAGTCAGCGCAGACAGTGAAAAAACACTGGATCTGATTGAAAAAACATTGAAGGAAAAAGGGTTTCTTATAGAATGCAGTGGAGATTGATCCACTGCATTTTGTTTGATAAAAACAGCAAAGTTCATGGTTTTGAGAAGTTAATTTTGTCTGGACAAATGATAGGAATAGTGATAGAATAAAACGGATAAATGAGAAAAGTTATCAAAATAATAGAGAGATAAATTTGAGGAGTGGAATAGATATGAAACTGAGTGAATTGCAGATTGGCGATACTGCGACCATATTGTCAGTAGGAGGCGAAGGAGCGCTTCGACAGCACTTTCTTGATATGGGATTGATTCAAGGAACGGAGGTAACGGTTGTAAAGTATGCGCCGATGGGAGACCCTGTGGAACTTCGAATTCACGGATATGAGTTGTCTATTCGTCTGGCAGATGCTGAAAATATTCAGATCAGTGAGGCGCATAAGCCGAAGAAAAGAGAACGTACCGGATTGAGGATAGAGAAGCACCATCCCGGCTACGGTGAAGGTGGCAAATTCCACGACCGGAAGGAAGAAAATCCGCTTCCGGATGATGTAACGCTTACATTTGCGCTTGTGGGGAATCAGAATTGTGGCAAAACAACGTTGTTTAATCAGTTGACCGGTTCGAAGCAGCATGTAGGTAATTTTCCGGGTGTAACGGTGGACCGCAAGGATGGTGTGATCAGAGGCTACGATAATACATTGATTACAGATCTTCCCGGAATTTATTCTATGTCCCCTTACAGCAGTGAAGAGATTGTGACCAGAGAATTTGTGATTCGTGAGAAACCTAAGGGAATCATCAATATTGTAGATGCTACCAATATTGAGCGGAATCTTTATCTGACGATGCAGCTTCTGGAACTGGGCTTTCCAATGGTAGTAGCGTTAAACATGATGGATGAACTAAGAGAAAACGACGGTTCTGTTATGGTCAATGAGATGGAGGAGTCGCTCGGAGTTCCGGTGATTCCGATTTCTGCGGTGAAAGGAGAAGGAATCGACGAGTTGGTGCGTCATGCTGTTCACGTGGCAAAATATCAGGAACGTCCGATGGATACAGACTTTTGTAAGAAAGAAGAGGGGATTCATCGGGGACTTCATGCAGTTATGCATTTGATCGAAGACCATGCGCAGATGACCGGCATTCCTGTTCGGTTTGCTGCAAGCAAGATTCTGGAAGGGGATGCGAAGATTCTGGAGCAGCTTAAACTGACGGAAAATGAGCAGAATCTGTTGACGGATATTGCAAGACAGACCGAGGAAGAGACGGGGATGGACCGTGCGGCGGCAGTTGCTCAGATGCGTTTTGATTACATAGAAAATGTGTGCAGCAAGACAGTTATTAAACCAAAAGAAAGCAAGGAACGGATAAGAAGTAGAAAAATAGATCGTTTTCTCACGGGTAAATATACAGGGATTCCGGCATTTATCGGTATTATGGGGTTAGTGTTCTGGCTGACCTTCAATGTGATAGGCGCTTTCCTTCAGGGAGTGCTGGAATCAGGAATTGAAGGGCTGACCGGCATGGCAGATCAGGCGATGACAGCGGCAAATGTGAATCATGTTGTGCATTCCCTTGTGATTGACGGAATCTTCAACGGTGTCGGTGGTGTCTTGAGCTTTCTGCCGATTATTGTCACCTTGTTTTTCTTTTTGTCAATGCTGGAAGACAGTGGATATATGGCGCGTGTCGCATTTATCATGGATAAACTTCTGCGTAAATTAGGCTTGTCGGGAAGAAGTATTGTCCCTATGCTGATTGGTTTTGGATGTACGGTTCCGGGGGTTATGGCAAGTAGGACGCTTCCGTCAGAACGAGACAGGAAGATGACGATTCTTTTAACTCCGTTTATGAGCTGTACCGCGAAGCTCCCAATCTATGCATTTTTTACTGCGGCATTTTTCCCGGGAAGAGGCGCGCTTGTTATGATAGTCCTCTATGTATTTGGAATTGTAATGGGAATTGTGATGGCGTTGATCTTCAAAAAGACAACCTTCAAAGGTGAGGCGGTTCCGTTTGTTATGGAGCTTCCGAATTATCGATTGCCGGGGGCAAAAAATGTGCTGCATTTGCTGTGGGATAAGGCAAAAGATTTCCTCCAGAGAGCATTTACGGTCATCTTCTTAGCGACGATTTTGATCTGGTTCTTGCAGAATTTTGATACAAGTCTGAATATGGTGTCGGATTCAAAAAACAGTATTCTTGCGCTTTTTGCGGGGGTGCTTGCTCCTATATTTGTCCCGACCGGTTTTGGAGACTGGAGGATCGTGACTGCGCTGATCTCAGGATTTATGGCGAAGGAGAGTGTGGTGTCTTCCCTGACAGTATTATTTGGAAGTACAGAAGCATTACAGAGTACGCTTACCGCTGTGGGGGCAGGTTCGCTTCTTGTATTCTGCCTTCTTTATACGCCTTGTGTGGCTGCGATTGCGTCTGTGAAGCGTGAGCTTGGAGGAAAATGGGCAACACTCATGGTGATTGGACAATGTGTGATTGCGTGGATTGCTGCTTTTGCAGTATATCAGATCGGTATGTTCCTATAGTTTGAACTCAGATTTTTGTGACTTTGTGCATGGCTGAACTGTTACAGAAAATAAAAAAAGAATTTGAAAAAAGTATTGACAAATTCAATTTCATGCAGTAAAGTGATGAACATAAATAAAAAAACCGTTGAGAAAGAAGAGTAGCTTATTACGTGACATTCCAGAGAACAGCAGGTGGTGGGATTGCTGTATGAAGCAGATAAGTGAATGGCCTTTCGAGGGCAGGCTGAAATTCTTATTCCGTACAGGAGCGAGAAGAGTAGGACTTGTCGGGAACCGAACCCGTTATCAATCAGGAGTGTATGTTAGTACATGAGAAAGTGGACGATTCGTCAATTTGAGTGGTACCGCGATAATAATAATTTTAATTATTACCGTCTCAAACCGTAAGGTTTGAGGCGGTTTTTTACTTTATAGGAAATTCTGTTATTATCCGCACACCGGTCCCGAACATTTTCTCTCCTAACAGATCGTAGCAGTACAGTAAGATGTGTAAAACAGCAGTAAAAAGGAGAATGAAATTATGAAGAAAAAAGTAGTAGCAGCAGTGGTAACTTTGGCAATGATGACAGTAGCAGCAACAGGGTGTTCTAAGCAATCCGAAGAGAAAACTATGGATGGTAAGGAAAGCTATACTATTGGAATCGAGCAGTTTGCGGAGCATGGCTCTCTTGATAACTGCCGGGAAGGATTCCTTAAGGGACTTGCAAGTGAGGGAATTACAGAGGGTGAGAATCTGACTGTGCAATATAAAAATGCAGCGGCAGATATGGGAACAGCAGGACAGATCTCTGATAGCTTTGTATCAGATCAGGTAGACATGATCTGTGCAATTGCAACTCCGGCAGCACAAAGTGCCTATAACGCAGCAATGGATTCTGAGATTCCGGTTATCTACACAGCAGTGACAGATCCGGTGGCGGCAGAGCTTGCGGATGAAGAAGGGGCGCCGGCAGGTGAGGTTACAGGTACTTCCGATAAGCTTCCGATTGAAGCACAGCTTCAGATGATGCGGCAGATGCTTCCGGATGCGAAGAAGCTTGGAATCATGTATACGACCAGCGAAGCAAATTCTGTATCTGCAATTGAAGAGTACGAAAAGTTGTCAGGAGACTATGGGTTCCAGCTGGTGACCAAAGGAATTACGGCAACCGCAGACATTCCGCTGGCAGCAGATGAACTGTTAAGTGAGGTGGATTGTATGACAAACCTGACAGACAATACCGTAGTATCTTCTTTGAACACAATCTTAGATAAGGCAAATGAGAAGAAGATCCCGGTCTTTGGAAGTGAGATCGAACAGGTGAAGATCGGCTGTCTGGCAGCAGAAGGAATTGACTACATTGCTCTTGGAGAACAGACCGGTAAGATGGCAGCACAGGTATTAAAGGGTGAGAAAAAAGCTTCTGAATTGAATTTTGAGACCATTACAGAGCCGGGCTTCTATGTAAATGCAAAAGTAGCTTCAGATCTTGGAATTACAGTTCCGGAAGATTTATTAAAAAATGCAGTAGAAAATTTCAGTGAGATTACTGCAGAGTAGAGCAGGAGGCAGATTCATGGATTTTGTAATAACGATTATCGAGCAGGGTTTGATTTATGGAATTCTGGCATTAGGAGTGTATATCACATATAAAATATTGGATTTTCCGGATCTTACAGTAGATGGAAGTTTCCCTCTGGGTGCAGCTGTTACAGCTGCACTTCTCACAAGAGGAATTTCTCCGTTTCTCACACTTGCGGCATCTTTTTTGGCGGGTGCGCTTGCCGGAGTGTGTACCGGTGTCATTCATGTGAAAGGGAAAGTCAGGGATCTGTTATCAGGAATTATTATGATGACCGCGCTTTGGTCTATCAATCTCTATATTGCAGGAACGTCCAATGTACCGCTTTTTTCACAGAAAACAATCTTTAGAAATGATTGCGTGTCCGAATATTTTCCGGATGCTGTGAAACCATACAGTACATTGTTGATCGTGCTTCTGTTGGCGGTAATCTGCAAAATCCTTCTGGACCTTTATCTTAAGACAAAGTCCGGGTATCTCTTAAGAGCGGCGGGAGACAATGATGCGCTTGTAACTGCGCTGGCAAAAGATCAGGGAAATGTGAAGATTCTCGGGCTTGCGCTTGCCAATGGCCTTACTGCTCTTGCCGGTTGCATTTTTGCACAGGAGGAGCGCGTATTTGAAATCTCTATGGGAACAGGAGCGATTGTCATTGGGCTTGCAAGCGTGATCATCGGAACGAGCATTTTCAGGAAGCTCACTGTGGTGAAGACAACGACAGCAGTGTTGGCAGGCTCCGTGATCTATAAGGCGTGTGTTGCTGTGGCATTAAAGAATTTTGAGCCGAATGCAATGAAGCTGATCACAGCGGTTCTGTTTCTGGTGATTCTGATATTGAGTATGGAGAGAAAAAGAAAGGCGGAATAACATGCTTGAATTAAAAAATATCAATAAATATTATCATTCCGGCACGGTAAATGAGATGTGCCTCTTTGATGGATTTGATCTGACAATAGAAGAAGGAGAATTTGTATCGGTTGTTGGGAGTAATGGTTCCGGTAAGACATCTATGCTCAATATTATCTGTGGAAGCATTCCGGTAGAATCCGGGCAGATCTTGATGCAGGGAAGGGATATTACGAAAGAAAAAGAGTATAAACGAAATAGAAAAATTGGCAGGGTATATCAGAATCCGGCAATGGGAACCTGTCCTTCCATGACGATTTTGGAGAATCTGTCTCTTGCAGATCATAAGGGAAAATGCTTCGGTCTTACCAAAGGGACAAATAAAGCAAGAATCGATGCCTACCGGGAAGAATTAAGAAAATTAAATCTTGGTTTGGAGGATAAACTAAATGTGAAAGTAGGAGCGTTGTCCGGCGGACAGCGTCAGGCTATGGCGCTTCTGATGTCTGTGATGACGCCGGTTGATTTCCTTATTCTGGATGAACATACAGCCGCATTAGATCCGAAAACGGCAGATCGGATCATGGAGCTTACAGAACAGATTGTAAGAGAAAAAAAGCTCACAACAATCATGGTCACCCATAATCTGAGATACGCCGTAGAATATGGAAACCGATTGCTGATGATGCATCAGGGAAATGTAATTCTGGATAAAAAAGGGGAAGAAAAAGAGAACCTGTCTGTGGAACAGCTTCTTGGACTGTTCAATGAAATCAGCATCGAATGTGGAAATTAGAACTATTTTATTAAAAATATCTGAAAAAATGCACTTTTGTTTCCAATCGTAGTATAATAAGAATAAATCTTGGACAAGAGGGTGAATGAGATGAAGAAAACCGGGAAGAATCCATTGTATAAGAGCTTTGGATATGCATTTGAAGGAATCTTTGCAGGAATCCGAGGGGAGAGGAATATGAAGATTCACTGCTTTGCGGCGGTGTGTGTGATCGTGGCAGGTGTTCTGTTTCATATTTCTGTCACGGAGTGGTGCATCTGCCTGGTGTTGTTTGGTCTCATTCTGTCTCTGGAGCTTGTAAATACCGCCATTGAAGCGGTGGTAGATTTTGTGACAGAAGACAAGAAACCACTTGCAAAGCTTGCAAAGGATACGGCGGCAGGGGCGGTGCTGATTGCTGCTGTCATGGCAGCTATGGCAGGGCTTCTTATTTTTGTTCCAAAACTCGTAAGCTTTTTAAAATAATACTTGAAAACAGAGAGGAGCATGTGGTATGGAAGGATTAGGAGAAAACGTAAAAAAATTATTATTGGCAGGAGTCGGCGCTGCGGCAACTACGGTAGAGAAGTCAAAAGAAATTCTGGACGACTTAGTGGAAAAAGGAGAGCTTACCGTAGAGCAGGGGAAAGCTTTGAATGAAGAACTGAAACATAACATTAAAAAGACAGTGGAAGAGAATGTTAAAAATACCGAGAAAGCAGATCCTGTAGAAGAGCTGGATAAATTATTGGAGAAAATGACGCCGGAACAGATAGAGGCATTGAAGGAGAGACTTCTTAAATGAGCAGTCAGGAATCAAGGGAATACAGAGCCCGGCTTAGAGAAATGACAGAAGTGCTGAAAAAACACGGAATCACAAGGGGAGTATCTCCGGAGAAGCTGAGACTTATATTAGAAGATTTAGGACCTACCTTTATTAAGCTTGGACAGATTATGTCGTTACATTCGGATATTCTGCCCAAGCGGTATTGTGATGAATTGATGCGTCTCCGGTCGGAGGTTGCTCCGATGCCATTTGCGGAAGTGGAAGAAGTTCTCTATGAGGCCTATCATTGTCCGTGGCAGGAAATATTTTCAGAGATTGAAAAGACCCCGATCGGCTCAGCATCTATTGCGCAGGTTCATCGCGCCCGCCTTGAAACCGGAGAGCCGGTTGTGATAAAGGTTCAGCGCAAAGGGATCTATGAAGTGATGGCGCGTGATATCGGGCTTCTTCACCGGGCGGTAAAACTGCTTCCGCCAGTGAGCATCAAAGATATGGTGGATCTTGATATGGTGCTGGACGAACTGTGGGATGTAGCGAGAGAAGAGATGAATTTTCTCACGGAAGCGGCAAATATGAAAGAATTTGCACAGAGGAATAAAGAAGTAGCCTTTGTTGGAGTACCGAAGCTGTATGATGAGTATACGAATCATGCAGTTCTTGTTATGGAACAAATTGATGGCTGCAGCATTGATGATAAACAATGGCTTCTGGAACAGGGCTACGATTTGGAAGAAATCGGAATGAAGCTGGTGGATCACTATATCAAACAGGTTATGGATGATGGATTTTTTCATGCTGATCCCCATCCGGGCAATGTAAAGATACGGGATGGAAAGATTATCTGGATTGATATGGGGATGATGGGCAGACTTACGGAACGGGATCGTGAATTGATCGGACGGGCGATTGAAGGGATTGCAACCTCGGATGTAGGACAGATTCAGGATGTTGTCATGGCTCTTGGTGGGTTCAGGGAGAAGCCGGATCAAAGCTGCCTCTATGATGATATCAGCAATCTTCTGTCCCAGTACGGAACAATGGATCTGGGAGAAATTGATGTGGCAGAAGTCATGATGAGCCTTATGGAGGTTATGAAAGAAAATAAGATCATCATGCCGCACGGTCTGACCATGCTTGCAAGAGGACTTACGCATATGGAGGGGGTGCTCGCTGATATTGCGCCAAAGATCAATATGGTGGAAATTGCATCCAGACATATTGCAGGGAAACTTTTGGAAGAGAAAAACTGGAAGAAAGAATTAAAAGATGGAGGTAAAAATCTCTATCGGTCCATTCACAAAGCAGTGGGGATTCCCTCTCTGGTCAATGACATTTTGCAAGGATACTTGAAGGGGCAGACAAAGATCAATCTGGATCTCCATGCCTCGCACGAGTTAGAGAGACTTCTTCGGAGACTGGTCAGAAATGTTGTCATGGGACTCTGGGTTATGGCGCTTCTTATTAGCTCCAGTATCATATGTACAACAAATATGACTCCGAAGATCTGGGGGATTCCGGCACTTGGAGCCTTTGGGTATCTGATGGCTTTTGGAATTGTGATGTATGTATTTTTAAAACATATTTTTTCTAGGAAGTAAAGAAACGGAGTTATAAAAAGGAATGATTTATCTTGTTTTAGCAATTTTATGCAGCAGTGGGGTGTCACTGTCTATCCGCTATGCAGAGCAACACAGCGGACGAATGAAGTCGGTCACAGTGGTCAATTACATAGCATCTGTGTTCTGGTGTTTTTATTTTCTCCCGGATAAGCATCTCTATCCGGCGGCAGATGGACAGGCATTTGTTCTTGTGCTCAGTATCATCAATGGGTGTCTGTATTTGGGGACATTGCTTCTTCAGCAAGTGAATATACGGAAGAATGGAACGACAATATCAGCTTCATTCAGCCATATGGGAGTACTTGTCCCTACAGTACTCTCTATATTTTTGTTTGGGGAATATCCGGGCAGGCTTCAGTGGGTTGGAGTGGCACTGGCTCTTGCGGCAATCTTGATTTTAAATATACAGGGGCGCGCAGACAAAGAGAAAGCAAACAGCAAGATCTGGCTTGTATTTCTCCTGATATCCGGCGGCTGTGCGGATATGATGTCTAAAATATTTGAACGCTATGGAAATCACCGGTATGAGAGCCACTTCTTATTTTATACTTTTGTGATCGCATTAATTTTAAGCGTTGTGTGGATGGTGTATACAAAAGAATGGCCTTCATACAGAGAAGTGATCTATGGACTTGTTATGGGAAGCTTTAATTATTTGAGTACGATGTTTTTGTTGAAATCGGTTCTTAGGCTTCCGGCATTTCTTGTGTATCCGGTGTACAGTGTGGGTGTGATCTTATTTGTAAATGTTGTAAATTTCCTGTTTTTGAAAGAAAGACTGCAAAAGAAAGACTGTGTTGCAATGGCGTGTATCAGCGCAGCGCTTGTGCTGATGGGAGGAGACTAGTACGGCGAAGATTTACGATTCGTTGTACCGGTGTACAAATTAAATTTTTACAGGTGTTCCACTTGAGAACATTTTGTAGTATAATATATATAAGTTTCATGAATGAAACTGGAATGTAGCTTGGGGAGGCAATCATGAAATTTAATGCAAAAGAAGACTTGAAAAGACTGTTCGTTGTGTGTCTGGCTTCAGTGATCATGGCACTGAATATTAAATCATTTGTGCGGACGGGAGGTTTGTATCCGGGAGGTGCCACGGGACTTACGCTTTTGATTCAGAGAAGTGCGGAATTATTCTTCCATATTACACTGCCGTATACGGTTGTCAATGTGGTGCTCAACTCTATACCGGTATACATTGGATTCCGGTTTATCGGTAAGAAGTTCACGTTATATTCCTGTCTGATGATCGTTTTAAGCGGTGCGCTTACAGATATACTGCCGGGTTATGCGATTACTTATGATACGCTTCTGATCAGTATATTCGGAGGATTGATCAATGGTCTTGTTATCAGCCTTTGTCTTGCGGTAAATGCCACAACAGGGGGAACGGATTTCATTGCAATTTTCTTATCTGATCGCAAGGGAATCGACTCATGGAACATGATCTTAGGGTTGAATGTAGTGATTCTTGCAATCGCAGGTGTGTTATTCGGATGGGATAAAGCATTGTATTCCATTATTTTCCAGTATACGTCTACGCAGGTTGTTCACATACTCTATAAGAAATACCAGCAGCATACGATATTTGTTGTGACAGATCATGCGGGCGCTGTATATGAAGGAATTTCCAAGACCACACATCACAGTGCGACGATCATGGAGGGAGAAGGCTACTACGAGCATAAGGAGAGAAAGATCGTATATTCCGTTGTTTCAAGTGCAGAGATAAAAAAAGTGTTAAGCGTAATACAGGAGGTAGATCCGCATGCGTTTGTCAATGTAATGAAGACAGAACAGGTAGCGGGCAGATTCTATCAGAAACCAAATGAATAGCTGTTGTTCAGACGAGGAGGGATCTGTATGGCAAAGCAAGTAGTTGTTACGATTGGACGTCAATTCGGAAGTGGTGGACACGAGATTGGAAATCTTCTGGCGGAGAGGCTTGATATTCCGTTGTATGACAATAATCTTGTGAGAATGGCGGCAGAGAAACTTGGGATTCGGGAGGCCACTGTTCAAACAGTGGACGAGACAACACTGAATAGTTTTCTGACAGGGTATGTGCTTGCCCCGCTTGATTATTCCTCATCCTTTCAAGCAGTGGAATGTACACAGCCGCTGAATGAACAGGTCTATGATCTTCAGTGCGAGATTATCCGGAAACTGGCGGCAAAGGGTTCCTGTGTAATGGTAGGACGATGCGCGGATTATGTGCTGAAAGATCAGGCTGAGTGTCTGAATGTTTTCATTTACGCAGAGAAAGAAGACCGGATCAAACGGATTGCGCAGCGCTATGATCTGTCAGAGAGAAAAGCAGCAGACAAGATCAAACGGATCGACCGCGAGAGAAAGAGCTATTATGAATTTCACACAGGTTCTGACTGGGGAAGCATCGAAGCACATCAGATGTTGCTAAATGTCAGCAAACTCGGTGTGGAAGGTACGGTGGATGTACTGGAAGCAATTTGTCGGAGAAAGATGAAAGAATAGGCTTCAAAAGATAAAATAATGAGTAAGACGAGAAGGGGAATTGTTATAATTCCCCTTCTTATTTAAGGAGTTTTGATTAGATGGAAATAGTAATAGAAACATGTTTAGATAGTATCAAAATGCTTCCGTTTTTATTTTTTGCATTTTTGCTGATAGAATTTCTGGAGTATTATTCCGGGGGAATGTCGGGAAAATTGCTTAAAAAAGTCGGGAAAGCAGGACCGGTTGTCGGCGCGGTGCTTGGTTGTGTTCCGCAGTGTGGTTTTTCAGTGTTGGCAGCCAATTTATACGCAGGAGGCGTCTTGTCGGCAGGAACATTGATTGCTGTGTTTACCGCTACATCTGATGAGGCGGTGTTGATTCTTATGGCAAATCCGGGACGTGCAGGAGAGATTATCCGGCTTCTGGCAGTTAAGGTTGTGATTGCAGTTGCAGCAGGGTATTTTGTGGACGGTGTCATGCAAAAATACATTGTCCGAACAGAAAAAAACGTGCATATAAAGACGAGGGAAACAGTGCGGTCTTCTAAAATGGAAGTGGTCAGAGAAGCGATTGGTCACACCTTCCGTATCTTCGCTTATTTATTTGTCTTTAATCTGATCTTAAATTTTGCCATTGAATTACTGGGGATTCAGAAATTATCAGAGATTCTTCTTGGGAATACGGTGTTTCAGCCAATCATCGCAGCAATCATCGGGCTGATTCCGAATTGTGCAGCATCCGTGATTTTGACACAGCTGTATTTGAGCGGAGCGATCTCTTTTGCATCGGTCGTTTCCGGTCTGTGTACCGGAGCAGGAGTCGGATTGATCGTTTTATTTAAAATGAATTCAGACAAAAAAGAGAATTTTCGAATCTTACTGACACTTGTTGCAACAGCGTCTGTTGCAGGAATGTTTTTGCAATTCTTGCAATTTTATTACAATGTGCTATAATGGTTCAAGACCGGAATGAGAAAAAGTGTTTCGGTAGCTTAAGGAGGAATTATCATGGCTAGAAAAAAAGCAACAGTAGTAACTAAGAAGACCGGAACTGTAAAAACAGCACCAGTAAAGGCAGAGACAGTGAAAAAGACAGAGCCGATGAAGACTTCCACAACAGAAAAAGCAGCAGCTAATATTACCGAAGAGAAGCAAGAAGTAAAGACTGAAGTAAAACCAGAAGTAAAAGCGGAGACAAAACAGGAAGTAAAAGAAGAGACAAAAGCTTCGGTTGAGAAAAAAGCTCCTGCAAAAAAAGCACCAGCGAAAAAGACGACTGCTAAAAAAGATATCAAAGTAAAAGCAGTTGTTGAGTATTATGGAAAACAGGTAGAAGAAAAAGACATGATCGCAGCAGTAAAGAAAGCATGGACAAAATCAGGCAGAAAAGTAGCAGACATTAAAACAATTGATCTTTACATAAAACCAGAAGAGGGCGCTGTATATTATGTAATTAACGGTATTGATACCGGAGCAGTTGCGTTCTAGAGAATGTCGAGAAGAACACCCTGATGAAAATTGGTGGTGTTCTTTTTTTGGAAAATCGGATCATAGAATGCCCATCTTTACATATGCGAAAAAATCGTATAAAATGAATTTACAGGGATTCAGTTCTTGGAATCATATATTCAAAAGAGCAATAATAATTAATTAAGGGACAGAAGGAGAGATAGTATATGAATGAAGTTATGGATATGGGTAATACAATGTTAAATGTCGGACAGACGATGGAAGTGTTAGTGGCTACTATTATTATTGGACTTTTAATAAGTTTTTTCGGACTGAAATTGGTACGTGTACTTACAACGATTGTGGGGTTTGTTTTAGGAGCCGGTATCGGATTGATTATTTCAAATATACTGGGATGGTCCGGAATTACAGTGGCGATCGTTACATTGGGATGTGCAGTAGTATTGGCGGCATTGTCATTTTTCTTATATCGGATGGGTGTGTTCCTTATGGTGCTTGTGACGGTGTTTGGACTTACTACAACAATTATATTTGCAGGGAATAATATAACAAATATAATGTTGATCATTTTTGCGGCAGTAGCATTGGTAGTTGCTATATTATCAGCAATTTTTGTAGAGCCGCTTGTTATTGTAGTGACAGCTATTTGGGGAGCTGTAGATGCATCGCTAGCTATTGTGGCAGCGACAGGTTTAGAAGGTAATTTGTTGATTACGATTGGCATTGCAGTGGCAATTTCTATTGTGGGAATGATCATTCAATTTATGATGCATTCCAGAAAGATCGGAAAAAGAGAAAAGAAACAGGCAGCCATTATTAAAGAACAGGATTCTGTGGAGTCAGAAGTAGAAAAAGCGCGGCTTGTATTAGACGATTTTGAAGAAGACGATGAAACGGATAAGTAGAGTCCGGTTTATGACACACCTCTTCTGCTATAGTTGAAACTATAGAAGGAGAGGTGTATTTTTTATGAAAAAGATTCGGAATATCGTTGTGATTGGTTGTCTTATGTTGCAGGTAATGATAATGTTTGTATTTGGCTTTTCGCAGACAGAGCTTCCAAATATGGTTTGTTTGGTATGCTGGTGTGTCCTTGGAGGGATTATTTACTTGTCGTCAGACAGTAAAAGAGCAATTTGAACGGATGACTGACATTGGTTGTATTTTAGAGCAGATGTGATATAATAATAGTTAAGAAGACAGTGAAGGAGGCTTACTTATGAAGCTGGATATGCATTGCCATGTAAAAGAAGGTTCGGTGGATAGTAAGGTAAGCTTGGATGAATATATCACTAAGCTGAAAGCAAATGGTTTTGACGGAATGCTGATTACAGATCACGATACCTACAAGGGATACCGACATTGGAAGTATCAAATGAAGGGACAAGTTCATGAGGATTTTGTCGTTTTAAAAGGAATTGAATATGACACCTGTGATGCGGGACATATTATCTGCATTATGCCGGAGGGAGTGAAGATGCGGCTTCTTGAGATCCGCGGTCTTCCGGTATCGGTGTTGATTGATTTTGTCCATAAGAATGGAGGAATTCTAGGACCGGCACATCCTTGTGGAGAGAAGTACATGAGTTTTACGAACACAAAGCGGTTTTTCAAATCACCGGAGCTTATTAAACGCTTTGATTTTATTGAAGCTTTTAATGCATGTGAGCCGGAAGCTTCTAACGAAGGTGCCATGAAGCTGGCTAAGAAGTACAAAAAGCCGGGGATTGGCGGAAGTGATGCTCATAAAATTGATTGTGTATCGAAGGGCTATACGATTCTTCCGGAGAGGGTTACCTGTGAGACAGAATTGATTTCTCTGATTCGAAGAAAAGTCCCGATTGAGGTTGGCGGAACGCTCTATGATAAGACGACGAAAGATAGAATAGGAAAAGCCAGCAAGATTCTGGCATATTCTTTCTGGTTTTATAATAAAGGCGGAGAACTGGCAAAAAGATATAAGAGAAGAAAGAAAGGAGATGTGGAGAATCCAATGGATCCGATTGATCCAATCGAGATTCCGTATCTTCAGGAAATGAAAAAGAAACGAACGATCTGATTTCAACAGTTCCGGTAAGAAAGTGTTCTTATCGGAACTGTTTTTTTGACGAAAAAATGAATGGATTTTTGTTATATGTGCCGAATCTTTACGACTCTTGAAATCTGTATTGACATTAGTGAGAAAAATCTATATGATAAGGACACTCGTCGAAAGAAATTCTATTTTTATCAAACGATTCAAGGGGGAATCCCCACTGGGAAATGTCATCCCAAATTTCCAAACACGAGATAATAGTTTATAGGGAAGGAGGATAGTGTTTTTGTAACTTTTTAGATACGGATTATTTTAGAGAAAATAAGGAGGAACCATATGAACAAAAGCAATTCCTTATGGGGAAAGTGTATTTTAGCGATCGCCTGCATGATTTTGTGTGCGGGTATATACGGTGAGGAGGCACATGCAGAAGAGGTGTCTTTGAAGAGGGGAGAAGAAGTGTTTTATGAAGGGTATTCTACATTTTATTATTACATAAATGGTAAGCTTGGCTACTGTCTGGAACCGAAGAAATCTTCTCCTCATGACGGAACATTTCAGGCAGAGCTTCTGGATGACGGAAGTCTGATCAGTAAAGCCCTTTATTACTTATATAATGGACCGGGTTATGAAACATATATAAAACCGGCTTTTCCGGAAGCTTGGAAGAAAGCGGATCAGGCATATTGTCTGTCGCATTGCATTTTGTCTTATATTTATGATGGATGTGACCGGAAAAGTGATGCTTTTTTAGGGTTAAGCAAACCTATGCAGGAACTTGTCATTGCATGTACAGAGAAGATACGAAGTCTGCCGGATGTTCCAAGCCCGGGAATGCAGTTTTCTAAAACGGAATTGAATGCCTATTTTGCACCGGAGGAGCGTGTGCAGAGAACGGGCGAGCTGATCTGTCAAGGAGATAAAAGTAACTCTCTGGAGCTTACACTTCCGTCCGGAGTATCACTTGTTAATAAGACTAAGGGAACAACGAAGACGGGGAAGGTAAGTGTTTCTGGAGAGGATGTCATATATTTTACAGCAGATGCAGCGGATTATAATGGAAAAAGCTGGGCAACGGGAAATCTGTACGGAAAGAATAGGCAAAAATGGAGGAGTCTGGTTGTAAGTACCGGAGGCGACGGACAACATCTTGGAACGGGCGAGCTTATCGAAGCCAAAGAACCGCCGACTGCTCTGTCGATCACATGGATACCAGAAGGAGAATTGGAGATTGATAAGCAGGCGGATAAATCGGATAAAAAATTTCAAGTGGGAGATATAATTACTTATACGATTGATGTGACACAGCAGATTGAGCATGCGGTTGCCAAAAATGTAGTGATCACAGATACAATTCTGACCGAAGGGGTCAAACTTCAGAAAAATTCTATTGTTCTATTAGATGAAGATCAAAGCATTGTGTCAGATGCAGTTATTTCAGTTCAAGGAAATTCTTATACGATTCATGCGGGAGAGTTTTTGCAGAGCATCCATACAGGAGAAAAATATACGGTAGAGTATCAAGTTGTGATCACGGATGAATCTGTGAGCGAAAAAGAAATTCATAATCATGTCATCGTCCGAAGTGACAATTGTGAAGAAAAAGAAGATGAGGAAAAGGTTGAAGTGGAAGAGCCGGAAAAGCCGAAGGAAGAACCGCCAAAAGAACCAGAGGAACCGGAAGAGCCGAAAGAGCCGGAACTGCCTGTGCCGGAGGAACCGGAAGAAATTACACGAAAAGTGGAAAAAACCGCTCCGGTAAAGACCGGAGATGAAGGGAACTTGATGGTTCTTATTGTAATTTCTATTCTTTCTTGCACTGTATTATTTATCTGTGGTAGAATATCACGTAAGACTAAGTAAGAGAACAGGAGGTTGTCGTGATGGGAATGACAATGACGCAGAAAATATTGGCTGCTCATGCAGGGCTTGATCAGGTAGAAGCAGGACAATTGATTGAAGCGAAGCTGGATGTGGTTATGGCAAATGATATTACCGGACCGATGGCGCTGCCGATTTTAAAGCAGATGTCAGATACGGTATTTGATAAAGATAAAGTGGTGTTTGTGCCGGATCATTTCACACCCAACAAGGATATTAAATCGGCTGAGAATTCGAAGGCAATTCGTGAATTTGCGAAAGAACAAGGGTTATCATGGTATTTTGAACAGGGAAAATCCGGTGTAGAGCATGCAATCCTGCCGGAAGCAGGCGTGGTTGCTGCCGGAGAGTGTATTATCGGAGCGGATTCGCATACATGTACGTATGGCGCACTGGGCGCATTTTCCACAGGTGTCGGCACAACAGACATTGCTACAGGAATGGCGACAGGAGAATTATGGTTCAAGGTTCCAAGTGCGATTAAATTTGTGTTGAAGGGAGCACTGTCTCCATATGTCAGCGGCAAAGACGTGATCATACATATTATCGGCAAGATCGGTGTAGACGGAGCTCTTTATAAATCTATGGAATTTACCGGAGAGGGAATTGCAAATCTTACGATGGATGACCGCTTTACGATGGCAAATATGGCTATCGAGGCAGGAGCGAAGAATGGTATCTTCCCGGTAGACGAATTGACCGAGGCATATTTGAAAGAGCATACGAAGAAGTCTTACAAAGTGTACGAAGCGGATGAAGATGCGCTCTATGACGAGGTTGTGGAGATCGATCTGTCTGAAGTTCGTCCGACAGTTGCATTCCCGCACCTTCCGGGAAATGCGAAGACAATTGATGAGATTGAAGCCATGGAGCCGATCAAGATCGATCAGGTGGTGATAGGCTCTTGTACAAATGGAAGAATTTCAGATATGAGAAAGGCAGCGGCAATCTTAAAAGGACATACGGTCCATGAAGATGTGCGGGTTATGGTTGTTCCGGCTACTCAGAAAATCTATAAGCAGTGTATTCAGGAAGGGCTGATGGATATCTTTGTTGATGCCGGATGCGCGGTCAACACCCCAAGCTGCGGTCCTTGCATGGGCGGACATATGGGTGTCATGGCGGCAGGAGAGAAATGTGTATCAACGACCAACCGCAACTTTGTCGGAAGAATGGGACATGTGGATTCGCTGATTTATCTTGCGTCTCCGGAAGTGGCAGCTGCAAGTGCGATTGCAGGATATATTGCAAATCCTGAGAAAGTAGGTGACAGATAATGAGAGCTTTAGGACATGTATTTAAATATGGTGATAACGTAGATACTGATGTGATTATTCCGGCAAGATATTTGAATTCTTTTGATGCGAAAGAGCTTGCCAGTCATGCAATGGTAGACATTGATCCTGAATTTGCAGAAAAGGTAAAACCGGGAGATCTGATCGTTGCGAATAAGAACTTTGGATGTGGTTCTTCCAGAGAACATGCACCGCTGTGTCTTAAGACTGCAGGGATTAGCTGCGTGATCGCAGAGACTTTTGCAAGAATCTTCTACCGCAATGCGATCAATATCGGGCTTCCGATCATTGAATGCCCGGAAGCGGCAAAAGGCATTGAGGCAGGAGATGAAGTAGAAGTCGATTTCGATAGTGGAAAGATTTATAACCGGACAAAGGGGACAGAGTTTCAGGGACAGGCATTTCCTGAGTTTATGCAGAAGTTGATTCAGGCAGGCGGTCTGGTAAACTATACAAATGGAAAAAAGAATCAATAATAAGTAACAAGTAAAAGGTAAGAGAGGATATTGGGATGGGAAACGAGAAGAGTAACGCGGCAGCCTTGCTGCCAATCGGTGTGTTTTTGGTGATCTTTTTAGGGTCAGGAGTGATAACAGGAGATTTCTATGCAATGCCGGCGATTGTGGCATTTCTGATCGCTTTGTTTGTGGCATTCTGCCAGAACAGAGGATTGAGCTTTGATGAGAAGATTTCTATTATTTCTAAAGGAGTTGGAAATGAAAATATCATTACTATGAGCTTGATCTTCCTGTGCGCAGGAGCATTTTCAGGAGCAGTTACAGCAGCGGGCGGTGTGGAGAGTACCGTTAATTTGGGCTTATCGATTCTTCCGGCTAAGGTAGCTGTCGTGGGTCTGTTTATCATCGGCTGTTTTATTTCTGTATCTATGGGAACATCTATGGGGACGATTGCAGCGCTTGCTCCGATTGCAGTAGGAATCAGTGAAAAGACGGGATTTTCATTAGCGGTTTGTATCGGTGCCGTTGTGTGCGGTGCGATGTTTGGTGATAATCTGTCTATGATCTCAGATACTACGATTGCAGCGGTAAAAACACAGGGATGTGAGATGAAAGATAAATTCAGGGAGAACTTTTTTATTGTACTTCCGGCGGCAATTGTTACAATCGTGTTATTTTTCTTTATTACGAGGAACGGTAATTTTAAATTAGCCGAAGAACTGACTTACAATATCTGGCGCGTAGTTCCTTATGTATTGGTATTGGTAGGAGCATTGATTGGTATTAATGTATTTCTGGTGCTGATCAGCGGAACAGTGATTTCACTGATTGTCGGAGTGGCAACCGGAAGTCTTGCAGTAGGTGATATGTTTGCCGCTGTAGGTGAAGGTGTGACAGGAATGTATGATATTACAGTCATCTCGATTGTAGTGGCATGTATTGTGTCATTGGTTAAAGAGTTTGGGGGTATTCAATTTATTCTGAACTTGATCAAGAAGAGCATCAAAGGACAAAAAGGCGGAGAGATTGGAATTGCCGGTTTGTCTCTGCTTGTGGATATGTGTACAGCGAATAATACGGTGGCAATTGTTATGGCAGGACCGATCGCTAAGGAAATCAGTGAAGAATTTGACATTTCTTCAAGAAGATCTGCTTCCCTGCTTGATATTTTTACGTCGGTAGGACAGGGAATGATTCCTTACGGAGCACAGCTTTTATCAGCGGCAAGTCTGACGGGACTGACTCCATTTGCAATTATGCCATATCTGTTTTATCCGATTTTGATGGCAGTAAGTGCAGTGCTGTTCATCCTGTTCAGAAAAGCAAATTAATTATAGAAGGGTGAGAAAAACATGAATCTACATTACAAAAGTACAAGAAATTCTGATTTGCGTGTGACTGCATCGGAGGCGATCCTGACCGGTCTTGCACCGGACGGAGGTTTGTTTGTACCGGAACAAATACCAAAGCTTGACGTGTCAATGGAAGCGTTGAGTAAGATGACATATCAGGAAACCGCTTATACAGTTATGAAACAGTTCTTGACGGATTTTTCGGAAGAAGAATTAAAAGATTGTATCAGGAAAGCATATGACAGTAAGTTTGATACCGAGGAGATCGCGCCTATTGTGAAAGCGGGAGACGCATATTATCTGGAATTGTTCCATGGAGCAACGATCGCATTTAAAGATATGGCGCTATCCATTTTGCCTCATCTTTTAACAACATCTGCGAAGAAACATCACGTGGAAAATGAAATCGTGATCCTGACTGCCACATCGGGAGATACAGGTAAGGCTGCAATGGCAGGTTTTGCAGATGTGGAAGGGACGAGAATTATTGTATTTTATCCGAAAGACGGAGTCAGCGAAGTGCAGAAGCTTCAGATGATCACGCAGAAGGGAAGTAATGTAGATGTGGCTGCCCTCCATGGTAATTTTGATGATGCGCAAAGCGGTGTAAAAGCATTATTCGAGGATGAGGCATTTGCGGAAGTGTTAAATGAAAAAGGATTTCAGTTGTCCTCTGCAAATTCAATCAATATCGGACGCCTTGTACCTCAAGTGGTTTATTATGTTTATGCTTATGCGAAGCTGTTGGTATATGGTGAGATTGAAGATGGAGAAGAGATCAATGTTACTGTACCTACAGGTAATTTTGGAAATATTCTGGCAGCGTATTACGCAAAACAGATGGGAGTACCTATCGCTAAGCTAATCTGTGCTTCGAACGAGAACAGAGTGCTCTTTGATTTCTTCAAGACAGGTGTATATGATAAGAATCGTGCATTTGTGTTGACAACCTCACCTTCTATGGATATTTTGATTTCAAGCAATCTGGAACGACTGATCTATTTGATCACCGGTGAAGATTCTGAGTGTACACGGAAGTTGATGGAAGCTCTGAAAACTGATGGACGGTATGAGATCACTGATGAGATGAAGGTAAAGCTTGCAGATTTTGCAGGTGGATATGCGGATGAGATGCAGACTTCCCAGGAGATAAAAAATGTATATGAGGATACAGGCTATGTGTTGGATACGCATACAGCAGTTGCATCCTATGTATGCAAGATGTGGAAGAAAGAGCAGGACAACGGGAAAAAATGTCTCATTGCTTCTACGGCAAGCCCGTATAAGTTTGTAAAAAACGTTATGACATCCATTGACAAAAAGTGGGAATCATATGATGAGTTAAGCCTTCTCGAAAGGTTACAGGAAGTTTCCGGTGTGGCGATGCCACAAGCCGTGAAAGATATTTTAGATGCAAAAGTACTTCACCGTATGGAGTGTGATGCGGATCATATGAAAGAGACAGTAGAAAAAATATTATAATTGACATTGAATGACGAAAATGCAGGATTCAAAAAAGAATCTTGCATTTTATTGAATTTTTGAAACAATATATCCGAAAATTGCAAAGATAAATGAATAATAAAAAATATAAACTTTCGAGAAAAGATTGTTAAACTCTTGACTTTTTCCGAAAGTAGTGAGATAATAAGACAAATGTTGTTATTAGAGTTAAGCTACAGGCAGTGATGACAACGCTGAAAATGAAAGAAAAGAGGTTAATGGAAGATGGCAAAAATCGACTTAAGCAAGTATGGTATTACTGGAACAACAGAGATCGTGTACAATCCTTCTTATGATGTGTTATTTGAAGAAGAGACAAAACCAGAATTAGAAGGTTTTGAAAAAGGTCAGGTTAGTGAACTTGGAGCAGTAAATGTAATGACAGGTATTTACACTGGTCGTTCTCCAAAAGACAAATTCATCGTGATGGATGAAAATTCCAAAGACACTGTATGGTGGACTTCTGATGAATATAAGAATGATAACCATCCGGCAACTCAGGAAGCATGGGATACATGTAAAGAGATTGCATTGAAAGAGCTTTCTGGTAAGAGATTGTTTGTAGTAGATGCATTCTGCGGTGCAAATGCGGATACTCGTATGGCAATCCGTTTCATTATGGAAGTTGCTTGGCAGGCACATTTCGTAACAAATATGTTTATTAAGCCTACAGCAGAAGAACTTGAGAATTTCGAGCCGGATTTCGTTGTATACAATGCATCTAAAGCAAAAGTTGAAAACTATAAAGAATTAGGATTAAATTCTGAGACAGCAGCAATGTTTAACATTACAAGCCGTGAGCAGGTTATCTTGAACACATGGTACGGTGGAGAGATGAAGAAAGGTATGTTCTCTATGATGAACTACTACCTTCCATTAAAAGGAATTGCTTCCATGCACTGTTCTGCAAATACAGATATGAATGGTGAGAACACAGCAATTTTCTTCGGACTTTCCGGAACAGGTAAGACAACACTTTCTACAGATCCTAAGCGTCTTCTGATCGGTGATGATGAGCATGGATGGGATGACAACGGTATCTTTAACTTTGAAGGTGGATGTTACGCAAAGGTTATTAACTTAGATAAAGATTCTGAGCCAGACATTTACAATGCGATCAAACGTGATGCTCTTCTTGAAAACGTTACTTTGGACGCAGAAGGAAAGATTGATTTCAACGATAAGAGCGTGACAGAGAACACACGTGTATCTTATCCGATTAACCACATTGAGAAAATTGTACGTCCGGTATCTGCAGCACCGGCAGCTAAGAATGTAATCTTCCTGTCAGCAGACGCATTCGGAGTACTTCCACCGGTATCTGTATTGACACCGGAACAGACAGAATACTACTTCCTGTCTGGATTTACAGCAAAACTTGCTGGTACAGAGCGTGGAATCACAGAGCCGACACCAACATTCTCAGCTTGTTTCGGACAGGCATTCCTTGAACTGCATCCTACAAAATATGCAGAAGAGCTTGTGAAGAGAATGGAAGCAAACGGAGCAAAAGCATATCTTGTAAATACAGGATGGAACGGAACAGGAAAACGTATCTCTATCAAAGATACTCGTGGAATTATTGATGCAATCTTAAACGGAGACATCAAAGACGCTCCTACAAAGAAGATTCCATACTTCAACTTCGAAGTTCCAACAGAGCTTCCGGGTGTTGATCCTGCAATTCTTGACCCACGCGATACTTATGCAGATGCTTCTGAGTGGGAAGAAAAAGCGAAAGATCTTGCCGGAAGATTTATCAAGAACTTTGCAAAATATGAAGGAAACGAAGCAGGTAAAGCACTTGTTTCAGCAGGTCCGGAACTGTAAGAAGATATGGGTTGTAAAATCCATGTAAATGGGTTATAATAATTCAAGAGGAAACCTGGAATGTTCGATACTTCTGTTATTTTGAACCTACATTACTTTAAACGGGACTCTTATATCTCTGTAATATGTCAAGCCTCCAAGTTATGCAGGGGAAGGCAGAAAAGCAGATGCGGACACCCACCTAGCAGCAGCTAGGAGTCAAAATACAGAAACCGGCATTTTGGGGAATACGAAAGATAAAACGGTGTCGTGAGAAATCACGGCGCCGCTTTTTATGTGTTTGTGAAATGGGAAACGCTGTTCCTGTGTCAAAAAAAGCATTTGACAAGATACAGTGGAATCATTTTTTGTACATACAAGTAATATATATAGAAAAACGGACAAGGACTAAAGGGTCATGGGGAGAAATTATAAAAGAAATATTTTCCTGAGTCTTTTGATTTTGTGTACTGCGTTTGGGATTGCGGTAGGGAGTCAGTGGCTGCCGGAACAGGCGAGAACGCTGAAGTATCGGATTCACTCGGGGAAAGAAGAGAAAAATAATAGCCGGGTTTCGAAAACACCGGAGGAAGAGAAACAGGAGCTTTCTGATAATCCGCTGATACGAGTCGTGCTTATGACGAATGGATATCAGGGAATCATACATAAGGAAGTAAGACTGCGGGCAGACAGTGAGCTGACATTGACTTATGGAAATCGTACGGAGCAGATCGCTGCGGGGGAATGTGTGGTGATCGCCGCGGATGATGCGAGATTATCAGAAGGGAACATACGAATTGAGGCTAAGGACGGAGTGTTACAGATAGAAAGTATGAAGCGGGGAGACGGTGTTCCGGCGTATAATGGAGTTATCGAGCTTCGAAGGGCAGAAGATGGCATTGTAGTGGTCAATGAACTTCCGATAGAGACGTATCTGTGCCGTGTTGTGCCAAGTGAAATGCCGGCATCGTATGAGCTGGAGGCGTTAAAAGCGCAGGCGGTCTGTGCGAGAAGCTATGCTTACAGACAGATGGAAAGCTATGGATACCCGGAGTATGAGGCGCATGTCAATGACAGTACCGATTATCAGGTTTACGGCAATTCTCTGCCGGACGAGCGGGCAGACCGGGCGGTGGAGGAGACGAAGGGACAGACTGTCTGGTATCAGGGCAAAATTGTGACAACTTACTATTATTCTACTTCCTGCGGACGAACAACGAACGCGGAAGCATGGGGGAGCACGCCATCAGAGGAAAATGGATATCTTCAGAGCGTAGATGTAAAAGGAACAGATGGAGATTATGAAAAAGCACTTCCATGGTATCGCTGGCATGCAAAAATCCCAGAGCAGGAAATGGAAGACAATATCCGCCGTAATACCGGAAAAGATATCGGAGAGCTAAAAAGTGTGGAGGTAACAAAGCGAGGAGCGGGCGACGTGGCGCTTGTATTGACAGCGGTTGGAAGTAAGTGTACGGTGACGGTAGAGACAGAGAATAAAATACGAACTGCACTTGCCGGAGACTATGATATTGTGAAGCAGGATGGAAGTACGAGAAATTGTGGAAAGCTTCTTCCCAGCGCTTTTTTTACTATTAAGAAAGAAAAAGGCAGCTATTGCATCGAAGGCGGTGGATTCGGGCACGGAATCGGAATGAGCCAGACCGGAGCAAATGAAATGGCAAAGCAGGGAAAAAATTACTGGGAAATCTTAGAACTTTTTTATCCCGGAGTGAGTGTAGAATAACGGTTTTGGCGTGTGAGTGTAGAATAACAGTTTTGGCGAGAATAGACAAAATGAAGAAAATCGGGTACAATAGAGAGAAAAGATAACAGGAGATCATTATGAACAGATTGAAAAGAGGTTATGCCAAATTTACAGAGATCATTAATCAGGTAAGTGATCATCACGTAGGCGCGTATGCTGCGCAGACAGCATACTTCTTTATGCTGTGTATGATTCCTATCATACTTCTTTTGTTAACGTTGGTTCGTTATACACCGATTACGAAGGCGGATGTGATGAGCGCTGTGATCCGTGTATTCCCGTCTTCTGTGGAATCTATGATCACAACGATTGTTAATCAGGTATACAACCAGTCCATGGGTATCATTCCGGTTACAATCTTAGTTGCTCTGTGGTCGGCGGGGAAAGGCGTACTTGCGATTACGACCGGTCTTAACTGCATTTACGGATGCAGAGAGACCCGAAATTATGTATTTCTTCGGATACGTTCAACGATTTATACGATGATGTTCCTGCTTGTGATTATTTTGCTCCTTGTGCTATCGGTATTCGGTAATGCACTTAATATTTTCATTGCGGAGCACATACCTTTAGTGAAAAACGTTGCAGATTGGCTGATCGAGGTTCGCATTGTAATCACGCCAATTGTGTTAATGATCTTTTCGCTGCTGATTTATAAATTTCTTCCAAACAGAAGAGATAAGATTTTAAGACAGCTCCCGGGAGCGGTTTTTGCAGCAATCGGATGGATGATCGTTTCGTGGATATTTTCCGTATATGTGGATATCTTCCGGGGATTTTCCAGTATGTATGGAAGTCTTACAACCATTGTTCTTATTATGCTCTGGATGTATTTTTGCATGTATAGCATTTTGCTTGGCGGAGAAGTTAATGTATTGATGTATGATAAACTGTTTCCAGAGAAGGAAAAGGCAGACTTGTCGGCGAATACGGACAAAGCGAAGAACTAAGAGGTCCGAAGGAAACGCAAAATTACGTCTTGACATCTATCGGGCGTATGTTACAATAAGAAAGTATTCAAATATAAATATTTTAATAAAAAGCAATGACCGTGTAAGTAGAGAACTGTTTTCCACTAGAGAGAGAAGATCGATGGGCTGAAAGTCTTCTTTGGTTCAGGCAGGGATTGAATTTCCCACGTGAGCTGCATTTTTGAACATGATTTAACAGATCAGTAGGAAATGCCGTGTGATGCGCGTTATGCATAAATGAGTGCCTGCATTATGGCAGATAAGATTATGAAGCGTGCAGGAATCAGGGTGGTACCACGGGTAAATACAGACCTCGTCCCTTTTTGGGGACGGGGTTTTTCTAATATGTAAAAAGGAGAAAAAAAGATGAAAGAAAAATTACAAAGCATCAAAGAAGAAGCGTTAAAAGCGATTGAACAAGCAGATCTTCCAGAAAAGTTGAACGATGTGCGTGTAAAATACCTTGGAAAAAAAGGTGAGCTTACAGCGGTGCTCAAAGGCATGAAGGATGTTGCGCCGGAAGACAGACCGAAAGTCGGTCAGATGGTCAATGAGACGAGAGAAGCCATTGAGAAAGTAATGGAAGAAAGAAAAGTAAAGATGGAGCGTGCAATTCGCGAAGAGCAGATGAAGAAAGAAGTCATTGACGTTACACTTCCATCTAAGAAAAATATGGTAGGACATCGTCATCCAAATACCATCGCACTGGAAGAAGTAGAGAGAATTTTCGTTGGTATGGGATATGAAGTGGTAGAAGGACCGGAAGTAGAATATGACCTTTATAACTTCGAGAAACTGAACATTCCGGAAGATCATCCGGCAAAAGACGAGCAGGATACATTTTACATTAATAAAGATATTGTGCTTCGTACCCAGACATCTCCGGTACAGGCGCGCGTGATGGAAGAGGGCAAACTTCCGATCCGTATGATCGCGCCGGGAAGAGTGTTCCGTTCTGACGAAGTAGATGCAACACATTCACCGTCGTTCCACCAGATCGAAGGACTTGTCATCGATAAAAACATTTCCTTCGCAGATTTAAAAGGAACTTTAGAAGTATTCGCAAAAGAATTGTTCGGACCGGAGACAAAGACAAAATTCCGTCCGCATCACTTCCCATTTACCGAGCCAAGCGCGGAAGTGGATGTAACCTGTTTCAAATGCGGTGGAAAAGGCTGTCGTTTCTGTAAAGGCTCCGGTTGGATCGAAATCCTCGGGTGTGGAATGGTACATCCACACGTACTGGAAATGTGCGGCATAGATCCAAACGAATATACAGGATTTGCATTTGGCGTGGGACTTGAGCGTATCGCACTTCTCAAATACGAAATCGACGACATGAGATTACTGTACGAAAACGACATCAGATTCTTGAAACAATTTTAGCGAGCACACACAGGAAGGAAGCACGAACGAAGTGAGTATTTACTTCCGTGTGCGAGCGGCGCGACAGAATTAGAACGTATCACGGAGTGATACGTTGGCGGCGAAGCAGCCGGATTCTGGAGCTGACGAATCGAGTTAGCATTGCGAGCGAATGAAAATTGGACACCCCAAAATGCAGTTTGGGACGTAGACTTTTTAAACTTTGCTACGTCCCCAATGAAAGGAGATTACAATGAATACATCATTATCATGGATAAAGGCATATGTTCCTGAGCTTGATGTGACAGCTCAGGAGTATACAGACGCGATGACGTTGTCTGGTACGAAGGTAGAAGGTTACGAGGAGTTGGATGCGGATCTTGACAAGATTGTGGTTGGTCAGATCGACAAGATCGAGAAGCATCCGGATGCGGATAAGTTGATTATCTGTCAGGTAAATGTTGGAGCTGAGACGGTTCAGATCGTTACAGGCGCTCCAAATGTAAAAGAAGGAGACAAGATTCCGGTTGTTTTAGACGGCGGACGTGTGGCTGGCGGTCACGAGCCGGGACAGCGTGTTGTCGGAGGCATTAAAATCAAGAAAGGCAAGCTCCGCGGCGTGGAGAGCGCCGGTATGATGTGCTCCATCGAAGAGCTTGGCTCTAACAGAGAAATGTATCCGGAGGCACCGGAATATGGAATCTACATTTTCCCGGAAGATACGGAAGTAGGAGCTGATGCGGTAGAGCTGTTAGGGCTTCACGACGTTGTATTTGAATACGAAGTTACTTCTAACCGTGTAGACTGCTACAGTGTAGTTGGAATTGCCAGAGAGGCAGCGGCAACGTTCCGCAAAGAGTTCGTGCCTCCAGTAGTAACTGCTGTTGGAAATGATGAAGACGTAAATGATTTCATCAAAGTGACGGTAGAAGATCCGGATCTTTGTCCGAGATACACCGCGCGAGTAGTGAAAAATATCAAAATCGGTCCTTCACCGAAATGGATGCAGAGAAGACTTGCATCTGTAGGAATCCGTCCGATCAACAACTTGGTTGATATTACCAATTATGTGATGGAAGAGTACGGTCAGCCAATGCACGCTTATGATCTTGATACAATCGCAGGAGGACAGATTGTTGTAAGAAGAGCAAAAGAGAATGAGACATTTGTGACATTGGATGGACAGGAGAGAAAGCTTGATGAGTCTGTATTAATGATCTGTGACGGTGAGAAATCTGTAGGAATCGCCGGAATCATGGGTGGTGAGAATTCCATGATCACGGATGATGTACACACGATGTTATTTGAGGCTGCTTGTTTTGATGGAACCAATATCCGTAAATCAAGCAAAAAAGTCGGACTTCGTACAGATGCTTCCGGTAAATTTGAGAAAGGACTTGATCCGAATAATGCTGAGGCAGCAATGAACCGCGCTTGTCAGCTGATTGAAGAAATGGGAGCCGGTGAAGTAGTCGGCGGAATGGTTGATGTCTACAGTAAGAAAAAAGAGCCGGTACGCGTGCCATTTGATGCAGACGAGATTAACGGACTTCTTGGAACAAATATTTCCAAAGAGGAAATGCTTTCTTACTTCAAGAAAATTGATCTTGAATATGATGAGGCTTCCAATGAGGTGATTGCGCCGACATTCCGTCACGACCTGTTCCGTATGGCAGATCTTGCAGAGGAAGTAGCAAGATTTTACGGTTATGACAATATTCCGACAACGCTGCCAAGAGGAGAAGCTACTACAGGTAAATTATCCTTCAAGTTAAGAGTAGAGGAGATCGCCCGCGACATTGCGGAGTTCTGCGGATTCAGCCAAGGCATGACCTATTCCTTCGAAAGTCCGAAGGTATTTGATAAATTATTGATTCCTTCTGATTCTCCGCTTCGAAATACAGTGGATATCATGAACCCACTGGGAGAAGATTACAGTATTATGCGTACCACATCCTTAAATGGAATGCTGACTTCTCTTGCAACAAACTACAATAGAAGAAATAAAAATGTAAGATTGTACGAACTTGGAAATATTTATCTTCCAAAATCATTGCCGCTTACAGAACTTCCGGAAGAGAGAATGCAGTTTACACTTGGTATGTACGGAGACGGAGATTTCTTCAGCATGAAAGGTGTCGTTGAGGAGTTCTTTGAGAAGATTGGACTTCATAAGAAAGAAACTTATGATCCGAATGCAGGAAAACCATATCTTCATCCGGGACGTCAGGCAAACATTATCTATGATGGTGTTGTAGTCGGATATCTTGGAGAGGTGCATCCGGATGTGGCAGATACTTACGGAATCGGCACAAAAGCTTATGTAGCCGTACTTGATATGCCGGAAATCACGAAGAGAGCAACCTTCGACCGCAAATATACAGGAATCGCCAAATTCCCGGCAGTTACCCGTGACATCAGTATGGTAATGCCAAAAGAGATTCTCGTAGGACAGGTAGAAGAAGTGATCGAGAAAAAAGGCGGCGCTTATCTTGAAAGTTATGCATTATTTGACTTGTATGAAGGTGCACAGATCAAAGAAGGATATAAGTCTGTAGCTTATTCGATCGTGTTCCGTGCGAAAGATAAGACGCTTGAGGAAGCAGAAATTTCACAAGCTATGGAAAAAATCTTAGCTGGTTTGGAAGAACTTGGAATCGAGCTTCGTAAATAGAAAGGGATGCATTCATATGAAACGACAGGATTTTTATTATGAATTGCCGGAAGAGTTGATTGCCCAAGATCCTCTTGAGGATCGCTCCAGCTCCAGACTTCTTGTGTTAGACAAGGAGTCTGGGGCTGTTTCCCATCATGTGTTTAAAGATGTGATCGACTATTTAAATGAAGGGGATTGTCTGGTTATCAACGATACGAAAGTCTTGCCGGCAAGACTGATCGGCGCCAAAGTCGGAACCGATGCAAAGATTGAAGTGCTTTTATTGAAGCGTAAAGAAAATAACATCTGGGAAACACTTGTAAAGCCGGGGAAGAAGGCGAAAATAGGGACAAAGATCAGTTTCGGTGACGGTCTTCTTATGGGTGAAGTGGTTGATATCGTGGAAGAGGGAAATCGTCTGATTCAGTTCACTTACGAGGGAATCTTTGAAGAAATCTTAGATCAGCTCGGACAGATGCCCCTTCCGCCTTATATTACACATCATTTGGAAGATAAAAACCGGTACCAGACGGTATATGCGGAACATACAGGTTCTGCGGCGGCACCTACTGCGGGACTTCATTTCACACCGGAACTGTTGGAGAAAATCGAGAAAAAAGGTGTGGATATCGCAAGAGTTACATTACATGTAGGTCTTGGCACCTTCCGCCCTGTCAAGGTGGACGAGATTACCGATCACCATATGCACTCGGAATTTTTCCGGATTGAGGAAGAGGCGGCAACGAAGATCAATCGGGCAAAAGATACCGGAAAGAAAGTCATCTGCGTGGGAACGACAAGCTGCCGGACGGTGGAGTCTGCGGCAGATGAAACCGGACATTTGAAAGCGTGCAGCGGGTGGACAGAAATCTTTATTTATCCGGGCTATCAGTTTAAGGTGCTGGACAGTCTGATTACGAATTTCCATCTGCCGGAATCTACGCTGGTCATGCTGGTATCAGCGCTTGCAGGACGGGAATATGTGCTTGCAGCTTATGAAGAGGCAGTCAAAGAACGCTATCGTTTTTTCTCCTTTGGGGATGCCATGCTGATCCGGTAACAATGATGAAAAAATGAATAGAGCTTTAGAGAAAGGAAGTAGTCCTATGGTATGGCTGCTTCTTTTTTTGATGTCGCTTTTTATTGTTAAACCGAATAATATATTATAAAATAATAATAAATTATTTGATTGAAAATAGTCTGATAATTATGTATAATAAAACAAAAAAGTATGATCGGAGGTATGTCATATGAAGAAAACTTTTATTATTTTAAGTGTGTTTTGTGTTATGCTCTTGACGGGATGCAGTACAGATTATGCTAAAGTGTGTCAGGAAGACATTGAAGAGTATAACAAGAAACAGGTGAAGCAGACAGAGGAATCAGAGGTCGTTGGCCAGGGGGAGCCGGATAATCTGTGTACACTTACTGTGGATAAGAAACAGAAGCGGGTGATGCGGAAATACGAACAGGAAGGGCTTACTACAATTCTTTCGCAGGAAGATGGGAAGTGGTATTCCTACACGAATGTGGGAGACGGAAAGTGGAGCAAAAATGAAGAAGTGACGCTTAGTGGGGAAGAACCGTTGACAGCAGCTGATATTGATATTTCCGAAGAAGCAACCTACAACGTGGAAGGAAAGGAAAAAGTCGGGGATCGAAAGGCTGTGAAGGTGGAAGTAACCACTCCGGTGGAAGAAAATATAGCAGCTGAAATGAAGGAGAACGGACAGATCACAGATACGCTGTTAGAAAATGAAGAGTTCAAAAAAGCGTATGATGATGTGGTCAATGAGAAGGAACAAGTCAGCTATATATGGATTGATACTAAGACGAAGGAAATGATCAAAATGGAGACAGATGTTACGAAGAAGAAGGTGTTTCTTCACTATTATATGAAATTAGTTATGGAAGCGCCGACTTATGAAGAACTTCCATCTTCTGTCACGAAAGTGGTAACGTACTCTGATGATGACAGTATAGATCCTATTGAGCTTCCGAAGGAGAAATAAAGATGAGTGTGTCGCTTGGACCTTTTATGACCTGTTTTGTGACCATCTTGATCCTGACAGTCTATGCATATGTCATGATGAAGCGCAGCAACGATTTCTTCCGGGGAACGGTTAAGATCATCTTCGCTATCATAGCAGTAATCATGCTGCGAATGATGGTGCCGGTTAATTTTCCGTTTACAAGAACGATCTATTCCAGCAAGCTCTTAATCGGGCTGGGAAATATTGTGTATGCAAATGTATATGGAGACAGACAGGTTTTGGTATCAGACCCTCTTCTGTGGGCGTGGATCAGCGTGGCAGTGATTTTATTGATCCGTTACTTCTATAAAAGGGTCAAAGTAAGACGGATTCTGGAACAGTATGTGATTAAGGATACCGACACTAAGGAATATTATGAGTCTTTTCTTAATGATACGAAGATCAGGAGTATAAAGATCGCAGTTATACCGGGAGAGAAACAGGCAGCAATCTTCGGCGTCATCCGTCCGATCATGATCTTACCGGATGCAGTATTGGAGGAGAAAACAGTAGCACATATGATCCGGCATGAGATGAAACACTATGCTAATTATGATCTGTGGCTTAAGTTTTTTGTGGACTTGCTCGTTGTGATCCATTGGTGGAACCCGGTTGTCTATGTGATGCGAAAGGAATTAAGCCTTGCCTTTGAGTTATCCAATGATTACATGGTTACCAGAGATATGCCGGAGCTTGAAAAATTAGAATATGCACAGACGCTTGTTCAGGCGGCAAAATTAATGAGTAATCAGCAGGCATATGACTTGAATCTTACAGGTGGAGAGTGTCTGGAGACAAGGATTCAGATGCTGCTTGAGGAGAAAAAAACCGAGGGAATGCGAAGCCGCCTGCTTGCGGCGGTAAATCTTCTCTTTGTGCTTTTGCTTTTGATCATTTCTCTGGTTTTTGTACCGGAGGTGTCGTATAAGGAAAGCATGCCTTATGACAGCGAGGAGTTTGATGGGAGTTTTGAAATCACTCCGGAAAATGCGTATTATTTAAAAACGGAGAATGGATATGAATTATATGCAGATGATGTCTATAGATGGACTGAAAAAGAAATAGCTGAAGAATTTAGAGAAATGAGGATACCAGTTTATGAGAATAAATAAATTAAAAAAATTTGGTGTAAAATTAATCATAGCAGTTTTTTTATTTTGCGGCATGCCAATGATTATGGAAGAAACAGTGAGAGCTGAGATGTCGGATAATGATATCGTGATTTGTGCAGATAGAATTGGCTGGAAATATAAAAATATAAATGGGAAACCGTATAAAAGATTGTATAATTTCAGTAAAGATCAATGGATTGGAAATTGGATACCGGTATAGTGTACATAAGAAATAACTAGAGAAAAGAAGCAAGGACACGTCATATGGCGTGTCCTTGTACTACATTATCCGGTGATATGTGATAATTTAAAACATTAATGGTAACCGGTAAAAGTTTTTGTAATCTGCTGTTTGTGGTTTTCCCCTTCCATGAAGAATAAGTACAAACCACTCACCTGCATTTTGTATTCCCTAGTTGGATTAGCCCAACTGATTTTGTGGCTTGTGTGGTTCCATGAGCCGGGATCGGAAACTGTATTCTTTTTTCCAGAATTAACATATTTTCCGTTCGAAATTGTTCCGGAGGAAAGATTTCTCGTTAAGTTCATAGTGGCATAATAAGATCCTTGCCATTTTTTTACATTGACATTTTGCATGGCAGCAGATACGGGTAAAGTACTGCCAAAAGTCAGTGTTGCAATGAGTGCAAAAAGACAAAGTAATTTACTTCTTTTTCTCATTATAATGCGCCTCCTTTCATGGACTTTTGGATAATGTAGTTCCTTTTTTATAATTTTAATATATCAATAAATAAAAATAAAGTAAATATAAATGATATATTATAAAATAATATATAATTTTAATAAAATAAAACCATTGAAAATAATATAATTACAGTGTAAAATTGAAATAAATAAGTAGCAGAATAGTAACAGAATAAGGAGGGAAGCGTATGAAAGCAAAGCAGATATTTTTTATCATGGCAGCAGTTGTTCTATCTTTGACCGGATGTGGGAAACGGGAAAAGGAAGAAGGAAATACGGTGACTGAGTATTTCAAAGAAGCGCCTGTAACTATGCCGGAAGATATCGTCGGATGTTTAGATTTTCAGTATGGGGAAGACGGAGAATACCAAGCGATCGGGCAGGATGAGACAAAAGGCGTTGTACTTTGGAGTTCCTCTGATCATGGCAAGAACTGGGAGGAGACATGGACGCTTCCCAATCAGTGGAAGAACAGTCTTGTGACAGAAGCTCAGTTCACAGGAGATGGCGGAATCTTCTGTGTGCTTGCCAAAGATGCTCTGCGGGAAGGCGTAGATACTCCAGAGGCTTCTTTTGCTTATCTTACTCCGGAAGGGGTATTGGAAGAGAAGAAGCTGTCGGCATCACAGGACGGATTAAGTGAGATCGTATGTCAGAATGGACTGGTATATGGAAGAAATACAAGCGGTATTGTAAAGGCATATGATTACAAGACAGGAGAAGAGAAGAAGGTCTATGATCAATCGGGAATGTTTGCCAATCAATTTGTATTAACAAAGGATCGGGTGATTGCCATAGGGATTGACAAGGTTGAGCAGTATGACCTTGAGGATGGAACAGTTCTTGAGACAAGTAAGAAGATGAATCAGGCGCTTCTTAAGCTGGCGTCAGAGAATCAAGGTTATACAACGCGCATGTGTTATGACGAGAACGCCAATGCTATCTATTATGTGGGAGCCGGAGGAATGTTCCGGTATGATATGGATAAAGAAGAGGTAAAAAAGATGCTGTATGGGGAAAAACATGTTTTCTCAGACAGTAAAGGATATCTCTCAGATGTGTCTGTCTTAGATGACCAGCATGTGGCGATCAGTTTTATCGGTCAGGACAGAAAGGCACAGGTGAGTGTGTATAGCTACGAAGAGAAGGGGCATCAGGTCAGGCTGACAACGGAATTAAAGGTTTATTCCTTATATGAGAATGACAGAATCCGTGAATTGGCAAATACATACAATTCCAAACAGTCGAAGGTTCATGTGAAGTATGAGTGTGATATTACAGCGGAAAACTGGATCTCCGTCAATGACGCGATCAGTAGGCTGAATACAAGACTTGCAGCCGGAGAAGGACCGGATGTGATTCTGTTGGACGGGTTAAATGAGAAGGCATACATAGAACAAGACTTGTTGTGCGATGTGTCCGATGTGTTGGATAAGAAGGAGCATTATACGAATCTGGCATTGCCATATATGAGAGAGAAGCATATATATGCGATTCCACTTCAATTCAATCTTATGACGATCCACGCAGAGGACAAAGTGACAAACTCTATTGATACATTGGAAGAACTGGCCGGAAGTCTGGAAAAATACCACGCAGACCATCCTGATAGAGCCACATTAGAAAGATGGGAAACATCAAACTATATGGAAGTTATTTTTCAGACATATTTTCCGGAACTGTTAAAAGATGGAAAACTGGAAGAGAAGGAATTGGAAAATTTCTATAAGAATATGGAACGCATCTATAAGGTATCTGAATTTACCTTTACGGGGGATGATGGCAGTGAGGATGAGAGTAAAATTGATCTGAGTTTTTTAGAGCTTATGTATAACGGAGAGCAGGAAGGACTTCTCGCTATGCAAGAAGTGGATGTTTCAATCAGTGGCGCGCTCCAGAATTGGGATCTGTCCAGACTATATCACTATGGCGAAGTGAGAAAAGGATTGACTTACGACTATTTCCAAAGAGACGGGAAACCAATCTTCCTTCCGGTAAATGCTCTGGCAGTCATGGAAGACAGCAACAAGAAGGAGATAGCGAAAGATTTTCTCCGCCATTGTATTTCTTATAAGGAAGTCATGGAGTCCAGCGAAGGCGTGGGGTTCTCCATTCATCGGGAAGCAATGAAAAAAGCATTTGCGGTGGGAATGGATGACACAGAAGAGATGCAAAATGGCAAAGGTGAGACGGTGGAGCTTCCGTGGAAAGACCTGCCGAAAAAGGAGCAGGAAGCATTTTTTGAGATGGTGGATCATCTGGAAGAATATTCCTGTGTGGATCAGGTGGTAAAAGAAATTGTAATGGAACAGGCGGAAACTTATATCAATCACGAAGGGACGTTGGAAGAATGCGCAGCTTCAGCGGTAGAAAAGGTCAATCTCTATCAACAGGAATAAAGAAGAAAAGAGCGGGAATCTGCTTTATATTGCCTAGCGTGATCGGGGTGTTGGTATTTTTTATATTACCATTTCTTGATGTTGTCAGACGATCTGTCAGCAACACGTCGGGCACAAGATATGTGGGAGCGAGGAACTACATGAATGTGGCAGAAAATGAAGCGTTCCGTTTGAGTGTACAAAATACAGCCCGCTTTTTACTGATCAGTGTGCCTTTACTTTTTCTTGTATCTTTGCTTCTTGCTTATTATATTAACACACAGATTGTGAGGAAGGGGCTTGTAAAGGCAGTGCTTTTATTTCCCATGATCCTTCCGGTATCGACAACGATTTTGTTCTGTAGAATTTTGTTTGATAATGCGGGAATCCTGAACGGAGCATTTCAGAAACTGGGAATGGATACCCTCAGACTGATGGATACAGGGTCTGTATTCTGGGTACTGGTGGCGCTGTATTTCTGGAAAAATATTGGTTTCTGTGTGGTACTTTGGAGTGCCGCTATGGAAGCAATCCCGAAGGAAATCTTCGTGGCGGCGCGGTTAGACGGAGCGGGATTCGTGACGAAGGTTATGCGAATCATTCTTCCACTCCTGTCAACATCGGCATTTATCATTCTTCTGCTTCTTATACTGAACAGCTTTAAAGTATTTCGGGAGTCGTATATGTTAGCAGGAAATTATCCGCATCGGTCGATCTATATGACGCAGAATATATTTAATAACTGGTTTCAGAGCTTTTCCATTGAGAAAATGGCGGCGGGAGCAGTTCTGGTGGCTTTTGTGCTGGCAATATTTGTGTTGCTTTTGCAGAGACAACTGATTAAGAAGGTGTATGAAAAATGAGATATTTACAAAAGGTTTGGAAATGGCTCTTTGGCATTATAGTGGTGCTTATTTTTTGCCTGCCGGTCGTTTTTCTTCTTGCTGGTTCTCTGAAAGGAACAAAAGAATTGACAGACAGTCTCGGAGCGGTGATAGCCGGAAAAGGAGGAGACTTACAGTGGAACTTCTTTCCTGCATATCCAACACTTTGCCATTACGTGAAGGTTTTGCTTGACAGTCCGCAGTTCTGGACATTATTTTGGAACTCTGTGAAACTTACAAGTGTTACCGTATTAGGACAGATCCTGATCAGTATTCCGGCGGCGTGGGGATTTGCAAGGTATCGATTTACACATGCAATATTCCGCATTTATATGATTTTGATGATGATACCGTTTCAAGTTAGAATGATATCGGAATATTTGCTTTTACAGAGGATGGACCTTCTTGATTCTTTCTGGGGAATTGTTTTACCGGCAGTATTTTCAGCATATCCGGTATTTATTATGTTTCAGTTTTTTGTCAGTATTCCGGAAGAAGTGCTTGACGCGGCAAGAATCGATGGGGCAACACAGTGGCAGCTGTTTGTAAGGATCGGCGTACCGCTTGGGAAAACGGGAATCATAAGCTCCATGATGTTGAGCGTTCTGGAGTGTTGGAATATGATAGAACAGCCAATGGTATTTCTGGATACGAAATCACTGTGGCCGGTGGCGTTGTATGTGCCGCAGATTACAGAAAACGGAATTGGTGTTTCGTTTGCTGTTTCTATTCTTGTGCTAATTTTACCGTTTTTGGTATTTTTGGCAGGGCAGGAGTATATACAGAAGGGAATTGCTGCTTTTATGAAGGGTGAATGATGACAGGAGATAAGGACATGCGGAATAAAGTATTGAAGAGCATAGGAATTTTTCTGATCGTGGCAGTGTTGTGTACGATTATTTCGCGGGGGCTCTATGTGGCTTCCATTGCAGATGTGACACTTAAGGAGCCGAATGCACGAGTGCTGAATCATGATATTGAAACAAGTGGAATGATCGAGCAGAAAAGGAAAATCGTTGTTTTGACAGAAGCAGATCAGATTGTTACAGATATTTATGTAAAAGAAGGGCAGGAGGTGAAAAGCGGAGATCCTCTCTTTTCTATAGATCTTGATTATTTAAAACAGCAGATCGATGTTATGAAAAATGAGCGAAAGCAATTAGGATATCAGATCGAGGATGCGAAGAATCAAGAGGAAGATAAGAAGAAGCAGGAAAATTTAAACCGCGGGCAGGCAAAAGACAATTATGACTATCTTGCGGATAAATGGGAGACACAGATAGCTAAGGACGCGGAGGCTGTGGAGAGTGCAAAAGAAGCTTATGAGAACAGCTTGAAACAAGAGACAGAAGATGGAAGTGAAACACAGCAGCTTCTTGCGGAGTGGGAAGAGGCACAGGCTCAGTATGAGGCAGATATCACCCAGAGAGACGGAGAACTTTTTGAAGCAGGTCAGACAGTGGAATCCAGTCAGTTGACGGGGGCAGATAGCACTTCGGAAGAACAGCTTAAGCTTCAAAGAGAGCAGATTGACATGAAGATGGAAGGACTTAATTTGCTGGCTTCGCAAGAGGGGAAGGTCTTATCGGATACAGAAGGAGCGGTGTCAGAAATTCTTGTCCATACAGGAGAAGCTACACCGGTTACAGCCAGTATACTGCTGTCTGATCTTTCTTCGGGAATCCAGGCAACGGTTACATTAAATGCAGATGAGGCAAAGCATATCACAGAACAATCGCAGGTGACTATGCGCGGAACCGGAAGTAGTGGGGAAGAAGTTGTTCTTACAGACGTCAAGATTCAATCGATAAAGGAAAAGAAGGATGCGGAAAATGATTCTGCTTTTGAAGTTGTGTTAGAGTCAGCGGAACCATTGTTTGAAGAAGGAGCGAATGTTTCGGTGGAAATTAAGAATCCTTCGAAAGAGTATGAAATTTGTATCCCTCTTGAAGCGCTTCATACAGATGGAGTCGATAAGTATGCAGTCTATATTGCTGAGGAGCAGGATGCGTTGATTGGCAAAGAGCTTACGGTAAGAAAAGTACCGGTGAAGATTCTGGATAAAGATGCAGAATTTGCGGCGATAGAAAATGATACCTTATCCAATCAGCAGAAAATCATTGTTTCATGTGAAAAAGCCATTGAAGAGGGTATGACGGTAAAAGAGAAGGAAACATAAATGAAAAAAAGAAATATTTTCATAAGCGTCGCTCTTGTTTTAGTCGGGATACTTGCCTTTTGTTTTGCGATTAATAAGGCGGCAGAATTGAAAGAATATCAGAAAACTTCATGTATGAAATTGGAACATGAGATAGATGGAGTGTCCGCGGAACAGGCAGCGATTGATTTTATGAAAAATGAAAAAAAGCAGCTTGTATTTTGGTCGAAAGAAAGGACAGGAGCATGTGAAAATCCAATGTTCAACAGATCTATGAAAATGAAAGAAATGATTTTCTGTGGAGAATTGTCGCTTTTGCTGCCGGAGTGTGGATCGACTGGTGAGAGGGAATGGAGTCAAGAGTGTATTGTTGATGAAGAAGCCTCACTCCAGTTATTTGGCAATAAAAATGCGACAGGACAAATGATTGAACTTGGCGGGAAAAAATATACGATCTGTCTTACGATCAAAGGAGAAGAAGGGATTGTGATACGAAAGGCGGAAGCCAGAGAGCTGCTGCAATACGTATCAACAAGGGGAAAGCAAGGAGAAAATCGAGAGGCGATACAGAAACTCACAATGAATTATGGGATTGCCGGAGAAGAAATCATGCTGTCGCTGTTTTATTGTATCGCCAGTCTGATTCTTGGCTTAATTCCGGCTGTCTGTGGTGTCTTGGGAGTTGTTCAGTTGTTAAATATATGGAAAGGGGAGAAGCAAAAGATCAAGATTAGGTGGTTAGAAAAAGGTTTTACAGGAGTGGTTGCCGCAATTCTTATACTTTGGATCTGTATGAAGCTTTTTCAGCCGGAACTTGGAATTTCTCTTTATCCGTTATCTGATTTTGATAGCTGGTCACAGCAGATCAAATGGATTGCAAAGCAGTTGCCAAGGACGATGGAGATGGAGAAACCTTGGATATTAGCAACATTTTTTACTGCCTTTAGAAAGTGTTTGAGTGCTTCGGCACTGTCGGCAGTATGTTTATGGAGTGGAATACGATTATATGAAAGAAGAATAAATGGAGTGTGAACGAGACATGAAAGGTTTGACAAAAAGACAGGAAGACGTAATGAATATTTTGTGGGATGCGAAGAAACCGATCATCGCATCAGAGATTGTGAAAACAGGAACCGATCTGAATATTAATACCGTTCAGGCGGCGCTTCGCAGTTTGATCAAGAAGAATTATATTGAAGTGGCAGAAATCGTATACAGCGGAACCGTGCTCACCAGAAGTTATCGGGCGATTGTCAAAAGAGAAGAAGTCCCCAATGAGACAGCCAACGAGATACGAAAAGCATTGAGGGAAGAAGATGTATTTGCCCGCTATATTGATGAATTTGATGATTCTGTATTGCTTGCAAAATTAGAAACAATTATTGAAGCGAAGAGAAAAGAATTAGAAAAAGCAAAGTAAGATACGGAAAGAAAGTGTGAGAAAAACATGGTAGAGCTGAATGAACGCGCAAAAGAATATTTGTCCAGAGTAAAGTGGCAGCATGTTGTGCTGAATATTGAGGAGATTACCAGCTGATGTGCGCCTCCGTATAAGGAGATGTCTGTAAGTTTTACGGACGAGGATGAAGAAGCCATGGCAGAAAAAGGATATGCCATGGATAAAAGTGAACTGGGTAATGTATACTATCCGAGGGAAGGAATCTGCATTGAGGAAGGTATTGCGATCCACTACATGGATTATCCGTGGATCAGTTGTTTTGAAGTGAAAGGAATTAAGATTTTGTAGAGAGGTTCGCTTTGCATACAAAAAACCGGGCAGCAGTTGACTGTCCGGTTTTTCTTCTTAATCTCATTTTCTGTATTGCTTTTAAATATCCAACGCTGTCGTTTTATATAAATAAAAGGTACATCTAAATTATGATTAATAGGGATTAGAGCTTTGTTACGTTTACTGCCTGAGGGCCTTTTGCACCTTCAGTTACGTCGTATTCTACTTCCTGACCTTCTTCTAAAGACTTGAAGCCTTCCATGTTAAGTCCGGAGTAATGTACGAATACATCGTTTCCTGATTCATCAGAGATAAATCCGTAACCTTTTTGGTTGTTAAACCACTTTACTGTACCTCTCATTGTGATACCTCCATTAAATGTGAATGACTTGTTACTGTATCTTGTTTTTAAAAAGTAAGATACTTCGTCACTTTAGCATAAATGAATGAAAAAGTCAATAAATTTGATGGTAATTTCTGCTATTTCTCACAAAGAAAAGAGACGTTTTCCGACAACATCAGACATCCCTATCTTGACGAAAGAAAGGTTAAAGTGTAAAGTATACTCATAAGACTGTCCGTAAGACGGGCTTTAAGTGAGGAAAGATTTATGATTACATTAACAGGAAAAAAGATATCAGAAGGAATTGCGATTGGAAAGCTGTCTTTCTATAAGCGAGATATTAAAGAAATTAAAGAAATCTATGTAAAAGATATAGAGAAAGAAGTTGCCAGATTTCAGAAGGCAAGAGAAAAAGCGGTGATGGAGCTTCGGGTGCTCTACGGAAATTCCATACGGGAAGTAGGAGAAGCCAATGCCGCTATTTTTGAAATGCAGCAGGAGATTCTGGAAGACGAAGATTTTGGCGAGAAAGTAACAAGTATTATCTTAGAAGAGAAGCTGAATGCAGAGTATGCGGTTCAGCAGACAGCAGACTATTTTGTAAAGGCAGGATCTGAGATTGACAAAAACTATATCCAAGGACATGAAGCGGATGTCAAAGACGTTGCACTTCGTCTGATCCGGATTCTGTCCAGAAGCTGGAAGGATAAACTTCTGTCGGATGAACCATTTATCATGGCGGCGCCGGAATTGTATCCAAGTGAGGCCATGCAGCTGGAGAAAAGCAAGGTGCTTGGATTTGTTACCAGATATGGAACCATCAATTCTCACACAGCGGTGATTGCAAGAACAAAGGGGATTCCGTCGGTGATCGGTCTTGGGGAAGCTTTAAAGAAAGAATATGACGGTAAGACAATCATCATAGACGGTTTCGAGGGAAAAGTATACATTGAACCGGATTATACAACGATTACCCGCATGAAGAAGAGACAGGATACCGACCATGTGAAAGTGAAGGATCTGGAACGGTTGAAAGGAAAAGACAATATCACGCAGAGCGGTCAGAGAATTGATATCTGTGCCAATATTGCAAGCAGAGAAGATATTGAGCGTGTGATTCGAAGTGATGCTGGAGGAATCGGCTTATTCCGAAGTGAATTTATCTATATGGATAACGGTGGGAAGCTTCCTACAGAAGACCAGCAGTTTGCCATTTACAAGCTGGCGGCAGAATCTATGGGAATGAAGCGTGTTGTTATCCGTACAGCAGACCTTGGCGGTGATAAACTGGCAGACTGCTTTGAAATGGACAAGGAGAACAATCCGGCATTAGGATATCGTGGAATCCGCATTTCGCTGGAAAAAGACGAGATGTTCCGCACACAGCTTCGAGCGATTCTGCGTGCGTCCGTTTACGGAAATGTATCCATTATGTTTCCGATGATTACTTCTCTGGAGGAAGTAAAGGCAGCAAAGGTGCAGCTGGAGCGTGCGAAGAAGGAATTAGGCGCCAATAAGACTGCTTATAACAAAGACATTGAAGTGGGAGTGATGATCGAAACTCCGGCGGCAGTTATGATCAGCGGTGAGCTGGCAAGAGAAGTTGACTTCTTCAGCATCGGAACGAATGACCTTCTACAGTTTACATTGGGAATGGACAGAACCAATGCGAAGATTGACAGTTACTATAATCCACATCATCCGGCATTGTTGAAGATGATAAGGATCATTACAAATAACGGACATCTGGAGGAAAAGAGAATCAGCATATGCGGAGATCTGGCGTCAGACCTTTCATTGACGGAATATTTCCTTCAGATTGGAATTGACGAATTGTCCGTAGCGCCGGGGCAGGTGCTGGGACTTCGTAAGAAGATCCGTGAGATTCAATAAAATTTCATAATATTCAACCATATTCAGGAAGAATAAAAACCATCATGAAGTCGAAAGATAAGCATGATGGTTTTTTATGCATTTTGCATAAAAACTGATGAGCGATTTTGGAACATATTTTGAACGAAAATAGTTGATTTTGACTGAAAATGACTGTATTATGAATTTAAAGATGAATGAAGTTGAAAGAAAATGACTGAAAATGAAAAAATACAAAGAGAAAAAGAAGGAGGAAGAGTATGCTGGCAGAAGAGAGATTTCGGGAAATATTGAAAATTGTAAATGACAAGAAGACCGTTACAGTTCAGGAACTGACTGCTTTGTTGCAGACTTCCGAATCTACGATCCGCAGAGACCTTACCACACTCCATCAGCGAGGAGCACTGATCAAGGTACATGGCGGCGCTACGACTGCAGAGTCCGAAACGATGACAAGAGATGCGGATCTTTCTTTGAGAAGTACTTTGAATAAGGAAGAGAAGGCTGTGATCGGTAAATATGCGGCAGGTCTGATCAGGGAGGAAGATTTTGTATATCTGGATGCAGGAAGCAGTGTGGATGTGATGATTGATTACATTACGGAGTCAGGCGCACTGTATGTGACCAACTCTGTAAGTCATGCCCAGAAATTATTGAAAAAGGGCATGCGCGTATTCCTGATCGGAGGAGAGTTAAAGGCGGTTACAGAGGCAATCGTCGGAGCAGAAGCAGTAGAAGGTCTGAAAAAGTATCATTTTACAAAAGGCTTTTTCGGAACGAACGGGGCGGATGCAGTTTCAGGTTACACAACACCGGATATTACAGAGGCTCTTGTAAAAGAAAAGGCAATGCAGCAATGCAGAAAAAATTATGTATTGTCAGATTCGTCCAAAATCAATCAGATTTCATCGGTCACTTTTGCTGATTTCCAGTCCGCACAGTTGATCACAACAAAGCTTCAGGATGAATCTTACAAAAAATATACAAATATTATGGAGGTTTAGTCAATGATTTACACAGTTACTTTTAATCCTTCTCTGGATTATATCGTCTCTGTGAAGGACTTCAAACTTGGCCTTACCAATCGCACAGACTCAGAACTGATGCTGCCGGGAGGAAAAGGAATCAATGTATCCATTGTTCTTAAGAATCTGGGGATTGATAATACAGCGCTTGGGTTCGTGGCTGGGTTCACCGGCAAAGAGGTCGTAAAACGATTGGAGAAGTTTGGCGTGAAAAATGGATTTCTTGAGATTCCGGAAGGGTTTACACGGATCAATGTGAAATTAAAATCCATTGACGGTACAGAGATTAATGGGCAGGGTCCTTCTATCAGTGAAGAAAAGATAGAACAGCTTATGACCAGGCTTGATGAGATGGGAGAGGGTGACGTTCTCTTTTTGTCAGGAAGTATTCCGGCTTCTATGCCCGATGATACTTACCAGAAGATTATGGAGCGTCTGAAAGATAAGGGCGTTCTGATCTCCGTAGATGCGACACAGGAATTGCTTCTGAAGGTGCTTCCGTATCACCCATTCCTGATCAAGCCGAACAATCACGAATTAGGTGAGATCTTTGGTGTGGAATTAAGGACGAGAGAATCGGTTGTTCCTTACGGGAAGAAGCTTCAGGAGATGGGCGCAGAGAATGTGCTGATTTCTATGGCAGGAGAAGGAGCGGTCCTGATCGCATCAGATGGGCAGGTCTATGATGCTCCGGCTCCGAAAGGAATTTTGAAAAATGGTGTAGGCGCCGGAGATTCTATGGTCGCCGGGTTTATGGCAGGCTGGCTGGAAAGAAAAGAATACCGGCATGCATTTTACATGGGGGTTGCGGCAGGAAGTGCAAGTGCGTTTTCCGAGCAGCTGGCTGTAAAAGAAGAAATAGATCAAGTATATGAACAGGTTGTAAAAACCGCAGGAGGGAAAGAAGAATGAGAATCACAGATTTATTGGATGTAAGAAGTATCTCACTGGATGCAGCGCCTAAGAGCAAACAGGAGGCAATTGATGCGGCGGTTGCTCTTATGGTGAAGAGCGGAAAGATCAATGATGAAGAGGCTTATAAAAAACAAGTCTATGCAAGAGAAGAAGAAAGCACCACCGGAATCGGAGAAGGAATTGCGATTCCACATGGAAAATGTGACGCAGTTGACCGTCCGGGACTTGCTGCAATGGTGATCCGTGAAGGAGTAGTATAATATCTTTTTAATATCTCGACTGTATTTGAAGAATGTGCTATAATGTCCTT
>UQRE01000008.1 GCA_900543415.1 uncultured Dorea sp. | reverse complement strand
AAACAAGTACATATCAAAACATAAAATTTGACATAAAAAATGTAGGTTTTATAAGGCCTGCAAGGTAATTTTTAATTATTCAACTGTCAAACTCCCGGGTTAAAAAAGGAGAAAAAGCAGGTACTGCGGAATATTATCTGGGGGATAAAAAGATTGGGAGTGTAGATATTGTCGCAGCACAAGATATTCGTGAAATTGATATGAAAAGTGTGTTCGAGGATTTAATTCAGCTGATACTTCTCTAAATGTATTGACACATATGAGGTTTCATTATATGGTACACATAAGAATGAGCTGTCATTTGAGGAGGGAAGAAATGTCAAAATATACAAAAACACGGATTATGGACGCGTTTCTTTATCTTTTGAATGAAAAAAGTATGGATCGATTAACGGTAAAAGATGTTATTGAAACGGCAGAAGTAAACAGAAATACATTTTATTATCATTTTGAGGATATTTACGATTTGCTGCATCAGGTTTTGAAAAGAAAACTGGATGATTTTAGCAATGACACTGAAAAATATGATACCTTCTATGAAGAATATGTTCGTTCTGCAAAGTTCTTAATGAATAATAAAAAGGCAATGGTGCATATTTACCATTCCAAAGACAGAGAATTACTGCAGATGTATATGGAAAGAATTACTTTTATTTTCGTAGAAAGATTTGTAAGAGAAGCGGCGGAATCTTATGATATTTCCGAGGAGGGAATTGATTATTTAACCGAATTTTACAGCTATACAATAGTCGGAAATACGATGCATTGGATTCAGGAGGGAATGCCGCCTTATCGAGAAAGATATTTATATCTTGTTTCAAAATCATTTGAAGATTCCATTGATGATATGATACGCTCATATTTACATAGTTAAATATTAGAATTCAAGTTTTACAGACAAAAAATGTAAAATGTATGAAATACAGACGAAACAATGTTTTTGTCTGTATTTTTTTTGAACAATAAACGATATGCTATTTGCAATGAAGAAGAAAATTATGGAAGAAAAATGGAATTGTACAAAGGAGAAAAGTTATGGAATTTTCGAATGAATTAAAGAAAGCAACGTTAAAGACCGCATTTCACTATTTGGAAAAGAATCCGGAAGAAAATATTCACAGAATAATGGCTGCAATTGACAAATTCGCGGGAGACGGACCAGACAGTTTTCCGACGCAAAGGGAAGCATTTCGCAATGTATTGGAAAATCCCGATAACAATATGTATCAGTTGATAATGAGTGTGTTAAAGGACATTGACAAGGAGGTAGTAAAAGTATCTCTTGAAAATTTTTTCTTTAATGCCAATATTGTGGGATGGCCAATACAGGAAAAAAACAGGAAGAAATATGGCTGCAATATTCCGTGGGCTATTTTGCTAGATCCTACTTCGGCATGTAATCTCCATTGCACAGGGTGCTGGGCCTCTGAGTATGGAAATAAATTAAATCTGACGCTGGAGGAGATGGATTCTATTATTACACAGGGGAAAGAGCTTGGTATTTATATGTATATTTACACAGGTGGAGAGCCCCTCGTGAGGAAGAAAGATTTGCTTACGCTATGTGAGAAGCATCAAGATTGTCAATTTTTAAGTTTTACGAACGGTACATTGATCGACGAAAAATTTGCGGACGACATGCTTCGGGTAAAGAATTTTATTCCGGCGATCAGTGTAGAGGGATTTGAAACAGCGACGGATGCACGACGCGGAGATGGAACATACCGGAAGGTTGTAAAAGCAATGGAATTATTGAAAGAAAAAAGGCTTCCGTTTGGAATCTCATGCTGCTATACGAGCCAGAATCTGGATTCTATAAGCTCCCTCGACTTCGTAGATCAAATGGTGAAATGGGGAGCAAAGTTTGTTTGGTATTTTCATTACATGCCGGTGGGAAATGATGCAGTTCCGGAGCTGCTGCTGAGTCCGGAGCAGAGAGAATTTATGTATCACAGAATTCGTGAAATAAGACGCGCGAAGCCCATTTTTGCTATGGATTTTCAAAATGACGGAGAATATGTGGGAGGCTGCATTGCAGGCGGAAGAAGATATCTGCATATTAATGCAAATGGGGATGTTGATCCTTGTGTATTTGTCCATTATTCCAATGCAAATATTCGGGAAAACACATTATTGGAGTGTTTGCAGTCGCCGATCTTCATGGCATATCATGATGGCCAGCCATTTAATAGCAATCATCTTCGACCATGTCCGATGCTGGAAAATCCAGAATTATTGCGAGAGATTGTTCACAGAACGAATGCAGACTCCACGGATCTTCAATCGCCGGAGAGTGTAGATCATCTCTGTGATAAATGTGTGGAATATGCCAGCGCATGGACGCCGGTTGCAGAAAAACTTTGGGAAGCTCGTTCGTATGGAGGGATTCGGTGCAGAAAATAAATCATATTTTCTCTTTAAAACAATGGGAGCAAGTACAGGATTCGCTGTCAGATTTGACGGGGATGGCTGTGCTGATGGTTAATTATAGAGGAGTGCCTGTCACAAAACACAGTCACTGCTGTGAGTTTTGTCGCAAGGTCAGAGAATCTCCGGTGCTTAAAAAATATTGTGAAAAATGTGATTCACACGGTGGTGCAGAAGCCGTGCGGGAAAATCGTCCGTATATATACCGATGCTGTTTTGGGCTGATTGATATTGCAATCCCGATTCTGTCTCAGGATACTTATCTGGGTGCGTTGATGATTGGTCAGGTGAAAACAGAAGGAGAAAAATTGGAAAGTATTGTTACACTTCCTGATAACATGGAAATTCAAAAGCAGTTGAAAGGATTACAATCTGACTACGAGAGTATTCCTGTTTTAGACTTTTCTGAGATCAGAAGGAGCTCTGATATGTTGTATCAATTGTGTCATTACATCGTGGAGCGGGAAAAAAAGAACGATTTTAATGAAACAATAGAAGTGGAAATCAAGGAAAGTCCGGGCGTGATAACGAATGAAAATAGAGTTGTTATGCGTGCAAAAGAATATGTAAGAGAACATATTGAAAGTGAAGTGTCATTGACAGAAACAGCAAAATCCTGTCATATCAGCGCGGGGTATTTAAGCAGACTCTTTATGAAAGAAACCGGAGAGAGCTTCTCCTGCTTTGTATCAGAGGAAAAGACAGAAAAAGCAAAGGAGTGGCTTGAGGCAGGAGAAATGTCTGTAAGTGAGGTCGGTGAGAAACTGGGGTTTAGTGAGACCGGATATTTTATCAGAATTTTTAAAAGAAATGTTGGGATGACTCCTGGAAAGTACCGTCAATACCGCAAATATACCAGATGAAGAGAAAAGGTAAAAAAAGTATAATTTAAGCCTGTAATATCAAATTAGTATCATGGAAATATGCAAAAAGAGGACATGAAAACGCAGAGATTTTATTGGAAATATGAAATAAAATAATCTTATCAAAAATAAAAAAGTAAATGGAGGAATTGCAATGAGAAAAGCGTTTATTTGTCCGACCAAATATGTTCAGGGAGAAAATGAGATTTTAAATCTGGGATATTTTGTAAACACTTTTGGAAAATCGGCATTATTGATCGCACATCCGGATGATGTAGAGCGTGTGAAGGACATGCTGGAAGAGACCGCTAAGAGATTTCAAATTCAATTTATTGAAAGCGGATTCCACGGGGAATGTTCAAGAAAAGAGGTATTGCGCTTACAGGAGCTTGCAAGAAAAAACAAGTGTCAGTGTACGATTGGACTGGGAGGCGGAAAAGCGATTGATACAGCAAAATGTGTAGCGGAGGGACACAATCTGATCGTGGTACCAACCATTGCAGCAACAGATGCTCCTACCAGTCATTCTGCGGTTTTGTACACAACAGAAGGCGCGTTTGATGATTATGCTTATTTTAAGAAAAGTCCGGATGTGGTACTTGTAGATACCAGAGTGATTGCCAACGCGCCGGTAAGATTTCTTGTGTCGGGAATGGGCGATGCTTTATCTACTTATTTTGAGGCAAGAGCGAATGTTCATTCATACAGTGCTGTAAATGCAGGGCTTCCTTGTGGATATCGAGAGAAAATGTGCGAGAAAGCAAGAGGAACAACTGCCGCCTTTGCTCTTGCGCAGCTTTGCTATCAGACGCTTATGGAAGAGGGATGGAAGGCGAAGGTATCCTGTGAAAACCATGTAGTGACAGAGGCGCTGGAAAAGATAGTAGAGACAAACATCCTGTTATCCGGGCTTGGGTTTGAAAGCGGCGGACTTGCAGCAGCACATGCGATTCACGATGGACTGACCGTTTTGGAAGGGACTCATAAATATTTTCATGGGGAAAAGGTTGCATTCGGAACACTTGCACAGTTGATGCTTGAAAATGCTCCTATGGATGAGGTAGAAAGTGTTTTGGACTTTTGCCTTTCCATCGGACTTCCGGTTTGCCTTGCAGATATCGGAGTTGAACAAATTAGCGATGAAGAATTGATGCAGGTGGCAGAGAAGGCTTGTATTCCGGAGGAATCTATTTATGCAATGCCATTTCCTATAACATTGGAAGCTGTGATCGCAGCCATAAAAGCAGCAGATGCCGTCGGTCTTGCATACAAAAGGAAGGCTGCTCGTTAGAAGGGGAGGTTGTGAAGATGAAAAAGATTATGAACCGTTCCGAAACGATGGTGCCGGAGATGTGTGCAGGAATCGCGCTGGCATACCCAGAACTGGAATTCGTGAAGCGATATAAAATTATTAAGAAAAGAGAACAAAATGCAGATAAGGTGAGTCTGATCAGTGGAGGCGGAAGCGGTCATGAACCTGCGCATGCGGGGTTCGTAGGCAAAGGAATGCTGGACGCAGCCGTATGCGGAGATATATTTGCATCGCCTTCACAGATCCAGATTTATCAGGCAATTAAAGAAACTGCGGGAAATGCCGGAACATTGATGATTATTAAAAATTACAGCGGAGATATGATGAATTTTAAAAACGCAGCCAGATTGGCAGAGGAAGATGGTATCTCCGTAGAATATGTCAAAGTGGATGACGACATTGCAGTGCAGGATAGTTTGTACACGGTGGGTAGGCGTGGAGTTGCCGGGACTGTTCTTGTACATAAAATAGCCGGAGCAGCGGCAGAGCAAGGTTATTCTTTAAAGCAGGTAAAAGCTTATGCAGAAAATGCTGTTCTAAATACAAGGAGCATCGGGTTTGCGTTCACATCCTGTACTGTGCCTGCCAAAGGGACTCCGACCTTTTCAATTGCAGAGAATGAAATAGAATATGGAGTGGGAATCCATGGTGAGCCCGGAGTTAGCCGGGAGACAATGATGACAGCAGATGAATTGTCAAAAAGAATGACAGATTCTCTTGTGAAGGAACTTGGATTGGCAGAAAATGATGAGGTCACAGTTCTCGTAAATGGATTCGGGGGAACACCGCTTCAGGAATTATATTTGTTCTTGAATTCCACAGCGAAAATATTGGATGAATATAAAATAAAAATTTACCGGTCATTTGCCGGGAACTATATGACAAGTATTGATATGAGTGGTGCGTCCCTGACATTTATGAAAATGAACAGCGAATTAAAGAGCTTATTGGATGCGGAAAGCGATTCGCCGGCTTTCAAGGTGAACGGACCTGTACTTCCAAGAAATTATGAACCGTTTATACCGGCATATCATAGCCAAAGTGAGAATACGGATCAGAAGAATCATACCAAAGGAAGTGCAAAGGTCAGACAAGAAGTTTTGACAGTGGATAATATGATTTTCATTGTAGATACAATGAGTGAGTGTATTATTAAAAATGAAGTTCCGTTTTGTGAACTGGATGCCTATGCAGGAGATGGAGACTTCGGAATGAGTGTCTCGAAAGGATTTCGCCAGCTGAGAAGAGAGTGGAGTGATATTCTGGAAGAAAAAGTGTGTGATATAGGTGAATTTTTAGATGCATGCTCGCTTATCATCATGGAATGTTGTGGCGGAGCGTCCGGACCGATCTGGGGCTCGGCATTTCGTGCGGCAGGGAAGGCGGCGAAAGGGAAACAGAAGCTGACGGCAGAAGAATTTGCTGTACTACTGCAAGAAGCTGTGACGGGAATTCAAAAGACCGGGGAATATTCTTTTGGAAGAGGTGCGGTTGTAGGAGATAAAACACTCATAGATGCGCTTGTGCCTTGTGCAGATGTATGGACAGAAAATGCAGGGAATAAAACTATGAAAGAATTGTTCCAGCTCTCGGCAGATGCGGCGGTGAACGGAGCGAAAATGACAGAGAAGATTGTAGCGAGAATGGGGCGCGCCGGAACAGTAGGAAAAAGAAGCATTGGTTATCCGGATGCCGGGGCATTCGCATTGGGTGTGATCTTTTCTAAAATAGCTGATGCTTTAATCTTTGAAGAGACGGAATTACAAAAATAACGGGGGTTATATTTATAAAAGGGTGCCGCAGCATCAATGGAGATGCTGCGGCACCCTTATTCATCTCATTAAGATCGGTTTAAGAGTGGTATGAGATTAGATTGCTCTTGTATATTCTTTTAACCATTCTCTTTCTTCGTCGTTTAATCTTGGACCGACAAGCTCATATACTTTTGCGTGATAAGCATTTAACTGCTCTTTGTCTTCCTTGGTAAGCTGTTCCGGAATAACAGCGTCAAGATCGATTGGAGCGTAAGTGATTGGCTCAAAGTATAAGAACTGTCCATACTCTGTTTTCTGACCTTTTCTTACAAGAAGTTCATTTTCAGTACGGATACCATGAGAACCTTCAATGTATAAGCCCGGTTCATCTGTCAGGATCATACCGGCTTCGATCGGCTGTTTCTCTCTGTCGCGGATCGCACAGCGGAAACCGGTAGGAGCTTCGTGGATATTCATTAAGTATCCAACGCCATGTCCGGTACCGTGGTTGAAGTTAAGACCGCGTTCCCATGCAGGGATTCTTGCCAGAACATCAAGGTTGTATCCTGTAGTACCATAGAGGAATACGGCTCTTGCCAAGTGCAGGTTACATTTCAAAACAGTAGTAAAGTCTTCCTTCATCTGGTCGGAAAGCTTACCAAATGCGAAAGTACGTGTAATATCTGTAGAACCTTCCATGTAACCTCCGCCTGTATCTGTGAGGAATAATCCGTCTGTAACAACCGGAACATTTGTCTCTTCGGTAGCTGCATAGTGTACGATTGCGCCGTGTTCGCCAGAACCGCAGATTGGTTCAAAACTCTGCCACAGATATCCTTCCTGTTCTTTACGGAATTCTTCTAATTTTTCAGCAGCGCTGATTTCGGTGATTTCAATTTTTCCAATGTTTTTCTTAAGCCAGTACATGAAACGAGTGATTGCAACACCATCCTTAACGTGTGCGTTGATGATATTTTTGATCTCTACGTCATTTTTCATTGCCTTCATAAGAACGGTCGGGTTCATCGCTTCTACAACCTTCGCCTCTTTTGGAAGATTGTTGTAAAGAGCATAGTTAAGACGTGCTGGGTCTACGAGAATAACATCAGAGGAAGATAGCTCCTTGACATCTTCATAGATGGCATTGTAAGGACGAAGAGAAATATGATCTTTTGCAAGGGCATCTTTCATCTCGTCTGTCAGTTTACGCTCATCAATGTATAACTTCATGTCATCCATTGTGATTACAGCATAGGAAAGAAGCAGTGGGAAATATTCAATATCGTCACCACGTAAATTTGTTGTCCAGCAGACATCGTCAAGAGCTGCGATAACATGTACGGTTGCGCCGTGTTCTTTCATCGCTTCGCGAATGCGGGCAAGTTTGCTTGCTGTGCTCTCTCCGGTGTATTCTTCGCCAAGTGCGAAAGCCGGTTTCTCAGATAAAGCCGGTCTGTCTTCCCAGATAAGATCGATCAGATCTTCAGAATAGTTGATTTTTGCGTGCTTCGGAGCGACTGCTTCAACAAGAGCCTGTCCTTCGCCCATAGCAACAACACGTCCGTCGAATCCGAGTGTTCCGTTTTCAGGGATTACGTTTGCAATATATTCTTCTACAGTAGGAACGCCTGGCTCACCCATTTTAAAGAGCTTTACACCACTTCCTTCTAACTGTTGTGCAGCCTGAATAAAGTAACGTCCGTCCGTCCAAAGTCCTGCTTCATCTTTTGTGATCACAGCTGTTCCGGCAGAACCGGTAAATCCTGTGATGAATGCTCTTGCTTTAAAGTGTTCGCCTACATATTCACTCTGATGGTTGTCATCGGTAGGAACCATGTAAACATCATATCCCCGATCAGCCATTAAAGCACGAAGAGCTGTAATTCTTTCTGCGATACTCATTTTGAAAACCTCCTTATGTATAAAATTGAGTAAGTTTAATCCATAAAAATTTTAACACATTTACAAGAAAATTGGTAGGTTGCTTTTGATGAAAAATAATTATATAATGGTCGAAATAAAAGGAGTCAAGAGAATGTGGATAGTTATTTTGTTTGTATTGGCAATTTTAGTGTTTCTGGAAGTGATTCGGGAACTGCATTGTTTTCAAGTGACGGAATATGTGGTTGAATCAGATAAACTGACACAAGTCGGAAGAGAACTTTGTGTCCTGTTTTTGAGTGATCTTCACAATCACGTATATGGAAAAGAAAATGAAAAACTTCGAAAAGCAATTGTTGAGGCGCATCCCGATCTGATTCTTATAGGCGGAGATATGCTTGTGGGAAAAAACGGAAAAACATGGACACCGGCACTTGAATTTGTAAAGAGCCTTCCGAAGATATGTCCGGTTTATTACGCCAATGGAAATCATGAACAGCGCATGAAAGAAAAACCGGAAAATTATGATGCTTCTTATGAAGAATACAAAAAGCAGCTGCAGCTAGCGGGCGTACACTTTCTGGAAAATGAGACAGTTCATCTGGACAAGCTGAATCTTACCGGTCTGGAAATTCCGCTTACCGGTTATCAGCGGATGAAGAAAGGAAATGTAGAGTTTCAGGAAATTGTTCAAAGGATCGGAGAAAAAGAAGGGGAAGAATTTCAGATACTGTTGGCACATAATCCCTGCTATATGGATTTGTACAAAGCATGGGGAGCGGATCTTATTTTGTCGGGACATTTGCACGGTGGTGTGGCAAGAATTCCAGGGGTGCTGGGTGTGATTACTCCCGGGTTTCAATTATTCCCGAAGTATTCCGGAGATATTTATCGAGAGGGAGAGCAGACGATCGTGGTGAGCAAAGGCTTGGGTACACATACTGTAAATATCCGTTTTCTGAATCCGGCAGAACTGGTTGTTCTTCATTTGCAAGGAAAACCTTGTGCAAAAGAGGAAAATCCAGTATAATATATAGCTATGATATGAAATGATATGGGGAAACGATATGGGAATTCCGGTAAAACTGCAGGTGTTCGAAGGTCCGCTGGATCTTCTGCTGCATTTGATTGATAAAAACAAAATAGATATTTATGACATTCCGATTGTAGAGATCACGAATCAATACATGGAGTATATCAAAGCCATGGAAAAAGAAGACTTAAATGTTATGAGCGAATTCCTTGTCATGGCTGCCACACTTCTGGATATCAAATGTAAGATGCTGCTTCCGAAAGAGGTAAACGAGGATGGGGAAGAAGAGGACCCGAGACAGGAATTGGTGGAGCAGCTGCTGGAATATAAAATGTATAAATATATGTCCTATGAATTGAAGGACAGAGAGCTTGAGTCAGAACGGGTGATGTATAAAACACCAACCATTCCACAGGAAGTTATGGAGTATGAACAACCGGTAAATTTGGATGAATTGTTAGGGGATCTCACCTTACAGAAGCTCAATCACATTTTTAAAGATGTGATGAAACGACAGGTGGACAAGATTGATCCTGTGCGAAGTAAGTTTGGAAAGATTGAGAAAGAAGAAGTTACCGTGTCGGATAAGCTTGTATTTGTCACGGATTATGCAAGAGAGCATAAGAAATTCAGCTTTTGGACACTGCTTACGAAGCAGAGCTCGAAGACACAGATCGTGGTGACATTTTTAGCGCTTTTACAACTTATGAAAGAAGGAGTGCTCTATATTGAACCACAGGAACAGCCATTTGATGATATTAGGATCACATCCAATATTTAGAAGAATTAAAAAGAGATAAGAAGATTTTTACAACAAATGCAATAATACATATGTGCGAAGAAAGGTATGAAACTGTGGAGATTAGCAAGTTAGAAGGGATTATAGAGGCAATTTTATTTACGATGGGGGAATCGGTTGAACTTCGTAAAATTGCCGCAGCCATTGAGCATGATGAGGCGACAACGAGAAAGATCATTCATCAGATGATGGATAAATATGCGGCGCAGGACCGGGGAATACGGATTGTAGAATTGGAAGACTCCTTTCAAATGTGTACGAAGACAGAGATGTATGAATATTTGATCAGAATTGCAAAGCAGCCCAAGCGTTATGCTCTGACGGATGTTCAATTGGAGACCTTATCCATCATTGCTTATAAGCAGCCGGTGACGAAGCTTGAGATTGAAAAGATCCGAGGTGTGAAATCGGACCATGCAGTCAATAAGCTGGTGGAATATAATCTGATCTGTGAAGTGGGACGTTTGGATGCGCCGGGAAGACCTCTTCTCTTTGGTACTACGGAGGAATTTCTGAGACGCTTCAGCATTCAGTCCGTGGAAGACCTTCCAAGTCTTAATCAGGAGCAGATGGAGAATTTTAAGACAGAAGCGGAGGAAGAGGCTCAGTTAAAATTGGACGTATAGTCTGATGAAAAGATACATACATTGCAATAAATAGTGATCAATTGCAAGGTGTGGTTATGAAAAAGAAAATGCTGGTTATATTTTGTTGTTTTTGTTTTTTGCTTTTGAAGCTGTCCGGGAATATCGTGCAGGCAGAAAAAGGAGAAGACGAGCCGACAAATCTTTACGCCCGGTCAGCTGTGTTGATGGATGCTGACAGCGGGCGTATTTTATTTGGGAAGGATGAAAGGCGTAAGCTTCCAATGGCAAGTACAACAAAGATCATGACCTGTATTCTTGTGTTGGAACAGATGCAGGAAGACCAGAAGGCGTCTGTGTCGGATTATGCGGTGTGCCAGCCCAAGGTACGCTTGGGGGTGAGAAAGAAAGAACAGTTTTATGTGAACGATCTTCTCTATTCTCTTATGCTGGAATCCCACAATGACAGCGCTGTCGTGCTGGCGGAAGCTATAGCGGGAACGGTAGAAGAATTTGCGGATTTGATGAATAAAAAAGCAAAAAAGCTGGGATGTCAAAATACGCATTTTGTAACACCCAATGGATTGGATGGAGAAGATGAAGATGGAATCCATGAGACAACTGCGGAGGATCTGGCGCGGATTATGCGATATTGTATTATGGAATCGGAAGAACGGGAGAAATTTCTTGAAATTACACAGACCAAAGATTATTCATTTTCAAATGTAGCAGGAGATCGAACGTTTACATGTCACAACCATAATGCATTTCTGTCTATGATGGAAGGGGCATTGTCAGGGAAGACGGGCTTTACTTCGGAAGCGGGATATTGTTATGTCGGTGCGCTGCGCCGGGATGGACGTACATTTATCGTATCTTTGCTTGCTTGCGGGTGGCCAAATAACAAAGACTATAAATGGAAAGATACACGCAGACTTATGGAATATGGGCTGGAACATTACCATTATCAGAAGGTGGAGAAAAAAGTGGAGAAGATTCCGGTTCGTGTATTGGAAGCAAGAGATGAGAGACAGCCATTTCTCCATAATTCTGTTCTTTTAGCAGAAGCGACAGAATCCAGAGATTTTAAAATCCTGCTTAAGCAAGGCGAAGAAGTAGAAGCTAAGATTGTAAAAGAAAAGAAGCTTCATGCGCCTGTAAGACGGGGCCAGAAGGTGGGGACGGTGCTGTATCGGTTAAACGGGGAGACGATTCACAGCACGGATCTGATTGCTTCGGAGTCTATTCAAAAGAGAAATCTTGGATGGTGTTTTGAGATTTTGATGAAGAAGATCTGTTTTTGAATCGGAAGGATTGTGGTCTGATACTGAGCGGCATTACATAGGGAAATCAAATTGACGCTTTTGAAAATGTATGATAGAGTAAGAATATAGTTTAGGACAATGATTATTCAATCGTATATCAAAGGGATTCGGACACTGGCATTTCGCCCAAAAATCCAGCTTATATAACAATTTCATATTGACAAATCAGAACAAGTGTACTAGTATATGAACAGGGCGAACGTTAGTTCGCATATTAGAAGGAGAAGACTTATGGCAAGTAATGAAAATAAGAAAAAAGCGTTAGATGCAGCGATTGCAAAATTAGAAAAAGATTATGGAAAGGGAACAGTAATGAAGCTTGGAGATCCGGCGGCGCAAGTAGCGGTGGAGACGGTTCCGACAGGTTCCTTAAGCCTTGACATTGCTCTGGGAATGGGCGGAGTGCCAAAGGGACGAATTGTGGAAATCTATGGACCGGAATCCAGTGGTAAGACAACGGTTGCACTGCACATGATCTCAGAGGTACAGAAAAGAGGCGGTATTGCAGGATTTATCGATGCAGAACATGCGCTTGATCCGGTATACGCTAAAAATATAGGTGTTGACATTGATGAACTGTATATCTCTCAGCCGGACAGTGGAGATCAGGCACTTGAGATTGCAGAGACTATGGTGCGTTCCGGTGCTATGGACATCATTGTTATTGACTCTGTTGCGGCACTGGTACCGCGTCAGGAGATTGAAGGCGATATGGGAGATTCTCATGTGGGATTGCAGGCACGTCTGATGTCTCAGGCACTGCGTAAACTGACTCCGGTTATCAGCAAGTCTAATTGTGTTGTTATTTTCATTAATCAGCTCCGTGAAAAAGTGGGAGTGATGTTTGGTAATCCGGAGACCACAACGGGAGGACGTGCGCTGAAATTCTATGCCTCCATTCGTATGGATGTAAGAAGAATTGAGACATTGAAACAGAGCGGAGAGATGATCGGTAACAGAACACGCGTAAAAATTGTGAAGAATAAGATTGCACCGCCGTTTAAAGAAGCAGAGTTTGATATCATGTTTGGAAAGGGAATTTCCAAAGAGGGAGACATTCTGGATCTGGCTGTAAATCTCGGACTGGTGAGCAAAAGCGGTTCATGGTTTGCGTATAATGGCGATAAGATCGGACAGGGACGCGAGAATGCAAAAAATTATTTGACAGAGAACCCTGCGATTATGGAAGAACTGGATGCGAAGATCCGCAAACACTATGCTTTTGAAGGGGCGGAAGCATCAGAAGAAGAGGAAGAATAGATGATCGTCACTAAGATAGAAGCGGTGGCAAAAAATAAATATAAAGTATATCTCGATGAACGGTTCGCTTTTGTATTATACAAAGGCGAACTGTCTCGTTATCGCGTTACAGTTAATGAAGAACTGTCTGTTGAGGTGTATGAAAAGATTCGCCGGGAAGTCATCCTGAAAAGAGGGAAACTTCGCGCGCTGCATTTACTGAATGTTATGGGGCGGACAGAAGAACAGCTTCGGAAGAAGTTGAGGCTTGGCGGTTATCCGGAAGATATTATAGATATGGTGATGGATTATGTGAAATCTTTCGGATATATCAACGATCAGGAATATGCGAGAAATTTTATAGAAAGCCGCAAGGATAAGAAAAGCCGAAGGGAAATCTATGCGTCTCTTTGTCAGAAGGGAGTAAAAGGCGAGGATATTGATGCTGCCTTTCAAGAATGCTATGAAGAGCATGATGCAAGAGAAGCTATTTGTACACTTCTGCGTAAAAAAGGGTATGATCCCGAGAATGCAAACCGGGCGGAAACTCAGAAAATATTAGGTTTTTTAGTAAGAAAAGGTTTCCGATATGAGGACATCCGTCAAGTAATACAAGTTTCTGATTGGAATGCTTGACATCTTTGTTAAAACAGTATAAAATTTAAGTGTTGTATTTGTACAATGAAAATTAAATAAGGAGGTGCTCCTGTGCCGATAGGAATAGTAATTGCTGTAGCAGCAGTGCTTGTAGTAGTGACGGCAGTGATCAGTCATTTTCTTACAGTGTCAAATCTGAAGAAAAATGCAGATTGTAAGATCGGAAATGCGGAAACAAAAGCGCGTGAGATCATTGATGATGCAGTAAAAACGGCTGAGGCAAAGAAGAAGGAGTCTCTCTTGGAAATTAAAGAAGAGTCGATCAAGAACAAGAATGAACTTGAAAAAGAGACAAAGGAACGCAGAGCAGAGTTACAAAGATACGAGAAACGTGTTCTTTCCAAGGAAGAGGCTTTGGACAAAAAGTCCGACGCTATTGAGAAGCGTGAAGCAGGATTTGCAGCAAAAGAAGAACAGCTTAAGCAGCGCGAAGCGAAAGTGGAAGAGTTGAGTAAGCAGCGAGTGCAGGAACTAGAAAGAATCTCAGGACTTACCTCCGAACAAGCAAAAGAATATTTGTTGAAAACTGTTGAAGAAGATGTAAAACATGATACTGCCAAAATGGTAAAAGAACTGGAAGCGCAGGCAAAGGAAGAAGCTGATAAAAAAGCGAAAGAATATGTTGTCACTGCAATTCAGCGTTGTGCCGCTGACCATGTTGCGGAGACTACAATTTCAGTTGTGCAGCTTCCAAGTGATGAAATGAAAGGCAGAATTATTGGTAGAGAAGGACGTAATATCCGTACATTGGAGACGATGACAGGTGTGGAACTTATTATTGACGACACACCGGAAGCGGTTGTATTGTCCGGCTTTGATCCAATAAGAAGAGAAGTCGCAAGAATTGCGCTTGAAAAATTGATTGTCGATGGTCGTATCCATCCGGCAAGAATCGAAGAGATGGTAGAAAAAGCGCAAAAAGAAGTAGAGACAATGATTCGTGAAGAAGGCGAGGCGGCAGCGTTAGAAGTTGGTGTTCATGGTATTCATCCAGAGCTTATCAAACTGCTCGGAAGAATGAAATTCAGAACTAGTTATGGACAGAATGCATTAAAGCATTCTATGGAAGTTTCCCAACTTGCCGGACTTCTTGCCGGTGAGATCGGTCTGGATGTACGTGTGGCAAAAAGAGCCGGTCTTTTACATGATATTGGAAAATCTATTGATCATGATGTGGAAGGCTCCCACATTCAGATTGGTGTCGATCTTTGTAGAAAATATAAAGAGTCTGCTGTGGTTATCAATGCAGTGGAAGCGCATCATGGCGACGTAGAGCCGGAAACTCTTATTGCATGCGTTGTGCAGGCGGCAGATACGATTTCCGCTGCAAGACCGGGTGCGAGAAGAGAAACATTGGAAACATATACAAACAGGTTAAAACAATTAGAAGATATCACCAACCAATTTAAAGGTGTTGATAAATCTTTTGCAATTCAAGCAGGTAGAGAGATTCGTGTAATGGTAGTTCCGGAGCAGGTATCTGATGCAGATATGGTATTGATGGCTAGAGATATAGCGAAACAGATTGAGTTTGAGCTGGAATATCCTGGACAGATCAAAGTCAACGTGATTCGTGAATCGCGAGTGACCGATTATGCCAAGTAGAAGATAAATGTAGGGAGGTGTCGCGCTGATATAAAGTGTGGCATCTCCCTTTCTCAATTTCCGGAATTCTTTTGAAATCTCATAAGGTAAATAAAAAATGTAAAATATATAAATGAATAAAAAAGGAAGGTAAGACAATATGTGTGAGGAAATCAGGCGTGTAAAAAGAGAATTGATGTATAAAGGAACCGTTTTGGAGGTTTATAAAGATTCCATGGAATTTGCAAATGGAAATCACGAAGAGTGGGACTTTATTAAACATAACGGAGCGGCGGCAGTAGTTCCGGTGCTGGATGACGGACGGATTCTGATGGTATCCCAATTTCGAAATGCGCTGGACCGGAAGACATTGGAGATTCCGGCAGGTAAGCTTGACGATCCGGAGGAAAAAGGAATTCTTTGTGCGGCGCGAGAATTGGAAGAAGAAACCGGCTATAAGTCAGAACAGCTGGAATGGCTGATCAATATACGAACAACCGTTGCACTCTGCAATGAGAAGATTGAAGTATATGTTGCGAGAAAACTGAAGGCGGGTACACAGAATCTGGATGAAAATGAATATGTAAATGTAAAAGCATACACAGTGGATGAATTGAAAGAAAAGATTTTTTCCGGAGAGATTGAAGATTCGAAAACCATTGCTTCCGTACTCGCTTATGAAGCTCGTTATTTAAAATAGTCATATATGAAGAGCCTATACATATAATAGAGTATCTAAATGCAAGGAGGAAGCGCATGAAGGTACAGGAAAGCAAAAAATATTTTGCTCTGTTTTATATGTTTGGCTTTTTGGCGGGGATATTAAGCGCCAATTTTATCGCCGGTGAATATCTGGCAGATCTGGGAATCTTTCATGAGTTTTTCATGGAACAATATATGCAGACGCCCATTGATAACAGTGAATATTTCTGGTATCTGCTGCGCCTTCGTATAACACCGCTCGTGATTCTGGGGCTGGCGGGATGTACGAAATTTCGCAAGGCGGCAGTTCTGTTATTTTTGATGTGGACGGGCCTGTTAAGCGGTCTGATTCTGACTGTGGCAGTTATGCAGAGGGGATTCGGAGGAATCCTTCTTTGCCTCGTTGGTGTTCTGCCACAGCTTCCGCTCTATACAGCAGGGTATCTGATCTTATTGTGGTATCTGTTCTGCTATCCAAAGAGAACGTGGAGTGCGGTAAAAACAATCTGCTTTTTCTTGTTTATGGCAGTGGGGCTTATTCTGGAGTGTACGGTGAATCCTGTTTTAATGAGAATGTTTTTATCATCTATTTAAGAAAAGAAGCTGCAGCGCTAGTAGTTGTACTAGGTTCGTGTGCAGCTTCTTTTTCTTGTGGAATTATCTTCGTAAAGAGGAAGACTGAAGATAATAATGCAAATAAAAAAGGCAAAAGAAGAAAATACTAAGCTGGCTGATCAGAAGTCCCCATAGATATCCGTAGATACCGATTTTGGGAATGAAGAGGAGAACACCGGCAATTCGGATTATGAGACTGATGGCATTAATGAAAAAGGAAAGGTTTGTCTTGCCAATTCCATTTAGAATGCTGAGTAACGTATTGTTCGTGTATAAAAAAGGACACATCCATGCCAATGTGACAATAAAAACTCCGGCTGACGGACTGTGGAAAAGAAATTCGCCGATCCATTGTCCGAAAAGTAAGAGCCCTGCACAGCATATGCAGCCAAGACTGATGCAGGAAAAAAAGACTTTGCGGATCAGAGAAGACAGTTGACTGCGCTCGTCCATGGCCTGAATTTCCGCAACTGTGGGAAGAAGCATAGTGGAGACGGAATTTGTAATAGCGGAAGGAAAGAGAATGCATGGGAGAGCCATTCCGGTCAAAACTCCGTATGTGCTTAAAGAAGCTTTGACGCTCATTCCGTAGAGTTGCAGCTTTATGGGAATAGAGACTGCTTCAATGCTCTGCAAAATATTCAGCATGACACGGCTTCCGGTAAGTGGAAGTGATAGACCGGTAAGACTTCCGGCGTGCTTTTTGAATGCGCTTGTGAAAGCGCGCGGCGTAAAGGTTAATTCATCTTCATGTGACAGGAGATTTAAACAGTAGAGAGAAGAGCATATTTCACCGGCAATCAGCCCGGAGACTGCGACAGCGATTCCAAAAGGGTGCCCTTGTGTGCAGCTGATCGTATATAAGAGCCAGACGGAACCAATTCGTGTAATCTGCTCGATCAGTTGCGAGACGGATGGGATCTTCGTCTTCTTCATTCCGAGATAGTAACCGCAGATGGAGCTGTGCAAGGCGGAAAAAGGAAACACATAGGACAGAATCATAAGAAGTTTTTCGCATCGGGGCTCGTGAAGAACAGATACAGCAAGAAAGCCGGCGTATCGTTGAATAAGAAGCATGGCAATGATGGAAAGAGCTTCTGTGATCAAAAGGGCAGTTAGAAGAAGTTCGGCTGCTTTGTGTTTCTCGTTCTTGGCAATATAATAAGCGGTACTTCTTGAAAGCGCCAATTCAATACCGGCAGATGTAAGAGAAAACCCCATGGCGTAAATTGGGAAAATCAATTGGTAAATGCCAACTCCCTCTTCTCCGAAAGTATGGCTTAAGAAAATTCGATAAAAAAACCCCATGAACCGAGTGGCAAATCCGGTTAATGTTAAAATGATCGTGCCCTTAATGAGGACTTGTTTTCGTGACATAGAATCCTCCTTAGAGATATTATTTTAAATATATTCCGGTACAGTGCTTGACAGAACGAAAGATGGGTGGTATTCTACAGAAGTAAAATCCTAGTAAATTACTGGGAATTATAAAGAGGGTGATAAGATGAAACTTTCCACAAAAGGAAGATACGGTCTTAGAGCAATCATTGATTTGGCGAGATACAGTGAAGAGGAACCGGTATCGATCAGCAGTATTGCCGCCAGACAAGATATTTCTGAGCGGTATCTGGAACAACTGGTAGCGCTTCTTAAGAAAGCAGGGCTTGTGAAAAGTATCCGCGGAGCTTCCGGTGGCTATGTGCTGAACAAGAAGGCGGAAGAAATCTCGGTAGGCGATGTTTTGAGGGCTCTGGAAGGAAGCTTAGAACCGGTGAAATGTGCAGCTTTTTATTCGGAAGACGGCTGCATTTCAGCGGACAGTTGTGTTACCAAATATGTATGGAAAAAAATCAATGAAAGTATTAATGAAACGGTAAATAAAATCATGCTGGATGAGTTGGTGGGGGAAAGCAAGAAGCTGAATCCCGCAGGAGGATTTGATGCATCGGCATGTGGAAGCGTATAATAGAAGAAAATGGAGGAATTGTGATGGATAAATTTTTATATTTAGACAATGCGGCAACGACAAAGACCGCTCCGGAAGTGTTAGAAGCAATGCTCCCGTATTTTACAGAGAAGTTCGGGAACCCATCCAGTGTTTATACATTCGCAGCGGGAAATAAAGAAGTGGTTGATGTGCAGAGAGACCGGATCGCTGCGACGTTAGGAGCGAAAAGCAATGAGATTTACTTCACGGCAGGCGGCTCAGAAGCTGATAACTGGGCATTAAAGGCGACTGCAGAAGCGTATCGGAGTAAGGGAAACCACATTATTACAACGAAGATCGAGCATCATGCAATTTTGCATACCGCACAGTATCTGGAGAAGAACGGATATGAGGTAACTTATCTGGATGTTGATGGAGATGGAAAGGTGCGGCTTGAAGATTTGAAAAAGGCAATCCGACCGGAGACAATTTTAATCTCTATTATGTTTGCCAATAATGAAATCGGAACGATTGAGCCGATCAAAGAGATTGGACAAATTGCGCATGAACATGGAATTTTATTCCACACAGATGCCGTTCAGGCATACGGACAGCTTCCGATTAATGTGGATGAATGTCAGATCGATATGCTTAGTGCAAGCGGACATAAATTAAACGGTCCCAAAGGAATCGGTTTTCTGTATATTAGAAAAGGAGTAAAGATCCGCTCTTTCATTCATGGAGGAGCTCAGGAAAGAAAGAGAAGAGCAGGCACGGAGAATGTACCGGGTATTGTAGGTATGGGAACAGCGGCAAAGAGAGCGGCAGACACACGAGAAGAAAGAACAGCTAATGAGGTTGAGGTTAGAGATTACCTGATCGACAGAGTTCTTAAAGAAATTCCATATAGCAGATTAAATGGACATCGTACGGACAGGCTTCCTAATAATGCGAATTTCAGCTTCCGGTTTATTGAAGGTGAATCCCTTCTTATCATGCTGGATGGAAAGGGAATCTGTGCCTCCAGTGGATCAGCGTGTACCTCCGGTTCTCTTGATCCGTCTCATGTACTGCTGGCAATCGGACTTCCGCATGAAATCGCGCATGGTTCTTTGCGGTTGACAATCAATGAAGAGATTACAAAAGAAGATATTGATTATGTAGTTGAGAATTTGAAAGCGATCATCGAGAGACTTCGTAACATGTCTCCGCTATATGAGGACTTTATAAAGAAACAAAAATAAGAACAGAATAAAAGAAAGAACAGGAGATAGATTATGTATACAGAAAAAGTAATGGATCATTTTGAACATCCAAGAAATGTAGGAGAGATTGAAAATGCCAGCGGCGTTGGAACAGTAGGAAATGCGAAATGCGGAGATATTATGAGAATTTATCTGGACATTGATGAAAATCAAATTATCCGTGATGTAAAATTTAAAACATTTGGCTGCGGCGCAGCGGTTGCTACGAGCAGTATGGCAACGGAACTTGTAAAAGGAAAAAATATTAAAGAAGCAATGCAGGTGACAAATAAAGCTGTTATGGAAGCCCTTGACGGTCTTCCGCCGGTAAAGGTTCACTGTTCTCTGCTTGCGGAAGAGGCAATTCATGCAGCGCTCTGGGATTATGCAGAGAAAAATGGTATTCAGATCGAGGGGTTGGAAAAGCCGAAGTCGGATATTCATGAGGACGAAGAAGAGGAAGAAGAATATTAAAAAATGAAAGAAAAGAGATAGTCTGATGGAGAAAAAAAAGGTAGTAGTAGGAATGTCCGGCGGCGTTGATTCTTCGGTGGCTGCATGGCTTCTGAAAGAAGCAGGATATGATGTGATCGGAGTGACAATGCAGATCTGGCAGGAAGAAGAGGAACTGGTACAAGAAGAAAATGGAGGTTGCTGTGGTCTAAGTGCGGTAGAAGACGCCAGAAGAGTGGCAGCGTCTCTTGGTATTCCTTATTATGTCATGAATTTTAAACAGGAATTTAAGGAGCAGGTGATTGATTATTTTGTGAAAGAGTATCAAGAGGGAAGAACACCGAACCCGTGTATTGCGTGTAATCGTTATGTAAAGTGGGAGTCTCTTTTGAAGCGCAGCATGCAGATCGGAGCAGATTATATAGCAACCGGTCATTATGCAAGAATCGATCAACTTCCAAATGGCAGATATTCTCTTCGGACTTCTGCTACCGGAGCCAAAGATCAGACTTATGCTCTTTATAATCTGACACAGGAACAACTGCAGAAAACCTTGATGCCGGTGGGCGCTTATACGAAAGAAGAGATTCGTGAAATGGCAGAAAAACTGGGACTCTTAGTGGCAGATAAGCCGGATAGTCAGGATATTTGTTTTATTCCGGATGGTGATTACGCTTCCTATATAGAAGAAAACACAAATCAGCCGGTATTGCCGGGCGATTTTGTGACAACAGATGGAACGGTAGTTGGAAAACATAAAGGAATCGTCCATTATACAGTGGGACAGAGAAAAAGACTTGGACTTTCGCTTGGGCATCCGGTGTTCGTACTTGAGATCCGACCGGAGACCAATGAGATAGTTGTGGGAAGCCATGAAGAATCGCTAAGTCGTTATCTGAGAGCAGATCATGTCAACTATATGGCGATTGAAGGTCTTGACAAGCCAAAGCGGGCGTGGGCAAAGATTCGCTATAATCACAAAGGAGCATGGTGTACAGTGGAGAAAACAGGAGAGGATGAGATTTTGTGCGTGTTTGACGAACCGCAAAGAGCGATCACTCCCGGACAGGCTGTAGTGCTGTATGAAGATGAATACGTACTTTTAGGTGGAACGATCAAAGGAGATAAATAATATGAGAGCAGATGTGCATATGCATTCTAACTTTTCCCATGATTCGGAATTTACGCCGGAACAGATGATTTTGGGCGCGTTAGAGAAAGGTCTTGAGATGATCTGTTTTACAGATCACTATGACAAGGATGACATGGAGTGGGGAGAAGAAAGTATTTTCGAACCGGAAAAATATTTTGAGACACTTAGACCATTACAGGAAAAGTATCAGGACAAAATCGATGTGCGGATTGGTGTGGAACTTGGGCTCCAACCGCATCTGGGAGGATATTATCGTGAATTCGTAAAGAAATATCCCTTTGATTTTGTGATCGGGTCCGTACATGTCATTGAATCCACAGACCCGGCTGCCGGTAAGCTGTTCATTGGAAGATCCGATGAAGAGGGGTACCGCATTGCTATGGAAGAAACGTTGACCGATATACAGGAATTTGACGGCTTCGATGTGCTTGGGCATTTAGATTATGTGGTGCGCTATGGAAAGCATAGAGAGCAGGATTATAATTATAAGAAATATGCAGATATTATTGATGAGATCCTTCGGACACTGATCGAAAATGGAAAAGGACTGGAACTTAATACAGCCGGATTGAAATATGGGCTTCCTTTTGCACATCCTCATGCAGATGTATTAAAGCGTTACCGGGAATTGGGCGGAGAGATTATAACAATCGGAGCTGACGGTCACAGACCGGAGCATATTGCCTACGATTTTTCGAAGGTCAGAGACATTTTAGAGGACTGTGGTTTTAAGTATTATACAGAATTTAAAGGGAGAAAGCCGTATTTTTGTCAACTTCTATAAAAATAGGAAAAGGCACTTGAATTTTTGTATGAGATTTAGTACAATAATCCTAGTTGATGATTCTTTAACAATGTTAGAGAATTCACAATATAAGGACTGCGAAGTCAGTTAAAAAAACTTTAGGAGGAATTAATCATGGCAGTAAAAGTAGCGATTAATGGATTTGGACGTATTGGACGTCTTGCATTCAGACAGATGTTTGGAGCAGAGGGGTATGAGGTAGTTGCAATTAACGACTTAACATCTCCAAAAATGCTTGCACACTTATTAAAGTATGACTCTTCTCAGGGAAGATATGCTCTGTGTGACAAAGTAGAAGCAACAGAGGATTCTATCATTGTTGATGGAAAAGAAATCAAGATTTATGCAAAGGCTAACGCTGAAGAGCTTCCATGGGGAGAGATCGGTGTTGACGTTGTTCTTGAGTGTACAGGTTTCTACACATCTAAAGAGAAAGCTTCTGCTCATATTAAAGCAGGTGCTAGAAAAGTTGTTATTTCTGCTCCGGCAGGAAACGATCTTCCAACAATCGTTTACAATGTTAACCATACAGAATTAAAGCCAGAAGATACAGTTATTTCTGCTGCTTCTTGTACAACAAACTGCTTAGCACCTATGGCTAAAGCACTGAACGATCTTGCAGCAATCAAATCTGGAATTATGTGCACAATCCACGCTTACACAGGAGATCAGATGACTCTTGACGGACCACAGAGAAAAGGTGACTTAAGAAGATCTCGTGCAGCAGCAGTTAATATCGTGCCAAACAGCACAGGTGCTGCAAAAGCAATCGGACTTGTTATTCCAGAACTGAACGGAAAATTAATCGGAGCTGCTCAGCGTGTTCCAACTCCAACAGGATCTACAACAATCTTAACAGCAGTTGTTGACGGAACTGTTACAGTTGATGAAGTAAATGCAGCTATGAAAGCAGCAGCTACAGAATCTTTCGGATACAATACAGATGAAATCGTATCTAGCGACATCGTTGGTATGAGATATGGTTCTTTATTCGATGCTACACAGACAATGGTTCTTCCATTAGACAACGGAACAACAGAGGTTCAGGTTGTATCTTGGTACGACAATGAGAACTCTTACACAAGCCAGATGGTAAGAACAATTAAATACTTCGCTGAGTTAGCATAGAACACTTAGTGTGGTAAGACTCACAAAGGGTCCGGTCTATTTGGACCGGACTCTTTTATATTTTAGGAGGATAACAATATGCTTAATAAGAAATCTGTTGACGATATCAATGTAAAGGGTAAAAAAGTTCTTGTAAGATGTGACTTCAACGTTCCGCTTATCGATGGAAAGATTACAGATGAAAATCGTCTCGTTGCAGCCCTTCCAACAATTAAGAAATTAATCGCTGATGGTGGAAAAGTGATTCTTTGCTCTCATCTTGGAAAGCCGAAGGGAGAACCAAAGCCGGAGTTGTCACTTGCACCAGTAGCTGTACGTCTGTCTGAGCTTCTTGGGCAGGAAGTGAAATTTGCAGCAGACCCGGAAGTGGTTGGAGCAAATGCAAAAGCAGCAGTAGAAGCTATGAATGACGGAGATGTCATTCTTCTTGAAAATACACGTTACAGAGCAGAAGAGACAAAAAATGGAGAAGCATTCAGCAAAGAACTTGCTTCACTTTGTGATGTATTTGTAAATGATGCGTTTGGTACTGCTCACCGTGCACACTGTTCTAATGTAGGCGTTACAGAATTTGTAGACACTGCAGTTGTTGGTTACTTAATGCAGAAAGAGATTGATTTCCTTGGAAATGCAGTAAATAATCCGGAGAGACCATTTGTTGCAATTCTTGGCGGAGCGAAAGTTTCCAGTAAGATCTCTGTGATTGAGAATCTTCTCGACAAAGTAGATACACTTATTATCGGTGGCGGAATGTCCTATACATTCTCCAAAGCGCTTGGCGGAACAATCGGAAAATCTCTTTGTGAAGACGATTATCTTCAGTACGCTCTTGATATGCTGAAAAAAGCAGAAGACAAAGGTGTGAAATTACTTCTTCCTGTAGATAATGTAATCGGAGATGATTTCTCCAATGATGCAAATACACAGGTTGTAAAGCGTGGAGAGATTCCGGACGGTTGGGAAGGTATGGATATCGGACCAGAGACTGAGAAAATTTTCTGTGAAGCAGTAGCAGATGCTAAAACTGTTGTATGGAACGGACCAATGGGATGTTTTGAGATGCCAACATTTGCTCACGGTACAGAAGCAGTAGCAAAAGCGCTGGCTGAGACAGATGCAACAACGATCATCGGCGGTGGTGATTCAGCTGCGGCAGTAAATCAGCTTGGTTATGGAGATAAAATGACTCATATTTCAACAGGCGGAGGAGCTTCTCTTGAATTCTTAGAGGGTAAAGAGCTTCCGGGGGTTGCAGCAGCAAACGATAAATAGAGAACTTGGTGAGGCTTTATCGAGTTTAGTAAGGTGAAGTCACCATGAAAAGGAGAATAGGTAACATGGCAAGAAGAAAAATTGTAGCAGGCAACTGGAAAATGAATAAAACTCCAAGTGAGGCAGTTGCTTTAGTTGAAGAATTAAAACCATTAGTGGCAAGTGAAGAAGTAGACGTTGTATTTTGTGTACCTGCAATCGATATTATTCCGGTTGTAGAAGCATGTAAGGGTACAAATATTCAGGTTGGCGCTGAGAATATGTATTTTGAAGAGAGCGGAGCTTACACAGGAGAGATTTCTCCTGCTATGCTGACAGATGCTGGCGTAAAATATGTAGTTCTTGGACATTCTGAGAGAAGAGAATATTTTGCAGAGACAAATGAGACAGTAAATAAGAAAATGCTGAAAGCTTTTGAACACGGTATTACACCGATCATGTGCTGTGGAGAGACTCTGGAGCAGAGAGAACAGGGCGTGACAATGGATTTCATTCGTCAGCAGGTAAAAGTAGGTTTCTTAAATGTGACAGCTGATCAGGCAAAAGAAGCAGTGATTGCTTATGAGCCGATCTGGGCAATCGGAACAGGTAAGACAGCTACTACAGAACAGGCTGAGGAAGTATGTGCAGGTATTCGTGCTTGCATCGCTGAGATTTACGATGAAGCTACAGCAGAAGCAATCCGTATTCAGTATGGCGGATCTGTAAATGCAGGAAATGCAGCAGAGTTATTTGCCCAGGCAGATATCGACGGCGGACTTGTTGGAGGAGCTTCTCTTAAAGCTGACTTTGGTAAAATTGTAAACTACAAATAAAAGAAATGCTCAGTCGTAGGGGGCAGCATATGCTCCCTACGATTTTTGGGTTGCAATGCAGAAAGGTTTCTTGATATGAAATATGAGGAGATTAAAATTCAGATAGAAGGCTCCGCAGAAGATTCCAGATTAGAAACTTACATTTTAGATACACCTCTTGATAAAAATCTGAAAATTGAGAAACGCCCAATGGTACTTATCTGTCCGGGAGGCGCTTATGAAAGAACAAGCTTTCGAGAGGGAGAGCCATTGGCTGTGCATTTTCTGAATCAGGGATACCATGCAGCTGTTCTTCGTTATTCTGTTGCACCGCATCGGTTCCCGACACAAGTATTAGAGTTGGGAAAAGCTGTTCGTATGATTCGCGAACACGCCGATGAATGGAAGGTTGACAAAGAACTTATTTTTATACATGGAGCTTCCGCGGGAGGTCATCTGGCTGCAAGTTACGGAGTGTTTTGGAATCAAGAGTTTATGACTTCCGGTTTACAGACAACTGCGGGTGCGTTAAAGGTGAAAGGGTTATTGTTAAGTTATCCGGTCATCACCTCTGATCCGAAGTATGCCCATACAGGAAGCTTTAAAAATCTTCTGGGAGACAGATTTGCAGAGGACAGAGTGCGAATGTCTTTGGAATATCAAGTGACGGAAGCAATGCCGCCTTGTTTTATCTGGCATACTGCAAAAGACGCAACGGTGCCGGTGGAAAATTCCCTTCTTATGGCGATGGCGCTTCAAAAAGCAAAAGTGCCGGTTGAGCTTCATATATTTCCGGAAGGGGAACATGGATTAAGCCGCGCGGATTCGCTGGTGGAGCGGGTAGATGGAAGCGGTATACAAAAAGAATGTTCACAGTGGCTTAACCTTGCAGATTCGTGGATTCGCAAACAGTGCGGTTTTCGAGAATAAAGGTTGAAAAAGTGTAGAAAAAGGAGAAGAGCAATATGAGTAAAAAACCAACAGTATTGATGATTTTAGATGGATATGGATTAAATGAGAATACTACCGGTAATGCAGTTGCAGAAGGCAAGACACCGGTTATGGATAAATTGATGGCTGAATATCCGTTTGTAAAAGGAAATGCAAGCGGAATGGCAGTAGGGCTTCCGGATGGACAGATGGGAAACTCCGAGGTTGGTCATTTGAATATGGGCGCAGGACGAATTGTATATCAGGATCTGACAAAGATCACAAAGTCCATTCAAGACGGTGATTTCTTCGAAAATAAAGCTCTGTTGGCAGCTTGTGCAAATGCGAAGGAACATGATAGCGCACTTCACATGTTCGGTCTTGTATCTGACGGAGGTGTTCACAGCCATAACACGCATATTTACGGACTTTTAGAACTGGCTAAGAAACAAGGACTTGAGAAAGTATATGTACACTGCTTCTTGGATGGGCGTGACACACCGCCGGCATCAGGAAAAGAATATGTAGAAGAGCTGGAAGCTAAAATGCAGGAAATCGGCGTAGGTGAGGTCGCATCTGTTATGGGACGTTATTATGCAATGGATCGTGACAATCGCTGGGATCGTGTTGAGAAAGCGTATAGAGCGCTTGTACTTGGAGAGGGAGAGAAAGCAGTAAGCGGACCGGCTGGCATTCAGTCTTCTTACGACAACGATGTAACAGATGAATTTGTACTTCCGACTGTTGTTGAAAAAGACGGTGCTCCGGTTGCAACAATCAAAGAAAATGATTCTGTGATCTTCTTTAATTTCCGTCCGGACCGTGCAAGAGAGATCACAAGAACATTCTGTGATGATAATTTTGACGGATTTGCCAGAGGCGAAAGAATCAAAACAACATTTGTGTGCTTTACAGAGTATGATGTAACGATTGAAAATAAACAGGTTGCTTTCGTAAAAGAAGAGATTACAAATACATTTGGAGAATTTCTTGCAAAGAATGGTAAGAAACAGGCACGTATCGCTGAGACAGAGAAGTATGCACATGTGACATTTTTCTTCAACGGCGGAGTAGAAGAGCCAAACGAGGGTGAGGATCGTATCCTTGTAAAATCTCCAAAAGTTGCAACTTATGATCTGAAGCCTGAGATGAGCGCTTATGAAGTGTGCGATAAACTGGTTGACGCGATCAAATCTGAAACTTATGATGTGATCATTATCAACTTTGCAAATCCGGATATGGTTGGTCATACAGGCGTTGAAAATGCAGCGGTTAAAGCGATTGAAGCGGTAGACGAATGCGTGGGAAGAACGGTAGAGGCAATCAAAGAAGTGGATGGTCAGATGTTCATTTGTGCAGATCACGGCAACGCAGAACAGTTGATCGATGGCGAAACAGGAGAACCATTTACAGCACATACTACGAACCCTGTGCCGTTTATCCTTGTAAATGCAGATCCAGCCTACACTTTGAGAGAGGGAGGATGTCTTGCAGACATCGCACCAACACTTATTGAATTGATGGGCATGGAGCAGCCAAAAGAAATGACAGGTAAGAGCTTGCTTGTTAAATAATAAACGGGGGACGTAGCAAAGTTTAACTTTGCTACGTCCCCTGTTAAAAAGGTGACAATATGACTAAGTATGATATTTTCTTTTTTGATTTGGATGGTACGATTACGGATTCTTCTGTTGGAATTACGAATTCTGTTATGTACGCCCTTAAGAAATTTGGAATCGTGGAAGAGGATCGTACAAAGCTATATCAATTTATCGGGCCTCCGCTTACGGATTCTTTTCAAAGATACTATGGTTTTTCAGAAGAGGAGTCATGGCAAGCTGTAGAATATTACAGAGAATATTACCGGGAAAAGGGAATCTATGAAAATCGGGTGTATGAGGGTATGGAAGAGACTGTGAAGAAGCTAAAGGAAGCAGGTAAACGGCTTGTGGTGGCGACTTCGAAGCCGGAGCCATTTGCCAGAATAATTATGGATTATTTTCATTTGACACCGTATTTTGATTATATTGCCGGTATGGAACTTGACGGAGGGAGAAATACGAAGGCGGAAGTGATTGCCTATGCACTTGAATGTTGTGAAATAAAAGACCGGTCACGTGTTTTGATGATAGGAGACCGGAAGCATGATGTAGAAGGCGCAAGAGAAGAAGGTATTTCGTCTCTTGGAGTACTCTATGGGTTCGGAGACCGGGAGGAACTGGAAGCGGCGGGGGCAGACTACATTGTCGGACTGCTGGAAGAAATATTAAAATATGCGTAATGAATAAGCGTGAAAGAAAGCGTCCTGAAGACAAATGGTATTGTTTTCAGGGCGCTTTTTTAAGAATGCAAAAATTCTTTGATACTTTATTATTTTGTGACTGTTTTTTCCAGATTTTTATTTGCAGTAGACAACATCAGTTTGATACGGTTTAGCTGATTTACTTCGCTAGCCCCCGGATCAAAGTCGATAGCTACAATGTTAGATTGCGGATAACGTCTGCGAAGCTCTTTGACGACTCCTTTTCCAACGACGTGGTTTGGAAGGCAGGCAAATGGCTGCGTACATACGATGTTCGGAGCATCACTGTGTATAAGCTCCAGCATTTCTCCGGTCAGGAACCATCCCTCACCGGTCTGATTTCCAAGAGATACGATCTCGGAAGCCATTTCTCCGAGCTTCTGAATACGAGCCGGAGGAGCAAAGTGTGAGCTTGCAGCAAAGGCATTTGTAGCAGGTTTGCGAAGCCATTCAAGAAAATGGATGCCCAGATTTGCAATTTGCGCTTTGGATTTCTTAAATCCCAGTTTCTCTACTTTGAAGTTCTGGTTGTAGAAGCAATAGAGCAGGAAGTCCAGAAGATCCGGAACAACCGCTTCAGCTCCTTCGGATTCCAGAAGCTCCACAAGGTAGTTGTTGGCGGCAGGAAGGAACTTTACAAGAATTTCTCCTACCACACCGACTCTTGGCTTTTTCACATCCAGCAATTTAATATGATTGTCAAAATCTTCAACAATTTCTCTGCACAGACGGTTAAAACGACGTCTGGACGGATAACCGTGGGAAACGAAGTCCTGACATACCTTTTTCCATTTCTCATGCATGGCATTGACAGAACCCGGTACAGCCTCGTATGGTCGCAGGCGATACACACATTTCATGAAAATATCTCCGAATACAATGGCATACATAGCGCGTACAGCGAGTGGCGCAGTCAATTGAAAGCCCGGATGCTTTTCCAGTCCGCTTAAGTTCAAAGAGATGACCGGAATCTGTGAATATCCGGCTTTTTTCAATGCTCGTCGGATAAAACCGATATAGTTCGAAGCACGGCATCCTCCGCCGGTCTGGGTGATGATAACAGCAAGTTTATCCGTATCGTATTTACCGGAAAGGATAGCATCCATGATTTGTCCGACAACCATAAGAGACGGATAGCAGGCGTCATTATTTACATATTTCAGTCCCACATCTACGGCCTGTTTATTATCATTTGGCAGAATCTCCAGATTATATCCACAGGAACGGATTGCCGGCTGTAAGATGTCAAAATGAATAGGCGACATCTGCGGGCAGAGAATGGTATAATCTTTTCTCATCTCCGGTGTAAATAACACTTTTTCTATGGAAGCCGGGCGGATTGTGCGCGCTTCTTTTCTCTGTTCTCTTACGCGGATTGCCGCAAGGAGAGAACGCACGCGGATTCTTGCAGCTCCTAAGTTATTTACCTCATCGATTTTTAAAGAGGTGTAAATTTTATCAGAGCTATTGAGAATCTCGGCTACCTGATCGGTGGTTACCGCGTCCAGTCCGCAACCGAAGGAATTCAGTTGAATCAAATCCAGATTCTCTGTTGTTTTTACGTAGTTTGCAGCAGCGTACAGACGAGAGTGGTACATCCATTGATCCATAACGTTCAAAGGGCGTTCTACCGGATGCAGATGTGAAATAGAGTCCTCCGTCAACACCGCAATATTGTACGAGTTAATAAGCTCCGGAATTCCATGATTTACTTCCGGGTCGATGTGGTAAGGACGCCCGGCGAGAACAATTCCGCGGTTTCCTGTTTCATTTAAAAATTGAATCGTCTCTTCACCTTTTTGGCGAATATCATTTCGACAAGCAGCAAGTTCGATCCATGCAGTATGTACTGCGGATTTTATTTCCTCCGAAGAAATGGAAAATTTCTCGGATAATTCTTCGATCATCCGATATGCGATGGTTTCCTCGCTTTTAAGTGAGAGAAACGGGTGCATGAAATCGACGCCACCATGTACGATTGCATCAATGTTGTTCTTGATATTTTCCGGATAGGAAGTTACGATCGGACAATTGTAGTGGTTATTCGCATCTGCGAATTCGTTTCGCTCAAAAGGAATACTCGGGTAAAAGATATGTTTTACTCCTTGATTGATCAGCCATTGTACATGACCGTGAGCAAGTTTTGCCGGATAACACTCGGATTCGCTTGGAATGGAGTCTATTCCGAGCTCATAAATCTTTCTTGTAGAAGCAGGAGAGAGCAAAACAGAGAATCCTAAAGTATGGAAAAAGGTAAACCAAAATGGATAGTTCTCATACATATTAAGAACGCGAGGAATACCGATAACGCCTCGTTTTGCTTCTTCCGCTTTCAGTGGTTCATAGCCAAAGTAACGTTTCAATTTATAATCGAATAAATTTGGCAGCTTATTGTCAGATTTCGCTTTTCCTAATCCTTTTTCGCAGCGGTTTCCTGTAATAAACTTACGTCCTCCGCTGAAATGATTGATTGTAAGTCTGCAATTATTTGTACAGCCACGACATTTCGTCATAGTGGTAGAGTATTCTAATGCTTCAATGTCCTCAATGGAAAGCATAGTAGTACCTTTGCTGTCTGCATAGCGTTCTCTTGCAATGAGAGCAGCTCCGAAGGCTCCCATGATTCCGGCGATATCCGGACGGATTGCCTCGCAGTTTGCAATTTTTTCAAAGCTTCGAAGTACAGCGTTGTTATAAAATGTACCACCTTGAACAACAATGTGATTGCCAAGCTCTGAAGCATCGGAGACTTTAATTACCTTGAACAGCGCATTTTTAATGACAGAGTAAGCAAGACCGGCAGAGATGTCGGATACTTCGGCTCCTTCCTTCTGCGCCTGTTTTACTTTGGAATTCATAAATACCGTGCATCGTGTACCAAGATCGATCGGATTGTGAGCAAACAGCGCCTCATGTGCAAAATCTTCTACGGAATAATTCAGTGATTTGGCAAAGGTTTCAATGAAAGATCCGCATCCGGAAGAGCAAGCTTCGTTGAGCTGTACACTGTCTACGGTATGATTTTTAATTTTGATACATTTCATATCCTGACCACCGATATCTAAAATGCAGTCGACGTCAGGCTCGAAAAACGAAGCGGCATAATAATGCGATACGGTTTCCACTTCTCCTTCATCCAGAAGAAGAGCTGCTTTGATAAGCGCTTCACCATAACCGGTAGAGCAGGAATGTACGATTTCTACCCCTTTCGGGAGCTGACGGTAAATGTCTTTGATCGCATGGATAGTTGTTCCGAGAGGATCGCCGTCATTGTTGTGATAGAACGAGTACAGAAGGGTACCGTCTTCGCCGACAAGAGCTGCCTTTGTCGTGGTACTTCCTGCGTCAATGCCAAGGAATACCTTCCCGTGATAAGTTGACAGATCCTTAACCGGAACCTGATGTTTGTCATGGCGTTCCTTGAAAGCGTTGTATTCTGCTTCTGAAGCAAAAAGAGGGTCCATACGTTCAACTTCGAAGTCCATTTTAATCTTACCTTCCAGACGGTTTTGCATTTCCTGAAGGGATACATGCAAATCTCTTTTGGAATTCAAAGCAGAGCCAATCGCTGCAAATAAATGAGAGTGACTTGGCGCAACAGTATGTTCATCATCCAATTTTAAAGTTCGAATGAAAGCTTCTTTTAATTCAGAAAGAAAATGAAGTGGTCCGCCTAAGAATGCGACATGTCCGCGAATCGGTTTTCCGCAGGCAAGTCCACTGATTGTCTGGTTGACCACTGCTTGAAAGATAGATGCCGCCAAGTCTTCCTTGGACGCGCCTTCATTGATGAGGGGCTGAATATCAGATTTGGCAAATACACCGCATCTTGCAGCGATGGAATAAAGTGCCCGATAATTTTTAGCATATTCATTTAAACCGGAGGCGTCTGTCTGAAGAAGAGAAGCCATCTGATCAATAAATGATCCGGTTCCTCCGGCACAGACACCGTTCATGCGCTGTTCCACATTTCCGCCTTCAAAATAAATAATCTTAGCGTCCTCTCCGCCGAGTTCGATTGCTACGTCTGTCTGAGGCGCATAATCCTGAAGGGCAGTAGATACAGCAATCACTTCTTGAACAAATGGGACTTCTAAATGCTTTGCAAGCGTAAGACCTCCGGAACCGGTGATTACCGGTGAAGCATAAATTGGTCCGAGCTTATAGATTGCTCTTCCTATAAGGTCCGATAACGTTTCCTGAATATTGGCGAAATGCCTTTCATAATCAGAAAAAATAAGATCATTGGTTTCATCTAAAATCGCAATTTTTACGGTTGTGGAACCAATATCAATTCCAAGTGTATATAATTCATTTTGAGTCATATTACGTACTCCTTATCTACAAAAGGTATGTATTACTACCTATTAATATGTGTATGATTTCATAACCGGTAACATTATACGACAAAATATTTCATATGACAATTAGGAAATGTTATAGAAATGTTAAAATGCTATGAAAATTTTCTGCCAGAATTGACAAATATAATGTGAAACGGTAGAATGATTACTATGCCAAATAATAATAAATATAAGGAGTGGACAGAAAAGCTTTATGAATTGGTTGAATAAATTAGAACGAAAATTTGGACGGTATGCGATACCCAATCTTATGATTTATATTGTTGCTCTCTATGTGACAGGATACGTGTTAAATATGATCAATCCGTCTTTTTATATGGAGTATTTGAGCTTAAATGCACAGGCAATCCTGCACGGACAGGTGTGGCGAATCCTGACATTTATTATTCAGCCGCCATCCGGCAATTTGATCTGGCTGTTTTTTGCAGTGATGTTATACTATTTTATCGGAAAACAGTTAGAGATGGAATGGGGAACTTTTCGCTTTAATGTATACTTCTTTGCGGGGGTTATCTTCCACGTGATTGCGGCAATCGCAGCTTATCTGATTTTTGGAGTGAACCTTCCGCTTGGCACAAATTATTTGAATTTGTCACTTTTTCTTGTGTATGCGGCATTGTATCCGGATGCACAGTTTTATGTGTATTTCATTCTGCCGATCAAAGCAAAATGGTTGGCATGGCTTGATGGCATTTTGTTCCTGTATACAATTGTGCAGGCGTTCCTTCCAAGCTATGGCGGCAATCCTTATTACGGAGCTTATTACAGGGCGAATGCTCTGGCTGCAGCGGTGTCTCTGCTGAATTTCCTGATTTTTTTCTTAAGCTCCAGAAATGTGAAGCCGTATACACCTAAGCAGATGAAGCGTAAAATGGATTTCCAGAAAAATGTGAAACATGCTCAGAGAACTGAAAATCATTACGCCGGCGGCGCGAAACACCGCTGTGCAGTCTGTGGACGGACAGAACTAGATGATCCGAATCTGGAATTTCGGTATTGCTCTAAATGTAATGGTAACTACGAGTATTGTCAGGAACACTTATTTACACATATTCATGTGAAATAACGTGTCAAAATGAACGAAAATGAAATTATGGAAAGAAAAAAGAGAGGGTTAACAAAATATGAAAAAAACAAAAATTGTATGTACGATGGGACCAAGAACAAATGATCCAGACGTTATGAGAGGTTTAATTCAAAATGGTATGGACATTGCAAGATTTAATTTTTCACACGGAGATCATGAAGAGCAGAAAATGCGTATGGATATGATCAAGCAGATCCGTGATGAGGAAAAAGTTCCGGTTGCAATTTTGTTAGATACAAAGGGACCGGAGATTCGTACCGGTGTCTTAGAGGGTGGAAAAAAGGTTACATTGGAAGAAGGGAACAGCTTTGTATTGTCTACTGCCGATGTGGTTGGAAATGCACAGAAGGTTTCTATTACATACCGTGGGCTTATTGATGATGTTCAGATCGGAAGTACGATCCTTATTGATGACGGATTGATTGAATTAAAGGTGACGGGAAAAAATGGAGAGGACATTGTATGTAAGGTTGTAAACGGCGGTGAGCTGGGAGAGAAGAAGGGTGTTAATGTACCGAATGTTCCGGTAAGACTTCCGGCGATCACAGAGAAAGACAGAGACGATATCCGTTTTGGAGTAGAGCAGGGTGTGGATTTTATTGCAGCTTCTTTCGTACGTAACGCAGAATGTATTTTAGAGATCAAAGCGTTGTTAAGAGAATTGAAAGCGCCATATATTCCGATTATTGCCAAGATTGAAAATGCAGAAGGAATCCAGAATATTGATGAAATTATCCGTTGTGCAGATGGAATCATGGTAGCGCGTGGAGATTTAGGCGTTGAGATTCCTGCGGAAGAGGTGCCATATCTTCAGAAAATGCTGATTCAGAAATGTAACGATAATTTCAAACCGGTTATTACGGCAACGCAGATGCTGGATTCTATGATCCGCAATCCACGTCCGACGAGAGCAGAAGTTACAGATGTTGCCAATGCGGTATATGACGGAACAGATGCTGTCATGTTGTCCGGAGAAACAGCAAATGGAAAATATCCGGTAGAAGCGCTTCAGATGATGGTACATATCGTAGAAAATACAGAAGAGCATCTGGATTATGAGATGATTTTGAGAAAATCCGAGGAATATCGCAAAAAGAGCGCATCCAGTGCACTTGGATTTGCGACAGTATCAACTGCAATGAGCCTGAATGCAAAATGCATCATTGCACCGTCTATGTCCGGAGCAACTGCGAGAGTGGTATCAAAGTTCAAGCCGAAAACAGAGATTATCGGAGTAAGCCCTAATGGTGCATCGCTTAGAAGAATGCAGATTTACTGGGGAGTGCGCCCTATGAAATCAATTGAAGTACATACAACGGAAGATATCTGCAGCAGTGCGATTGATCTCGTAACCGCAAAACAGATAGTAGAGACCGGAGATGTTGTGATCTTAACAGCCGGTATCCCTTCACCTACAACAGTAGGAATGTCAAAGGGTGTAAGTAATATGATGAGAATTGCAGTAGTCGATTAAAGAAAATGGGTTGTGCATGAAAATGCATGACCCATTTTTAATTTAATAGGGACATTTTACGATTTTCATTGACAGATGAGAACATATAGATTAAAGTGTTCCTATAGAGAACTACTAAAGAAAGATGGTGAAGGAATGGAAAGCAGTGTTTTCGCAGAGCGATTAATGGAATTCGGTCTTACAAGGCAGGAAGCTGCTATTTATGAATGCCTGTTAAGAGAAGGAAAAACAACAGGCTATGAAGTAGCTAAATTGATTGGTATTTCCAGATCAAATGCTTACAATTCACTGGCAAGCATGACCGAAAAAGGGGCTTCTTATTTGGTGGAAGAAGGTACTACAAGAAAATACGTGCCGGTTCCGTTGGATGAATTTTGCAAAAACCGTGTAAGACGGATGGAAGAAAATAAAAAATGGCTTTGTGATCACATGCCGGCAGCGAAAGATCATGTGGAAGGATATATCACGATTGAGGGAGCTGCGAACATATTGGACAAAATACGCAATCTGATCGACGGAGCAAAAGAGAGAGTGTATGTTTCCTGTACAAGAAATTACCTGCTTCTTTTAATAAAAGAGTTGGAAAGTCTGATTCAGAGAAGAAAGAAAGTCGTGATCATTACAGATCAACCGGTGAATTTTGACGGGGCGAAAGTATATATTGGGAATCCGCGTGGGACAGCAGTAGGGCTGATCGTTGATTCCAACCGTGTGCTCGCGGGAGAATACGGAGAAGGGAGTATGAATACCTGCCTGTATTCCGGTCAAAAAAATTTCGTAAATCTGTATAAAACTGCTCTTTCTAATGAGATAAAATTACTTGCAATGAAAAAGGAGAATGAAAACGCATGAAAAAAGAAACATTTGTGACAAAAGACCAGCTAGATGAAATTGTGAAAACATATCCGACACCTTTTTATCTCTATGATGAGAGAGGAATCAGAAGAAATATGAAAGCATTAAAAGATGCTTTTTCGTGGAATGAAGGATATAAAGAATACTTTGCAGTGAAAGCGACTCCGAATCCATTTCTTATCAACATTCTGAAAGAATATGGCTGTGGTTGTGACTGTTCTTCTTACACAGAGCTGATGCTGTCAGAGGCGGTAGGAGTGACAGGACAGGAGATTATGTTTTCCTCCAATGACACACCGCCGGAAGAGTTTGTCTACGCAGATAAACTGGGCGCGATCATCAATCTGGATGATATTACTCATATTGATGTATTGGAGCAGGCAATCGGTCATATCCCGGAAACAATCAGCTGTCGTTTTAATCCGGGAGGATTATTTAAGATCAGTAATGATATTATGGACAACCCGGGGGATTCCAAATACGGAATGACAAAGGATCAGCTTTTTGAGGCATTTAAAATTTTAAAAAGCAAAGGGGCGAAGGAATTTGGTATCCATGCATTTCTTGCAAGTAATACGGTTACCAATGAATACTATCCAATGCTTGCTAAAATTTTATTTGAACTTGCAGTACAACTACAGAAAGAAACAGGAGTTCACATTAAGTTTATTAACCTTTCCGGCGGAATCGGTATTCCTTATACACCGGATCAGGAGCCAAATGATATCCGTGTCATTGGCGAAGGTGTAAGACGAGTATATGAAGAGGTGTTGAAACCGGCAAAGATGGACGATATTGCCATTTACACCGAACTTGGACGTTTTATGATGGGCGCCTACGGATGTCTTGTTACAAAGGCGATTCATGAGAAGCATACATATAAAGAATATATCGGTGTAGATGCCTGTGCAGTTAACTTGATGCGTCCGGCTATGTATGGAGCATATCACCATATTACAGTAATGGGAAAAGAAAAAAAGGCTTGTGACCATAAATATGATGTGGTTGGTTCACTTTGCGAAAATAATGATAAATTCGCGATTGACCGCATGCTTCCAAAGATTGATAAGGGAGATCTTCTGGTCATCCATGATACGGGAGCACATGGATTTTCTATGGGATATAACTATAACGGCAAATTAAAATCTGCAGAGCTTTTACTTAAAGAAGATGGAAGTGTACAGATGATTCGAAGAGCGGAGAAACCGGCAGATTATTTCGCAACATTTGACTGTTTTGATATTGGAAGTAAGTTAATAGATTAAAATAGAAAAGTGTTGTAAAATTTCCCCAAATAGGTTATTATACCAGTATAATGCATTGGTCAAAGTGACCAAAAGGAGGAAATGATATGAAGAGAATGAAAAAACGTATGCTGGCATTAGCGGCGGTATTGGTATTGGCGGTATCTATGCTGACAGGATGTGGCGGAATGACTGAGGAAGATGCCAAAGAATATGTAAAAGCGACATTAGATGCAAGTTACAAGGCGGATTTTGATGCATATATGAAAGTGACAGATTCCAGTAAAGAAGAAGTGCAGAAGCTTTACGATGATAATATTGAAAATATCGTTACAAGCAGCGGCTTACAAGACATGGGAATTACCAGTGAGCTTGAAGAAAAATATCGTGAGCTTTACAAGAATATGCTTTCAAAAGCCAAATATACAGTCGGAGATGCAAAAGAGACAGACGGAGGATTTGAAGTTGTTGTCAAAGTTGAACCTTTTGCGTTTATGGAAGGTGTAGAGGGCGAGCTTACAGAAGCAATTCAGAATGAACTTCTGGCAGGTGACGGAAGTGTTCCGAGTGAGGACGAAATTAATCAGATGCTGCTTAATAAAATGTATGATTTGTTAGCAGCACGTGCAGAAGATCCACAGTACGGGGCAGAAGAAGAATTGAAGGTAACCGTTGAGGAAAAGGATAATGTATATAGTATTTCCGAGGAAGACCTTACAAAGATTGACAGCCGTTTATTTGCATTATAATCAAAGGGTTGTTTTAAATCTGTTTTAAAGATGGGTTTTTTGAAAAAAACTATTGTAATTTAGAAAAGATTATGATAGAATAAATTTCGGTTTGAGAAAGCCGAAATGAGCGGATGTGGCGGAATGGCAGACGCACAAGACTCAAAATCTTGCGGGGGCGACCTCGTGTGGGTTCAAGTCCCACCATCCGCATTTGATATTGAAGAAGAGATACCGTAAACGTTAGTGTTTACGGTATTTTTTATTTCTCAAAACAGAAAAAAGGGGCACAAAAGGGGCAAACTATAAAATCTTGATATCCTTAATCTGCTGATTATCTTTCTCTTGCATCTTTTTCGTAATATGGTAATATATTTCTCTCGTAATCTTGCTATTACTATGCCCCAGTCTACGGGAGATAACTTCCAAGCTCACACCCTGCTCAGCCATAAGGGCTACGTGTGTATGCCTCATAACATGGCTAGTTATCTTAATAGGTTTTTTTAAAACTCTTTCTGATACTTCCCCAAGATACTTATTGTAAGAGTAGTAGTTTAAATAATTTCCGCAGATATCACTTATAAAGAGAGCAGAGTTATATCCACAGGCGAACCGTTCTTGTTTCATAAAGAGCTTTATCTTTCTGCAAAGAGTGTATAACTCGTCCTGCATGTAGATTACACGGTATGATTTTTCAGTTTTTGGATAGTTTGTTGCCTTATTAACTGCATCCCTTGTCTTTGTGATATGGATTTCTCTATTATTTAGATCCACGTCAGTATCACTTAGAGCAATCGCTTCTCCAATGCGGAGACCAGAGAGGGCAGTCAATTCTGCCAGCATTCGCCATTTGGGCACGGACATATTATCAAGTAAAAGCTTAAGCTCTTCTGATTCCAGAAACTTTTCCTCCAGTTTTTCCTGCTTTGCGACATCCTTTTCCTTTTCCAATTTATCAAGCCATCGTATATCCTCAATATAATCGTTTTTATACCCCCATCGTATGAGCGCCTTAAGACGCGTTATACGCTCGTTTGTGGTTCCGGTGTCTTCTCCTTCGGCTTGGAGTTTTTGGTTCACGTATCCGGCACTCAGGCGAGCCACAACGGTATCCTCTCCAAGGATACGCATTAAGGACTTGCAGGCGTGGTAATTGCGTGTACACGTGGAGGCTCGTCTCTGTATCTTCTGGCTTGCAGCATACAGATCAACCAGTTCAGACAGCCTTAAGTTTTCTTGTTTTACTGGAGTCATGATACCGGCAAGAGCCTGATCTATCTTTTCATTCAGTGCCACTTGAGCAAGTTTCCTTGTTCTGGCAGTGTCTTTGTCCATGATCACGGATACGCGCTGGGACTTTAGTGTTAGAGGGTTCTTGTAGCGCTCTACAAATTTAACCTTTCCATTTTTTAATGATTCTGACCACATAATCATCTTCCTTTCTTAAAATTAGGTATAAAAATAACAGCCAGCATGGAACGAGTGTTCCGCTTGCGTAGCTGCTCCGAAGGTGATACAATATATCTGCCAAATATAGGTATCTCTTCGGAGATTACATACCGTCTCAGTGCGCCAACACTGGGGCGGTTTTCTTTATATTAATTATTGTAATGGTTTCGGTATAAATAATTCTTGAATATCACTTTCTATTGATGCAGGAGAGAAACGTTCAGTACTTTTTATTTGTTCGAGCGTTAACTTACCTTTGATCGTGCAATCAATCTTTCCGTCCTTCATAACATTACCAACGATTTCTAAGTATTCATAATCTGGTAAGGTTTCTTTGTCTAAATCATTCATGTAGGAAGATGTTTCAGTATAAAATTCAGTGATGATTCCCTGTTTGGTTTTTGTTCCGTCTAATTGGAGATTTAAAATACCCATTTTGTCTTCATCTTTCCATATAATATCTTGATTGTTGTCAAGTATTTTCTCTGCGCTTGTTTTGGTATCAGCGTTAGACGGTTCAGGTGTTGTTCTTGTTAGATTGTGGATTAGACCAGAAATTACGCCTATTGCTAAAAAAGCAACGACAACAAGTAAAATAATTTTTCCTTTTTTCATTTGTTATCCTCTCTTTCCTCTTTTGACCGACCTACATTGAGAAATCTATCCTACCAACGTTTAAGTTGGGGATGAACATTATATAATAATTATCCAGTGTGGTTCCAACTCCGTATTTATTGCGGTAACACGCCACACATTCTTCTAAGAATTCTTCTGTAACTTCCAGATACTCAGCCATTTCATATCGGCTTTGACATCCATGCTCGAATGCTTCGATAATACCAGACAGTCCAATCAGTTTATTGTAAGCCCATAAGCGTGCTTGGCGTTCTTGCTTACGGCTCTGAGCGTCTGTTAAGTCAATTATATTCCCTATAGTTGTATAATGGTGCCCGAGTTCTTCGGCCAGAACACAGGATTTTTCAATGGATGTTTTAATATCTTTTCGGATGGCTATTTTATTTCCTTTGATAAGTCCATTATTGTATTTTTATGCTTTTTTCCTTTACGATAAGCCCACTATCGCAAGCTTCGCCCAAAAGGGATTCATAGTTCATAGGACGACACCTCCAGTAAATTATAGGATAGCAAGAAGTAAGTCTTAGAAATTCTCATCGTCCATAACATCGCTTTCAGAGACATCGGCGTCTTTAGGAATAGTAATATCGGTACGTGCATGAGCTGCGTTTAACTCTTCTTGATAATTATTGTTATACAACGGATTGCAACTCATTTCCTGAGCGGTTGCCAACAATCTAGTTTTACCATAGTTGTTGAGTTTATTATATTCAGTAAATAACTTATTTTGAGACTCGGACAATTTAACATAGTATGCCGATAATCTTTGAAGTTGAGAATCTTCCCAACCCATTAAGTACGAAGGACTACAATTGAAAATTTCGGAAAGTTTTACGATGTATTCGTGCTTTATATTTTTTATTTCTCCGCTTTCATATCTTTGCATTGTGGCTTCTTTAACACCGAGCTCATCGGCGACATAAGATAAAGTAAAACCTCTAAGTAGACGCATTTCTTTGATACGTTCATTTAATATAGCCATATTTTCACCTCACTTTATATTGATACATTAACATATTCTTACGCAAAATGCAAATAATTATTTGCGAAAAACAATAAAACTTACGTAAAACGCAAAAATGTATTGACATATAAAAATTGATATGATAAATTAAACTTACGCGATGCGTAAGAAATGAGGTGAAAAAAATGTGTAAAGAGTTCAAAACAGATATTATAAGCTTAAAAAAACAGATGATTGAAAAAAAAATAAGTAAAATAACAGAATTGTCAGAAGCATCAGGAGTTGATAGAAATACGTTGTCAAAAGTTTTAAATGAAGAAATACAGCCATCCTCTAACGTAATGTACAAATTAGTTAAAGCATTAGAATTAACACCTGAAAAAGCTGGAAAAATTTTTTTTGGCAAAAACTTACTCGATACGTAAGAAAGCAGGATGAAGAGGAGGTGGTGTAGATGAAGCATCTAACAATGAAAGATGGGGAATTATTTCTTGATGGAGAAAAGGTTGAAAATCTTAAGTCATATAGAATTTCCAGTTCCGCTTCCATAAAAGGGAAAGGAGTTGTAGAACTGGAAATCGTAATAGACGTAGCTACAACCCCAGCTTCGTTTGAATTAAAGTAGATATCAAACTTGTAGCAATTTGTTTTAGAGAATCTAAAGAATTGGAGCCGACAGATTTTGCAATATCTTTTGTTTTATTCCAGTTATCTTCTCCTCTTATGTTAGCTAGAAATTGGTGTCCATCAGGCAATAAATAGTGGATAGCACAACCGCCATCGAGATACCAAGAAGAAACATTTATAAGATAAGAAAGCTCTGCTTGTTTGATATGATACATAACTTCATCACCAGTATAGTGATTAAGTTCATCGGGAAGAGAGTCTGGAGAAATTGAAAGGATATGTTTTAAATCAGTGTTTTTCTCAACGTAAATAAGGATATCTCTAAGACAATCAGGATTAAGAATCATAGTAATTCTCCTTTCATCATTTGATAGGAAGATTATACCAAAGAAATATATTTACAACAAGGAGGTGTAACCATGTATGCGAATAAACTAACTCTCGCAAAGATTTTCGGTGTATCCCCGCCGACCGTATATCGAAGAATTGAGGGAATCAAGGCAGAAATCGGAACTAGATATAACCGGTACGCGATTCTTGACAATGTGGTAAGCGTGGCGGTATTCGCTGATTATGACAAATATCACAGGCAGTTAGAGGACAAAAATCTTCGGAAGTATGTTCCAGAGTTCAGTCCCAAGGAAGCAAGTGAGTATATGTTCGAGAAGAATTTAGAAGGGATTAGGAGGGAGAAACAGATTGAAAAGTAACAGCATTAAGGCAAGACGAAAACAAAAAGACATCCTAACCGGATTTTTCATTGGATTCGGTACTGGGATGGTAGCAGCAGGGTCATTCCTGATTGTAGTGCTGGTTTACTGCCGGATGGCAGGACCATTATAAGGAGGTGATGAGAATGAAGAAAGTAGCAACAGAGATTCCGGAGAATGAGTTCAAGGAGTTCCTGGAACAGCTGAAAGAAGAAGTAATGATGATGAAAAATGATGGAATGGGATATGTGTCTATCACATGTGCACTGGCGAAAAAGCTCACGCTATCAGCTGGGTTTGAGGACGAGCTTACGTTCACAGCCAGCCAGATCAAGAGCATTCTTGACTTGGCCAAATAAAAAAGCGCCCTTAAATGAGCCGGCAAGCTCGGGCGCCTAGAAAAATATTCAATTAAATTATATCGAAGTAAAGGAGTTTAGTCAAATGGAAAGCTTAAAGATTAATAAGTTGGAAATTGAAAATGTCAAACGGATTAAGGCCGTTAAGATTGAACCTACCCCGAATGGTTTAACTATTGTTGGTGGAAATAATAACCAGGGGAAAACCTCAGTGTTAGATTCCATTGCTTGGGCGCTTGGAGGCGAGAAGTATCGTCCATCTGAAGCGCAGCGACATGGTTCGGTGATTCCACCTAATCTACATATTGTTATGAACAATGGACTTGTTGTGGAGCGTAAAGGCAAAAACAGTAGCCTTAAGGTAATAGATCCGGAAGGGAACAAGGGTGGGCAACAGCTGCTAAACGAGTTCGTTGAACAGTTAGCCTTAGATCTGCCAAAATTTATGGAGGCTTCTGGGAAAGAAAAGGCAGAAACGCTTCTTAAGATTATCGGAGTCGGAGATCAGCTGTCTGTTTTGGACAAGGAAGAAAAAGAGCTGTACAATCAGAGGCTCGCTATTGGTCAGATTGCAGACCAGAAAAAGAAGTATGCTGACGAACAGGTCTACTATCCGGAAGCTCCGAAAGAATTAGTCTCTCCATCTGATTTGATTAAACAGCAACAGGAGATTCTTGCAAAAAACGGTGAAAACCAGAGAAAGAGAGATCAGGTTGAAAAATACCAGGGATCTGTCATGTTTTTGCAGCAGGAAACGGAAGCAATGCGAGAACAGTTGAAGAAAAAAGAGCAGGAACTTGAAGAAGCAAAAGCCTCTTTGAATGTTGCAATGATGTCCGCGAAAGATCTTCAGGATGAATCTACTGCAGAGCTGGAAGAAAGCATTGCCAATATTGAGGAGATTAACCGGAAAGTCCGTGCAAATTTCGACAAAGATAAGGCTGAAGAAGATGCACTTGAGTATAAAAATCAGTATGCTGCACTTACACAGAAAATTGAAGATAAGAGAAAAGCCAAGGCAGATCTTTTAAATTCGGCAGAACTGCCGCTTCCAGAATTATCTGTAAAAGATGGAGAACTGGTTTATAAGGGGCAGAAGTGGGATAACATGTCTGGATCTGACCGGATGAAAGTTTCTACTGCAATCGTGAGAAAACTGAACCCCAAATGCGGCTTTGTGCTTTTGGATAAGCTGGAACAGATGGATATGCAGACATTGAATGAATTCGGGGCGTGGCTGGAACAGGAAGGATTACAGGCAATCGCCACTCGAGTAAGTACTGGAGATGAATGCAGCATTATTATTGAAGATGGTCATGTGAAAGGACAAGTATTAGAAGAGCCCACAACGCCATCTTGGAAAGCGGGTGAGTTTTAATGGAGATAACAAAAGGAAGAATCAACCGAGCAAAAAAGGTTGTGATTTACGGTCCGGAAGGAATTGGAAAATCTACTTTTGCATCCAAGTTTCCGGATGCGGTGTTCATCGATACGGAAGGTAGTACATCAAGCATGGATGTGGCAAGATTGCCACGTCCTACCAGTTGGACGCTTTTATTGGAAGAAATAGATTATATAAAGAACACACCAGGCGCTTGTAAAACACTCATCGTAGATACCATTGACTGGGCAGAGCAGTTATGCGTAGAACATATATGTTCAACACATAACAAAAAAGGAATCGAAGATTTTGGGTATGGAAATGGGTATGTATATGTAAAAGAAGAGTTTGGACGTTTTTTGAACCGGCTTTCAGATTTGATTGAAGTAGGTATCAATGTTGTTCTGACTGCACATGCCCAACTTCGGAAATTCGAACAGCCGGATGAATTGGGGGCCTATGACAGGTGGGAGCTGAAGCTTGGAAAAAAGACTCAGTCGCAAACGTCTCCATTGGTAAAAGAATGGGCAGATATGCTTCTGTTCTGTAATTATAAGACCTTTTCCATTGCAACAGATAAGGACGGGAAAAAGCATAAAGCGCAGGGAGGAAAGAGAACGATGTATACTTCTCATCATCCTTGCTGGGATGCGAAAAACAGATACGGGCTTCCAGAAGAGTGTGAAATGGATTACAGCGTGATAGCACCTGTAATCGAAGAAACAAATACGAATAATAATCAACCGGTTAAAAAGGAAAATACCGAGAAGCAAAAGACAGAGCTTCCAGACTTCATGAGTCTGCCGGAAGCTAATATAGATGAAACTGTTGATTATAACACAGGAGAGAAGATAGAAGAAAAACCAAAGCAGGATCCAGCAAAGAGCGAGGTATTTCATATACCGGATCACGTTCCAAAGGCTTTGCAAGACTTAATGTATCCTTATTTGGTTTCAGAGGATGAAGTTATGGAGGCTGTATATCAGAGGGGCTACTTCCCTCGTGGTACGCCATTTCAAAATCTTCCAACAGATTTCATTGACGGAGTATTGATTGGAGCATGGAAACAGGTATTAGGAGTAATAAAGGAAATCCGAAGTAAACAGGAAATTCCTTTTGATGAATAAGAAAGTGAGGACATATAAATGGATGATATTAGAGGAAAAGAACTTGGTTGGGACGAAGAGGTTGAAAAAGGGGAAGAGTTTACGCTCTTAGAACCCGGAGATTATGATTTTACAATCGAAACTTTTGAGCGTGGGCGATATGAGGGAAGTGACAAGGTTCCTCCGTGTAACAGAGCATTGTTGAAAGTCCGCGCAACAAACGGAAAAGACTCTACAGTGATCAGCGAAAGCCTTCTGTTGTATGACAAGATGCAATGGAAGTTGGCAGAGTTCTTCTTGTCTATCGGAGCAGAAGAGCTGGAGGGAAGAGTACGCATGAACTGGAACATGGTTCCACAGGCTACAGGACGTGCGACAATTGAGGTTCGGACGGATCCGAAAGACAGTTCAAAGAAATACAATCATGTAAAGAAATGGTTGCCGAAGAAGAAAAAAGACTATAAGGCAGGTGCATTCTAAAGATGGAATTGAGACCGTATCAGCAAGAAGCAAAGGACGCCATCTTCCATTCCTGGGACGAAGGTATTCAGAAAACCTTATTGGTGCTTCCTACCGGATGTGGAAAGACAATCGTGTTTGCTAAAGTAGCAGAAGAATGTGTTCGTCAAGGTGACAGAGTTTTGATTTTGGCACATAGAGGAGAACTTTTGGAGCAGGCAGCTGATAAGATAGGCAGATCTACCGGTCTTGGATGTGCGACCGAAAAGGCAGAAGAAACATGCTTAGGGAGTTGGTTCCGTATCACGGTAGGTTCTGTTCAATCTCTTATGCGCGAAAGCAGGCTGAATAAATTTGACGAGGACTACTTTAACACGATCATCATCGATGAAGCGCACCATTGCATTTCAGACAGCTATCAGCGAGTATTAAATCATTTCCACGATGCTAAAGTGTTGGGGGTGACTGCAACCCCTGACCGTGGAGATATGAAAAATTTAGGTTCTGTTTTTGAAAACTTGTCCTATGAATATACACTACCAAAGGCAATTAAGGAAGGCTATTTGTCGCCTATTAAAGCAGTGACCATTCCTTTACAGGTAGATCTTACTGGGGTGGGAGTACAGTCCGGAGACTTTAAAGCAGGAGATCTTGGAACTGCATTAGATCCATACCTGGAACAGATTGCAGAGGAAATGAAAAAATATTGCGCAGATAAGAAAACAGTAGTGTTTTTACCGCTTGTGAAAACAAGCCAAAAGTTTAGAGATCTTTTAAATGCAAAAGGATTTCATGCTGCAGAGGTAAATGGTGAGAGTAAAGACCGTGCAGAAATCTTAGAGGACTTTGATAAAGATAAATATAATGTCTTATGCAATTCCATGCTTTTGACAGAGGGGTGGGATTGTCCAAGCGTAGATTGTATTGTAGTGCTTCGTCCAACAAAGGTACGAAGCTTATATTGCCAGATGGTAGGGCGTGGCACCAGACTGTCTCCGGAGACCAGAAAAGACCATCTTTTGCTACTTGATTTTCTCTGGCATACAGAAAGGCATGAGCTATGCCATCCGGCACATCTTATTTGTGAGAGTGAAGAAGTTGCACAGAAAATGACGGAAAATCTCGAAAAAGAAGCCGGTTTTCCGGTGGATATCGAAGAAGCCGAACAGACCGCAGCTGATGATGTAGTTGCTCAGAGGGAAGAAGCCCTTGCAAAACAGTTGTCGGAAATGAAGAGAAGAAAGCGAAAACTGGTAGATCCGTTGCAATTTGAAATGTCAATACAGGCTCAAGATTTATCCGGCTATGTACCGGCTTTTGGGTGGGAAATGGCACCTCCATCAGATGCGCAAAAGAAGACATTAGAAAAACTTGGAATCATGCCGGATGAGATTGATAATGCCGGAAAAGCTTCAAAGATTCTTGAACGCTTGGATAAGAGACGTAAAGAGGGATTAACGACACCGAGACAAATTCGTTTCTTGGAGGGAAGAGGCTTCCAGCACGTAGGCACATGGCAGTTTGATACAGCAAAACATTTGATTGACCGTATAGCAGGAAATGGATGGAGAATTCCACATGATGTCAATCCGGCAGAATATAGAGGCTAATTATGGAAAAATGTACAGATTTATTAAAGGTATTGGAAAACTTAAACCCTGCAGAACTTAATTATCAAGAATGGGTAAATGTGGGGATGGCGCTAAAACATGAAGGGTATTCTCCGGATGACTGGGATGCATGGAGTCGCAATGATTCTAGGTATCACATGGGAGAATGTCAGAAGAAATGGAATAGTTTTCATGGTTCTTCCGTTCCGGTCACTGCAGGAACTATTGTACAACTTGCAATGGATCATGGATGGACACCATCGTCCTCGTCCTACGCTTTAGACTGGGACGATGAAATCAGTACCGATGGAGTAGTTATAGATGCTTCTTGGGTGGAAGAAAAAGAAGTATTAGAGCCTAAAAGATGGAATCCGGTTCATGAGATTGTGCGTTATCTAGAAACATTGTTCGAAGCTGGTGAAAATGTTGGTTATGTTACAGGTAGTTGGAAAAACGAAGAACGATGGCTGCCACAGAAAGGAAACTGTGACAGAACTGCCGGACAGCTGATTGAACAGTTAAATAAATGCAATGGAGACATAGGAGCTGTTCTTGGTGATTATAACAAGGAAGCTGGCGCATGGATACGCTTCAACCCTTTAGATGGGAAAGGCTGTAAAAATGAAAACGTAACAGAGTTTCGATATACCCTTGTAGAGTCCGATGATATGACAATTGAAAAGCAGAATGCAATCATTCGAGAGTTGGAATTACCAGTAGCATGCTTGGTATTTTCCGGTAAGAAAAGTTTACATGCGATTGTTCGAGTTGATGCTGCAGATTACGCGGAATACCGGAAAAGAGTAGATTATCTTTATTCTATCTGTCAGAAAAATGGCTTGAAAGTAGATACACAGAATAAGAACCCGTCGAGATTGTCGAGACTCCCGGGATTTGAACGTAATGGTAAGAAGCAATACATTGTCGATACGAATATCGGTAAAGAAAGCTGGGAAGAGTGGAAGGAATGGATTGAGTCTGTAAATGATGATCTTCCGGATCCTGAAACCTTAGAGGATGTTTGGGGCAAACTCCCAGAACTCGCACCACCTCTTATTGAAAACGTATTGAGAAAAGGGCATAAGATGCTGATTGCTGGACCATCAAAAGCCGGAAAATCCTTCGCCTTGATAGAGTTGTGTATTGCAATCGCAGAAGGCGTTAAATGGTTCGGATGGCGATGTGCGAAAGGGAAAGTCATGTATGTAAATCTAGAGTTAGACAGAGCCAGCTGTTTGCACAGATTTAAGGACGTGTATACAGCACATGGCATATCTCCGAGAAATCTTAGTAATATAGATATCTGGAATTTGAGAGGAAAGTCTGTGCCGATGGATCAACTGGCACCAAAGCTCATCCGAAGAGCCGCTAAAAAAGATTACGTAGCAATCGTTATCGATCCAATCTACAAGGTGATCACAGGAGATGAGAATAGCGCTGATCAAATGGCGAGATTTTGTAATCAGTTCGATAAAGTCTGTACTGAGTTAGGGTGTGCAGTAATCTACTGCCATCATCACAGTAAAGGGGCGCAGGGGGGAAAGAAGTCTATGGACAGAGCTTCTGGTTCCGGAGTTTTTGCAAGAGATCCGGACGCTATGTTGGATCTGATTGAATTAGACGTGACAGACGATTTAAGAAAACGAGAAGAGAATGCTGCTGTGTGTGAAGCGTGTGAATGTTATCTTGATGCACATTATCAGTGGGAAGATGATCTGTCTCCGGATGATTTATGTAGCCAGGTGCAGATGATGGACTATTGCAGGAGACGTTTGACACGGGCTCAGATGATGGATCTACAGGCTCAGATCGATGCCAAAGTATCTATTGCAAAGTCGAAAACAGCATGGAGAATTGATGGGACATTGAGAGAATTTCCTAAATTTGATCCGGTCAATTTGTGGTTCGATTACCCGATCCACCGAATGGATCCATCCGGAGTCTTGAACGATATACAACCGGAAGAAGAAAAACCGAATTGGAAAAAGGGACAAGAATCTAGAAAAAAACAAGTGGAAGCTCAAAGGAAAAATAAACAGGCAAAAATAGATATGGCAATAGCAAATTTTAAGTTTGAGCACAATGATATGTACCCTACAGTTAAAGAGCTTTTTGAAGAGATAAAAAGTAGTTCGGAGGCAATTGGAGAAAAATATCCGGCTGAAAAAACAATCTGGAACTCCTTAAAAAAGTATGGATATACTACGGACAAAGAAACAAAAAGGCTTATCCCATTACCTAAAATTTAGGTGTCGGGAACGTTCCCGTTTTCTGAAATTTTAGATGTCGGGAAGATTCCCAGTTTCTAAAAATCTAGGTGTCGGGAAGATTCCCGTTTTTATTCCCATCCTCTTGTTTTGAGGTGTCGGGAACATTCCCTCCCGGCACCTATATATACTACGTATATATATTCGGGATGGGACGGGAAGGTGCGGGCACCCCCTTTAAAGTGTGGGGGCGATTAAAGTACGCCCCCCACACACAGGAGGGAGCCCACCCCAGCACAAAGAAAAAGTGGGAAATAAAAATAATTTAGCACATTAAAGAGGTGAAGCGAATGAAAGAGATAGAATTTTTTATGGCAATGGATCCTCCGACAGTTACCGCCCAAGAACATAAAGTAACAGTGATCAATGGAAAGCCAGTTTTTTATGACACGCCAGAAATCAAAAATGCAAAATTAAAATTGTGTGGATACTTGGCGAAACATAAGCCAAGAAAAAGAATTGAGACTGGATGTCGGTTAATAACAAAATGGTGCTTTCCAAAAGGTGCAACACATGCAGATGGAGAATATCGTATTACGAAACCGGATACAGATAATTTGCAAAAACTCTTAAAGGATTGTATGACCTTGTGCAACTTCTGGAAAGATGATGCGCTGGTGGCTTCGGAACTGATAGAAAAGTTTTGGGCAGATATCCCAGGCATATACATCAGAATCGAGGCATTGTCATGAATAGTGGAGCGATGGCATTCAATGATGTTTTTAAGTTATTGCAAAAGGCTTGGAATCTCTATAAACGATATGCAGGGGATAAACATCTCACAGAAACACAGTTGGATACATTCGCAAAAGAAGTTGATGATCTATATCGCGAATACAATAGTAATTTCGCAAAAGATATTTTAACAGCGTTGGTCTTAGAGGTTGAGAGAGGATTGACGTTGAAATAAAAAGATAGGGTAAAAAATAAAGGTGAGTATGCGTAACTAAAAAATAGCAGCGGACTATATGTCTTGCCGGACCGTCCACTGCTCTTCACCTAAGGACATTATAACACATGCGTCCTTAGGAGACAAGGAGGACGATGTTATGTGTACGAAAAAAGAAGAATTAAGAGACACAATATTAACAGGTATGCAGCCATTTTTAAATGCGCCACTTATGGAGATTCTGAACCAAGTAGTAGTGCAGGCGCTCTTCGGGATTGAGGTGACAGAGAGTGAGACATTGCCGGCAACGATAGACGATACAAACCAGCGGATCATAGCAATCTATATGACCAAGAAAGCACCGAAGCTAAGTCCAAAGACAGTAGAGTATTATATGCTCACAATCCGAAACTTTATCGAGTTCGTTCAGAAATCTCTTTTAGACGTATCCGACATGGATGTGGAGTTTTATTTACAGTCCTATGCCAGAAAAGGTAATCAGGCAAGTACGATTAACAATGAGCGTAGAAATTTGAGTGCTTTCTTCACATGGATGAGAAAGAGCCACTTAAGAAGTGACAATCCAGTGGATAGCGTGGAACCGTATCGAGAGATGGACAAGCCAATCGACCATTTAACGGATGGTGAACTGGAAGCATTAAGAGACGCCTGCAAGGTTAAGGTTAAAAACAAGGTAACAAATCTGGATGAGTATAAAGAAAGCCTTAGAGACAGGGCGTTGTTGGAGTTTCTCCGGAGTACTGCTGTACGTGTATCTGAATGCGTATCGGTAAACGTGCAGGATATCAACTGGCAGTCTGGCGAACTTATGGTCTATGGACAGAAAAACAGGACGTGGAGAACCGTCTGCTTAGATGATACCGCGAAGTACCATCTGAAAAAGTACATCGATAGCCGAAACGATAAAGAGCCGGCACTGTTTATCTCCAGCAAGCGAGACTGTAAGCGATTAGCGAAACCGGGAATTGAAAGTGCCATCGGCAGGATAGCAGAGCGGTCGGGGCTTAAGAGACGAGTATATCCGCATCTCTTCCGGAAGACAACAGCGACCAACATGGTTAAACGCGGCTGTCCGAGAGAATTGGTAGCGTTTTACCTTGGACACAAAAACGGAGATGCGAGAACGCTTAATAAACATTACGCTGCTACGACACCGGATCAGGTGCTTGGAGCGTTTAGGAAGTACGGTGCGGCTGCATAGCAACTAACAGTATAGAACCTATACCAGTAGTGCGTGTCCTATACTGCTGGTTGGGTTAGATAGGATTAACTAAGTAACTAAATTAGGATTTAGTGGAGGTGGAAATATGAGATTGTACCAAGGAAATGCAAAAGAGCTTGTTGGAAAAAAGATTGACTGCAATCGCAGAATGGGAGGTTATTATCCGATGAAAGTCATCGAGATAAGTGGGATACCATATGTAAAAGATGCAGTCGGAGTGTGTATGCCAATCCCAGAAAAAGAAACAGATTTTAACTGTGTCCATTTTGATTTTATAGTTAATTAACTTAGCAAATTAGTGGAGGGTAAATACATATTTGGAAGATTTTTATAACCTATAATGATAAAAGCAAAATAACATTGACAGGAAAGCAAAAGGATATTTCGTTAAGACTTGCGTTGGAATATTACAGATTGTATGCAAATGGATCAAGTTGTTCAAGTGCGAAATATCAAAGATACCCGAAAAAGAATTATCCAGAAATGGACTTGACGGATAAAATTGAAGAATTAGAGAATAAAACTGAGACTTAGTTGATTGTGACGTGGATGTATGGGTGTCAGAAAAAGGTATAGAAAGGGAATTGCGGTTAGAACCGTTTTAGGTGGATTATGGAAAGATTAACGGAAAGAAAATACGGAGAAATTGTCTCTGTAAAAAGAGAAGAAACTGGAATTAGTTGTAGTTCGTTTTGCAATAATTGTTCGCAAGGTACTGGAAACTGTAAATATGTAAAAGAAATGGTAGAAAAACTTGCAGAATACGAAGATTTAGTGGAGGATAGTGATGAAACAGTATAAGTGCATAAAGTCTTTTTGTGTAGATAACTACGATGGAGATGGATTCCTAATCGAAAACAGTTCAACTGTAATCGAAGAAGGAAAAGTTTATGAATTGGATAAAAGCGGACGCATGATGATTGGTGGAAAAGACCACGTTCATCTTGATTCTGTAGATGATGGTTCATGGTTGGAAATTACAAAAGGAACATTAAAAGAATGTTTTGAACTGTTGGAGGTGGAGTGATGGTTGATTTAAAATTTCAGAAAAAACAATTTGTGAATCATATAGCAAAATTCACAGATTATGGAAACATCAAGATTGTAGATTTTAAACGTTCTGATAGCAATGAATACAGAATCAGATTTCTTTTTGAAGAAGATTATTGCAGATTACATATATCTGGTGATTTAGGAGAATTGATTGCATCGAATTATAACAACATGACCTTCAAAGGATTTTCAGACTTTGTAAATAATGTGGGTTATTTCCGAGAAAAAATCGATTGTCATAATCGTAAAATATACACATATGATTCCGAAAATGCGAAAAAAGACTTAAAGGAATTATTGGAAGAATGGGATATGATGGAAGAAATTCTTCAACATGATAGATTTGATTTTGAAACAGATGAAGATAAATTAGAAGAATTTTATGAAGATGTACTAGAAGATTTTTCTGATGACACAGGAGTTGGTTCAAAAGGATATGATGCATTGTCAGAACATTTCTGTGATGTATGGGAATTTGCTGGAGATATCGGGAAAAGATCAACAGGAATTTTGGACGTGTATATGTTGGCTTTCCAATTAGCTACGGAACAGCTAAAAGAGAAAGGAGTTATTTAATGAACGTACTAGAGAAGATTTTGGAAGAGATGAATAAAATCAAAGATGGAAATAGAAAAGAAAAATTATATGCAAAATATCCGGCAAAAAATAAAAGACAGGAAATCCTTAATATTTATTCACAAGGATATGAAGATGGGACAGATGATTTCTACAATGCGATTGTTCCACTGGTTCGTGCAGGAATTCCATTGATTTGTTCGCGCATGAGTGACAATGATGAACTAATAGACCGAAAAGCGTTAAAAGAGGAAATAGAAAGCCTAACAATGACGATTACTGGAATGAGAAGCGGAAAAACAATGACCATTCTGGCGTTGGAGGAATACAAAAAAAGTATATTAAGAATAATTGATGAGCAACCGACAGTATATGTGAATGATGGTTGGATTCCGGTAGGAGAGAGGTTGCCAGAAAGAACAGACTATTACCTCGTACAATTGTTAAGGAAATTACCGAATGAAGATTATTCAGACAGAGTAGTTGTGCTATATGACGGAGAAGAAAAAGAGTTTATGTGCTATGAAAAACTTATAATAGCATGGCAACCACTTCCAGAGAGGTACAAGGGTGGTGATGATCGTGCATAGAGACAGCAAAGACCGGCACAGGCAGAAAATAAGAGAGAACGACCATTACAACGATCTGGAAGGGCGAAAGGTACCGGACAAGGCAAGGGAGAGATTCGAGAGAAAGCCTTACAGTATAAAGAAAGAGGTGACGATCATGACCGTTCGTGATCTGATAGGCCGGCTTCTTGCCGGCATGCAGTCCGGTGAGGTATCCGGAGACGACAAGGTGACAATAGATCTCTTTCAGGAGAGTATGGATGTGGCGGAGTACTTTGCAGACAAATATGGGATAGGGGGCGATAGTGATGGACAGTGTCAAAATTGAGAATGAAAAGAAAAAAGAATACCTGCGTGAATATAGGGCACATGTCAGACGAATAGATCGTATTAATACAGAGATAGCAGAGCTACGGTCGATGAGATGTTCAGTGTCACTAAATAGTGATGGTATGCCTCATGGATCCGGAGCAAGTGATTTATCGGGATATGTTGCAGAGTTAGATAGGTTAGAGAGGGAGCTTATCTCGGAAAGACATTATCGTGTGAAATGCTACCAGCAGATTGTTAAGAGCATTAAGAACCTAAAGAGCGAGAATGAGTCGGATGTGCTTTTTTATCGATACATAGCCGGACTTGATTGGTGGGAGATAGCCGAGAAGCTGCATTATTCGGAGAGATGGATTCATAAGATACATGGAAAAGCACTCGCACATTTCGAGATTCCAAAAGAGTTCATAGAAGTTCAGTAAAAAAGGGTGTATGCTAGTATCATCAGGAAGAAGCAAAAGGACGAAACTCTTCTTGAGCAGGTTGATTGGGACCTTCTTAAAAGTCGTAAAAGAGACGCTACTGCCTTGGCGTCTTTTTTTCGTGCTTAAAAAACTATTGGATTGTAGCTCAGTGGTAGAGCGATGGCCTTATAAGCCATGTGTCACAAGTTCGAGTCTTGTCAATCCAATTTCATAGCGTACAGCGTGCACAGCTCCAGTGGATCTACATTTCATCCTTACTCCTTAGTGGTCGCAATCGGCGGTCGCCTATGGAGCTGGCAGGACTGTATTTTTATATAATTAACTGGAATTGAAGGTGGTGGTGTGGCGAATTATGAAAACATAAAAGATAAAGGATTTGGCAATCGAACCACGGGGGAACTACGGGAGATTGCAATAAAAGGTGGTAAAGCAAGCGGAGAAGCGAGGCGCCGGAAAGCAGATTTCCGGAAGACGCTGAACATGCTTTTGACTGCTAAAATAGATAGCGAAGAATGGAAGCCGGTTCTAGATGCGCTTGGTATTGAGTGTACTTTGGAATCGGCTTTAAATATGGCAATGATCAAAGAGGGGCTTGCTGGGAATGTGAAAGCGTATGAAGCTATTGCTAAGTATGCAGGACAAAGCAATCAGACAGAAAGAGACGATGAAGAGCAACGGATCCGAACAGAACGTGCGAAGAGAGCCCGTGATCTTGAAGTTGGAAACGATGATAGCAATGATGAGAACATACAGAACTTCTTGAAAGCGATGCGACCTACGCAGGAAGATTTGGAAGAACTTTTTGACAATGTAGGAGATGGCGAGAATGAAGGCGAAGAGAAGACCGAATAAGTTTAAGTTTAAACCATTTTCAAAGCAACAGCAAAGACTTATTCATTGGTGGAGGCCTGGGCTTGTATCTTCTGAGAACGATTTTGTGATTGCAGATGGATCCATTCGATCAGGGAAAACGATAGCCTGTATCATTGGCTTTCTCACATGGTCGCAAGAGATGTTCGAGGGAGAATCATTTATCCTTGCAGGAAAGACGATGGGCGCATTAAAGAAGAATGTGGTCAGGCCTATGCTGCAGATACTGGAAGCATGGGGCTGGTCTTACACCTATATCCGTTCTGGAACTGATGCAAGGATAGAGATCGGCAGTAATGTGTATTACTTATATGGAGCCAATACAGAAGCTGCACAGGATGCATTGCAGGGCTTGACGGCTGCCGGAGCATACCTTGATGAAGCAGCTCTTTTTCCAAGAAGCTTCATCGACCAGGCTATTGGTCGATGTTCTGTTGATGGTTGGAAGGTCTGGATGAACTGTAACCCAGAAGGACCTCATGCTTACATCAAAGAGGAATTCATAGATAAGGCAACAGAGAAGCGTGTTTACAGGTTGCACTTTGTGATGGATGATAACCTAACATTATCCGTTGATCGAAAGGAAGCATATCGCAGAGCGTGGAGTCCAGGAAGTGTATTCTACAAGCGCTTTATTCTGGGATTGTGGGTTGCTGCAGACGGACTGATTTATCAGCAATTTGCGGATAATGTGAAACAATATCTTGTGGATCCGAAATGGATGAAAGAGAACGAGATCATATATGCGACAATCGGAGTCGATTTCGGTGGAACGAAGTCGGCTCATTCTTTTACCCTCACAGGATTTACAAGGGGATATAAGCAGGTGGCCGTACTGGATGAGTATTATTGCAAGGAGCGGATTAATCCGAAACAGCTTCAGGATGATTTTATAGATTTTGTAAGGCGCGCTCAAAGCAAATATAAAGTATACGAAGCTTACTGTGATAGCGCAGAACAGACGCTGATTGCCGGACTTGAAATGGCATGTGCTCAGGCTCATGTAGGAATAGATATCAAGAATGCAATAAAGGGTTCTATCAATGACCGTATCGCATTTTACAATAGCCTGATTGCACAGAACAGATGGAAAATAATGAGTCACTGCAAGCACATCATAGAAGCCTTTGAGAACGCTTGTTATGACGATAAAAAGAAGAACATGGATGTCCGACTGGATGATGGACTTATGAACGTGGACAGCTTGGACAGCACGGAGTATAGCACTGAAAGTGTACAGGACGATATCTTGTACATTTCAGCATAGGAGAGAGATTGATGGATGAGATAAGAGAGTGGTTGGTTGAAAATAAATATAATACAGCTACGGACGAGACCTATAGCCATATCCTTGAGTGGTTAGAATGGTATCAAAATGATGTGGAAAGGTTCCACAAGTACAAAGTATTCAATGGTGTCGTCACTAAAGAAGAAGAACGGTATAAGCTCGGAATGGCCAAGAAAGTATGTGAAGATTGGGCGAATCTGCTATTAAATGAAAAGGTAGCGATAAAAGCAGGAAACTACGAAAAACGTTTACAGGAAGTGCTCGATAACAACAATTTCCTTGTGCGCGCTAACCAGCTAATAGAGATGGCATTTGCACTCGGAACAGGGGCTATCGTAGAGTATTTGGACGGAGAAGAAGTGATGATTGACTATATCCGTGCAGATATGATCTACCCGTTATCTTGGGACAATGGAGACATTACAGAATGCGCCTTTGGCTCTGTTCGTTTGATTGACGGGAAAGAAGTTCTTTATTTGCAGATTCACAGACTTGGGAAAGTTGATGATGAGGAGGATTCAGAACATTACTATATCGAAAATAGGTATATTGACCGGAAAGAGAATAAGGAACTTGACCCTCCGGAAGGTGTGATTCCGTTGGTTCCTACAGGATATGATAAGCCTTTGTTTCAGATAATAACTCCAAACATCTGCAACAATATAGATTTGGATAGTCCACTGGGCGTATCTGTATTTGCAAACGCGATCGATCAGCTGAAAGGATGCGATCTTGTCTATGACTCATACATGAATGAGTTTGTGCTAGGTAGAAAAAGAATATTGGTCCCGATATCCTTTGCAAAAAAGCAGATGGAGAAGGACGGTGTGGCTGCTCCAGCATTCGATGCAAGCGATACAGTGTATTACCAAATGCCGGGAGATAGGGATAGTAATTTGAAACTTACAGAAGTGGATATGTCGATCAGGGCAAATGAGCATGAGCTTGCAGTGCAAAGAAGTTTGGATGTATTGGCACTTAAGACGGGCTTGGGAACCGGTAGATATCAGTTCGATTCTTCCAGAGTTAAGACAGCTACTGAGGTTATTTCGGATAAGTCGGACCTGTACCAGAACCGGCAGAAGAATGCGATTATAGTTAATTCTGCATTGATAGGCATGGTTGAAGCTATCGCATTCCTAGATGCAGGAGGAGAAGTGGAAGTGTCTATTGACTTTGATGATTCCATCATCGAAGATACAAACACTACAATCGACAAGAACATAAAGCTCGTACAAGGTGGTCTTCGGTCTAAACTTACGGCAATTATGGAGATTAACAAGTGCACCGAAGAGGAAGCAATGAAAGAGCTTGAACGGATTGCAGGAGATAATCAAATCACCGGGCAAGACGTGGACTGGACAGATATGGGAGATGAAAAGGCTGAGGAAGAGGAAGTTGATGAGTCGGATCAAGAGGAAGGTGAGGTAAAGGATGAATCTTCTGAAGAACCAGCAGAAAGCGGAGACGATAGATAGCGTCTACATAGACTTGGAAGCGCGACTCATGCAGAATATCGCAAGGCACCTCAGAGATTGGGAGCAACCGATTGATACAGATAGATGGTTGATGCAGAAACTTGCAGAGATTGGAAAGCTTAATAAAGAAAATATCAAGATAATTGCGCAGATGTCCGGACTTAGCCAGACAGCAGCTGAGCGAATGTTGAACGATATGGCAGAAGAAGCTATTAAAAATACAGATCCCGGCTTTCAATATCTGGCTAGACAGCGGTTAATAGGTGAGGTTGTTGATGCAGAGAAGAGTAAAAGTGTAAAGAGAGTCATGCATAATCTTCGGAAACAGGCAAAGGACTCTTTGAATCTTACGAACACTACGATGCTGCATAAAGCACAAGAGGCTTTTAAAACACTTGTTCAGAACACTGCAGAAGAAGCGCTGAAGATTATGAATAATAATACTGGTGCTGTTATCACAGGTGCAGAGTCTAGGCAACAGGCATTACGAAAGACAATCAGGCAGTTTAATGACAATGGTATTACAGGTTTCGTTGATAAGCGTGGTAGGAACTGGACGCCGGAAGCTTATGTTAATATGGCAATGCGTACGACTGCCGGAAGTGTGGCGAATGAAGTACAGATTGCAAGATGTGAAGACATGGGAGTGAACCTGATTCAGATAGACAGTCATTCCGGTGCACGTCCAAAATGCGCAAAAGACCAGGGGAAAATATTTTCTTTGGATAACACAAGCGGAACAACGGAAGATCTAAACGGAAGGAAGATACGGTATTACCCGTGGAATTCTTCGAGCTATGGAGAACCGGATGGAATACTTGGAATCAACTGTGGGCATCATAAATTTCCATTCGTCCCAGGTGTGAATATACAGCGACATTTTCCGACAGAAGATATGGATGCGAACAATCGCCTATATAAACAGACACAAGTACAAAGAGCACTAGAACGAGAAGTACGAAAGCAGAAACGGGAGTGTATGCTGTTTGATGAGCTTGGGGATCCGGATGCATTTGAGGAAGCATCTGTGAGATTAAAATCAAAAGAGTCACAGTTGAAAAGCTATGTGGATGGGCATAAGAATTTGCATCGTAGGAGAGACCGGGAGCAGGTAGTTGGGTTTGATAAAGGCGTGAGCGCAAGAGCTGTTGCTACAAATAAAAAATATCAGAAAGAGCTTGCAGAAAAAGCGAAAAATGATAAGATAATATCAGAGATGAAAGAGACCGGGATGAGAGGAGAGATAAATCTGAAGCCTAACATTCCGGATACAAAAGAGCTATCCTTTGATGATACGCATATTAATGGAGAAAGACAACACGAGGTAACGGAAAAAGAAGCGAAAGAGTATATCGAAAATGCAAGATTTTCTGTGACAAAATGGAATGGGAAATATACTAATTATTTCAGCGATGATGGGGCAGCTTATGTGGATAACGAGAAAAGACACATAAGAACAGCGTTCAAGAAAGGACAATATGACGACGCTACAAGAAAAGCAATGGAGGTGTTAAAACGTGAACGGTCCTGATTATGTAATGTGTCCGTTGGTGGATGAAAAAATTGAAAATATTGATTGTATAGAAAATTCAGACGCTGTTGACGGAATGTTGAAGAAAGACAGCGTACCGGAAAGATTTAAAAAGAAATCTGAATGGGAAAAAATTTGTAAAAAGTGTAAATGGCATAATTACTAATACCACGGGTCGAAAAGGTCTGTGGTATTTTTATACCCATTTTTAAGAAAGGAGGGAAAGTGTATGAAAATACCTGGAAAAATAAAAGTACTGTATAAGGAGTATACAGTGGAAGAAACTGCAAACCTGCACGATAACGGTGGAGATCTGTACGGACAGATTCATTATCTTCCGGAAAAAATTTTTTTAAACGTAGATGCATCAGAAGAGCAGAAAAAATCGACGCTTCTTCATGAATTGATTCATGCATTGGATGAGATGTATGGTATTGGGTTGAAAGAAAAACAGGTTGAGAAACTTGGCAATGCATTCTACATGTTGCAGAAGGACAATCCGGAACTTTTTGAAAAGTAGGAAGGCGGTGATCCAGTTATCTCCCACCGGTGGGGAATGACCGGGATAGTAAAGGAGTGGTGCTATTTGATTGAGGTACATATCACGCAGAACAGCTTGACTGTAAAAGGACATGCTGGATATGCGGAGAGAGGGAAAGATATTGTGTGCGCTGCGGTGTCGGCATTAGCACAAGGGTTGGTGCACTCGCTCAGTGTTTTGACAGATGATGAGATATCTGCAGAAGTAGAGAGCGGGCATATTAGGATGGAATATGAGAATCTTTCAGAACAGGGGAAACTGCTGATTGATTCTTTTTTTATTGCCGTAAGTGACATTCAAGATGCTTATGGAGAGGAATACGTACAAATACAGTAATACGGTCGCCGAACGGGCGTTAAACGGCTTAAGGAAAGGAAGGTACTAAAAATGAAGTACATGAACATGAAGAAAAAATACCAGACACTTGATCTACAGTTATTTGCTGGAGAAGATGAAGGTGAAACTGACGGAGAAGATTCCGGCGACGGTGACGACCAGGACGACGATGAGTCGGACGAAGACGGGGAAGAGGAAAAGAAATTTACTCAAAAAGATGTGGACGAGACTGTAAAGAAACGCCTTGCTAGAGAAAAACGCAAGTGGCAGAGAGAGCAGCAGAAAAAGTCTACGAAGAAGCCTGACGGACATGAAGAATCCGGAGAAAACAGCAAGGAAGAAGACACAGAAAAAGCTGAAGCAATCAGCAAAGCTTCTAAGTTAGAGGCGAAGGTTGCATGTTATGAAGCTGGTGTGTCAAAGGACTCTGTTGATGATGTAACAGCTTTGGCCAGAGCTTACATGGAAGCGGACGAAGATCTTGACCTTGAAGATGCTATCGAAAAAGTAGTAAAAAAATATCCTCAGTTCAAGAAGGATGCTACGGATCCATACGAAGATGAGGACGAAACCAAAGGAAAATCATGGGGGCAGAGACAGAACGGAAAAACACCAAAGAAAATGTCCGGTGTTGAAAAGAAGTTCTACGAGCTCAACCCAGACCTGAAGAAGTAAAGGAGACTATAAGTATGCATTACAAAAATTTTATGAAGTACAAATTAAAAATGGATCTACAGTTATTTGCTCATGCAGCACAGGAGAGATATTCTGATCTTGTGCTTGCGAAGTTAAGAAAAACAACCATCTTTTCCAGCCTGTTTAATACACGCTATGAAGGGACGCCTACTGCAGGAGCTGTAAAGGTACCAGTCAGAGATACCGAGGTGAAAGTGGGAGATTATGATAAGTCTGCGGGTGGTTCTTTGTCTGATGGAACGACTACTTACCAGACAATGAATATCGACAAAGACAAATATGTCAACGAGCTTATTGACGGCTTTGATGCTGCGTCTGTTCCGGATAACCTTGTAGCTGATAGATTGGACTCCGCAGGGTATGCAATGGGTGTATCTTTCGACACTGATCTGATTACGTTACTTACTACAAAAGGCACAGGTGCTGCAAACACAACTGCTCTTACAAAAGACACTGTCTATGATTCTGTCGTGGACGAAGTTGCAGCGTTGAAGAAGAAGGGACTTAAACCGGAAGAGATGTGGCTTGCAGTTACAAATGAGACATACGCTCTGTTACTGAAATGCCCTGAATTCATTAAGGCATCTGATCTCGGTGATAATGTAGTTCAGAACGGACGTGTTGGACGTATTGCAGGTCTTGATGTTTACGAGACGAACAATATTGCGGATACCACAAAAGTCGAGTACATTATCGGAAACAGGATCTTCTGCCACTTTGTTGATGAGTGGATGGTCCCGGTGACTGTGAATGATCTGAAGGATGGTAAACACATCGGTGCATCTGCTGTACAGGGACGTAGGGTATATGGCATGATGGTTTCCAGACCTACGACTGTAACGCTTAAAAAACATGCGTAAGCAGTTAGGGGGCGGTTAAATGCCTTATGTAGATAGAGAATATTATGTTGGAACATTTAAAGGGGAGCCGGTTGATGATGCCGACTTCTCCTCTCTTTGTATGAGGGCGGAAGAACTTATTGAGGAAATGACCATGTACAGAATCACACCGACCACTGTCCTTGCAATGCCGGAAGCTGTGCAGGAAAGGGTGAAGATGGCTGTGTGTGCACAGATTGAATATCTAGATGCTAATGGTGGCTCTGATATGGATAACGGTGCAGATTTGCAGAGCGCAGGGCTTGGAAGGTTTAATTACACTAAGTCATCTGGCGCGAACGGAAGCACAGAGCAGTCCATGTATGCACCGAGAGCAATACGTCTCCTTGCGCCTACCGGATTGCTATATAGAGGAGGTGGAGCGATATGAGGTCGATTCCGAAAAAACTATTGATCCACGAGGCAGTGCATGCTGTATCGGCAGATTCAGACCGATGGGGAACAGAGACTCTTATTAACAGACAGAAGATGGACAATATCCGTATCGAACCTACAGAGAAGATCATTCGCGACAAAAATAATGCCGAGGTACAGTTGGCGGCTATACTTTTTTACGACTGTCGGAACAGTCGTCCGAAAGGCATGGAGTTTGCAGTGGATGATATTATTCTGGTGAACGAAGAAATGTATAAGGTGCAAGTATGTGAGCCATTATACGATGCTAGGAAATTGCATCATTGGGAGTTGGGGTTGGTAAGGCATGCCTAAGATTAGCACTCGTGTGACATTTGACAAACGAAAGGCGGAAGCGCTCATCAAAGCCTCCATGAATGATGCATTGACGGTGATGGGAAACCAAGCGCTGCAGGATGTGAGTCAGTATGTACCGAAAGACCAGCACACATTAGAAAACAGTGGCTTAACAAACAGTGACCAGAAGGCACAGGCCTTTAAGTTTAAGATGCGTTGGTCTACGCCTTATGCGCAGTACTTATGGCATGGTGATGTGATGTATGGGAACCCAACTACTCGTACCTATGGACCGGAGAAAATATCCTTTACGTCTGCCCTTGCCCGTGAAGAATGGGCAAAATACGCAAAGGAAGTACACGGGGAAGAGTGGAAGAAGGTATACCAGGCGGCATTGAAAAGGAGGCTAAACAAATGACACCACAAACCGAGTTATTAGATCTGTTAGTATCCACAGTCGAGAAAAACTGTGATATCGGAACAACAATCTCTCTGAAAGAGTTACCGAAAAATGGAGGCATATACGCTGAGTTTGGAGAAGGTTTTGGAGAGGGTATGTATTATGACAAGAGCACAGAAAAGGTTCTTCCGGTTTTATTTTTGTGTCGAAACAAGAATCAGAAGGAAGGACTAGAACAATTGTGTATTATAAGCAACTATTTGCAGCGCTTAAAAAAATATCCGGAAGCAAAAAGCTTTAAGTGGTTGGATTCTAGTGTTGCAAAAGAACCGAATAAGATAGGCAGGGACGAAGATGGTGTTTATCATTTTTCCTGCATTATAAACTGTAAAGTTTTTTATTAAAGAAAGGAAGAAGAGCAGAATGGAAAGAATTAATTTGCAGATGTTTGCAGAGCCAGAGCTTCCGGATAATACGATCACACCGGAAATGAACTACGAGACAGAAGCTTTTATTAATGTGGCAGAGCCATCAGCTCCAACAGCTACATGGGCATCTTTAGCAGCACTTACGAAGAATATGGCGCAGAGTTTGAATGAGGTTCTGTATCAGGCTACCTATTATGCAGATAAAGGATGGGGGAGTACAGAAGTTACAGGCGCACAAATGACACTCACGCTGACAGGTGATGTGAAGCCGGGAGATAAGGCTTGTGATTATCTTCTGAGCGACAAGGTGATGTATGAGCTTGGAAACGCTAGAAAGAATCATCTGAAACTCCAGAAAGGGAAAAAGGTTATTATCTGGCCGATTACAATTGCAAACATTACACCGGCATACGGAGATTCCGGAGCAGTCAATGCGTTGACTGTTACAATCCACGGAAACGGAAGACCAGCTATCGGTACGACTGAATAGGGGTGACGATTGTCACTCTTATTCTATTTTGAAAGGAGCATAGAAAATGGCATATCAAGCACATAGAAAATCAAAGTATACACAAGAGTTTGAGCTTGTTAACGAGGAAGGTATTGTAGAACATAAGATCTTAGTTGCATTGGATCCGGGAAGTTGTATTGAAAAAATGAATAAGAAGTATATAGATCTACTTAAAGCTGATAAGGAAGTAAATAAGATGAAACTTCCGGATGCCAGCTTGAACCACGAAGAGTTATTGAATGCATATCAGAAACTTGGTATAGCTGTGGTTGATTTGATCGAGGCTGTGTTCGGGACTGAGGACACGAAAACCATTTTGGAATTCTACAGAAACGATTATGCAGCAATGTCTGCGGAAGTTATCCCGTTCATTACGACGGTTGTTCTTCCAGATTTAAGGAAAATAACACAGGATAATAAACGAGATATCTTGAGCAAGTATAATCGAAAACAGAGGCGTTCTATCAAAAGGATGATGAAAAAATGAATGTGATTACAGAACTTCCGAACAATATTTTACAAACGGAGAAAGGTAAACTTAAAATCAATGCTTCGTTTGATGTTGTTCTAGAGATTCAAAAGCTTTATACAGAGGACAATCTTACGGATTATGAAAAGATATGTGCTTCTCTTGAAATGCTCGTGGTAAACCATTGGAATTTAAGGTTGTTTTCTCTGGAACGAAAAGTAGAACTCCTCAATGAGATAACCAAGAAGTTTATAAAAGTGAAAAAAAGACCGGATGTGAAAAGGAAGAGCCCATGTCCGATTCTTGATTTTGAAGAGGATGGCGATTATATCTATGCCTCTTTTATGCAGGAGTATGGTATTGATCTGATAGACCAGCAAGGAAAACTTCCGTGGAAAAAGTTCTTGTGGCTGTTTAATGGTCTTGGTTCAGATACCAAAATTAAACAGGTAATGCGGATCCGAGATATGGATATCCCGAAATATAACGGGAAGAACATGGAACAGATTCAAGAAATACAAGAGCTTAAGTCCTATTATGCGTTACCGATTAAAGGTGGAGGTGGACAGACTGGGCTTGATCTACTGTTCTCTACGTTGGAAGGGATGGCAAAACATTGATTGCAGACGGTAAAAAGGTAAAGAAAGTAAAGTGTCCTTATTGTGGCCATGAGCAAAACATTTTTTTTGTTGAGGGTGCACGATGTGAAGGGCTTTTTTTTAAATGCAAAAATAAAACATGCAGAAAAGAATTTGAAATAAAGATATGACGCCATGTTGTGCCACTGTGCCGGCGATAAATACAGAGGCAGGTGAGTGATGATATGGCTAATAAAGGCGATGTAACGTATGAGATACGTGCTGATGATAGCAAAGTGGAAGCGGATCTTGAGCAAGCAAATAAAAAAGTGAAACGTGCTGCGGAAAAATCTGCAGATGATACGGTAAAAGTTGAAGAGCAGAAGACAAAAGACATCAAAGCAGAGTCTGACAAGGTTGTGAAAAATGCAGATAAGGCTGCTGATAAAGTGGCTGATGCATGGAAAGAAGCTGGACAGGATGCGGAAAAGGCAATGTCTAGTATTGATGTTAAAGATCAGGAGATTGATGTAGATGCCAATACATCCAAGGCTGAGTCGAAGATAAAAGCTGTAAGCAAAGACGAGAGTATAGATGTGGATGTAAAGGCAGATGTATCTGATGCAAAGCAAGGTCTTGATGATTTAGAAGACAGTGCGGATGATCTCGAAAAAAAACTCAGTGACGCTCTCGGAGGTGGAGACGGAGCCACAGCTGCAGGAAACATAGGGAATCTGTTGAAATCGTCCTTTACGGATGCAGCGAGTAGTGCAGTTCCCCTTGTGGGACAAATGGGCGAATTGACAGCAGGTTTATCTGGTGCTTCTTTAGCAGCAGTTGGTGCGGGAGCTGCGGTTGTTGGCGTTGGTGCATTAGCAGTTGGCGCTGCGAATAATGTGAACAGTGCCATGAATAGCTTTATCGCAATGACTGGAAAGGGAACCGAGGAGTCCGAACGTTACCAAGAGGTAATGGAAAACATCTATGCAGGAAACTATGGAGAGAACTTTGAGGATATTGGACAGGCAATGGGAACTGTTGTCCAACAGCTGGGCGATATGGACGATGTGGATCTACAAAATGTAACGGAGTCTGCATTTGCTCTTCGTGACACGTTTGGTTATGACATCCCGGAGTCTACCAGAGCTGCGAAAGCCATGATGGACAACTTTGGCACATCTGGCGAGGAGGCAATGAACTTGATTGCCACTGGAGCTCAAAACGGTTTAGATTATTCCGGAGAACTTCTCGACAGTATTTCCGAATATTCTGTCCAGTTTGGAAAGATGGGACTTGATGCTGAAGATATGTTTTCTATCTTTGAAAAAGGCGCTGAGTCCGGAGCTTTTAACTTGGACAAAGTCGGTGATGCTGTTAAGGAAATGTCTATCCGTGTTGTGGATGGTTCAGACACTACTCGAGAAGGCTTTGAACTATTAGGCTTGGATGCGGATGAGATGGCGGAGAAATTTGCTGCCGGCGGTGAAACAGCAAAAGAAGCATTTGATGAGACGCTGGAAGCCTTAGCCTCTATGGAAGATCCTATTGAGCAGAACACTGCAGGCGTGGACTTAATGGGGACCATGTGGGAAGATCTTGGACCTGAAGCGGTTTCTGCATTGGCGGATATCGAAGAAGGTGCGTACAATACATCTGATGCAATGAACCAGATTAAGGATGTAAAGTACGATGATCTTGGTTCCCAGTTCGAAGAGTTGAAAAGAAATGCGGAACTGTTGTTGGTGCCATTAGGCGAAGCGCTGATACCGTTGCTCTCTACTTTAGCAGAATCGGTATTGCCTGTTGTAACGGACTGTTTGGGTCCGCTCTTACAAATTATAACAGATTTGTTGACACCAATAATCAACTTGGTAGCTTCGGGAATACAACCTCTGATAAGCGCATTTATGGACTTTGTGAATACAGCTGTTTTACCGGTTGTGAACGCTCTTTCCGGAGTATTAATGCCTATTATTGAAGCTGTGTTTAATAGCTTCTTGACAAGGGCATCTACTACAATTACCAGCGCGACAACTATTTTCCGAAATTTAATCGACTTTGTCCGAAATATATTTACAGGAAACTGGAAGGCCGCGTGGGAAAATGTCAAAGAGATTTTCCGGACGGCGGTTAGCGGTCTGGCTAATATCTTCAAGGCTCCACTTAATGCGATTGTAGACGCTTGGAACGGCTTGGCTTCCAGTATTGGTTCCATAACAATTCCAGATTGGGTCCCTGGCGTTGGCGGAAACTCTTATAGCCTACCTAAAATGAGCCGGTTAAAAGTCGGATTAGACTATGTTCCAAATGACATGTTCCCTGCGTACCTCGATGAAGGTGAATGGGTACTCACAAAGGAAGAAGCGAACCTACTTAGGTCTTATGGTGGCCTTGAGGGCATGGTATCTATGTTAGATCGTAACTCGGATGGTATCAACGTAACGGTTTCCGGAGGAAGTGGACAGCAGATAGATTATAAAAAGTTGGGAACGTGTATTGTTGATTCATTGGTGCGGTCAGGCGTTTGTTTTAAGTGTGACGATCGTATCTTTGCGAGATTGATAAAGGATTTGATTGATTATGTATGATATTAGCTATGTAGGTGCTACGCATGGGGAAAGAATTGAATTATGCCATTGGCCTTATATGGTCAATGGCGGAGATATTTTTAATAGTGAATTCGAAGAAGTAGAGGAGAATGATCGTATTCAGGACTGGGAGAAAAAGATCACAGATTACTCTTTACAGATTGATATATCAGCGGTATCTGAAAAAGCTTTTCAGGAAGCAGTAGATCGACTGGAAGATATTACGGAAAAGGATATTGTGAATATGACTCCCGGAAAACTCTATGTTGGAAACAGCTATATGAAGTGCTGGATTGTCGGAACAGGCAAAGACAGGTGGTTGAACGATCTATGCAGCATAAGTAATGAGTTGACGGTTAAGAGTGATTATCCCTATTGGATCACGGAAGAAAAGTTTGAATATTTAAAGGCGGAGCAGTCAGAGGTTACGTCTCCGTGGCTTGATTTTCCGTATGGTTTTCCGTACGAATACGCAAAGGTTAGAAACCTTCAGTATATTCAAAATAATAACTATACTGCAAGTGGTTTTAAAATGATTATATACGGTCCGTGCATCAATCCTCTTATCCGTGTGGCAGGGCATATATATGAATTGAAAACCACGCTATATGAGGGAGAATATGCAGTAATTGATTCGAGTACGAGATACGCAAAGGACAGAAAAATAATAAAGGTCAAGGCTGATGGAACACAAGAAGATATCTATAATAGCAGGAACAAGGAAAGCGAGATCTGGGAGAAGATACCTCCTGGACGGAGTACTGTATCTTGGAGCGGTTCTTTTGGCTTTGATATTATCTTGTTTAATGAAAGGGGAACTCCTAGATGGACTTTACGGTAACAGATATCTATGGGCAAGAAAAAGGTCCTTTAGAGCATTGCGGGGCTGAATTTATCGTTGGCACAGAAGACAATGACTTCGAGATAAAGATACAGGAGAATCTATTTAAGGACGACCGCCATCGGAAAAATTGTCGTGTGTTTGCAGAAGAAACAGAGTACGGAGGGTTGATTAGAGCATTGAACCCCGTGACAGAAGATAAAGTTATTAAACTGAAAGGATCAACGTGGAGAGGTATATTGAGCCAAAGGGCACTAAACCCGAAAAGCAATAGCCATGTAGTGCTTCGTGGTGAAGCGAATATCGTATTGAAAGAATACCTAACCAAACTTGGACTGACCGAAATATTCGAGGCATCATCCGAAAATAGCGGTATTGATCTAAATTATCAGGCACCGCTGCAGTCCATGTTGTTGGATGCTTTTATATCAGCGTTGGAAGCTCAAAACGCAAGGTTGGAAATTAAATATAAACTTGGTGATGCAAATGATAAAGGTTATGTCGAGCTCTCAGCAAAGCCTATTGTGGATCATTCTGAGCAGATAGAAATTAGTAAGGATGGGAACGTGAAACTTAATATCCTGGATTATCAGAATGGTGTAAATCATTTGATCTGCTATGGGCAGGGTGAAGGAACTTCGCGGCAGAGAGTAGATTTGTATGCTTGGCCAGATGGGAGTATCCGAAAAACACAGTATTATACCGGTATAGATTTGATTGAACAGTATTATGAGAATACCAGTGTTGATACTGTGCAGGAGCTGGAGGAAGAAGCGAGAGAAAAATTTATTGACCTTATTAATTATAAGCAGTTAAAAATATCTGTATCGGATATGGATCTTGAACTTGGAGATCTTGTTGGTGGACGTGAAAGAATCACTGGTATTTACATGAAAGCACCGGTGGTTAGAAAAATCGTATCCATAACAGGAAAAGGAAGAGTAAGTATTGAATACAAACTGAAAGGAGAGACATAAATATGGCGAAACAATTTATTGCGACTACGCTTATGGACGGATATGTAGACGGACCGCATATAACAGAAGTTCAAACGGGAATTGCGAACCAAGGGTTATATGGTCCTGATGATTATGTGCTGGACGAAGGGAAGAAAGCTGAAGCACAAATTTTAACCAACAATAGTGTCCGTGTTTTTGATGCGACATTTGTGATCCAGGGACGTCGTGACGTAATGGCTGCTAATGCCTATGCAGATGTTACGATAGCCAATGGAGAGCAGGGCATGTATCGTAATGATATTATTGTCCGGAAGTATGAAAAAGATGAAATGGCAGAAATCGAAAATACGTCATTTGATGTTATTAAAGGAACACCATCTTCCGGCGTTGCTACAGATCCGGAGATTCCGACAGGAGACATCCGGACAGGTGCCACGATGCATAATATGGCATTATACAGAGTGAAACTGGAAGGACTTAATATTGTGGCTTTAGAACCGATGTTTAAAGTGCTGTACAATATGGCGGACATCAAAAAAGAGCTTGAGTTACTAAATGGCAAAATAGAAAAACCGACGCTCTACTCATCCGCAGAAAAGCAAATCGGAGTTACAGATTCTGGAGAACCTGTATACCGAAAAACCATAAGATCTGCAATGACTTATTTTTCCAAGACATCATCCGGCTATGCCGATTGCACAATTTCTTTTGGCGCATACTTAAAAAAGAT
>UQRE01000007.1 GCA_900543415.1 uncultured Dorea sp. | reverse complement strand
CTTTTATTTTGCCTGAAAAGTGAAAGATCAGTTTGTTATAGTGTGCCCGATAACACAAAATGGAGTTATCCTCAAAAGATACATATAAAGCAGAGTCTTGGGAATATACGGAAGATGGATATTTGATGTTTTCTGGGTGGTTGACGCTAAAGGACTCCTATGAAATTACGAGAGATAAGATGATGGAATATACAGCATACAGGGTACTTCCTTTGGATGAAACATGTCGGGAGCTGAACCGTAAATATTTACTTCCCGTGGGATATGCATGTAATAACATGTTTCTGGAAAATTGGAGCGAGGAGGATTTGGGAGAGTTAGATTTCTATGACTTATTTGATGTGTTTCATCCACAGCCTGTGAATGAATCGGCTTATTATACCTCAGACAATGGCATGAAAACTTGTGCGGTCTATATGATCCCGAAGGAAGAATTTGAACAGACGATCATGTCAAAATTTCAAATCAGCAGCGAAATACTGCAATCCAAGACTGTGTATCATCCGGAAGAAAAGCGATATGAATATAAACCAAGAGGTTTGGAGGAAGTAGAATATCCTGAGTACCCATATCCGGAGGTGACAGAATATAAGAAAAATGCCGATGGGACACTTACATTGAAGGTAAATGCAGTATTTCCATATAGAGGAATTTCTAAAGTATATACACATGAAGTGACTGTGCGGGACACCTCAGGCGGAGAAATACAATACGTGGCAAATCGAATTGTGGAACCTATGAAGGATCAGGATATAGCATGGCATAAACCACGCTTGACAAGAGCTGAGTGGGAGGCGCAGTATGGAGGAAAGTGATGGAAGATAGAAGGTATAAAATACTTGATGGAAAGAAGGGATTATAATGTCGTACATTTATAAGATTTGTGGAAAACTAAGCTTGGTATTTTACATTGCCACGCTTTATCAATTATGGCACTTATGTCAATATGGAGGACTGCGAAGCCATGTATTGAAATTGGCTGTTGTGATATTGGGACTTGCATGTACATTTTTAATATGGATGATCGGTAGGAAGCGGTATAAAAAAGTAGATTCTGTGGATAGGTCCAGAAAGCAGATTGTTTATATAGAACTTGCAGTGATTTTTGCTGCGACAATATTCTTTGGAGGACGCATTATTTACTCTGCAATTCCATACAATGGCGCATTGTCTTGGAAAGTGTATGAATGGACACACAAAAAAGAGATTATGTTGGAACATAACAATCTATATGAAAGCGGAGTTGAAGGAATTCTGTCGGATTTAGAGGAGGAATTAAAGCTGCCGGAGGAGCTTTATATATCGAAAGAATTTCAGATATCTTTTGATGAAGCAGGAAGGATTCAGCATATTGACACTTTTTTGTACGGACAGGATAAGAAAGGAAAGAAACATACATACCTCATTGAGTACAATGCCAAAAAAGGCGATATGATGACGATCTGGATAGATGGAAATGTAAATGGAGAATATGAGGAAGATATGCGTTTGTCCCCGATGATAGAGATTTTGGAAAAAGCAAATTGGAAAAATCAGGTAAAGGAATGGGCAGAAAATAGCGGACAATCGCAAATATACGAGCTCCTTTATATGGGACTAAGGGCGTTTCAAACAGAGGAAGGTCTGCGGTATATCGAAGGAAATTCTAAAGAACAAGATGGATATGCAGCCACAGAGGGAAACGAATTTTTTAAACAGCTTAGAAATGGCGGTGAAATTATCGGATTTGAGGTGTCTCTTCATATGCCGGAAGTGGAGAGCGTGACGCCGGTACGCTATATGATGGAGCCGGAATATATTAGTCAAGAGGAAGTAAAACAAAAGAATACAGGGCAGCAGGTGGAAAAAGCGAAGGATACAGAGAGTTGGACGATTGATCAAAGTGATGGAACGATGTATTTTTTCATGGATAAAAAGACCGGATGGCGTTTAGTGGTTGCTGATGCTGCAGCTGGAAGTAGATTCTACGTGCTGGAAAAGAGTGTGGATGCGGGGGAAACATGGGAAAGAATCAACGAAGATCCATTTGGCGGGCAAATCGGAGTGACGGAAGGGCTGATATTTTTTGACGAGCAGTTTGGAGTGATTGGACTTACAGGGGCATCACAGTCGAATTCGGGGTTATATGTGACTAGAGATGGAGGAGTTTCTTTTGAAAGAATAGAGTTTCCTATAAGTGCAGTAACAGAATTGCCGCAAGTTGCAGAAGAATACGGATATACGGTGGAAGATTACGATTATTTCCACATGCCGCAGAGAGATGGAGATAGGTTAAAAGTAATGGTTACAACAGAGGTGGGCGAAAGCAATGGAATCGTGTTTCAATCAATGGATCAAGGAATTACATGGGAGTATGAGGGGGTTATACAATCGATAGAGTAGTATAAAAAGAACTCGGGTAAAGAACCGTTTATACGGAACCTTTCCCGAGTTTTCTTATGTAACATTCTTTGTTATTTCCAGATACTCATATCTGATAAAATAGTCATGGCTATTTTTGCCGCGGTGCTGCCATCTGCATGATCTTTTGCATGGATATTAGAGGCAAAAAAGTATGTATTATCCGCACGTTCAACAAAACCGATGAACCAACCGTTTACATCCTGTCCCTTCACTCGACCGGTTCCGGTTTTTCCGTAGAAGTCACCGGTATCAGAAGAAGCAATATGAATGGAGTCTTTTACTGCTTTTATATTTTTAGGCGCAAATCCTAAGTCGTTATTATATAGTTTGGTTAGAAGTTCCACCTGTTCTATAGGTGAAATTTTCAGAGACGATTCCATCCAATAAGAAGAAAAATCACCGTTTAAATTCTCATTTCCATAGCCGATTTTTTGTAGGTGATTCTGAATGGATCCGGCGCCAAGCTGTTCATCAATGGATTGAAAATACCAGTTGACAGAAGAAGTCATGGCGGATTGAAGTGTCTGGTCTTTATTCCATGCTTCGAAAGGATAGTTTTCGCCATTCCATTGGATCAGAGAACTTTCAGGTGTAATAATGTCATTTTCCAACCCAAACAAAGCGCTATATATTTTGTAAGTAGAATTTGGTGCAACGCGCAAAGACGCGCGTTCTTTATCATGTATTTTCCAAGCGTCATTTTTTAAATCGTATAGAACAAAGCAGCCTTCATATTCTCCGAAATAATCGGAAAAGTCTATCTTGGAAACATTTTTTTGAGAAACGTTCTGTTGATAGTGCGTTTCATCCGCTGCATAGGTAGAAACAAATGGTGCAAGTCCGAAGAGAAGAACAGACGTTAATAGAAAAGCAACAATCCCCTTTAATCGTTTCTTTAGTGTCGGTTTTTCGTAAGAGGCAATGTTCATAATTCTTCGTTTCATTTGTTTCATGTTTCCGCTTATGCCGGAGGCAAAGGGAAAGGGTGTAAGAGAAATCTTTTCGGCAAAATGAAGCAATGTGTTGCCATAAGCCATGTAGTCGCTGGATTTTAATATGTTTAAAACGGAAGTATCGCAGGCAATCTCGCAGTCATTCTTCATTTCTTTCAGTGCATATCGGACAAGCGGATTGAACCAGTATATAATTTTGGCAAAGTTCATCAAGTAATTTGCAACTCCGTCTTTGTGTTTATAATGTTGTAATTCATGTAATAGCATATATCTTATATCCGCTTCGTTATCATCCGATATAAGATGAATGGGAAAATAGATGCACGGTCTAAATAATCCTGTGATAATAGGTGATTTTAGAAAAACCGTGCTATATATAGGAATTTTCTTTGTAATGCCCGATTCGTTCAGACAACGAATATATAGATTCTGAATCTTCCGGCTTTGAAGCGGAAGAGAAGACTTCTTTAAATCACGCAGGCGAAGAACTGATTTTGCTAGGATTATAAGTGTTGTAAGGATACCCGATAACCAGATTACAAACAGAAACCAGCCGATAAATGTAGTCGTTTGATGATCGACAGAAAGTGTAAAATCTTCCATCCAAGCGCTGCTGACTGTGGGACTTTCATTTATCGCGTTTTTTATTGTATGTTCTGTTTTAGAAATAGGAGATATGCTCAGATTTTGAAACCATAATATTATTTGTGGAAGCTTAAAAAGACGAAACGGTAAAAACGGAACGGTCAAAAGACCGAGCAGCAAAAACCAAAGATGATACTGCATGTGGCTGGACAGACTATTTTTGAACAGACGTCTGGCAAGAAGAAGGATGCCGATGATACCGCAGAGGAATAAATTGCAGATGCCAAATCGAATCATAAAATCAGTCATGGTAGATTCCTCCTACTCTTTTTCCTGTGAAAGGAGCGCACGAAGTGTGTCAAGCTCTGCTTCCGATAAGCGGTCATTTTCCACATAAGCAGATACCATTGCAGTAATATCGCCATCGTAATAGCGGTTAAGAAAGGAATTACTTTCTTGGTTAATATATTCGTTTTCTTTTACCGTTGGAGTATAGACAAAGACACGACTCTGCTTTTCATAAGTAAGAACGCCCTTTGTTACTAGACGCTTGATCAGAGTCTGAATCGTCTTGGGGCTCCAGCTAGTCGTTTGCAATAATTTTTCAGTGATTTCATTTGTGCTGATAGGCGCATACTTCCATACAATTTTCATAACTTCAAATTCAGCCTCGGATATTTGTGGAAGTTTGTTCATAGAAGAGTTCCTCCTTTTTTACACGACAAGTTCCAGCTCCAGAAGCTTTTTTTGTGCTGCTTCATCCCATGCCCGCTCCAAGGACTTGTCCATCGTAAATGTTTTCATAGAAATTCCGGTAATACATACAAGATTCAAACCATCATATGAGAGATTCAAATACATCCCTTGAATGTCTTCCGGTCGGAAACCGGTAATATTTTGGTCAGTCAAGAAAGTAGGAAAGTTCTCCGGCGCCAGTGACAGAATAATTTTGAAGCTAAGAGGCGTCCGTTTTCCACGGATGATCTGAAAACAGAATTCCCTCACGTCTTTCCAGTGTGCGTGGGAATCTTCCGGCTTCTCTTCAAAAAAATCTTTTTGTAAATATCCATCAATGGTAAATTTATTAAATGTAGTGATCTCACCTTCTATAAAAGAAAATTGGTCGAATGTGTCTTTTAATAGAAGATGTGACATACTTGGTTTTGTTTTCAGAGATATGGTAATCATATGTACAGAAACTCCTTGAGAATGATGTTAAGGTCAAAAGATGCGTAACAGTTCAGCCATAATAGCTCGGATTAGCTGCCGCGCAGCCTATTATTGCCACATACGTAGCTAAATCCTCGCTTATGCAGAACTGTTGCTAAGAATATTATAACAATACTGGCGGAAAAATGCACTAATATGTTATAATAATTCTTTAAGATGTTAGATACAAAAAGATGTAAATCTGTGGAGAGATAGAACTATGAGGTTAAATAAATACTTAAGTGAAGCCGGAGTCTGTTCGAGAAGAGAGGCGGACCGGCTCATTGAAAGCGGACAGGTGACGGTAAATGGCAAGAAGGCAGTTCCGGGCATGCAGGTGGAGGACACGCAGGAAGTTCGCGTGAGGAAGAAACTGATCCATACAGGACGTGAGAAAATTGTGCTGGCAGTGAATAAGCCGGCAGGAATTGTATGCACGGAAGACAAGCGTGAGAAGAAAAATATTATCCGATTTCTTAACTATCCGGTGCGTGTGACTTATGCGGGAAGACTGGACAAGGATTCGGAAGGACTTCTCATTATGACCAATGACGGAGATCTTATTAACGCGATGATGCGCGCAAGATATGGTCATGAAAAAGAGTATAAGGTGACGGTAGACAGGCCCCTTGGAGAAGATTTCAAAGAGAAAATGGAGCGGGGAGTTCGCATTACAGATAAGGAAAAGAATCTGGATGCGGTTACGAGACCTTGTAAGGTCGAGGTGCTCGGAAAATATACATTTACCATTGTGTTGACGCAAGGGCTTAATCGCCAGATTCGAAGAATGTGTGAGGCATTGGGCTATAAAGTGAAACGACTTGTAAGAGTGCGGATCATGAATATTACACTTGGCAATCTGAAATCGGGAGAAGTAAGAAAATTATCAAAACAGGAGTTAAAGGAATTATATGAACAAGCAGGAGCGAATGCAGGAATTAGTGGAACTGTTAAATAAAGCGTCGAAGGCATATTATCAAGATGCACAGGAAATCATGAGTAATTATGCTTATGATAAGCTTTATGATGAATTGTTGAAGCTGGAAGACGAAGTGGGAATTACGTTGTCTAACAGTCCTACTGTGAATGTGGGATACGAAGTTTTGAGTGAACTTCCAAAGGAGCGCCATGAGCGTCCGATGTTGTCTCTGGACAAGACGAAGGATGTGGAAGATCTGAAAGCATTCGTAGGAGATAAGAAAGCGCTTATGTCATGGAAGATGGATGGTCTTACGATTGTACTCACTTATCGGGGCGGAGAATTATACAAAGCAGTCACGAGAGGAAATGGAGAAATCGGCGAAGTGATTACGAACAATGCCAGAGTCTTTAAAAATATTCCACTTAAGATCAGTTATGACGGAGAACTCATTCTGCGCGGTGAGGCAGTGATCGGATATCGCGATTTCGAGAAGATCAATGAAGAAATCGAGGATGTGGATGCAAAATACAAGAATCCAAGAAATCTGTGCAGTGGTTCTGTGCGTCAGTTAAATAATGAGATCACAGCGAAGCGAAATGTAAAGTTTTATGCGTTTACCTTAGTGCAGGCAGAGGATGTAGACTTTCATAATTCCAGAAAATGTCAGATGGAGTGGTTAAGAAGTCAAGGCTTTGATGTGGTAGAATATGAAGAAGTGACCCAAGAGACGGTGGAAGAGACAGTTATTAAATTTTCGGAAAAAATTGCAAAAAATGATTTCCCATCGGACGGTCTTGTGTTAGTATATGATGATGTGGAATATGGACGGTCTCTTGGAAGAACATCCAAATTTCCGCGTGATTCCTATGCTTTTAAGTGGGCAGACGAGATTCGAAGGACGAAACTTACAGAGATTGAGTGGAGTCCGTCAAGGACGGGGCTTATCAATCCGGTGGCAATTTTTGAGCCGGTGGAGTTGGAAGGGACAACCGTGAGTCGCGCCAGCGTGCATAACATCAGTATTATGGAAGAACTCAAGCTTGGCGTGGGTGATGAGATTGAAGTTTATAAGGCAAATATGATCATTCCTCAGATTGCCCGCAATCTGACAAAGAGCGGCGTGAAAGATATTCCAAAGCGCTGTCCGGTGTGCGGGGGTGAAACGAAGATCAAACAGGCAGGAAATGCAAAAGCCTTATATTGTCTCAATGAGGATTGTCAGGCAAAGCATGTGAAAGCATTTGCACTGTTTGTGAGCAGAGATGCGCTGAATATTGAAGGGCTGTCTGAATCTACCCTTGAGAAATTTATTGCAAGAGGATATATTCGAGAGTTTTCAGATCTGTTTCACTTAGACCATTATAAGGAAGAGATTCAGTCGATGGAAGGTTTTGGTGAGAAATCTTATAACAATCTCATTGCAAGTTCAGAAAAGGCAAGACATACAACGCTTCCGAAAGTTATTTACGGACTTGGTATTGCAGGGATCGGACTTGCCAATGCGAAAGTGATCTGTCGAGAATTTCAGTATGATGTGGAGAAGATCATCCATGCGGACGCGGAGCGTTTGAACGAGATTTCCGGTATTGGTCCTGTGCTTGCAGAGGCATTTGCCGGATATTTTAAAGACCAGCGTCATATCGAGCGATTCCGGAAGCTTTTAAAGGAACTTGAGATTCCAAAAGAAGTGGCGGAGCAGTCGGAGCAGATTTTTGCCGGTATAAATTTTGTGATTACCGGAAGTGTTACACATTTTGCCAATCGCGGTGAAATAAAGGAATTGATTGAAAGTCTGGGTGGTAAAGTGACGGGCTCTGTGACTTCCAAGACGAATTATCTTATTAACAATGATGTGACATCTTCATCCTCTAAGAATAAGAAGGCAAATGAACTTCATATACCGATTATTTCGGAAGAGGATTTTATTGAGATGACAAAGAACAATGGATAGAAAGAACAATGGATAGAAAGAACAAGGAGAAAGAAGGGATAGTATGTCTGATCAGGAAAATAAAAATCCAAACGACCAGAACCAAGAAGTAGAAAAAGTCGAAACTGTCAGCGTAGAACCATCCTCAGATGAGAAGGATGACGAATACGAAAAGGTGTGTTTTATTTGCAGACGTCCGGAGAGTGTGGCGGGAAAGATGATAGACCTTCCGAATCATATTTCTGTGTGCAGTGACTGTATGCAGAAGAGCTTTGACGCTATGAATAATGGAAATATTGATTACAGCCAGCTTATGAATATGCCGGGAATCCAGATTATGAATATGTCTGATCTGGAACAGGTGATTCCGAAGAAACAGAAGCTGAAGAAGAAAAAAGAAGGGGAAGAGAGAAAGCCTCTGATCGATATCAAGAATCTTCCGGCACCTCATAAGATCAAAGCAAAACTGGATGATTATGTGGTAGGGCAGGAATATGCAAAGAAAGTAATCTCTGTTGCAGTTTATAATCATTATAAACGCGTGGCTACAGATACGATGGACGATATTGAGATTGAGAAGTCTAATATGCTGATGATCGGACCTACCGGTTCCGGTAAAACGTATCTTGTGAAGACCTTGGCAAAACTTCTGGACGTGCCGCTTGCTATTACAGATGCAACCTCCCTTACAGAAGCAGGGTACATAGGCGACGATATTGAAAGCGTAGTTTCGAAATTGTTGGCGGCAGCAGACAACGATGTAGAAAAGGCAGAACAGGGAATTATTTTCATTGATGAGATCGATAAGATCGCGAAGAAGAAAAATACAAGTCAAAGAGATGTAAGCGGTGAATCTGTGCAGCAGGGAATGTTGAAGCTTTTGGAAGGAAGCGATGTAGAAGTTCCGGTTGGTGCAAACAGTAAAAATGCGATGGTGCCTTTGACTACGATCAATACAAGAAATATTTTGTTTATCTGCGGCGGTGCATTTCCGGATCTGGATGGAATCATCAAAGAACGTCTGACAAAACAGGCGTCCATTGGTTTTGGCGCAGATTTGAAGGATAAATATGATCGCGATAAGACGATTCTTGAGAAAGTGACCATCGAAGATTTGAGAAATTTCGGCATGATTCCGGAGTTCCTTGGTCGTCTTCCGATCGTGTTTACTTTAAAAGGTCTGGACGAAGATATGATGATCAAGATTTTAAAAGAACCAAGAAATGCAATTCTCAAACAGTACCAGAAGTTGCTTGCATTGGATGAGGTAGATCTGGAATTTGACGAAGGTGCACTTCGTGCAATTGCGAAAAAAGCAATGGAGAAAGATACCGGCGCTCGTGCGCTCCGTGCGATCATTGAAGAATTTATGCTTGATATTATGTATGAGATTCCGAAAGACGATAGTATTGGACATGTAGTTATTACGAAAGAATATATTGAAGGAACAGGCGGCCCGATCATTACATTGCGCGGTCAGGATGTTCCGAGACTACAGCAGGGGGAAAACTAAATGGAGAATATGATAGAATTAGCTGTACCGGCATGGCTCTGCATTCCATTTGCAGGGCTTTTGCTCTGCATTGCAGTGCTTCCTTTGGTCAAAGGAGAATGGTGGGAGAAAAATCAACCGCTTGTGGTGGCTGTTTGTTCCCTGCTATTTATTATCCCGTTTGCAGTGTTAAATGGACCGGCAGCTTCAGTGGAAACAGTATTGGAGTGTGTGTTAAATGATTACCTGACGTTCATTGTCCTGTTATTTGGACTGTTTTGCGTAGCAGGTAACATAACTCTGGAAGGTGACTTTGCAGGATCGCCGAGAATTAATGTGGCACTTCTGGGATTTGGTACGCTACTTGCAAGTGTGATCGGCACGACGGGAGCAAGTATGCTTCTTGTGCGTCCGGTGTTGAAAATGAATTCATGGAGAAGAAGAAAACGTCATATTATGGTGCTTTTCATTTTCCTCGTATCCAATATGGGCGGCTGTCTGACGCCGATCGGAGATCCACCGCTTCTTATGGGATTTATGAGAGGAGTTCCGTTTTTCTGGAGTATGCATTTATTCAAAATATTGATCTTTAATGCAGTGATCTTATTGACAGTATTCTATTTCCTCGATCGCAGAGCTTACCGCAAAGATATTGCAAGAGGATTGAAACCGGACATCAGTAAACCGGGAACAGATTTTAAGATTGATGGTCTTCACAATTTAATCTTTGTTGTTATGATCGTGGCAGCAGTTATTTTAAGTGGTACTTTGCCGAATATGCCGGCATTTCAGGATGCTTCCGGTAATCCGCTGGGGATTCATGTGTTTGGAGAGGTGACACTGAGTTATGCTTCACTGATTGAAATTGTGATCATCTTGCTGGCGGCATACTTGTCCTTTAAAACAACCGATGCGAAGATTCGTACAAGAAACCATTTCACATGGGGAGCAATTCAGGAGGTTGCAGTGTTGTTCATTGGTATTTTCATTACCATGCAGCCGGCGCTTATGCTTTTGAAGGCGCATGGTGCGGAACTTGGAATTACGGAGCCGCTGCAGATGTTCTGGGCGACCGGCGCACTTTCAAGCTTTCTTGATAATACACCGACCTATCTTGTATTCCTTACTACCGCAGGTACGCTTGGATTTACGAGTGGAATGGCAACAACGGTGGGAACCGTGTCCGTGAAGATGCTGACTGCAATTTCCTGTGGAGCAGTATTTATGGGAGCAAATACTTATATCGGTAATGCGCCGAACTTTATGGTGAAGTCTATTTCTGATGAAAACGGTATTAACATGCCTTCTTTCTTCGGATACATGTTATGGTCCTTGATGTTTTTGGTTCCGGTGTTCCTTGTGGACAGCCTGGTATTCTTTATGTAAGGAGGGAGAGCGGATATGGAAGATAAACGTAAAAAATGTCTGGAAATCGCGGAACGGATCTATGATCTGGATTTAGAAGTGTATCGATGCGTCGGCTCTTCTCTTGGACGCGCATTTTCCGAAGAGCGAAAGATCTGCGTGGAGAATCTGGCAGAGCTTATGATGATCCGCCCGCAGGGACATCTGCTTCGAAGCGAGCTTGCCTTAATCAGTAATATGGCAAGAACCATTAAAAATAAAGAAGATAAGTCCAAAGTGATGACAGAATACGATGCGATTTTAAAAGAAGTTGCAGCGCTTCCTAATACTTTTGGTCAGGTAGATATCATTAATGAAGAACGTGCAAAGTTAAATACTGCCAATCTTCATCAGAAATTTAAAGAAGACGATCATTTGGTCATCTGTATCGGACGAACACAGGGGAGTGCGGGAAATGACATCGGCTTTGCCCTGGCAGATGCTCTTCATATCAATTATTATGATGTGGAGATCTTCAGTGAAGTATTAAAAAGACTGGAAGTGGAGAAGGCAGAGGATTATGGGATTCATGCTGAAGAAGATACACAGGGCGGAATGATGGCGAATAAATATCAGAAGGGCTTTGAATCTTCGAAGGGGATCAAAGAACGTCTGAGAGAATTTAACCGCTATCACGGACTTAAGAAAGCGGATGCAATTTTCTTCAATCAGAGTGATCTTCTGTGCAAAATGGCAAAAGAGGAGGACTTCATTGTCATGGGACGCTGTGCGGATGTCATCCTTGCCAATAACCGAATCCCTCATGTGAGTATTTTTATCACTGCTCCGTTTGAGCAGCGTGTGCACCGTATTATGGAGGTGCAGGGGATTGGTTTTAAAGAAGCTGTAAAGCAGTTAAAGAAATATGATAAAAAGCATGCAAAATATTTTCATAATTATACCGGATTGAAATGGGGCGCAGCTGAAAACTATGACATCTGTTTTAACAGTGCAAGCTATGGAATTGAAGAATCGGTAGAGATCATTGAGCGTTTGTTAAATAAACATTTGCATGGATAGCAAACTGCCTCATATACTTAAAGCAAAAGTATATGAGGCAGTTTTTATATGAACAAATTTCATGCAAGCCAGCAAAATTGTAAAGAGAAGATTCTGTCAGAAGATTATTGGGATTTTATTCTTTTACCAAACAGGAGTCGGGAGGTGCTTGGGATTGACGGGGGCGACGTGTGTATGCTTGATATGGATTTTGATTATCATACGGCGTATGTCAATCGGTCGGATCTGGAACCGCTTACAATAGAACGGTATTGGTATAACTCCATCCCCAACTGTTATGGTCTCCTTGATATGGATGCTTTGGAGGAGGCAGGTATCGCTTCGGTACAAAATTATCCGACATTGAAGCTCTTGGGACAGAATGTGATGATTGGGTTTTTGGATACGGGAATTGACTATAGGAATCCTTTGTTTCTCGGAACAGATGGAAGTACCCGTATCGTTTCTATCTGGGATCAGACGATACAGACTGGTATGCCGCCTCAAGGGCTGGACTATGGAAGTGTTTATACGAAGGAAGAGATTGACCGTGCGCTTAAATCAGAAAACCCACAAGATATTGTTCCAAGTGAGGATGTGAATGGACATGGAACATTTTTGGCAAGTGTAGCGGCAGGAGGGGCAAATGTGGAGCAGCAGTTTCTGGGAGCTGCGCCGGAGGCGTCGATTGCGGTGGTTAAATTAAAAGAAGCCAAGCAGTACCTAAAGGAGTTTTATGCGATTCAAGAAGAAGCGGTCTGCTATCAGGAAAATGATATTATGCTTGGACTTCGCTATTTGAACAGGCTTGCACAAGAGAACAATATGCCTCTTGTAATCTGTATTGCACTGGGAACGAATTTTGGCGGACGCAATGGAACGTCGCCGCTGTCTTTAATGCTGGATGCTTATTCTCGAATCTTGAATCGAAGCGTGGTGATAGGAACAGGGAATGAAGCGGCAAAAAGGCATCATTATTATCATCGTTTTGAAAACAGAAATAGTACGTCAGTGGCAGAGATAAGAGTTGGAGAAGGGGTTGATGGATTTGCAACGGAGCTGTGGTCTGCGCTTCCGAATGTAGTAACACTTTCTATTACATCGCCTTCCGGTGAGCGTACAAGGCAGGTGTCGTTAAGGCAGGGATATCGCTATCATTTTGTGTTTACGTTTGAACGGACAGAAGTGGATGTGGAATATCGGCTGCTTCTTGAGAATAATGATTCACAGCTCATTTTTATGAGATTTCGAAATCCGGCAGCTGGAATATGGAGGATTAATGTTGAACCAATACAAATGTCAGAAGGAGATTACCATATGTGGCTTCCTATAGAAGAATTTCTAAGTGGAGAGGTATATTTTCTGGAAGCGAATCCCAATAATACACTTACAGAACCGGCTAGTTGCAGACAGGCAATGACCGTTGCCTATTATAACAGTGATGAGAATGCGGTTGATATTAATTCGGGGAGAGGTTATACTAGAGATGGAATTATTAAACCGGATTTTGCAGCGCCGGGAGTGAATATAACCGGAGCGGGTATTCAGAAGAACTTTGTGACGAGGAGCAGTTCCAGTGCGGCAACGGGGATCGCTGCCGGAGCCGTGGCGCTTTTGTTAGAATGGATTACGCAGCAGCCGGGGGCGAGAGGAGTGAGCGCAAGCCAGATCAGAACGATCATTGTGCTTGGTGCGAATCGGCAGCCGCAGGCTGAGTATCCCAATGAAGAGTGGGGGTATGGGACGATGGATCTGTATCGTTCGCTGGATACTTTGCGTCAGCTGTAAGAAAATAGAGAGAAGGAGACGAAAAGCGATGGCAGATTTTTTTGAAGAACTTGGAAAGAAAATATCCGATGTGGCAAGTGATATTGGGAAAATGACCGAAGATACTATAGAGATTCAGAAGTTAAAGAGCAATATCAGAGGGCTTCAGAGAGCAAATGAGAGAGATTTTATCGATATTGGGCGTATGGTTTATGAAAAATTTAAGGATAGTGAGATTTCCGACCTTGATTATGTTGCGATGTGTGAAGCCATTGAGAAACGTGACAAGGAGATGGAAAGACTGGAAGATGAGATTGACCGGATCAAAGGGGTGTTGTAATGCTTGCCGCTTTTGGCGGTATGCTGGTTGTACTTCTTTGTGTTGATATGGGAATCAAGCAGTATATCGAAGATACATTTGACAGGCGGGAAGAACGAAAGTGTATTGTTCCGGGGATTGTGCTTCGCAAAGTATATAACCGTGGCTTTCTGTTAAGTACCTTGGAGAAATATCCTAAAATTGTGCAGGGGGCTTCTGCTGTCACAGGCGTGGTGATTTTGTTTTATGATCTCTTATTGTTTCTAAAGAAAGGAAAATGGTTGGAGAAAACAGGAATGATTTTTCTCACAGCAGGAGCAGCCAGCAATATTTACGATCGTTTGGTAAGGAAAAAGGTAATTGATTACATTGGTTTTCAGAGCAAAAATAAATTCCTTTCCAGTTTAACAGCGAATCTCGCGGATTTCTATATTGTTATCGGTGCGGTTTTAGTCGGAATCGGCAGAATTGGTAAGAAAAAGTAAAAGCAAGTAAATATGGATTGGAAATTGAATCAGTAAAGGAGCAGATCAACCTTGATCTGCTCCTTTACCTATAGGATATTCATAGTGTACTATTATTTGCCTTCGACTTCAGCCATTTTCATAGCGCGAACTTTAAGCGGCAGACCGAACAGATTGATAAATCCGTCTGCATCGTGGTGATCATAGAGATCGCCTGTTGTAAAGCTTGCCAGAGATTCACTGTACAGAGAGTATGGAGAAGTTGTTCCGGCTTTGATGATATTTCCTTTGTAAAGTTTGAATTTTACTTCGCCTGTCACATATTCCTGCGTGCTTTCGATAAATGCCTGAATTGCTTCGCGAAGTGGTGTAAACCATTTTCCTTCGTATACAACCTGAGACAGTTTGTTGCCCATTTCTTCTTTTACTTCATAAGTAGCACGGTCGAGAACGAGTTCTTCTAACTGTTGATGTGCTTCGTAAAGGATTGTTCCGCCAGGGGTTTCATAGACTCCGCGGGATTTCATTCCCACAACACGGTTTTCTACAATATCGCAGATTCCGACGCCATGTTTTCCACCAAGTTCGTTCAGTTTACGGATAATATCAGAAACTTTCATTTCTTCTCCGTTGATACTCTTTGGAACGCCTTTTTCAAAAGTCATTGTTACATACTCTGCCTCGTCCGGAGCTTTCTCAGGAGATACGCCAAGTACCAATAAGTCATCATAGTTTGGCTCGTTTGCAGGATCTTCCAGCTCCAGACCTTCGTGGCTGATGTGCCATAAGTTACGGTCGCGGCTGTAGCTGTGGCTTGCGTCGAATGGGAGATCGATACCGTGTGCTTTACAATATTCAATCTCTTCTTCACGAGAATTCATAGTCCATACGTCTGTCATACGCCAAGGTGCGATAATCTTGATATCAGGAGCCAGAGCCTTAATACCAAGCTCGAAACGGATCTGATCGTTTCCTTTTCCGGTAGCCCCGTGACAGATTGCAGTAGCGCCTTCTTTTCTTGCGATTTCTACAAGACGTTTTGCAATTGCAGGACGTGCCATAGAAGTGCCGAGTAAATATTTATTTTCATAAATGGCATGTGCCTGTACGCAAGGTACGATGTAATTATCGCAGAAATCATCTACAATATCTTCAATGTATAATTTAGAAGCGCCGGATAATTTTGCACGTTCTTCTAAACCATCTAATTCCTCTTCCTGTCCGCAGTCTACACAACAACAGATAACTTCATAATCAAAATTTTCTTTGAGCCACGGAATAATGGCTGTAGTGTCTAGTCCTCCGGAATATGCTAATACAACTTTCTCTTTCATATGTAAAACCTCCTAAACTGTAATAAATTCTGTTTGTATAAATATGTAACTGTTGGTTGCAAGAATTAATATACACCAATATTTATAATTATGCAATAGAAAAATGAAAAAAAGTTAAAAAATCATTAAAATATTCAAAATATGCAAAGCGAATGTATAAGATGGCGTGTTTGTGAATGGGTATTTAAAAATATTGTTAGCTTTTGATATTTTTTCTTGACATATATAGATGTTCTATGTATTATAAAGACAAGAAGATATATAGAGGTTCTATATATTAAAAATAAAGAATAATGGAAATATGGATGAAAGAATGAAAGGAGAGAATAAAAATGGCTGTTGATAAAAGTTTGTTGTCAGGAAGTAACTCCATGCTTTTAATGAAGCTTCTGGAGGAAAAAGATATGTATGGTTATGAAATGATCGAAACACTCAGGGAACGTTCTATGAATGTTTTCTCATTGAAGGCAGGGACGTTATATCCAATTCTTCATAAGTTAGAGGAGCAAGGGTATGTGGAAACATACGAGGAAGAGATTGGAGGGAAGACAAGAAAATATTATGCACTTACAAAAGCTGGGAAGAAACAGCTTCAAGCTAAGAAGGAAGAATGGGAAAAATATTCACAGGCAGTAGGAAGAGTCCTTGGGGGTGTATGTTATGGATAAGAAGGAGTATTTGAAGATTCTGACAGAGCAAGTTCGTTATAAGAAAGCGCTTCCGACGATTGAAAAAGAATTGGAAGACCATATGGAAGATCAGAAGAGGGATTTCTTAGCGTCCGGAATGACAGAGAAAGAAGCCGAGACTGCGGCAGTTATGGAGATGGGAGATCCGGTGACAGTTGGCGTTGAGATGGACCGCATTCACTGCCCAAAGATGGCGTGGGGATTGATCTTGCTTACCGGAGCGCTTTATATGGCAGGAATGATTTTGCGATGCCTGTTGTATGATCGGAGCGGTTTAGGGATCTATGTTGCAAATTCATGGGTATATTATGTGCTTGCATTTGTAGTCATGATTGGAGTCTGTTACGTGGATTACAGTAGAATCGGAGAAAAGGCAAGGGAACTTACCGTCGGCTTGTTTTTGATTTTGATGGCGGGGATTTGGTTTAGTGGAACAGTTGTCAATGGAAGTGTGGGATGGATCAGTGTAGGCGGAATGATGATCTTGAACGTAAGAGTCTTAGTATATTTGTTTCTTCCGTTGTATGGAGCAATTCTGTATCGTTATCGCGGGCAGGGATATAAAGTCATCTGGAAAGCAGCTATATGGATGCTTCCGGCAGTTGTGGTAGTGTCTTATACTAACAATATAATGCTCTCTCTACTATTGTGCGTATTTTCAATGATCATATTTCTTTATGCAGTATCTTGTGGTTGGTTCCGTGTAAAGAAAAAAAGAGTATATTTTGGAACGATATCAGCGGTTTTGATTCTTCCGGTATTGTATGCCGGTATGGTTTGGAACTTTGGGGCAGTGTATCGGAAGGAGCGTCTGCAAATGCTTCTTCCGCCTTACGGGGCTGACATATCAGCAGTAATGGAGCCTCTTAGGTCAGCGGCAGCGAACAGTCATATGGTCGGAAGTTCTGCACAGGCAATGAAAGGATTGGAAATGTATGGGGACAGAGACTTTTTATTTACCTATATCCTTTCCTTTTGTGGAATCTTGACAGCGGTTCTATTTATTAGTTTAATTGCAGTTTTGCTATTCTATCTACTTAAGAATACACTTCGCCAGAGAAACCAAGTGGGAAGAGTCATGGGATTAGGATGTACGGTAGTGCTCGCAGGACGGATGGTTATTTATCTTCTCGGCAATCTGGGATTGCATCCATACGGAGACGGATACTGCCCATTCTTAAGCACAGGAGGAAGCGGCGCAGTTGTGACAGGAATATTGCTCGGATTACTATTTAGCATTTACCGATATCAAAACATAGCAAAAGAGCCAAAGAAAAGCCGAACAAAACAAATCTGCCTTTAACAGGGTATTAACTCAAAGATACCCATTTAACACATAAAAACCGAATAAAACACAGGAAAGACAGTTAATTTCAAATGAGAAGTTGATTGTCTTTTTTCTCATATAAAAAAAGAATCGCAGAATATCTTAAAAATAATCAATAAAAAATACTTGCATAATATGCAATAAGGAAGTATAATTATGCAAAACTTTTCAAAAAGAACAGGGCAAAATGCAGTTTGGGACGTAGCAAAGTGCAAAAATGCTACGTCCCAAACATCCCCAGGAGGTAATTATGATAAAAGCAGGAATTATTGGAGCCACCGGCTATGCCGGAGCGGAGCTTGTTAGAATTTTGATGAATCATAGAGATGTGGAGATTGTGTGGTATGGTTCCAGAAGTTATGTGGATCAGAACTATGCGGATGTTTATAGAAATATGTTTCGGATCGTGGATGCGAAATGTATGGATGATCATATGGAGCAATTGGCGGATGAAGCGGATGTAATCTTTACTGCTACGCCGCAGGGGTTCTGTGCTTCGGTACTGACAGAAGAGATTCTCGAGAAGACGAAGATCATTGATTTGAGCGCGGATTACCGAATCAAGGATGTAAAAACTTATGAAAAATGGTATGGGATCGTTCATCAAAGTCCCCGGTTTATTGAGGAAGCGGTATATGGTCTGTGTGAGATCAACCGGGAAGATGTGAAAAAAGCGAGACTTGTGGCAAATCCTGGATGTTATACAACCTGCTCCATATTGACGGCATATCCGCTGGCAAAAGAGGGGGTTATTGATATGAATACCTTGATCATTGATGCCAAGTCCGGGACATCCGGAGCGGGAAGAGGGGCAAAGCTTCCGAATCTGTACTGTGAGGTTAATGAAAATATAAAGGCTTACGGAGTGGGAAGCCACAGACATACACCGGAGATTGAGGAACAGCTTGGCTATGCTTCAGGAGAGCAGGTGGTGCTTAACTTTACACCGCATCTTGTGCCGATGAACCGCGGAATTCTGGTGACAGAATATGCATCTCTTAAGAAAGAAGTTGCATACGAGGATATAAAAGCAATTTATGAAAAATATTATGCCAAAGAACAGTTCATCCGTCTTTTGCCGGAGGGTGTATGCCCGGAAACGAAATGGGTGGAAGGCAGCAATTATGTGGACATAAATTTTAAGATTGATCCGAGAACAAACAGGATTATCCTGATGGGCGCCATCGATAATCTGGTAAAAGGTGCAGCGGGGCAGGCAGTACAGAATATGAATCTTATGTTTGGTCTGCCGGAAAATGAAGGACTTAATCTGGTTCCGATGTTCCCGTAATAAAAGGAGTGGTTAGATGGTAAGAGTAATGACAATGGAAGACTATGATCAGGTCAAAGAGCTTTGGAACAGTATCCAAGGATTTGGAATCAGAAGTATGGATGATTCAAGAGAAGGCGTTGCCCGTTTCTTAAAGCGTAATCCAACAACCAGTGTAGTGGCAGAAGAAGACGGGAAAGTTGTAGGCGCGATCTTATGTGGTCATGACGGAAGAAGAGGATGCTTATATCACGTCTGCGTTCACAAAGACTACCGAATGAGAGGCATTGGTAAATCTATGGTGGCATTTGCCGTGGAGGCGCTTAAAAAAGAAGAAATCAATAAAGTTTCACTGATCGCATTTACAAAGAACGATATTGGCAATGCATTTTGGAAAGAAATTGCATGGACGAAGAGAGAAGATCTTAATTATTACGACTTTACATTAAATGAGAAAAATATTACAGCGTTTATTCAGTAAGAAAACAGTAGATAGAAATGAGAAAGAAGAAAGGATGGATGGAATATGAAGAAGATAAAAGGTGGAGTAACCGCAGCAAAAGGATATGAGGCAGCAGCAACGGCAGCAGGAATCAAATATAAGGATCGCACAGATATGGCAATGATCTACAGCACGGTGCCTTGTGTGGCAGCAGGAACATTTACGACCAATGTGGTAAAAGCAGCTCCTGTAAAATGGGATCAGCAAGTTGTTGCGTCAGGTGCCGGTGTGCAGGCAGTAATTGTAAATTCCGGCATTGCAAATGCATGTACCGGAGCAGAAGGCTTTGGTTACTGTGAAGATACGGCAAAAGCGGCAGCAGAAATGCTCGGGATATCGAAAGACGGAGTGCTTCTTGGCTCTACAGGAGTGATTGGAAAGCAGATGCCGATGGATAAGCTGATTGCCGGAGTAGAAGTGCTTGCAGGAAAGAAAAATGATTCTATAGAAAGCGGAAATGAAGCGGCAAAGGCAATTATGACAACCGATACATGTGAAAAAGAGCTTGCGATAGAGATTGAAGCGGGCGGTAAGACAGTCACCATAGGAGGAATGGCAAAAGGCTCCGGCATGATCCATCCTAATATGTGTACGATGCTTGCGTTTATTACGACGGATGCCGTTATTTCAAAGGAAACACTGCAAAAGGCTTTGAGCGAGGATGTGCAGAATACGTACAATATGATTTCCGTAGACGGTGATACATCCACCAACGACACCGTTCTCCTTCTGGCGAATGGTCTTGCGGAAAATGAGGAAATTATATATGGAAGTGAGGATTATAACAAATTTGTCGAGGCGCTTCATGAGATCAATGAGTATCTTGCAAAAAAAATCGCAGGTGACGGAGAGGGTGCGACTGCTCTTTTTGAAGTGAAAGCGGTAGGATGTGCAAGCGAAGAACAGGCAAAGACACTGGCGAAAGCGATTGTGTGTTCCAATCTTACCAAGACAGCGATTGCAGGACACGATGCGAACTGGGGAAGAATTCTGTGTGCAATGGGTTATTCAGGTGCACAGTTTGATCCGGAGAAGGTCGATCTCTTCTTTGAGAGCAAGGCAGGCAAGATTCAAATCGTTGAAAATGGAACAGCGATAGATTACAGTGAAGCAGAAGCAACGAAGATTTTGTCAGAAGCGGAAGTGACTGCCATTGCAGATGTGAAAATGGGTGAAAAAACAGCGACGGCATGGGGATGTGATCTGACTCATGGATATATAGAAATCAATGCGGATTACAGAAGCTAAAGAAATAAAAAAATATAAAAGGATATAAAAAAATGACGAAAATTCACAAAAAGGCGGCGATATAGATGGATAAACAGATGCAGAAATATTTGGACAAGGCGGAGGTGTTGATCGAGGCGCTCCCTTATATCCAGCGTTTTAACCGGAAAGTGATCGTAGTAAAGTACGGCGGAAGCGCAATGGTAGACGACACTTTGAAGGAACATGTGATTCAGGATGTGACATTGCTTAAGCTGGTAGGTTTTAAGCCGATCATTGTACACGGCGGAGGAAAAGAAATCAGCAAATGGGTGAGCAAAGTAGGCATGAAGCCCAAATTTGTAAACGGACTGCGTGTGACGGATGAAGAGACGATGGAGCTGGCGGAGATGGTGCTTGGTAAAGTGAATAAAAACCTTGTACAGCTCGTAGAAAGCCTTGGGGTGCGCGCCATTGGCTTAAGTGGCAAGGATGGAAAGCTTCTGTCTGTGAAAAAGAAATTTGCCGACGGAGAAGATATCGGATATGTCGGAGATGTCAAAGATGTCAATGCGCGTATCTTATATGATCTTCTTGAAAAAGATTTTCTTCCGGTTATTGCGCCGATCGGGCTGGATGATGACTACAATACTTACAATATTAATGCAGATGATGCTGCCTGTGCGATTGCCCGGGCAATGAGAGCGGAAAAGCTTGCATTTTTGACAGATATTGAAGGAGTATATAAAGACCCAAAAGATCCGGAAACTTTGATTTCAGAATTGAAGGTGTCAGAGGCAAGAGCGCTTATGGATGAAGGATATATTGGCGGAGGTATGCTTCCGAAACTTTATAATTGCGTGGAGGCTATCGAGCATGGCGTATCAAGAGTCCACATTTTAGACGGAAGGATTCCGCATTGCCTGTTGCTTGAAATATTTACAAATAAAGGAATCGGTACTGCGATTTTAAATGATGGTGAGCCGACTTATTATCGAGGAGAGGAATAGCATGAATGAATATATGAAAATGACGGAGGAAAATCTCCTTCATACTTATAATCGTTTCCCGATTACCTTAGACCGGGGAGACGGTGTGTATTTATACGATACAGACGGAAAGAAATATCTGGATTTTATGGCGGGAATTGCAGTGTCAGGTCTCGGCTATGGGAATGTAGAGCTAAAAAATGCGTTGAAGGAACAAATTGACAACCTGCTTCACTCTTCGAACCTATATTACAATACCACTTGCGGGAAGGCGGCAGAGGCGCTTCGCAGAGCAAGCGGGATGGACCGGATATTTTTCACGAACAGCGGGGCAGAGGCAAACGAAGGTGCTTTAAAGGCAGCGAGAAAATACGCATGGCAGAAAAAGAGTGGACGGTTTGAATTCATTGCAATGAAAGATTCTTTTCATGGAAGAACAATGGGAGCGTTGTCGGTAACAGAGCATCCGGCTTACAGAGAGCCGTTCGAACCGTTGATTCCGGGCATATCCTTTGCTGAATTTAACAATCTGGAAAGTGTGAAGAAGCTCGTAAATGAAAAAACCTGTGGAATCATTGTGGAGCCTGTTCAGGGAGAAGGCGGAATCAATACCGCAACAAAAGAATTTATGACCGGAATCCGCAAGCTTTGTGATGAAGAAGGTATTTTGATGATCTGTGATGAGATCCAGTGCGGCATGGCAAGGACGGGAGAAATGTTTGCATGGCAGCTATATGGAACAAAACCGGATATTATGACGATGGCAAAGGCAATTGGAAGCGGAGTACCGGTTGGCGCATTTGCCATGACCAAAGCTGTGGCGGAAGCATCTTTGAAGCCGGGAGATCACGGAACGACATATGGAGGAAATCCACTTGCCTGTGCGGCGGTTGCCAAAACGCTGGAAATCTATGAAAAGCAGAAGCTGGCAGCGCACGTAAAAGAAGTTGGTGACTACATGGAGGAACAGCTGAAAAAGCTGGTGGAAGACTATGACTGTGTGGTAGAACAAAGAGGTCTGGGACTTATCCGGGGAATCAAGCTAAGTGGACCGGTGGGAGAAGTGGTGAAAAAGGCAATGGAAGAAGGGCTTCTTATCATCAGTGCCCGAAGCGACGTGATCCGTCTGGTGCCGCCTCTGGTGATCGAAAAAGAGCATGTAGATGAAATGATTGAAAAATTGAGAAAAGTCTTATAATGAAAAACCAGTCATCTGGATATACTGATAGTAAAAATGTGGAGGTATAGATTACGATGATTGGTTTTTTGATTGCGATCCTTTCAGGAGCGCTGATGAGTGTACAGGGGGTATTTAATACACAGGTGACCAAAACTGCCGGAATGTGGGTGAGTAATGGATGGGTGCAGCTTACTGCTTTTTTGGTATGTGCAGGAGCATGGCTTGTGACAGGGAGAGATTCTGTATCGGCAATTGCCAAAGTAGAGCCAAAATACCTTCTTTTAGGCGGTGTGATCGGAGCTGGAATCACGTGGACGGTCATTAAAAGCATGGAACAGTTAGGTCCTGCAAAGGCAGCGCTTCTGATCGTGTTTTCTCAGCTTATTATCGCATATCTGATTGAATTGTTCGGTCTGTTTGGGGTAGAGAAAGCAGCGCTGGAATGGAGAAAAGTAATTGGGATGGTGATTGCCCTGATTGGAGTTGCAATTTTTCAATGGAAATAGTAGAATAAATATAGCTTGCATAAAGAGGGGTATTTACAGTCTCGACAGCTGTAAAGGAGAAGATTTATGCGAGGAAAATGGATAAAATTGTGTATCATAATGTTTTGTTTCACTCTTTGTTATGGGTGTTCTAAGAAGGAAGAGCGGGAAACGCTTGCCGAGGTTCAGACGATAGAGGAAGATTCGAAAGAACCGAAAAAAGAGCAAAAGGAAAAGCAAAATGAAGAGGGTGAAGCGGAAGGCGGGAAAATCTGCGTGTATGTATGCGGGCAGGTCGTTGAGCCGGGAGTTTACGAACTGAAGAACACAAGCCGTCTCTATGAGGCGGTGCAGGCTGCGGGAGGTATGACAGAGACTGCAGCAGATACTTATTTGAATCAGGCAGAGAGCTTAAAGGACGGTCAGAAAATATATGTCCCGTCCAGAGAAGAAGTACAGGCGTCGGCTGTCCCTTTGCCGGAGGGAGAGCAGGAGGACGCAAGAGTAGATCTTAATAAGGCGTCGAAAGAAGAATTGATGACGTTAAGCGGCATCGGCGAGTCAAGAGCAGATGCCATTCTTGAGTACCGCAAGAAGCGGGGTGGATTCCGTTCGGCAGAAGAATTAAAAGAAGTAGAAGGAATCAAAGACGGTATATTTGACAAGATCAAAGATCAGATTAAAGTTTCATGAGGGGGTCGCAGTATGGAAGGAAAAAGGGTATTGGTTGTTGATGATGAAAAGTTGATCGTGAAAGGAATCCGGTTCAGTCTGGAACAGGACGGCATGAAAGTGGACTGTGCTTATGATGGGGAGGAAGCGCTGAAGCTTGCCAGAGAGAATTCTTACGATATGATCCTGCTGGATGTGATGCTTCCAAAATGCGACGGCTTTCAAGTGTGTCAGCAGATTCGGGAGTTTTCCGATGTGCCGGTTATTATGCTGACAGCAAAAGGGGATGATATGGATAAGATCCTCGGACTGGAATACGGCGCAGACGACTATATTACCAAACCATTTAACATTCTTGAGGTGAAGGCAAGAATCAAAGCGATCATGAGACGAATGGGCAGAAAGAGTCAGGAAGAAACGAACGATAAAGTAGTGACAAAAGGTGATATGAGAATTGACTGTGAGAGCAGACGGGTAGTGATCAGCGGAAAAGAAGTGAATCTCACAGCTAAGGAGTTCGATCTTTTGGAGCTTCTTGCCATGAATCCGGGAAAAGTATACAGCAGAGAGAATCTTCTGAATATTGTATGGGGATACGAGTATCCGGGAGATGCCAGAACCGTGGATGTACATATTCGAAGACTTCGTGAAAAGATTGAAACCAATCCAAGTGATCCGAAGTATGTATACACGAAGTGGGGAGTGGGTTATTATTTCAAAGGTTAGTAAGTATATCAAAGCAGATATGTTAAAGAGTCTCCGTTTTCGGATCGCGCTTCTTGTCATTGTCGTAGAATTTTGTTCGGGCGCATTGATGAGAGCGGTGATTCTTAATAGTTATGAAAAAAGAGCCGTGGAAGTGCAGACGGCAGAGATACAGAATCAGTGCACTATTCTTTGTAATCAGCTGAGAACATTAGACTATTCAGACGGGATTACATCTGAAGTAATCAAGGGCGAACTTACCCAATTCTCCAATATCTACAGCGGACGGGTAATGGTCATCGACAGTGAATACCGCATTGTAGAAGATACATATGATATGGATAAAGGAAAGACAATCGTGTCGGAAGATGTGATTCGGTGCAAAAATGGGAACAGCACCAGTCGTTATGATGCCGAAAATCGCTATATTGAGGTGGCATCACCGATTATGGCAATGGATTCCGATGAGGTATCCGGAGTGATCCTTGTAAGCATTTCCACAGATCCCATCGTAGAAGGCCGGCAGATTCTGGAGAACAAAGCGGACATTCTGGGAATGGCAATGGGTCTTGTGACGATAATCACAGCGTTGTTTCTTGGATTTGTAATGGTGAAGCCATTTGGACGAATTACTCATTCGATAGCTGCTGTGACGGAAGGGTATAATGCCGATTACCTTCATGAAAACAGCTATACAGAGACGAAGCTTTTATCGGAAGCCTTTAACAAAATGCTCGGAAGACTGAAAATACTGGATGATTCCAGACAGGAATTTGTATCAAATGTGTCGCATGAATTAAAAACTCCGATCACATCTATGAAGGTTTTGGCGGATTCACTTCTTTTACAGGATGACGTGCCGGTGGAATTATATAAGGAATTTATGGAAGATCTGTCCGAGGAAATAGAAAGGGAAGATAAGATCATTAATGATTTGTTATCGCTTGTGAAAATGGACAAGACAGCGAACACCATGAATATCCGGTCGGAGAATATGAATGAGCTTGTGGAGAAGATTTTAAAACGTCTGCGTCCAATCGCAGCAGTCAATAATATTGAGGTCGTCTATGAGAGCTTCCGTCCGGTGACAGCAGAGGTAGATGAAACAAAATTTTCGCTGGCGCTTAGTAATCTCGTGGAAAATGCGATTAAATACAATAAGGAAAATGGCTGGGTGCATGTATCTTTGAATGCAGACCACAAATTTTTCTATATCGAAGTGGCGGATTCAGGAATCGGAATTGCAGAGGATGAAGTGGAACATATTTTTGAACGTTTTTATCGCGTGGATAAATCTCACTCCAGAGAAATCGGTGGCACAGGGCTTGGGCTTGCTATAGCAAGAAGTGCAGTTGTAATGCATCGGGGCGCGATCAAAGTGTTCAGTCAGCCGGGTGAAGGAACAACATTTACTATGCGGATTCCACTGAACTATGTGGCATAGAAAGAAGGAAGAATGATATGAAGAAGAGTAGAGATATGATAGCCCTATTCCTTGTGTGCGTCCTCTTTTTAACAGCCTGCGGGAAAGACAGGAAGCCGGCACAAGAGAAACCTGGTATCTACTATGTCAATGTAGAGGGGACGGGGCTTGTAAAAGAAGAGATTCAATTGAAAGGAACATCCGCAGAGGAACAGGTTCGAAATGTACTCAAAGCCATGCGCCGAGTGGAGGATACAACGGAATGCCAAAGCGCTTTTGCAGAAGAGGCAAAGCTGGAAAAATGGGAGCTGTCCGATGAGTGTGTGAAATTGTACTTTGACGGTGGGTATGAGAAGCTTAGCGGAGAGAGGGAATTGTTGCTCCGGGCGGCAGTCGTGCAGACGTTGACACAGATCGACGGTGTGGATGATGTGAGGTTTTTCATAGAAGATGAGCCTTTGAAGGATCAGCACGGTCGTGAATTGGGAGCTATGAATGCCGAGGACTTTGTGGAAAATACAGGATCTTCGCTTCACTCTTATCAGGTTGAAAAGTTTCGGCTTTATTTTTCGAACGCTAAGGGAGACAGACTTGGCTCGGAAACGGTGAAAGTACGGTATAACAGCAATACGTCGAGAGAAAAAGTAATCGTGGAAAAAATACTGAAAGGTCCGGGAAAGGACGGAAACTTTCCAGTGATTTCTCCGAATACAGAAGTGCGCAGCGTGTCAGTGAAGGACGGGATCTGTTATGTGAATTTTAATGAAGAGTTTTTGAATACAGATTATAAAGTTGACCCGTATGTGACCATTTATGCATTGGTGAATTCAATCGTAGAGAATTGTGCAGCAGGTCAGGTTCAGATTCTGGTCAACGGAGAGACGAAGGTTACGTATCAAAGCAGTGTAGATTTAAGTCAGCCTTTTGCGGCAGACTATGATTATGTGGAGAAAAAAGATTGAGAAACAGACCATTATGCAGTGTGTGCCTGATGGTATTTCTGATTTTTTCTATAGGAATGACGGCAGGAGGCAGTCAGCTCTTTCGAGAGCTTGTGCCTCCTGAAATAAAAAAACAGGCAGGAAAAGAAGTTCAGATTACCGGTCAGGTATATCAAATTGAAGTCAGAGAATCTTATCAAATTCTATATCTTATTTTATCAAAAAAACCATCCAGAATCCTTGTATATGATGATGCAAAACAACCGGTTCAAATAGGAAATAAAGTAAACGTCAAAGGAGAGCTTTCTCTTTTTGAGGAAGCGCGGAATCCGGGAAATTTTGATCAGAAATTTTATTATGAAAAACAGAAGATAGGAGCCTTCCTGTGGGCAGAAGCTCTGCGCGTGACGGATAGAGAAAGCAATCCCTTGAAACAGGGACTGTATGAGCTGAGACAGAAGTGGAAACGGATCCTTATTGACGCGGCGGGAGAGGAAGACGGCGGGGCTCTGGCGGCAATTCTCCTGGGAGAAAAACAGGGGATGGACCGGGAGATAAGGGAACTGTATCAGGTAAACGGGATTGCCCACGTGTTTGCAGTTTCGGGGCTTCATCTGTCGTTCCTTGGTGTGGGAGTCTATCATCTCCTGCGAAGAATCACGGGCTCGTATACCGTGGGAGGGCTTGCGGGCGTATTATTTCTGTCTGCTTATATTTTGATGATCGGGATGACGGTTTCGGCATTTCGGGCAATGGTGATGTTTTTGTTTCGCATAGGAGCAGATCTTTCAGGCAGACATTATGACAGTCCGACAGCGCTTGCGGCAGCTGCGGTGACCGTTTGTATGTGGCGCCCGCTTTCTCTGTATGATAGCGGCTTCTGGCTCTCATTTGGAGCTTTGATAGCAATTATTTTCATTCTTCCAATATTCAAAAATTTACCGGCACAAAGTCTTTGGGCGAGTGTCAGTGTGAATCTTTTCCTTCTCCCGATTTTGATGTATTCGTTTTATGAAGTTCCGATTTATGGAGTTTTCCTGAATCTGATTGTAATTCCGCTGTTGTCGGTACTGATGGCAGCGGGGCTTATAGGGACGATGATCAGTCTGTTTTGGGAACATGCAGGAGAAGCAATCTTTTTGTGTTGTCGAATGATTTTCCGGGTGTATGAACATAGCTGTGAAGCGGCGCTTCGTCTTCCTTTTGCAAGGGTGGTCACAGGGCAACCGGATATATGGAAGATCCTGTTCTATTATGTTTTTCTGTTCGCAGCGGTTTTATTGCTGAGAAAGAAGGAGGAAAACAAAGGGGAGAAACGAAGCAGAAAGAAGAGGGGCGTTCTTTCGGTTTTGCTTGTGGGTACAGGGATGACAATTTTATTATTTACAGCACAAGTAAAAGATAAAATCACAATTACAATGTTGGACGTGGGACAGGGAGACGGGCTTGTGATACGAGGTCCGGAAGGGAAGACCTATTTCATGGATGGTGGGAGCAGTGATGTGAAGAAGGTAGGAGAGTACCGGATAGAACCCTATCTTTTATCTCAGGGAATCGGGAGTCTTGATTATGTCTTTGTCTCTCATGGAGACCAGGATCATATTAGCGGAATCAAGGAGCTGGTGCAAAGGCAAAAGACAGGGGTAACAATTAAGAGGCTTGTTTTTCCGACGCAGACCGTATGGGATGATGCACTGAAGGAGCTGGCAGAGATGGCAGAAAAAGAAGGAATTCCTGTTTTTACAATGGAAAAAGGCCAATGTCTGACGGAAGGGAAGCTGTCTCTTACCTGCATACAGCCGGGAAAAGGAGAGATGGAAGAGACCGGGAACAGTGCTTCGTTAGTGCTTGCTCTTCGATATGGTGATTTTGACATGTTATTTACCGGAGATGTGGAAGGCAAGGGAGAGAAGCGTCTCGTCGACCATTTGCAGAGAGAGTATTCTGAATGTGTGTGGGATGTGTTAAAGACCGCTCACCACGGGTCCGGAAATTCTACAACGGAAGAGTTTTTGAAAACAGCCGCTCCCCAATATGCTTTTATATCAGCCGGGAAAAATAATTTTTACGGGCATCCTCACAAGGAGACGTTGGAGCGATTGAAGGATGCGGGGGCTATTGTATATTCTACGCAGGAAGAAGGAGCGGTGACGATCGTTGTATCCGAGGGAGAGTTTACGATTTCTGGTTTTAAATAGTTGAATTACAGGAGGAAATTCGCTATACTTTTTGGAAGAAGATCGAGACGGGGATAAAAATATGAAGAGTCTGAATGAAGATATTAAAACAGGTGTATTTAAGCAGATTTATCTTCTCTATGGGGAAGAGGCGTATCTGAAAAAACAGTATAAACAGAAGCTTACAAAGGCGATGATCTCGGAAGACGATACCGTGAATTACACTTATTATGAAGGAAAAGGAATCAATGCGGCAGAGGTCATTGATCTGGCAGAAACGATGCCTTTTTTTGCGGAGCGAAGACTGATCGTGCTCGAGAACTCCGGCTTTTTTAAAAACGCGGTGCCGGAGCTTGCCGATTATCTGAAAAATCTTCCGGAAACTGCATACTTTCTTTTTGTGGAGTCAGAGGTAGATAAGCGCGGTAAAATGTATAAGGCGGTGAAGGAAAAAGGCAGGATCGTGGAGCTGTCAAGGCAGGATGAGAAAACGATTCTCTACTGGATTGCCGGAAATGTAAAAAAAGAAGGAATGAAGATTAAAGAAACCACAGCCAGATATCTGGTGTCTAAGACGGGAACAGACATGGAAAATCTGGAAAAAGAGATGGAAAAACTTTTTTCCTATACAATGGGACAAGAAGAGATAACTGTTCAAGATATTGATGAAATCTGTACGACCCAGATTACAAATAAGATCTTTGACATGGTCGAGGCGGTAGCTTTAAAACAGCAAAAGAAAGCATTAGAGTATTATTATGATCTTCTGGCGTTAAAAGAGCCTCCGATGCGTATTCTATATCTGTTGAGCCGTCAATTTAAGCTGCTGCTTCATGTGAAAGAACTGGTAAAGCAGGGAAATGATAAAGCGCAGATTGCCAAGTCCGCGGGGCTGCATCCTTTTGTGGCGGGAAAATATATGAGCCAGTGCCGGAATTTTAAGAGCAGTGAACTTCGCGCGATCATGGAAGAGTCCGCAGAGATAGAAGAACTGGTGAAGACAGGAAGACTTGGAGACGTGATGGGGGTAGAAGTTTTCATTGTAAAATACAGCACCCCTGTGGTACAATAATTATGTATGTTATTAGATAAGGAGCGACGATTGTGGCAGGAATAGATCAGAATAAAATCAGAAATTTTTGCATTATTGCACATATAGACCATGGAAAATCAACATTGGCGGACCGGATCATTGAGATGACCGGTTTGCTGACAAGCCGGGAGATGCAGTCTCAGGTATTGGATAATATGGAACTGGAAAGAGAGCGCGGGATTACGATCAAAGCTCAGACCGTGCGTACTGTATACAAGGCAAAAGACGGCGAAGAATATATTTTCAATTTGATTGATACGCCGGGACACGTGGATTTTAACTATGAAGTATCCCGAAGTCTGGCAGCCTGTGACGGCGCTATTCTTGTAGTAGATGCTGCGCAGGGCGTGGAAGCGCAGACACTTGCGAATGTATATCTTGCACTGGATCATGACTTGGATGTGATGCCGGTGATCAATAAGGTGGATCTTCCAAGTGCGGAACCGGAACGTGTGATGAATGAGATTGAAGATGTGATAGGTATTGAGGCAATGGATGCCCCGCAGATCTCAGCGAAGACGGGACTGAATGTGGAGGATGTGTTAGAGCAGATCGTGGAGAAGATTCCGGCGCCGACAGGAGATGCGGCAGCGCCGCTGAAAGCGCTGATCTTTGATTCCCTCTATGATTCGTACAAAGGCGTGATTGTATTTTGCCGAATTAAAGAAGGAACGGTAAAGAAGGGCACGCCGATTCTGATGATGGCGACAGGGGCAAGAGCAGAAGTTGTGGAAGTGGGCTACTTTGGAGCCGGACAGTTTATTCCGTGTGAAGAACTCTCGGCAGGAATGGTTGGATATATTACTGCCAGCTTAAAAAATGTAAAAGATACCCGCGTAGGTGATACGATTACTAATGCGGCGAGTCCGTGCGCAGAGCCGCTTCCGGGTTACAAAAAAGTGAATCCTATGGTTTACTGCGGAATGTATCCGGCTGATGGGGCCAAATATCCGGATCTTCGGGATGCGTTGGAAAAACTTCAGTTAAATGATGCATCTCTTCAATTTGAACCGGAGACATCCATAGCACTTGGCTTTGGTTTCCGCTGTGGATTTTTAGGTCTGCTTCATCTGGAAATTATCCAAGAACGTCTGGAACGAGAATATAATCTTGATCTGGTAACAACAGCGCCGGGTGTTATCTACAAAGTGCACAAGACAAATGGCGAGGTGATTGAACTTACCAATCCATCGAACCTTCCGGATCTTTCTGAGATTGAGTATATGGAAGAGCCAATGGTAAAAGCGGAGATCATGGTGACTTCTGAATTTATCGGAGCGATCATGGATCTTTGCCAGGAGCGAAGAGGCGTCTATGAAGGAATGGAATATATAGAAGAGACTCGAGCAGTGCTTCGCTATCACCTTCCGCTTAATGAGATTATTTATGATTTCTTTGATGCGTTAAAATCCCGTTCTCGCGGCTATGCGTCTTTTGACTATGAAATGGATGGTTATGTTCAGTCAGAACTTGTAAAACTGGATATTCTTATCAACAAAGAAGAAGTGGATGCATTATCCTTTATCGTACATGCCGATACTGCCTATGAGCGTGGACGTAAGATGTGCGAGAAGCTGAAAGAAGAGATACCAAGACAGCTCTTTGAGATTCCGATTCAGGCAGCGATCGGAAGTAAGATCATTGCCAGAGAAACGGTAAAAGCAATGCGTAAAGACGTATTGGCAAAATGTTACGGCGGAGATATCAGTCGTAAGAGAAAGCTGTTAGAGAAGCAAAAAGAAGGTAAAAAGCGTATGCGCCAGGTGGGAAATGTAGAAATCCCGCAGAAAGCATTTATGAGTGTGTTGAAGTTGGATGATAAATAAATGAAACCGTTAGAATTATATCTTCATATACCATTTTGTATCAGTAAATGTAAATATTGTGATTTCCTGTCCGCTCCTTCCGAATTTCAGGAGCGGCAGGATTATGTGGAGAGCCTTTGCAGAGATATCCGGTCTTATCGGAATCTGGCAGAGGCTTATGTTGTTGTGAGTATTTTTATTGGTGGGGGGACGCCTTCCATTTTGACGCCTTCGCAGATAAAAGATATTTTTAAAGGTATAAAAGAAACTTTTAAGTTGTCTGATGAGGCGGAAATTACGATTGAGATGAATCCGGGAACAGTAGATAAGGAGAAACTTCGGACGTATCGAGAGGTGGGAATCAACCGGCTCAGTATCGGACTTCAGTCGGCGTTGGATGAAGAATTGAAAAAGCTTGGACGGATTCATACATTTGAAGAATTTCTGGACACTTATAAGCTGGCAAGAGAAGAGGGATTTCATAATATAAACATCGATCTCATGTCAGCAATTCCCGGTCAGACAGTGGAAAGCTATGAACATACATTGCGAACTGTTGCGGAGATAAAGCCGGAGCATATCTCAGCATACAGTCTGATCATTGAAGAAGGAACCCCTTTTTACGAGCGCTACGGACAGGGGGAACATCAGGAGGAGCTTCCGGGAGAAGAAGACGAGCGAAGGATGTATAAGATGACGAAAGAGATTCTGGCGCAATATGGATACGAGCGGTACGAGATCTCCAATTATGCGAAGAAGGGTTACGCCTGCCAGCATAATCTCGGATATTGGGAGAGGGCAGAGTATTTAGGGATTGGAAGAGGCGCCTCTTCCCTTATGGATAATCAAAGATGGATACAGGGAGAAGAAAAGGAAGAAATCGATCGGCAGGGACAGATGGAAGAATTTATGTTTCTGGGACTTAGAAAGATGGAAGGAGTTTCCTACGCTGTATTTGAGAAGGCTTTTGGGTGTACAATAGAAAGCGTTTACCATGAAGTGATCCAAAGAATGAAAGAAATGGGATTGATGGAAGACGCAGATGGATATCTGCGCCTTACAGAGAGAGGAATTGATCTTAGCAATTACGTGATGAGTGAATTCCTCTTATCCGTTTAAAGCTGGAAGATCATACCGGCTGCGGCTCCTGCAACGATCCAGAACAGCGGGTGAAGTTTTCCCAGTTTTTTGATCTGCATAAGCCCGAAGAAAATGATGCATAAGGCAAGATTCCAGTAATTGATCCCTGTCACACCATTTGTGACTGTGACGAGCGTAATTTTTAAAAGCTCCCATACCGCATAGCCGATGAGAGCCGCGACGGTAGGACGGATTCCGTAAAAAACAGCTTTCACAGTAGGATTTTCACTGAAATTATCCAAAAATCGTGCGATGATAATAATGATGATTAATGCCGGTGCTGTCAGAGACAGTGTAGCGATCAGAGCGCCCGGAATGCCTGCGGCGTTGTAACCGGCATAAGTCGCCATATTCACGCCGACCGGTCCGGGGGTGCTTTCACTGATGGCAACTACGTTGGCAAGTTCACTGGCAGTATACCAGTTGTATTTTGTCGTAAGATCCATAAGAAACGGTAAAGTAGCCATACCGCCGCCAATGGAGAATAGTCCTATTTTAAAAAATTCAAATGCAATCTGTAAATAGATCATGAGTTTTTACTTTCTCCTGTTCTTTTTGCAATAACACCGATGATTCCGGATAAAACAATGATCACAGCTGTCGGAATCGGAGAGAAGCAGGCAAGGATAAATCCACCTGCGAATAGGAAACCGCCAAGCTTGTCGACAATCCCTTTTTTTGCCATTGTAACAACGGTGTTAAGCATAAGGGCGCAAACAGCTATTCGGATGCCGGAAAGGGCATGAATGACTGCCGGATAGTGGAGCACATTTTTAAGCACAGTTGCTACGAGGCAGATAATGATGATAGAGGGAGAGATAACGCCTAAAGTAGCGAAAAGACCTCCCCAGAAACCAGCCTGTTTATATCCTACGTAAGTAGCGGTATTTACTGCAATGATTCCGGGCGTACACTGTCCGATGGCATACATGTCCAGAATCTCTTCTTCGGTACACCAGTTCCGCGTTGTAACGATTTCACGCTGCAGCATGGGAAGCATGGCAAGTCCGCCTCCGAATGTGAGTCCTCCGATCTTAAAGAAACTCATATACAATTCTCCTAATTTTTGAATCTTCATAAGTTCACCCTCTATAACAAGCTCGCCATAATGGCAGCATAAACTTCCTGATTTTTTTTCGCCCAGTTGTTGGCAATTGTTTCAGCCTCTCCCTGCGAAGGAACTGCGATCGTCAGATCGATGAGAGGCGCGCCCCGTTCGATCACCTGACAGCGCACATTGTATTCACCGGAAGTGCTCTGGTAGAAATCTGCCTTTACAGAAACTTCATTTTTTAATTCATACTTTTTCTTCTTCAAGAAAGAATGGATATCTGTCTGAATAGCCGGTGAAATGTCATTTTTAAAATATTGTATCGTAGCAGCGCCTTCTTCTGTCAGATGATAAAATGTTCTGCTGTGGGTTGCTTCTTCGTGGATGAAGCCCGAAGACAGAAGTTCGGATAAAGCCTGCTGCAATTTGAAATATGTTGTATATCCCTCATCTAAGATAAATTCGGAGATCTGGGAATTAGTCAATGGAAAATCCACCTGATCCAACATATATAAAATAATTAACTTGTATAATTTAAATGTTTCTGCCATGTATAAACTCCTTTCCCTGCCAGATGTTTTGTCCTTTAAAGTAACGCTGCATACCATTTAAGACCTGACGTTTGTTCCCGGTCCAGAGAGGTGCAACGAGCAGCTTCCTGGGTCCGTCTCCGGTCAGTCGGTGAATGACGATGTCAGGTCGCAGGTTGCAGATGCACATTCCCAGCAACTCATAATATTCCTCTCGCGAGGGGAGATAGAAGGGGTGCTTTTCATAGTAATCTGCAAGATCGGTATGCTTCAGTATGTGTAACAGCTGAAGCTTTATGCCTTGAATATCTTGTGTATTTAAATAGCGGATCGTATCCAACATCATTTCTCTTGATTCTCCCGGAAGACACAGGATCGTGTGAACGATCACGGTTATGCCAATCTTTCGAAGCTTCCGAAGAGCATCCTCGAATACAGGAAGCTTATAGCCGCGCCGGATAAACTGTGCAGTTTCTTCATGAATTGTCTGGAGCCCGAGTTCAACCCAGACCGGTTTCTTCTTATTTAATTCAGCAAGAAGTGCAAGAACGTCATCGTTTAGACAGTCCGGTCTTGTGGCGATGGACAGGATACGAATATCCGGGTGATTGATCGCTTCGGTAAAGACGGATCTCAAATAAGAAACCGGGGCATAGGTGTTCGTGTATGCCTGAAAGTAGGCAATGTAGGAGGAACCACTGTACTTTCGGATGCTTTGAGCTTTGCCGGCTTCAATCTGTTCGGTAATGGAAGTGCGCCGATCACCGGCAAAATCACCGGACCCTCCGGCGCTGCAGAAAATGCAACCGCGCACACCAAGAGTGCCGTCTCTGTTCGGACAGGTCATGCCGCCGTCAAGAGCAATCTTATATAATTTCTCGCCATAAGTCTGTTTTAAATAATAGTCAAGAGAATAGTATCTCTTTTCGTCCCAACGCATTGTCATATTCTTTGTCATATCTCCGCTTTTTTGCTCTGCCTATAATGATAACACCGGAAAGGGGGGCAAAGCAATAATAAAAAATACTTTTAATTTTAACGAAAATATAGTATACTGTATATTAATATTTTGTAGTATGCTTCAATTCGGCCTGTTCAGGCTGAAATTCCCTTAAAATAATTTTTGAAAAGCAGGAAAGGATTGTATAAAATATGATGAGAGAAAAATATGAGTCTCTTCCTCTTGCTACGTTGAAAGAACTTGCGAAAACGCGGGGGTTAAAAGGAATTTCAACGATGAAAAAAGCAGAGGTGATTGAACTTATGCTTAAGGAAGATGAGAACGAGAAGAAAAAAGAGAAGAAGAGCAGCCAAGAGACGGTAAAAGAGATGTCTGCCAATACGGGAGATAAAGAGCTGAAGGAGCTTCACGACATAGATAAGCTTGACAGCGGAGTTGCTGTATGCGGGATTTTGGAAGTTATGCCGGATGGCTATGGCTTTATAAGAAGCGCCAATTATCTGCCGGGAGAAAATGATATCTATGTTTCACCGTCCCAGATCCGCCGGTTCAATCTGAAGACCGGAGATATTCTGGAAGGAAATACAAGAATTAAAACACAGCAGGAAAAATTCAGCGCGCTTCTGTATCTGACAAAGATTAATGATATTGATCCGCTTGTGGCGATGAAGAGAAAGAATTTTGAAGATCTCACACCGATTTTCCCGGATGAGAGACTTCGACTGGAATGTGGAAGGACAAGTACCGCCATGCGTATTGTGGATTTGTTGTCCCCGATCGGAAAAGGTCAGCGTGGTATGATCGTTTCTCCACCGAAGGCCGGTAAGACAACACTCTTAAAGCAGGTGGCACAGTCCGTGCGGAAAAATAATCCGGAGATTCATCTTCTGATCCTTCTGATTGATGAGCGCCCGGAGGAAGTTACCGATATTAAGGAGTCTATCGAAGGAGATAACGTGGAAGTTATCTATTCCACGTTCGATGAGCTTCCGGAACATCACAAGCGGGTGTCGGAGATGGTGATCGAACGCGCCAAGCGTCTGGTAGAGCATAAGAAAGACGTCATGATTTTGCTGGACAGTATTACAAGACTGGCAAGAGCGTACAACCTTACTGTTCCGCCGTCAGGAAGAACCCTTTCCGGAGGACTTGATCCGGCGGCTCTTCATATGCCGAAGCGTTTCTTCGGTGCTGCCAGAAATATGAGAGGCGGCGGAAGTCTGACCATTCTTGCCACTGCGCTTGTGGATACAGGAAGTAAAATGGACGATGTAATTTATGAAGAATTCAAGGGAACAGGTAATATGGAGCTTGTATTAGACCGTAAGCTTTCTGAACGGAGAGTGTTCCCGGCGATCGATATTCCGAAGTCCGGTACAAGACGTGAGGATCTGCTTCTGACGAAAGAAGAGCAGGAGGCGGTAGATTCTATGCGTCGCGCATTAAATGGAATGCGCCCGGAAGAGGCGGCAGATAACATTCTGAATATGTTCTCAAGAACCCGCAATAACGAGGAATTAATGCAATTAGTAAAAAAGACAAAATTAATCTAGACAAGAGAGAGGTTTTGTGATACAATAACAAAGCTGTTTAGAACACGAAACATAATCGCGATAATCGCGTAACTAAAATAAAGAAGAGGTGAAAATCATGAAAGAAGGAATCCATCCAGCATATCATCAGGCAACTGTAACTTGCAACTGTGGCAACACATTTGTAACAGGTTCTACAAACGAAGACATTCACGTAGAAATTTGTTCAAAATGTCATCCATTCTATACAGGACAGCAGAAAGCAGCTCAGGCTCGTGGACGTGTTGATAAGTTTAATAAAAAATACGGAATGGACAAATAAGTATTGCATGTACTGGGGGTTGAGGTTGTATGATCTCAACCTTTTTTAAATTTCCGAATATGAGGAGAATATATGAAGTCATCGAATATTGGAGGACAGGCGGTTTTAGAAGGCATTATGATGAAGCATAACGATGATTATGCTGTGGCTGTCAGGAAACCGGATGGAGAGATCTCTGTAAAAAAAGAAAAATACCACAGTATTGTAAAATGGAAAGTGCTGACAACGACTCCTTTTATCAGAGGTGTCTTTAATTTTATTGATTCTATGGTAATCGGAATTAAAACCTTGACTTATTCCGCTAGTTTTTATGAAGAGGAAGAAGAAAAAGAAGAGGTTCTTACAGAAGAAGCGGTGAAGAAGAAGGAAAAAAAGGAAAAATTGCTGATGGGCGCGACAGTGGCGTTCTCGGTTGTTGCAGCAGTGGCAATCTTCATGGTACTTCCGTATTTTCTGACCTCTTTCCTGAAAGGACTGATTCCGTCCTATCAGGTGCGTACAGTCATTGAAGGGTTAGTGCGTATTGGAATTTTTGTGTTATATGTATTATTGATCTCAAGAATGGAAGATATCCAGCGCACGTTTATGTATCACGGAGCAGAGCATAAATGCATTAACTGTATTGAACATGGACTTCCGCTCACAGTAGAGAATGTAAGGAAGAGCTCCAGACAGCATAAGCGTTGCGGAACAAGCTTTCTGTTTCTTGTGCTGGCGATCAGTATCGTACTGCTCCTTTTGATTCGCGTGGATTCTGCGGTGATGAGAGTGGTTGTGCGGATTCTTCTGCTGCCGGTGATCGCAGGTATTTCTTATGAAGTGCTGAAGCTGGCAGGGCGAAGTGATAATATCCTGATCAATCTCATCAGCAGTCCGGGACTTGCAATCCAGAAATTGACGACAAAGGAACCGGATGACGATATGATTGAAGTGGCAATTCAGGCGGTGGAAGCAGTGTTTGACTGGAGGGCGTATGAAGCAGAAAATTTTGACGTTACAGACACTGTATAGAGAAGGACAGATACGGTTGAAGGACAGAGGGATTGAAGAATATCAACTGGACGCATGGTATTTATTAGAATATATAACAGGAATCTCGAAAGCATCCTATTACGGTGATCCGAATCGGGAACTTTCCGCTGCACAGGCAGAGGAATACCGGAAGTGTATTGAGAAACGGTCTGAAAGGATACCGCTTCAGCATATCACCGGAGTTCAGGAATTTATGGGGCATGAATTCTTTGTCAATGAGCATGTGCTGATTCCGAGACAGGATACGGAAATTCTCGTAGAACATACACTCCACAAGGTAGAAGACGGGAAGAAGGTACTTGATATGTGTACCGGTTCCGGATGCATTTTGTTAAGCATCTTAAAGAGATATCAGGTACGGGGAACCGGGGCCGACATTTCTTCCGAAGCCTTGCAGGTGGCAGAGCGCAACAGGAAGCATCTGGCACTTCCGCGAGTGGAGTGGCTTCAGAGTGATCTGTTCGAGAAGATTGAAGAAAAATATGACGTGATCGTATCGAATCCGCCATATATTCAGACCGGGGTGATAGAAAGCCTTCAGGAAGAAGTAAGGCTTCACGATCCATATATTGCTCTGGACGGAAAAGAAGACGGACTTTATTTTTATCGAAGGATCATAGAAGATGCCAAAGCTTATCTGGAAGATGGGGGCTGGCTGCTCTTTGAGATCGGATACGATCAGGCGGAGCCGGTCACAAGGCTTATGGAACAGGCCGGTTATAGTGAAATCCATGTGAAAAAGGATCTGTCAGGTCTTGACCGTGTGGCAGGCGCAAGGTACAATAAAAATTAACTGTGGTTTTGCAGTTTGAGGAAGGATAGAGAGGAGAAAAATATGTTTGATAAATTAGAAGATCTGCTCATTCGTTTTGAGGAAATCTTAAGTGAACTTCAGGAGCCGGATGTGGCAAATGATCAAAACCGTTTCCGTAAATTAATGAAAGAACAAAATGATCTTACTCCGATTGTTGAGGCATATAGAGAATATAAGACATGTAAGCAGGCGATCGCAGACAGCCTTGAGATGCTGGAAATCGAAAGCGATGAAGAGATGCGTGAACTTGCCAAAGAAGAATTAAATGATGCGAAGAAGCGTGTAGAGGAATTGGAGCATGAGCTTAAGATCCTTCTGCTTCCGAAGGACCCAAATGATGACAAGAACGTCGTGGTAGAGATCCGTGCCGGAGCAGGCGGAGACGAGGCGGCTCTGTTTGCGGCTGAGATTTACCGTATGTACCTTCACTATGCAGAGAGCAGACGCTGGAAAGTGGAGCTGGTGGAATGTGAAGAGATCGGCATCGGCGGAATGAAGAATGTTACATTCATGATCAATGGACAGGGCGCTTATTCTGTAATGAAATATGAGTCCGGTGTTCATCGTGTACAGCGCGTGCCTGAGACAGAGTCCGGCGGACGTATCCATACATCAACTATCACAGTAGCCGTGATGCCGGAGGCAGAGGACGTGGATGTGCAGATCGATGAGAAGGATATTCGTATCGATGTTATGCGTGCGTCCGGTAATGGTGGTCAGTGTGTCAATACGACTGACTCAGCAGTGCGTCTTACACACTATCCGACCGGAATTGTTATTTACAGTCAGACAGAGAAGTCACAGCTTCAGAACAAGGAGAAGGCATTTGCGCTTTTAAGAGCCAAGCTGTATGATCTGGAGTGTCAGAAGCGTCACGATGCAGAGGCAGAGGCGAGAAAGAGTCAGATCGGAACAGGAGACCGTTCTGAGAAGATCCGTACTTATAATTTCCCGCAGGGACGTGTGACAGATCACCGAATCGGGCTTACACTTTACAAGCTTGACAAGATCATGAACGGAGATATCCAGGAGATCATCGATGCATGTATTGCAGCAGATCAGAGTGCGAAGCTTGCTCAGATGAATGAATAAGATTGAATAAATAATAGAAAAAAAGGGGAATACAAGCAAGGCTTGAAGTCCTCTTTTTTCAATATTTATCTTCGGCTTGAAGAAGGAAAAGGTGGGTATAATAAGAAAAAACAAAAAGGGGAAGAAAGAATGTTAGATAGAAAAAGAATGCGTACAGCGATGTTGATTGTGATGGCATTTTGTCTGTTGTGTATCACTTCTGTAGTTGCAGGAGACAGAGAGAAAAAGATAGATATACTGTTTACCCATGATGTACATTCTCATCTGGACTGTTTTAAAGTGAAAAAAAACGGGGAGAAAACGAAGACCGTGGGCGGTTTTGCAAGAATGAAAACATTGATCGATGAGAAACGAAAGGAAGATCCGGAACTTCTGCTGTTAGATGGCGGTGATTTTTCTATGGGAACGCTGTATCAGACTATCAACCGTACTGAAGCCGCAGAACTTACAATGATGGGAAGGCTTGGCTATGATGCGGTGACCTTCGGAAATCATGAATTTGATTACCGGAGCAGCGGATTATCAGAGATGCTTATTTCAGCGGTGAAAAATAAGGAAGAAGATGCTTCTCTCACACTTCCGATGCTCCTGAGTGCAAACATTGACTGGGAGAAAAATAAGGATCAAGAGGATCAAAAACTGCGAGAGGCAATGGAACTATATGGAGCCAAACCGTATACGATTCTTGAGAGGAACGGCGTGAAGATCGGAATCTACGGCGTGCTGGGACAAGAGGCGGAGGATTTTGCACCGGAGAGCGGAATTGATTTTGATCCTATTGTAGATACCTCGAAAAAGATAGTCAAAGAATTAAAAGATCAGGGGGCAGAGATGATCATATGTCTGTCTCACAGCGGTACCAATGAAGACAGTAGCAAATCAGAGGATGAAGAGCTGGCAAGAAAGGTACCGGATAACGATGTGATCATCAGCGGACATACACATACTAAGCTGAAGGACTATATCAAAGAAGGAGATACGTATATTGTATCTTGCGGGAATTACGGAGAAGCGTTAGGAGAGCTTCGTTTGAAAAAGTCAGGAGACAGATGGAAAGCCGAGAAATATCAGTTGAATGCTTTGACGGATGATGTGAAAGAAGACCCGGAGATCACAAAGATGTTAGGACAGTATAAAAAATCAGTAGACGAAGAATATTTAAGTCAGTTTGGATATACGTTTGATCAGGTTCTGGCAGAAAATCCGGTTTCCTTTACGCAGATGGATGATTTCGGAAAACGAGTGGAAGAAGACACTCTCGGAAGTCTGATCGCAGATTCCTATATTTATGCGACTGCAAAAGCAGAAGGAGAAAATTATGAACCTGTGGCGGCAGCCTATGCGCCGTCCGGTACCATTCGTGACACGCTTCAGAAAGGGGAGATCACCGTATCGGATGCGTTTAATGTCTGTTCGCTGGGAGTGGGAGCAGATGGAGTGGCAGGCTATCCGCTGGTCAGTGTATATTTAACCGGTGAAGAATTGAAGACGGCAGCCGAGATCGATGTGTCAGTGTCACCGATCATGACGACTGCACAGCTGTATCCGAGCGGGATACGATGGACCTACAATTCCAACCGGCTGATCTTAAACCGGGTGACAGATGTACGGCTGAACGCAAATGTAGACACCGATGGAGAAGAACTTTCGGGAACCATTGAAGATGATAAATTGTACCGGGTAGTGGCAGGTCTGTACTCTGCACAGATACTCGGAACCGTGGAAGATACGTCTATGGGGCTTCTGAAGCTTACACCGAAAGACAAAGACGGCAATGTGATCAAAGATTTTGAGAAGCACATTTTGTATGATCAAAAGGGAGCGGAAGTGAAAGAGTGGTATGCGCTTGCATCCTACTTGTCTTCCTTTGAAAAAAATGAAAAACAACTGCCCCGGATATCTGAAAAATATGAGAAAACCGAAGGCAGAAAATCAGATACAGACAGTAAAAATATAGTGGAATTGCTTAAGAATCCTAATAAATTTACGTTTATCATCGTAGGAATCGCCGGAGTCGTTCTACTGCTTCTTGTATTTGTTGTAAGATTTCTTGTGAAATGCTATACTAAAAAACGTATGAAAAAAGATAAAAAAGATAGAAGGTAAAAACGTGGAAGAATTTAATTTTAAAAGAGCAGAGCTGGAAGACAAAGAAATAATCTCGGATTATTTCAGACGTTATCCAAGCAGAAGCTGTGAAAGAACCTTTGTCAATGTATTTTTGTGGTCTAGAAAATATCCGGTGAAATGGGCGGTTATTGACCGGACACTTGTATTTAAAAGTGAGGATGAAGAGCATTTGTCTTTTGCATTTCCTACAGGAGAACAGGAAGACATTAAAAAAGTCCTTCCGGTATTGAAAGCGTATTGTGAAGAGCGGGGATATCCTTTCACCATGTACAATGTGACACCGGAAAATTATGAAAAACTGGAAGAATGGTTTCCGGGAGAGTATGAAATTGAGTACGACCGTGATCTGGCAGATTATGTATATGAGATGGAGAAGCTTGCGACGCTGTCAGGGAAAAAGCTTCACGGCAAAAGAAATCATATTAATAAATTCAAGGCGATGTATGAAAACCGCTGGAGTTATGAGAAAATGACGAAAGACAATCTGGAAGATTGTTTTCAGATGGCTCTTAAGTGGAGAAACGATAACGGGTGCAATGATGATGAAGAGAAAAATGCAGAAATGTGCGTTACGTTGAATTCTCTTCGCCTGTTTGAGGAACTGGAGCTTACAGGAGGCGTTCTGAGACTGGACGGAGAAATCATAGCATTTACAATGGGAGAACCTGTCAGCGAGGATACGTTTGTTGTGCACATTGAGAAAGCTTTTGCAGATGTTCAGGGAGCTTATCCGATGATCAATCAGCAGTTTGTCGCCAATGAATGCGGAAAATATCAGTATATTAACAGGGAAGAAGATACTGGAGCAGAGGGATTAAGAAAAGCCAAATTGTCTTATCGACCGGTATTTTTAGTTGAAAAAGGTGTTGTAAAAGAAAAGGAGAGATAACATGATCGCTGAAAAAATGAAAGGAATGGTAGCTAACAGCTCTGCCATCCGTGCAATGTTTGAAGAAGGAAATCGTCTTGCAGAAATATACGGAGCAGAAAATGTATATGATTTCAGCCTCGGCAATCCGAATGTTCCTGCACCGCAGGCGGTGAAACAGGCAATGATAGAGCTTCTTGATGAGAGTGATCCGGTGGTGCTTCACGGCTATACAAACAGCAACAGTGGGTATGCGGATGTGAGACAAACCGTTGCAGAGTCAGTAAATGAACGCTTCGGAACTGCATTTACCGGAGAGAATATTGTGATGACGGTAGGCGCGGCAGGCGGATTGAATGTAATCCTTAAGACACTTCTGAATCCGGGAGATGAAGTCATCGCATTTGCACCGTATTTTGGTGAATATCGTTCCTACACGAACAACTACGATGGAGTTCTTGTTGAGATCTCTCCAAATACTGAGAATTTCCAGCCAAAGCTTGAAGAGTTTGAAGAGAAGATTACTCCAAAGACCAAGATTGTTATTGTGAACACACCGAATAATCCGACAGGAGTTGTATATTCAGAGGAAACAATTCAGAAAATGACGGAGATCATGGAAGCAAAACAGAAGGAATATGGTACAGATATTTATCTCGTTTCCGATGAGCCATATAGAGAGCTTGCCTATGATGGAGTGGAAGTTCCGTATCTGACGAAATACTACAACAATACGATCATCGGATATTCTTACAGTAAATCATTATCACTTCCCGGAGAGCGTATCGGTTATCTTGTGATTCCGGATGAGGTGGCAGACAGTGATGATGTAAAGTCTGCGGCAAATGTGGCAACCAGAATTCTCGGGTTTGTCAATGCGCCGACATTGCAGCAGAAGGTCGTTGCAAAATGTATCAACGAGAAGACAGACCTTACTTTTTACAATAGAAACAGAGAGACGTTATATAACGGTTTGATCAATTGCGGATTTGAGTGTATCAAACCACAGGGAGCATTTTATCTGTTCGTAAAATCCCCGGTGGAAAATGAAAAAGCTTTTTGTGAAGAGGCGAAGAAATTACATATTCTTATGGTACCGGGAAGTTCCTTTGCCTGTCCGGGATATGTAAGACTGGCATATTGTGTATCGTATGAAACAATAGTAAATTCACTTCCGAAGTTTCAGGAGCTTGCAAAGAAATATTTTTAAGTGAACAGATAGAGATAGGGTGGTCATATGAAAGCATTTGAAAAAAATATCCGAAAAGTTGAGCCTTATGTACCGGGAGAACAGCCACAGAGAAAGGTTGTCAAACTGAACACGAATGAGAATCCGTACCCGCCGGCGCCGAAGGTGGAAGAAATCCTTCGCACCTTTGACGCGGAGCTTCTGCGCAAATACCCTGATCCGGCGGCGGAAGTGCTTGTAAAGGCGCTTGCAGAACACTATCAGGTGGGGGCAGATCAGGTGTTTGTCGGAGTGGGTTCCGATGATGTATTAGCTATGTGTTTTCTTACCTTTTTTAATTCCGGGCGTCCGATTTATTTCCCGGATATTACATACTCTTTTTATAAAGTGTGGGCAGAGCTCTATCGGATACCGTATGAGTTGAAATCGTTAGATAACGAGCTTCATCTTGTACCGGAAGATTATTACGGAGAAAACGGCGGTGTGATCTTTCCAAATCCGAATGCACCGACCGGACTCTATGAAGATCTTGATGCGGTGGAGGATATTCTGAAGCATAATCGGGATGTGATTGTAATTGTAGATGAAGCTTATATTGATTTTGCAGGAAGATCTGCAGTGGAGCTCATTGATAAATATGAGAATCTGATCGTTGTACAGACATTCTCAAAGGCACGTTCTATGGCTGGAATGCGAATCGGTTATGCAATCAGTAATCCGGCATTGATCCGTTACTTAAATGACGTGAAGTATTCTTTTAATTCCTACACAATGAATCAGACAGCGCTTCTGTGCGGCGTGGAAGCGGTGCGGGATGAAGCTTATTTCAGAGAGTGTGTGACAGCTATTGTTGAGACGAGACAGTGGGCGAAAGAAGAATTTAAGAAGTGCGGATTTGAATTTCCGGATTCCAGCGCAAATTTCCTGTTTGTTACACATCCGGAGCAGGATGCTAAGACGCTGTTCGAAGCATTGAAAGAGAAGGATGTCTATGTGCGGTATTTTGGCAGCAAACGAATCGACCGGTATCTGCGCGTGACCATCGGAACGAGAGCAGAAATGGAGACGCTGTTCTCGTGTCTTGACCAGATTATGAAGTAGTCGAAAAGGAGTAAAAAATATGAAAAAATTATTACAGGGACTTGTGATCGGAATTGCAAATATCATCCCCGGCGTCAGCGGCGGTACGATGATGGTTGCTATGGGAATCTATGATAAATTGATCCATTCCATCACACACCTGAGAAAAGAATTCAAAGAAAGTATGAAGTTTTTAATTCCGGTATTTGCAGGTGTCGGAATCGCGATTGTTGTTGTTGCAAGAATTTTGGAAGCGTGCTTTGCCATGTTCCCGATCCAGACAAATTTACTGTTTTGCGGATTGATCGTCGGAAGTCTCCCGTTTATTTTTAAACACGTCAAGGGCAAAAGCATTTCTGTCGGAATGATTCTTTCCTTCCTCGTATTCTTCGGGATTGTTGTCGTGATGGCATTTATGGGAGAAAGCGAAGGAAATGCAGCGGATGTAAGCTTTGGACTTGTCAATGTGATAAAATTATTCGGTGTCGGCGTTATTGCGGCAGCGACCATGGTAGTTCCGGGTGTCAGTGGTTCTATGATGCTTATGATCCTCGGATATTACAATACAATTTTAGAATGTATCAATGATACGGTCGCAGCGCTTGCTGATTTTAATCTGTCCGTACTGATGCAGAATGTGTTGATTCTTGCTCCGTTCGGAGTGGGAGTTGTAATTGGAATTTTCCTGATCGCCAAGATCATTGAATTTATTTTCCAGCGCGCAGAAACACATGCTTACTGGGCAATCATCGGTCTTATTATGGCATCACCGATTGCAATTCTCTGGAAGACAGACTGGAGTGGTTTTTCTCTTGCAGCGGTGCTCACAGGAGTAGTGACTTTTGCAATTGGTTGGTTTATTGCGAGTAAATTAGGAGATGAGTAAAAAAACAAGAATGCCGTTTCAGGCATTCTTGTTTTGACTATCTTTTAATTCTAATAATGAGATATAATCGGCTAACGATTTTTTGGAAGATCGGGAGAGGTGACGGTATCGTTGAATGAACTGTTTTTCATCATCAGAGTATACAGGTTCTCTGCTGGGAGTTAACTCCATGATTTCCTGCCCGGTCTGATTGTCCAGAAGATAATCGACACTGACATGAAAAAGATTTGCCAGAGATGCCAGCTTCTCATGTGAAGGCTGACGGCTCTTCGTCTCATAGCCGGCAATTGTAGAACGGGCGACATTGAGTTTACGGGCTACATATTCTTGCGTCATTTTGTTTTCAAGACGAAGTGCTTTTAATTTCTGGTCAAATGACATGCTCTTGATCCTCCTTTTCTTAAGATGGTTATATTTTATCAATTGTGTCGATAAAGAACATAGTTAGTGCCGAAGCTCAACAAAATGTTGCGTCTGAAACAATGGGATGTCGCAATACGGAACAACTCGCATTAATAGAATATGAAGAAGAGAGGAATATTATAAATGAGACAGGAAAGATTTAAAATGGAACGGGAAGGTCTCGTAGAAGAAGGGCAGGAAGTGGAGATCAGTGAAAGAAGCGCTGTGACCGGCCAATATACATATCTGGTAGAGCCATCTGTGGCAATGTCAGGGATTTATCGTACAAGGCAGAGAATCAAGTCGAGAAAAGGAATCATAAAAGAAATAGAGAAGACGCAGAGAGGGTATTATCTCGTGGTGGGATTAGATGAAGAGCCGGTTTAGACCGTTGACACATTTGGAGAAACCACCTATAATTTATAAGAAGACAACAATGACAGTAGAGAGGAAGAAAACATGATAATTGCAAAAAATGATGAAGAGAAGAGAAGCAGGATATGGAGGATCGTAACTACCGTTTCATCTGCTTTGATCGTAATCATAGGAATATATCTTCTTACCAAGATGTTTACAACAAATCCGCTGGAAGGCGAATGGATAGATGAGAACGGAAGAATTGATCTCAACATCAAGAGTAATGGTACTATGACGATGATGGTGCTGGATTTCGCAGAAGAGGACCGTGTGGATGTGAATGTGAAGTACAGCATTGATAAGGATGATAAGATCATTACGATTTCATCAAAAGATTCGGAGCTTGAGAAGCTGGCAGAAAAGTCCGACGGCCGTTATACAAAAGAAGATTTAGAAGCGGTAGTGGATACGCTTACCGGAACTTTTTCCTACAGCGTGGATAAAAAACAGCTGACGCTTTCTGAGCGAGAATATGGTGAGCAGATGATATTTACAAAAAAATAAAAGTGTACCCCCTCTATACACATCGCTGGTAGAGGGGGTTTGATTATGCAGGAACAAACAATCCATATGTATAAAGAAGGGAGAAAGGGTATGTTCAGAGAGAAGACAAAGGAGATTCAGATCGGAAATGTAACAATCGGGGGTGGGAATAAGGTTGCGATTCAGTCTATGACAAATACAAAGACAGAAGATGTGGAAGCTACAGTAGCACAGATCTTGGCGCTTGAAAAAGCCGGCTGTGAGATCATCCGCTGCGCAGTACCGACCATGGAGGCGGCACAGGCACTTCGAAGTATAAAAAAGCAGATACACATTCCGTTGGTGGCAGATATTCATTTTGATTATCGTCTGGCAATTGCCGCAATAGAAAATGGCGCAGATAAGATCCGCATCAATCCGGGCAATATCGGAAGCAGAGAACGTGTGCAGGCGGTTGTAGACAAAGCAAAAGAATATGGGGTGCCTATCCGTGTAGGTGTTAACAGTGGCTCTCTGGAAAAAGAGCTGGTAGAAAAATACGGTAAAGTTACAGCGGAAGGGCTGGTAGAAAGTGCTATGGATAAAGTGCATATGATCGAAGAGATGGGATATGACCAGCTTGTGGTAAGTATCAAATCCTCCGATGTGCTGATGTGCGTCAAAGCCCATGAACTGATTGCAAAGCAGTGTAAATATCCGCTTCATGTAGGTATCACAGAGTCCGGAACTGTGTGGGCAGGAAATATTAAATCGTCGGTAGGACTGGGAATGATCTTAGGACAGGGAATCGGCGATACGATCCGTGTATCTCTGACCGGTGATCCGGTGGAGGAGATTCGAACAGCGAAGCTTGTGCTTAAAACTCTTGGACTTAGAAAAGGCGGTATAGAAGTGGTGTCCTGTCCGACTTGCGGAAGAACGAAGATTGACCTGATCGGGCTTGCCAATCAGGTAGAAAAGATGGTGTCTGACATTCCGCTGGACATTAAGGTTGCTGTCATGGGCTGTGTAGTGAATGGACCGGGGGAAGCGAAAGAGGCGGATATCGGAATCGCAGGCGGGATCGGAGAAGGGCTTCTGATCAAGAAAGGCGAGATCGTGAAAAAGGTAAAAGAAGACGAATTGTTAGAAACACTTAGATGGGAGTTGTTACACTGGAATGAATAAATCATTTTTTGAAGTATTTCCAACTTTAAAAGTGAATGAAGATATCCAACTGCTTTTTCAGGGCGTTGAGGTGGCTAAAGTCGCGACGAATACAAGGCGCGACTTTATTAAAGTGCATATTCTGAGCACACATCTTATTCAAAAACAGCGCATTTATGAAATTGAAAAAATGCTAAAGGAGCAGTTGTTCGGGAAAAATCATATACAAGTGCAGTTGGTAGAGCAGTATGATCTGTCAGCGCAATACACCCCTGAGAATCTGATGAATGAATATCTGGACAGTATCTATCTGGAGCTGGGGAACCGAAGCGTCGTAGAGCGCAGTATGATGCAAGGGGCAAGCTATTCATTTGAGGACGAGAATATCTTATGTCTTAGGCTTACAGATACGATCGTGGCAGAGGGAAAGAAAGAAGCATTATCTTCTTATCTGAAAGACATTTTTGCGGAGCGTTTTCAGCGCCCCATAGAAGTTCGTGTACTGTATGAAGAGGCAAAAGACAGCAAATTAAAGTATAACGACATGAAACTCAAGCAGGAAGTCAATGCGATCTTAGATCACGCAGAAGCAATGCAGGCGGAAAAAGGAGTCTTGGAGAAGCAAGAGGATAAGAAAGAGAGCAAAGCAGGAAAAGAGAAAGTTTCTCCCGGAAAAGAAAAGAGAAGCTTTTCGTCTTATGGAAAAGGGAAAAGAGACAATTATTCTCCGATCAAACGCAACTCGGATGATCCGAATCTTGTGTACGGACGTGATTTCGATGATGATCCGATCGAACTTCGAACAGTCGTCGGCGAGATGGGTGAGATTACGCTGCGCGGTAAGATTATTAGCTTTGATACAAGAGAGATCCGAAATGAAAAAACAATCGTCATGTTTGCGATCACAGACTTTACAGATACCATTATGGTTAAAATGTTTGTGAGAAATGAGCAGCTGCCGGAAATCTTAGGCGAAGTAAAAAGCGGAGCATTTTTGAAGATCAAAGGTGTGACGACGATTGATAAATTTGACGGAGAACTGACCATTGGTTCTGTGACCGGAATCCGCAAGATTGCTGATTTTACAGAATCAAGGCAGGACACTGCGCCGGAGAAGAGAGTAGAGCTTCACTGTCATACGAAGATGAGCGATATGGATGGCGTATCGGAGGTGTCAGCGCTTCTTAAACGGGCGCATGACTGGGGGCATAAAGCCATTGCGATTACCGATCATGGTGTCGTGCAGGGATTCCCGGACGCTAATCATTTTATTGAGAGACTCCCCGCTGATGATCCTTTTAAGGTTATATACGGAGTGGAAGGATATTTAGTCGATGACCTGCAGGATGTGGCAGTTAATGAAAAAGGACAGTCGCTGCACGGAACCTTTGTTGTGTTTGACTTGGAGACGACCGGGTTTAGTCCGATCAAGGATAAGATTATTGAAATCGGCGCGGTAAAGGTAGAAAATGGGAAGATTACAGAACGCTTCAGTACATTTGTAAACCCGAAGGTGCCGATTCCGTTTGAGATTACAAAACTTACAAGCATCACCGATCAGATGGTGTTGGATGCGCCGGATATAGAGACTGTTCTGCCGCAATTTCTGGAATTTGTGGGGGATGCGGTTCTGGTGGCGCATAACGCGGGATTTGATGTGGGATTTATTGAACAAAACTGCCGGTATCAGGATATTCAACCGGATTTTACTTCTGTGGATACTGTTGCCATGGCAAGGATTCTTCTGCCTACGTTGTCGAAATATAAGCTGAATGTCGTGGCGAATGCGCTTCACATTTCTCTGGAAAATCACCATCGGGCAGTAGACGATGCGGAAGCGACGGCGGAGATTTTTGTCCGTTTTGTGGGAATGTTAGATGAGAGAAATATTCAAACGCTCACGAAGCTTAACCAATTTGGGGCAAAGAGTAAAGACGCAGTGAAAAAACTGCCTTCTTACCATGTGATCATTCTTGCCAAGAATCAGACCGGGCGTGTGAATTTATACAGCCTTGTGTCAAAGTCCCACTTAGAATACTTTGGGCGCCAGCCAAGAATACCAAAAAGTGAATTGTCGAAATACCGGGAAGGTTTGATAGTAGGAAGCGCCTGCGAAGCGGGGGAACTCTATCAGGCAATCTTAAACGAAAAGTCTGAGGAACGGATTGCAAGAATCGTGAATTTCTATGATTATCTGGAAGTACAGCCCCTTGGGAATAACCGTTTTATGATCGAGAGTAACCGAATCGGAAATGTAAACAGTGAAGAGGATATCAGAAATATAAACCGCCGGATCATTTCTCTTGGAGAAAGGTTTAATAAACCGGTAGTGGCAACCTGTGATGTACATTTTATGGACCCGGAGGATGAAGTATATCGGCGGATCATTATGGCGGGAAAAGGATTTACAGATGCAGACGAACAGGCACCGTTGTATCTCCATACAACCGACGAGATGCTGGCGGAATTTGAATATCTTGGTTCGGCAAAAGCACGGGAGATTGTCATTGAGAACCCCAATAAAATCGCAGATATGGTGGAACGCATTTCACCGGTAAGGCCGGATAAATGTCCTCCTGTCATTCCGGATTCCGATAAGCAGCTAAGAGAGATCTGTTATAATAAGGCGCACTCCATGTATGGAGAGGAACTTCCGCCTGTTGTTACGGAGCGTCTGGAAAGAGAGCTGAACTCTATCATTTCCAATGGATTCGCGGTTATGTACATTATTGCACAGAAATTAGTGTGGAAATCCAATGAGGACGGTTATCTTGTTGGTTCCCGTGGATCTGTCGGGTCTTCTTTCGTTGCAACGATGGCGGGAATTACGGAAGTAAATCCATTAAGCCCTCATTATTACTGCAAGAAATGTCATTACAGCGACTTTGAATCGGAAGAGGTTCGCTCATATGCCGGAGGCTGTGGATGGGATATGCCGGATAAGGCGTGTCCGGTGTGCGGAGAGCCGCTTATAAAGGATGGATTCGATATTCCGTTTGAGACGTTCCTTGGGTTTAAAGGAAATAAAGAACCTGATATTGACTTGAACTTCTCGGGAGATTATCAGAGTAATGCGCATAAGTACACAGAAGTTATCTTCGGAGCGGGGCAGACTTACCGTGCCGGGACCATAGGAACGCTGGCGGACAAGACGGCATTTGGTTATGTGAAAAACTATTACGAGGAGAGAGGTCAGGGAAAGAGAAACTGTGAAATTGACCGGATCGTGCAGGGATGTACCGGTATCCGCAGAAGTACCGGTCAGCATCCGGGAGGTATTATCGTACTTCCGCTGGGTGAGGATATTAATTCGTTTACACCGGTGCAGCATCCGGCAAATGATATGACAACGGATATTGTTACAACACATTTTGACTACCATTCCATTGACCATAACCTGTTAAAATTAGATATTCTGGGACACGATGATCCGACGATGATTAAGACGCTGGAAGAATATATCAGTTCTCCGGCGATGGAAAATGAATATAATGAAATAGACCATAAGTTTGTGGCGACGGATATTCCACTGGATGATCCGGGGGTAATGTCGCTGTTCCATGATACGTCCGCACTTGGCATCAAGCCGGAGGATATCGGAGGCTGTCCGGTGGGCTGTCTTGGTATTCCTGAGTTTGGAACCGACTTTGTTATTCAGATGGTTGTGGACACGAAGCCAAAGAGTTTGTCTGATCTGATCCGTATTTCCGGGCTCTCACACGGAACCGACGTATGGCTTAACAATGCGCAGGAATTGATTCGAAGCGGGAAAGCAACCATTTCTACCGCAATCTGTACCCGTGATGATATTATGACGTATCTCATTAATAAGGGGATGGACAGTGAGGAATCCTTTACGATCATGGAACGTGTCCGTAAAGGAACGGTTGCAAAAGGGAAATGTAAGGAGTGGCCGGACTTTAAGAAGGATATGGCTGAGCATGACGTGCCAGATTGGTATATCTGGTCCTGCGAAAAGATTAAATACATGTTCCCGAAGGCACATGCGGCAGCATATGTTATGATGGCGTACCGGATTGCCTACTGTAAAATTAATTATCCTCTTGCATATTACGGAGCTTATTTTGGTATCCGCGCAGATGCCTTCTCTTATGAGATCATGTGTCAGGGGAAAGAGAAGCTTCAGTATTACATTAATGATTATAACCGTAGATCCGCCACGCTAAGCAAAAAAGAGCAGGACACGATGAAGGATATGCACATCGTGCAGGAAATGTATGCCAGAGGCTATGAGTTTCTGCCGATTGATATCTATAAGGCGAAGGCAACAAAATTTCAGATCATCGACGGGAAATTAATGCCGCCGTTTTCCAGCATTGACGGAATGGGTGAGAAAGCGGCAGAAGGAATGGAGGAAGCGGCAAAAGACGGACCGTATCTTTCAAGGGATGATTTCCGCCAGAGGACAAAGGCAAGTAAAACAGTAATTGATTACATGGGAACTTTGGGACTTTTAGGAGATCTTCCGGAATCCAATCAGTTGTCCCTCTTTGATCTGTAGAGAGGATGAAGAAATAAGAAAAGAGATGAAGCAGTTTTATGAATAAAAAATATAAAGGAATCTTGTACATCGTTGTGTCAGCATTTTGTTTTGCACTCATGAATCTATTTGTACGGATGGCAGGTGATCTGCCGTCTATACAAAAAAGCTTCTTTCGAAACTTTGTCGCGGCAATTTTTGCATGTGTAATCTTGTTGAAAGATAACATACCATTTCGCTGTAAGCGGGAAAATCTCATCTATCTGGTTTTGAGAGCGGTATTCGGGACAGTTGGGATTCTGTGCAATTTTTATGCTATTGATCACTTAGTGCTGGCAGATGCGTCAATGCTCAATAAGATGTCCCCGTTCTTCGCGGTAATCTTCAGTTTCCTGATTTTGAAAGAGAAGGTGACGGTTCCGCAGGCGCTGTTTGTAGCAGGAGCCTTTCTCGGCAGTTTATTCGTAATCAAACCGACATTTGCCAATATGAATCTGTTCCCGTCTGTGTTGGGGCTTTTGGGAGGAATCGGAGCCGGAGCTGCTTATACGATGGTGCGAAAGCTTGGCGAGAGAGGAGAAAAAGGCCCGTTTATCGTATTCTTTTTCTCGGCTTTTTCCTGTCTGGCAACTTTGCCGTGGCTGATCTTTGACTATCATCCGATGTCGGCAGCACAGTTGATAACTTTGCTTTTGGCGGGACTTGCGGCAGCAGGCGGACAGTTTTCCATTACAGCGGCATACTTTTATGCGCCGGCACGGGAAATCTCGGTTTACGATTATTCGCAGATTTTATTTTCGGCGGCTCTGGGATTCTTGTTCTTCGGTCAGATTCCCGATGTACTCAGCTGGGTGGGCTACGGAATCATATGCGGAATGGCTGTGCTCATGTTCTTTTATAATAAAAAAAGAGCTTTGTACCCCGGGGGAAAAAGACGATGAGACCCGGGGGAAAAACACACCGTGCCCCGGGGTAGAAAGACGGGGTAGAAAGACGCCGGGTTGACTTTCCCGGATTTTTTGGGTATACTGAACGAGCAAATAGAAAAATAGGATAAATGAAAAAGGAGGTAAGACCATGGACGGTAATTCGGCGCGAAGTTGGAATTACATATTGTTGAACGGATATGCAATGCTATGAGTCTGCCTTCTTGCAGTATCTTTATCGCATGAGCTTAAGGAACACAGATGTGATAAAGGTGCGGTGATAGATGTGCAGAAACTGCCTGTCCGTGAGAAACTCGATGGATCAGGCAGTATTTTTATGCCCTTTTTCGGAAAAGTGTTGAAAATACTGCGGCTTAAAACAGGAGGGCGTAATTATGGCAAAAAACATTTTACTTGAATTATTAACAGATAAGAAATATTTGGAACTGAAAAAAGTCCTGTCAGAATATAATTCGGTGGATCTGTCAGAACTTTTACTGGATATGGAAGATAAAGATCTTGCATTTGTATTTCGGATGATTGATAAAGATAAGGCGGCAGAAGTATTTTCTTACATGGATGATGACCAGAGACAGGTGCTGCTTCAGTCTTTCACAAGTCAAGAGATCCGATTGATCCTGGATGCCATGTATACAGATGATGCGGTGGATCTCTTGGAGGATATGCCGGCAAATGTGGTCAATCACCTGCTGGATCAGGTGAGTCAGGATACAAGGGCAGATATCAACCGCCTGCTGAAATATCCGGAGGACAGCGCAGGAAGTATTATGACCGTAGAGTATATCGATGTTACTCCCCAGATGACAGTGCAGCAGACATTAGATAAAATTCGCACAATAGGAATCCATAGCGAAACGGTATATACTTGTTATGTAGTGGAAAAAAGAAAACTTTGCGGCATTGTTACGGCAGAAGCGTTGCTGACCAATGACGGAGATCTTCCGGTGAAAGAATTGATGGAAGAAAATTATATCTTCATCCGAACAACGGACGACAGGGAGGATGCGGCAAAACTATTTCGCAAATACGATTTGATCGCAATTCCAGTATTGGACCAAGAAGGATATATTGTGGGCATTGTAACGTTTGATGATGCGATTGATGTTTTGACTGAAGAAACGACCGAAGATATCCATAAGATGGCGGCAATCGCTTCCAGCGAGGAATCTTATCTTAAGACATCGGTATTTGAGCATGCTCGCCACAGAATCTTATGGCTTTTGATCTTAATGTTTTCCGCAACGATTACAGGTGCGATCATAACGAAATATGAGAATGCATTTACGGCAATCCCACTCTTAGTATCCTTTATCCCGATGCTTATGGATACGGGCGGAAATTGTGGCTCCCAGAGTTCCACACTGATCATCCGCGGACTGGCGGTAGATGAGCTTCATTTTTCAGACTTTTTTACGATACTGTGGAAAGAATTCCGGGTTGCGATCGTTGTGGGAGTTGTCCTGGCATTGGCAAATGGAGTTCGCATTTTCTGGGTATATAAAAATCTTTCCATGGCTGTTGTGGTAGCGGCTTCGCTTGTAGTAACGATCGTGATTGCAAAGCTGGTGGGATGCGACCTTCCGATTCTTGCAAAACGTCTTCACATGGACCCGGCGATCATGGCGTCACCGCTGATCACAACAATTGTTGATACGTGTTCGATTGTAATATACTTTCAGATTGCAACATTAATATTTCATATATCTTAGACTGGATTCAAAAGGAGAAAAAAATGAGCAAACAATCACAGATCACTCATTGGTGTCATGAGATTATCCGTTCGCAGGCAGAAAGAGAAGGGTTCTATATTGATGCGACAATGGGGAAGGGAAATGATACGAAGTTACTCTGCGAACTTGCAAAAGATCAAGGACGAATTCTTGCGTTCGATATTCAAAAAGAGGCGTTGGAAGAAACTGAAAAAATGCTGAAAGGGTATGAAATCGGGCGGAAAATGTATGAAGATGGAAGAATTCAGTTGATTCTTGACGGCCATGAACACATGGGAATGTATGTAGAGTCAGAGACTGCGGATGTGATATGCTTTAATTTCGGATATTTGCCGGGAGGAGATCACCGTATAGCTACGAAAGTGGAGACAAGTGTAGAGGCAATTAAAAAAGGTCTTAAGATATTAAAACGTGGCGGAATGATGAGCCTTTGCATTTACAGCGGAGGAGATACCGGATTTGAAGAAAAAGATGCCATCTTGGAATATTTGAGAAGCTTACCGGCGAGAGAGTATACCGTTATTCAAAATACATATTTTAACAGGGGGAACAATCCGCCGATGCCGGTATTTATATTCAAGGAGTAAATAAGGAGGGAAGAAACGTGAGAAGACGAGAAAGAGAAGTGGTCGAACCCGATGAGATCAGAGACATTATTGAAGCATGTAAAGTATGCCGCCTTGGATTCTGTGAGGAAGGAGAAGTCTATATTGTACCGGTGAATTTCGGATACGATATGAAGGGAAAAGAGCTGACGCTTTATATTCACTGTGCAGGGGAAGGCCGTAAGATTGATCTGATCAGGAAAAATGCAAAAGTCGGTATTGAGATGGACTGTCACCATGAGTTGGCAGAAGGAGACCTTGCCTGTCAATACAGTTATTATTATGCCAGTCTCATCGGAAACGGGCATGCAAAAATTGTGGAAGAAACGTACAAGAAGAAAGAGGCGCTCGGAAAAATCATGGAACATCAAACCGGAAAAATATTTGACGAGTCCGAAATGAATCTGAAGCTTGTGGAGTCTGTGACGGTTTTGAAAATTAATCTGGACACTTATACATGTAAAAGACATGCAAAAAATAAATAAATTTTCGCAACTTAATGCTTTAACTTGCGAAAGTAATGTGCTATACTAAAACAGTCGTAAGAAAATACTTGCGGCTGTTTTTCAGTATAAGCTGATAACTTGGAAGTATGAAGGAGGAGACACTATGATTTGGGCGAAGGAAGAGACACTGCCAAGAAGTGAGATTGAGAAGATTCAGCTGGCACGGTTAAAAGAAACCGTAAGCTATATCTATGAGAAAGTAGAGCCATATCGTAGGAAAATGGATGAAGCACAAGTGAAACCGGATGACATTCAGAGTCTAAGCGATCTGAAGAAAATGCCATTTACATATAAAGCAGATTTTAGAGATAACTATCCAACCGGACTATTTGCAGTAGAGAAAAAGGAATTGGTCCGTTTTCACGCAAGTTCAGGGACAACCGGGAAACCGACGGTAGTAGGATACACGAAGAATGATCTTGATAACTGGCTGGACAACGTGGCAAGAATTGCATGTATGGGAGGCGCAACACCGGATGATGTGGCGCAGATCGCATTTGGCTACGGAACCTTCACAGGAGCGTTAGGTCTCCACGGAGGGCTGGAGAAGCTTGGAGCTGCGGTAATCCCAATGTCTTCCGGAAATACAAAAAAACAGATTATGTTCATGCAGGATGTGGGAACTACGCTGCTTGTTGCAACGCCGTCGTACGCACTGCATCTTGGAGAAGAGATAAGAGCAAGGGGGCTGGACCCGGAGAAAGACTTGAAAGTACATATCGGTCTGTTCGGCGGAGAAGGAATGACAGAACCTATGCGTGATGAGATGCACAAAGTATGGGGAGAGAATTTCCTTTGTACGCAAAACTACGGAATGAGTGAATTGTGCGGTCCGGGAGTTGCAGGAGAGTGTGAAGAACTGTGCGGTATGCATATCAATGAAGACTGGTTTATACCGGAAGTGATCGATCCGAAGACCGGGGAAGTGCTTCCGGCAGGTGAGAAAGGAGAGCTGGTCATTACCTGCCTTGGGAAAGAAGCGCTCCCGCTGGTGCGTTACAGAACCGGAGATTTGACAAGACTTTTTTACGAACCTTGTAAATGTGGAAGAACAACGGTCCGTATGGAGAATCTGTCCGGACGGGCAGACGATATGCTTGTCATCCGCGGCGTGAATGTATTCCCAACGCAGATTGAAGAAGTATTGCTTCAGATTCCTGAGATTGGTCCTCATTATGAGATTGTTGTAGAACGTAAGAATCGACTGGATGTTATGACGATCTCCGTAGAGCTGGTAGATCACAGACTGCTTGACAGTTACAGTAAGTTAAGTGAATTAGAACAGCGGATTGTGAAGGAATTAAAGGCGCAGCTTGGATTAGCTACAAGAATCAAACTGGTAGCGCCGCATTCTCTTCAGAGATTTGAAGGAAAAGCAAAGAGAGTGACAGATTTACGAAAGGATGGATTATAAAAATGGCGGATAAAAAGAAAGTAATCATGCTCGGCAATGAAGCGATTGCCAGAGGAGCTTATGAGGCGGGAGTGAAAGTTTCTGCCGCATATCCGGGGACACCAAGCACGGAGATCAGTGAATATCTTGTACAGTACAAGGAAGATCTCTATTGCGAATGGTCACCAAATGAGAAAGTAGCGACAGAGGTAGCGGTAGGTGCATCGCTTGTGGGAACAAGGGCGATGGCATGTATGAAGCATGTGGGCTTCAACGTAGCAGCAGACCCGACATACAGCGTATCTTATATGGGGGTAAACGGAGGTCTGGTCATTGTAGTTGCAGATGATCCGGGACTCTACAGTTCCCAGAATGAACAGGATACCAGAATGGTAGCCCGCGCGGCAAAGCTTCCGGTTTTAGAACCATCTGACAGTGCAGAAGCAAAAGAATTTATGAAGCTTGCATTTGAATTAAGTGAAAAATTTGACCGTCCTTTCGTCTATCGGACAACGACAAGACTTGCGCACTCTCAGGGCGTTGTGGAGCTGGAGGAACGGACAGATGTGGAAGATAAAGAATATGTGAAAGATATTAAAAAGAATGTCATGATGCCGGGAAATGCAAAACTTCGTCATGTGGAAATTGAAAAGCGTAATCAAGAGCTTGCAGAAGCGGCAAATACACTTCCGATCAACAAAGTCGAAATGTGTGATACAAAGATAGGAGTGATCACAAGCGGAATTCCATATCAGTATGTAAAGGAAGCATTGCCGGAAGCGTCTGTGCTAAAGCTTGGGCTTGTGAATCCGCTTCCGAAGAAATTGATCGAAGAGTTTGCATCCAAAGTTGATACCTTGTATATTGTGGAAGAACTTGATCCAGTAATTGAGGAACAGGTAAGGGCATGGGGGATTCCTGCAGTCGGTAAAGAAATACTCACAGAGCAGGGAGAGTACAGTGCAAATCTTTTAAGAAAAGCAATTTTGAAAGAAGAGCTTGATCTTGATGCGGCAGCGCAGGTTCCGGGAAGACCACCGATCCTTTGTCCGGGATGCCCACACAGAAGCGTGTATCACGTGCTGAATAAATTGAAAATGCATGCGGCAGGAGATATCGGATGTTATACACTTGGTGCGGTAGCGCCGTTGAGTGTTGTAGACACAACGATGTGTATGGGGTCCAGTATTTCTACACTTCACGGAATGGAAAAGGCAAAGGGCAAAGACTATATTAAAAACTGGGTAGCTGTGATCGGTGATTCCACCTTTTTACATACCGGCGTAAATTCACTTATGAATATGGTATATAATCATGCAACCGGTACGGTGATGATTCTTGACAACTCTACAACCGGAATGACAGGACATCAGGATCACGCGGCAACCGGTAAAACACTTCAGGGAGATCCGACTTATGCCATTGACATACCGGCGCTTTGCAAAGCCATGGGAGTAAAAAATGTAATCGAAGTCAACGCGTTTGATATTGATACACTGGAGAAGACGATCAAAGAGGAAGTGGCAAAAGACGAAGTGTCTGTGATCATCACGAAGAGTCCATGCGTATTACTTACAAAAGGCAAGAAACCATTGTACATTGCCCATGCGGATAAATGTAAGAAATGCGGGATGTGTATGAAACCGGGATGTCCGGCTATGACAAAAAATGAGGATGGAACCATCCGCATTGATGATACCATGTGTACTGGATGTGGATTGTGTGAAAGCTTATGTAAATTTAATGCAATTGAACTGGTAAAGGAGGGAAGATAATGGCTGCAAAAAATATTATGATCGTCGGGGTGGGCGGTCAGGGGACACTTCTTACCAGCAGAGTTTTAGGAGGACTTGCAACGCGTGCAGGATATGATGTGAAGCTGTCAGAGGTTCACGGAATGGCTCAGAGAGGCGGAAGCGTTGTGACATTCGTTCGTTATGGAGAGAAAGTTGCAGAACCAATCGTAGAGGAAGGGCAGGCGGACGTTCTTATTGCATTTGAACGTCTGGAAGCTTTGAGATACGCACATTTCTTAAAGAAAGACGGAGCGCTGATCGTCAATGACTGGAGGATCGATCCGATGCCGGTCGTGATCGGAGCAGCAGAGTATCCGGAAGGAATCATAGAACAGTTACAGCAAAAGCACAAAGTTTATACGGTAAATGCCACAGAAGAAGCGAAGAAAATCGGAAATGCAAGAGTGTTTAACTTAGTCGTGCTCGGTGTTGCGGCACAGCACATGGATTTCACAAAAGAGCAGTGGTATGAAGTGATTGAAAATACAGTGCCGCCGAAAACAATCGCCGTGAACAAACAGGCTTTTGATGTTGGATATGGATTGTAGGAGGTGTCGTATGATCAGACAATTATCAGTACTTGTAGAAAATAAACCCGGAAGTCTCATGGAAGTGACATCAAGATTGACAGAGGCGCATGTGAATATCCGGGCAGTTGCCAATTTTGATGCACCGGATTTTGGAATCCTTCGCATGGTAGTAGATAAACCTCAGGAGGCAAAAGAATATCTCACAACAAGAGGATATGTGGTGAGTGTTCACGAAGTGATGGGGGTTGAACTGGAGGATAAAAAGGGTAATTTAAACCAGATGTTATCCATATTGGCAGAAGGGAAGCTTAATATTAATTATATTTATTCTTTTGTGATCCGTGACGGACGTGCACCGGTTATGGTATTTCAGACCGATGATTATGAAAAGGCGACACAGATCTTAAAGAAATATAATGTGAAGATTGTAGAAGAAGATGACTTATAGCGTGTGACAAAAGAAGGAGAGTGAAGAAGCATGGCGGGAGTAGCGTTGACAGATTGGAAAGAACAGATCAGAGATCCGAAGATTGAGTGCATGAGCAGAGATGAGATGCATGCACTGCAGAGTGAAAGGCTTGTAAAACAAGTGAAAAATGTATACGATAATGTTGCCTTTTACCGAAGAAAAATGGATGAACTCGGAGTTCTTCCGGGGGATATTAAAGGGATTGATGATATCGATAAACTTCCATTTACAACAAAAGAGGATTTAAGAGATAGCTATCCGTTTGGTCTTTTGGCGGTTCCACAGGAGAAGATTGTCAGAGTACAGGGAACTTCAGGAACGACCGGGAAGCTGACCTTGGCATCCTATACGCAAAAAGACGTAGATGTGTGGGGAGAGTGTGTGGCGAGAGCGCTGACGATGGCAGGACTTGATGCCTCCGACCGCATTCATATCTGTTATGGATATGGATTGTTTACCGGAGGTCTGGGACTTGATTTCGGAGCACGTGCGCTTGGCGCAATGGCAATTCCTATGTCGTCAGGGAATACAAAGAGACAGTTAATGTGTATGGAGGACTTCGGAGCAACTGCATTCGCATGTACCCCATCGTATGCGATGTATCTGGCAGAAGCAGCACAGGAAGCGGGCGTTATAGACAGACTGAAAATTAAAGTAAGTATCAACGGCGCAGAACCTTGGACGGACGAGATGCGCAAGAAGATCGAGAGTATTTTCCACATTAATACGTTTGACATTTACGGTTTGTGCGAGGTTACCGGTCCCGGCGTGGCTATGGATTGTATCCATCACAAAGGGCTGCATGTCTACGAGGATTATTTCTATCCTGAAGTATTGAATCCGGCAGATCACACGGCCTGTGCAGACGGAGAGACCGGAGAACTTGTATTTACTACACTTGCCAAGGAAGGAATGCCGCTTCTGAGATATCGGACCAAAGACTTAACAAGCATTGAGCATGATACATGCGAGTGTGGAAGAACACTTCCGAGAATTCAGAAATTCACCGGACGTACAGATGATATGAAAGTCATCCGCGGTGTCAATGTATTCCCGACACAGGTTGAGACAGCGCTTCTTTCTATGGGCGGCGGCGTGGCTCCTCATTATATGCTGATCGTAGATCGTGAAAACAATTTGGATGTACTTACCGTAATGGTAGAAGTGGATGAGAAATATTTCTCTGACGAGATCCGAAAACTGGATGAATTGAAAAATAGAGTGGGCGCAGTTTTGAAACAGGCGCTTGGAGTGTCCGTGAGAGTAAAATTAGTTGAGCCTAAGACCATTCAGAGAAGTGAAGGAAAAGCGAAACGTGTCATTGATAACAGGAATTTATAAGGAGGGGAATTATGAGTATCAGTAATACCATTCAGCAGTTGTCTGTATTTTTGGAAAATAGAGAAGGTCGTTTGGACGAAGTTTTATCCATATTGGCAGACAATGATGTCAATATTGTAGCACTTAGCCTTGCAGATACTTCTGATTACGGAATGCTTCGTATGATCGTGTCAGACCCGCAGAAAGGACGCGCGGCATTGAAGGATGCGGATATTACATCCATGCTTACCGATGTAGTAGCGCTGCGTGTACCGCATGCGACAGGCTCATTGAGTAAAGCGATGCATCAGATTGTAGAAGGAGAGATCAATATTGAATATATGTATGCATTCGCAAATGGAAGTGATGCGGCAGCAGTGTTAAAGAGTGATGATCCGGCGCGGGTTGTGGATATTTTGAAAGGCAGCGGGTTTGATGTGTACAGTGCGGACGAAGCTTACCGCGCAAATCAGTAAAAGATTACTTATTGCAATGTGCCAAAAACCGAGCTATAATTTTAATGAAAAATGAACGAAGGAGATTAAGATTATGTTAGATAAAAAGGTTGTGGAATTATTAAACCAGCAGGTGAATAAAGAGTTCTATTCTGCATATCTCTATCTGGATTTTTCTAATTATTATAGTGATGAAGGATTAGACGGATTTGCAAATTGGTATAAGATCCAAGCGCAGGAAGAGCGTGACCATGCAATGTTGTTTGTACAGTATTTACAGAACAATGGAGAGAAGGTTACGTTAGAAGCAATCGCGAAACCGGATGTGGAGCTTACAAGTGCGAAAGTGGTTCTGGAAGAAGGATTGAAGCATGAGCAGTATGTGACAAGCTTAATACATAATATTTATGATGCGGCTTATTCTGTGAAAGATTTCCGTACCATGCAGTTTTTAGATTGGTTTGTAAAAGAACAGGGTGAAGAAGAGACCAATGCAGATAATCTGGTAAAAAAATATGCGCTGTTTGGTGATGATCCAAAGAGTCTGTATATGCTGGATAATGAGCTGGCAGGAAGAGTCTATTCCGCACCGTCACTGGTACTGTAATATGAATAGAGATAAGGTGATATGTCCGTGTTATCGTGTTACAAAAGGCGATGTGGCAGATGCGGTGGAAAATGGAGCTTCGACCTATAAGGAAGTTAAGCAAATGACCAAAGCCGGAAAGGGCTGTGGGAAATGTAAGAAAGATGTCAAAAAGCTGATTCGTAAATTGACGGAAGAATAAAAGAGATAAGAAATACAGGGTGTAATGTGTGAAATGTAAGATATATAGCATGTTACACTCTGTTTTGTTCTATTTTGAATGGGTACATTCATAAACTTGCAAAAAGGAGTGTGGTGTAGCGTGGAGAGAATTACAGCAATGCCGGAAGCAAGTGCAGAAGTGTCCGGCGACAACAGACATCCCGAGATTAAGGGAAGAATAGAGTTCTATGGCGTGTATGGAGGAACTGTCGTTGTGGCAGAGGTGTCCGGACTTACCGAAGCAGGGACAGGGCAGGAGCAGGGGTTTTATGGATTCCATATTCATGAAGGAGCAAGCTGTACCGGAAAGCAATCCGATTCGTTTGCAAATACAGGAGGTCATTATAACCCGGGGAATAAGTCGCATCCCCAACACGCAGGGGATCTTCCACCTCTGCTCTCCGATGCGGGAGAGGCGTGGATGTCCGTCTATACGTCCCGTTTTTTTCCGGAGGATGTGATTGGAAAAACGGTGGTGATTCACGATCGGCCGGATGATTTTCACACACAGCCATCGGGAGATTCCGGTGAGAAAATTGCCTGTGGAAAGATTGTGGCAGAGGATAAGACAGATTAAAAAATGCTGTCGGTCAAGTTTGAAGACAACTTGGCTGACAGCTTTTTTATCGTATCGTTCTAAAGGAATATATGTTTCTACGGATGAGCTCTATTCAATAATCGCTATTCAACAATTTCTTCCAAAGTTGAGAAAAAAGAAGGATAGGATACATCTACACACTGGCTTTCTTGAATGATGGTCTCTCCCTGCGATGCAAGGCCTGCAATAGAAAATGCCATTGCAATGCGGTGATCCAGAAAGCTCTTGATCTCAGCGCCATTTAATCCGGCTCCGCCTTCAATGATCATGCCGTCTTCCGTCGGAGTAATCTTGGCGCCCATCGTCTTGAGGTTACAGGTAACGGTATCAATTCGATTCGTTTCTTTGACCTTTAATTCGGCAGCATCCTGAATGACGGTAGTTCCCTCGGCGAAGGCAGCCATAACCGCGATCATTGGTATTTCATCAATCAGTGTGGGTATCAGATTGCCCTGTATGGTTGTTCCTTTTAAATTGCTGCTCTTTACAAGAAGGTCTGCATGTGGTTCGCCGCCTTCTGCAGATTCATTTAACAGTGTAATGTCTGCGCCCATGGTACGACACACTTCTAAGAAACCGGCTCTTGTAGGATTAATGCCCACATTTTTAATAAGTAATTCCGCATCCGGCACTAAAAGTGCGGCAGCTATAAAATAAGCTGCGGAAGAAATGTCACCCGGCACGCAGATTGATTGTGCGTATAATTCGTCACAAGGCTGAATAACAGCAGTTGCCGTTCCATTTTCCTGAATGGAAGATCGGATAAACGCACCAAATTCCGACAGCATTAATTCGGTATGATTTCTGGAAAGCGCCGGTTCTGTCACCGAAGTCTCGCCCTCTGCATACAATCCTGCAAGCAGAATTGCTGATTTTACCTGAGCAGAAGCTACCGGAGAGTGATAGGAAATCCCATGTAAAGATTTAGGGGAAATCCGAAGTGGGGCGCATCCATCTTCATGTATGCTTGTGATATTGGCGCCCATCTGAGAGAGAGGGACAATGATTCGGTTCATCGGTCTCGTATTTAGTGATTCATCTCCTGACATGACAGAAGTAAAGGACTGACCGGATAAAATTCCGGAAAGAAGCCGTGTGGTCGTTCCGCTATTTCCGGTATATAGCTGTGCTGACGGGGCGGTCAATCCCCGAAGTCCCTTCCCGTGAACCAACACGCGCTCCTGCTCCTGTTCAATGGAGATTCCCATCTGTCGGAAACAGTTAATCGTTGCCAGACAGTCTGCACCATTTAAAAAATGTGTGATCGTAGTTGTGCCTCGTGCCAAAGAACCGAACATTACAGCGCGGTGGGAGATGGATTTATCTCCCGGGATTGTAATCTCGCCGCGAAGGCGACGAGCCGGTTGGATAGATTTAACGCTCATAAACAATGTACCTGTATTTCTGCAATAATAAGGAAGCTTTTTTAGAAGAATCTTCTTCATAAAATTCAATGCGCAGAACCCCTTCTTCAAATTCTCGGTTATGTATAATTCCAATATTTTTAATACTTAGATGATTCGATGCAAGAATGGTGGCAATCGCCGCAATTCCGCCGGCTTCATCAATGATGTCACAGTATACAACATAGGCCTTTTTGATCGGACCGGAGGAGGAATCAGGAATAGAATTGCGGTAATTTCTGGAAGAATCGAATAATCCGTAGACAGCCTGTTCGTCTCCGGCGGCAATTTGTTCTTTCGCGTCTGTCAGAAGTTGAATGTAGTCGGTCAATATCTGAGTAATATTTTCACGGTTCTGTGAACAGATGTGCTGCCACATCGTGGGGGAGGATGAGGCTATCCTTGTGATATCCTTAAAACCACCGGCAGCAAGATGTTTCATCCACTCTTCCTCGGTGTCAGAAGCCTTGACAAAATTCACCAGACTGGAAGCAATAATATGAGGGAGGTGGCTGATCGTGCCGGTAATATAGTCGTGTTCTTTATATCCCAGTGTGACCGGAAGCGCTTTGAGAGCTGTGACAAATTCCGTGTATTTCTGTACTTTTTCTAAAGGGACAGTATCCGAAGGTGTTAAAATGTAGTAAGCATTTTCCAAAAGCATCGCCTTCGAATTCACATAGCCACTTTTCTCAGAGCCGGCCATTGGGTGACCGCCGATAAAGTAAGCATCAAGACCAAGAGCGTGTACTTCTTCGTGGATGCTTGTCTTAACACTACCGACATCTGTAAGAATGCTGTCTTCATTTATATAGCATGCAATCTGTTTTAGATAAGCAGTATTGCAGGAAACAGGTGCACATAAAAAGAGATAGTTACAATTTGCAAAATTATCGTCAATGGTAGTTGCTGCCACATCAATGATGGATTCCTGTGTGGCTAATGCAAGCGTACCCTTATCTTTGTCAAATGCGACGATTTCACAGTCTGGAAAATATTGTCGGATCGCTTTCGCAATAGAGCCTCCGATCAGTCCGAGACCGATAAAACCTATCTTGTCTTTCATAGTAAATCCTCCTAAGTGGAAATAAAATAGAATCAGGACGGGGGATTTTGGAACCCCGTCCCGAATTCTATTTTACCCCGTTCCTATTTTATTTGTCAATCTATAATGCTTTAAAGTGGAGAAGTTTAGCGATTTAAAGTAAAAAATAAAAGAAGAGTTCCTTGTTGTACCGCCGAGATATCAGGTAGTGGAAAGTTATGATAAAGAGATTATCAAGGCGGAAAAATTATAGAGAGAATTCATAAATGTTTCATTATGATAATATGATAAAAAATTATAAATAATGCACAAAATAGTTGTAATAAAGCTAAACATTTAGTACAATGTATACATGAGATTTTACTATGGTAAGGAGGCAACATAATATGAAAGTTTACAGAACGGATGAGATTAGAAACGTTGTTCTATTAGGACATGGCGGAAGCGGAAAGACAAGTCTTGTGGAAGCTATGGCCTATGTATCAGGAGCAATCAATCGTATGGGCAAGGTAGCGGACAACAATACGATCAGTGATTTTGATAAAGAGGAACAGAAAAGACAGTTTTCAATCAGCACAACATTAGTACCGATTGAGTGGGAGAAAGCGAAGATCAATATCTTAGATACACCGGGATATTTTGATTTTGTCGGTGAAGTTGAGGAAGCAGTAAGCGCAGCAGATGCAGCTGTTATCGTTGTGTCCGGTAAAGCAGGTGTAGAAGTAGGAACGGAAAAAGCATGGGAATTATGCGATAAATACAACCTGCCTCGTATGGTCTATGTGACAGAGATGGACGTGGATGACGCAAGTTTCCGTCAGGTAGTACAGGATCTGACAGACAGATACGGTAAAGTGATCGCGCCTCATTTCCAGCCAATCCGTGAAAATGAAAAGCTGGTTGGATATGTCAACATTATTAAAAATGCAGGAAGACGTTATACAGGAGTCGGACAGAGAGAAGAGTGTGAGATTCCGGATTACTGTAAGCCGAATCTTGAAATGTACCGTGAGAAATTATTAGAGGCTGTTGCAGAGACAAGTGAAGAATTTATGGAACGTTATTTTGACGGTGACGAGTTCTCAGTTGAAGAGATCCGTTCAGCAATGAGAACAGAAGTAATGTCCGGTCTCATTGTTCCGGTTGCTATGGGATCCAACCTTCAGGCACAGGGTGTGGCAAATCTTCTGTCTGACATTGTAAGATTCTTCCCAAGCCCTGATTACAGAGAGTGTGCAGGTATCAATCGTAAGACAAATGAGATCTACGCAGCAGACTATGATTTTGCAAAAGCAAAATCTGCATATGTATTTAAGACAATGGTAGATCCGTTCATTGGTAAGTATTCTTTCTTTAAGGTATGTTCAGGCGTATTAAAAGGAGAAGATGTCCTCTATAATGCAGATACAGATTCAGAAGCAAAATTAGGTAAAATTTATACAATGGTCGGAAACAAACCGGTAGAGGTTAGTGAATTATTTGCAGGAGATATCGGAGCCATTGCAAAATCAGATGCAAAAACAGGAGATACCCTTTCTGCAAAAGCAACTCCATTATTATTCGGTAAGACAGAATATTCCAAACCATATACATATATGAAATATGTAGTGAAAAATAAAGGCGATGAGGATAAAGTTTCTCAGGCATTGCAGAAAATGATGGCTGAGGATGTTACACTTAAGATGGTAAATGACAGCGAGAACCGTCAGACACTTCTCTATGGTATGGGTGACCAGCATTTAGAAGTTACTGCAAGCAAGCTGGCTTCCAGATATAAATGCGAGATTACATTAGAGACTCCGAAGGTGGCATTTAGAGAGACAATCCGCAAGAATTCAGACGTAGATACAAAATATAAGAAACAGTCCGGAGGACATGGACAGTACGGACATGTTAAAATGAGATTTGAGCCATCCGGAGATATGGAGACACCATATGTATTTGAAGAAGAAGTTGTAGGCGGAGCAGTTCCGAAGAACTACTTCCCGGCAGTAGAAAAAGGATTGCAGGAATCCGTTCTCAAAGGTCCTTTAGCTGGTTATCCGGTTGTAGGCGTGAAAGCTGTTTTATATGATGGATCTTATCATCCGGTAGATTCTTCTGAGATGGCATTTAAGACTGCTACGATCCAGGCATTTAAGAAAGGAATCATGGAAGCATCACCTGTACTCTTGGAGCCTATCGCTTCTGTGAAAGTTACAGTTCCTGATGATTATACCGGAGATGTTATGGGAGACCTTAACAAACGCCGCGGACGTGTACTGGGAATGAACCCGGTGGCAGGAGGAAGTCAGGAAATTCTGGCAGATGTTCCGATGACCGGAATGTTCGGATATTGCACAACACTTCGTTCTATGACAGGAGGAAGAGGTTCTTATTCTTATGAGTTTGCACGCTATGAGCAGGCGCCATCAGATGTGCAGGAAGCAGAGATTGCTAAGAGAGCTGAAGAATAAGCAGTGATAATAAATTACCATAAGAAAAAAAGTCCTTGCGGGGGCTTTTTTTCTTATTATAAAGGTGCTATAATCGTGGGTGCTATAAAGGGATTTTTTGCGTTAAATCCTGAAAACAATAAGAAAAATCATATAAGGATGAGGAAGTATAAGAGATGAAAATTGTGATTATCGGTGATGGAAAAGTAGGCCATAAACTGACCACTCAATTATCCGAAGAAAATTATGACATTGTACTGATTGATCAAAATGAAGGAAAGTTAAAAGCTGCTTTGAATGAATTGGATATTTTCTGTATTACAGGAAATGGGGCAGATGCAGAAGTGCAGAAGCAGGCAGATGTTCCGCATGCAGATCTGGTAATCGCCTGTGCATCTACAGACGAATTAAATATGCTCAGTTGTCTTCTGGCAAGGCGACTGGGGGCAAAGCATACGATTGCCAGAGTAAGAAATCCGATTTATTATAAACAGATGGATCTATTAAAAGAGGATTTGCATCTGAGCATGGCGGTAAATCCGGAATTGACAGCATCCAATGAAATAGCAAGAATTCTTCTGTTCCCGGAGACAAATAAAGTAGAGACATTTATGAAGGGAAAAGTGGAATTGGTAGAGTATGCGGTCCGTGATGACAGTCCGCTTGTCGGGTTGCCTCTTGGAGAGTTATATCGGAAGTTCCAGATTCAAGTGTTGATTTGCGCAGTAAAAAGAAAAGATGAGGTATATATTCCGGATGGAGATTTTGTGCTTCAGGCAGGAGACAAAATGCACATTGCCGCATCACATCAGAATTTGAAGAACTTTTTTAAATCACTTATGAAAAAAACGGTGCGTATTAAGAACGTATTGATCTGCGGGGGCGGACATTTATGTTTTTATTTGGCGCTACAGCTTCTTCAGGTTGGTATGCAGGTGAAAATTATCGAAAAGGACAGCAGTCGGTGTGAGACCTTGTGTGAGCTTCTTCCTAAGGCAACCGTGATCAATGCGGATGCGACAAGTCATGACCTTCTGTTAGAAGAGGGGATTGGTGAGGCAGACGCAGTGGTAGCGCTTACCGGCATGGATGAAGAAAATATTATTATGGCTTTATTTGCCAAGACGCAGGGTGTGAAGAAAATCATTGCAAAGGTAAATGAAGACACGAGAGCCCAGATGGTAGAGGGACTTGGAATCGACAGTATCGTATCAGCGAAAAGTGCTACAGCTGATGCTATTTTAAGATATGTAAGAGCAAGAAAGAATTCTCACGACAGCGCCAATGTGGAATCCATGTACCGCTTAGTCAATGGTCAGGTAGAGGCGCAGGAGTTTATTATTAAGAAAGAGTGTGAGTACACAAATATTCCATTAAAAGATCTTCCTACAAAGCCAAATACGTTGATTGCATGTATTGGAAGAAATCGTAAAGTGATTATTCCAAACGGAGACAGTCACATAGAAGTCGGAGACAGTGTGATCGTAGTGACCAAAGGACGTCCGATTGATAATTTCATGGATATACTTGCATAGGAGATAGCGTTATGAATAGAAAAATGATTGCTCATATATTGGCAAAAATGTTAGGAGTCGAGGCTCTTCTCTTGATTCTTCCGGCAATTGTCGGAGTGATTTATCAAGAAAAAAGTGCGGTGTATTTTCTGCCGCCGATCATCCTTCTGACATTGATCTATTTGATCGGAGGAAGAAAAAAGCCGGAAAATTCTACCATATATGCGAAAGAAGGAATGGTAGTCGTAGCGCTTGCGTGGATTTTGTGGTCTCTGTTCGGAGCACTTCCGTTTTTCCTGTCCGGTTACATACCAAGTTATCTGGATGCATTTTTCGAAACGGTATCCGGTTTTACGACAACCGGATCATCGATCATGCCGGATGTTGAGATCCTTCCGCAGTGTATGCACTTCTGGAGAAGCTTTACACACTGGATCGGTGGTATGGGAGTGTTAGTATTTGTTATGGTATTAACTTCTCTTGATAAGAAGAACAGTATGTATCTGATGCGGGCAGAGGTTCCGGGACCGGAGAAAGATAAATTGGTTCCTAAGATGATGTCCACAGCAAGAATTCTGTACGGTATGTATTTTGCGCTGACAGCGTTGGAGGTCATTCTTCTCATGTTCGGGGGGCTTAGCCTGTTTGACAGTCTGATCCATTCATTCGGATCGGCAGGAACCGGAGGATTTTCCAATTATGCTGACAGTGTGGGGCATTTTGACAGCGCATATGTAGACGGAGTTATTACAGTCTTCATGATTTTGTTTGGTGTGAATTTCAGTTTGTATTTCCTGATTCTTATTAAGGAATATAAATCAGTATGGAAGAATGAAGAGCTGCGGGCATATTTTGGAATTATCGCAGCAGCGACCGCAGTGATCACATTTAATATCCTCCCTCAGTATGGAAGTGTAACGAAAGCATTCCGCTATGCGGTCTTCCAGGTGGGAACCATTATTACGACGACCGGATATGCGACTACAGATTTTAATCTCTGGCCAATGTTGTCAAAATGTATTTTGATCGCATTGATGATCATAGGCGCTTGCGCCTCTTCAACCGGAGGAGGTATCAAGGTATCCCGTTTTCTCATTGCTATGAAGAGTATCAAGCGGGAAGTCAAGCAGATGGCGCATCCCAAATCTGTGAATCTTATCTGTGTAAATGGGAAAAAGATGAGCAATGATGTCATTAGAAGCGTATTTGTTTACTTTATGGCATATGCAGGAATTGCAGGACTTTCTGTATTAATTGTTTCCGCGGATAACTTTGATTTTGCAACGACGTTCAGTTCCGTAATGGCAACGCTTAATAATATCGGACCGGGAATTGAAGATGTGGGAGCGACGGGAAACTTTTCCGCATTTTCGCCATTGTCAAAGCTTGTTTTTTGCTTTGATATGCTGGCTGGACGTTTAGAAATATTCCCATTTTTGATGTTATTTACAACAAAAGTATGGAGACGTAAATTCTGGTAAGAATCTCGCATAGAGATAGAAATAAGGTAGTGTCAAGTGAACTATGAAAAACTGAGTTAAAAGAAAAAGGCTCAGATGAA
>UQRE01000006.1 GCA_900543415.1 uncultured Dorea sp. | reverse complement strand
GGAAAGACTGATCCGTTGCTAGCGGAATCGGTGATCCGATGAAGCGGAATTTGCAGATTAAGATAGGGTTAATCCTTATATATCGCTAATAATATATGCAAATACTTGTAAGTTATTCATAATAAGGGATCATTAGGTATTGACCATCGTGAATGCTGTCATCTAAAAGACCATTCATATCTTTTACTTCGTCAATATAATCCTGTACACAGTCATAGCTGTCGTCCATATGTGCTTCTGCAAGATCCCACAATGTATCACCGGATACAATTTCAATACTTTTATAATATTTTTCCTTTTCCACCATATCCTTATCATGGGCAGATACTTGATTGCTTCCTGTAAGGTTACTTCCCATAGTAATTCCTAAGCCTGCTGCAATTACAATCACAGAAAAAATAATTGCCAGTTTCTTTAAAAATACTTGTCTTCTTCTCTTACTTGCCTTGTATAATCTTTCTGTCCTCATAATCAAACTCCCCCTTAATGCGTCTAATTACACTCCATTTTCCTATTCTTTCATTTTCTTTCATTCGAATTAAAGTTATTTCCGTTTTTACTTGTTCGAATATTTGTTCCGAACTTTTGTTCTGATTGAATTATATAAAACAAACAAGTGTTTGTCAATAGATTTACGCAAAATATTCGAACATATTTTCTAAACATTTGTTTGCTTTTTGAGAATGTATATGGTAAAATTATTTTATTAAATTTGATGACCGACAAGTTATTTAAGGAGGAACTACTATGGCACAGGGAAAAATCAGTGCAAAGCAGCAGGAAATTTTAGAATATATTAAATCACAGATTTTGGAGCGAGGCTTTCCGCCGGCTGTCCGTGATATTTGCGAAGCAGTTCATTTGAAGTCAACTTCTTCCGTGCACTCTCATCTTGAAACATTGGAGAAAAATGGTTACATCAGACGTGACCCAACGAAACCGCGTGCTATTGAGATTTTGGACGATTCTTTTAATTTTACAAGAAGAGAAATGGTTAATGTTCCAATTGTTGGTCGTGTAGCAGCCGGAGAACCACTGTTAGCAGAGCAGAATATTGAAGAGTACTTCCCTATTCCAATGGATTTTATGCCGAATAAGCAGACCTTCATGTTGAAGGTAAAAGGAGAAAGCATGATTAATGCAGGAATTCTGGATGGTGATTATGTGCTCGTTGAAGAACGAAAGACTGCCCATAACGGCGAAATGATTGTTGCACTTGTAGATGACGGCGCAACGGTAAAGAGATTTTATAAGGAGGAAGGCATCATTCGTCTTCAGCCTGAAAACGATACAATGGAGCCGATCATTGTGCCGGATTGCACTATTTTAGGTAAAGTAATTGGTGTATTCAGATTTATGAAGTAAAGAAAGCTTACTCTAAAAATATAAATCATAACAAGCAAAATGCAGGCAAGGAATTTTATTTCCACGCCTGCATAAATTAATTACCTGCATAAATCATATGACAAATTACATTTCTACTTCTCTTCCATCACTCCAGATGTGTTCCAGATTATAGAAGGTTCTATTTTCTTTATCAAAGATATGGACGATAATATCGCCATAATCCATCAGTACCCATGTACCGCTGTTTGTGCCTTCCTGCTGTTTCAGAGAATATCCTGCCTTATGCATTTTCTCTTCCACATTATCAACCAGAGCATCTACCTGACTTGAACTGGTACCGTTAGAGATCACAAAGTAATCTGCAATAGGAGAAATCTCAGAAATATCAAGCACTTTGATGTCTTCTCCTTTTTTGTCAGCAAGGGCTTCATAGGCAATACGTGCCATATTCATAGCTTGTTCCATATTAATTTTCCTCCTGTTTCTTCAATGTTTCTTTATAATAAAGGTATGTTTTCTCTGTCATGATATCTATCGGCAAATGTTTTGTTTCAAGATAAACAAGAGAATCTTTTAAAATTAGATATAGACATTCATCAATATCTTTAAATACAAGTGAACGTACATCTGCCATGTTCGGAAGTTCTGCTCTTCCCGGTTCCAGATAATCTGCAATATAGATAATTTTCTCAAGAAGAGACATGTTTGGACGTCCGGTAGTGTGGCTTGCAATAGCTTGCAAAATATCCGGATCTTCAATTTTGTAAGTTTCTTTCGCAAGAAATGCTCCGAGTTTAGCGTGAAGAAGACTTGGATTTGCACGTTCTACAGCGGATATTTCCAGATGATTATCTTCGCACATGCGTATCTTCTCTTCTGCCGGTATACATTTAGCACAATCGTGAAGAAGACCTGCGATCATTGCTTTTTTCACATCTTCACCATAACACATAGCAAGTGCAGCCGCAGTATACATAACTCCCTGTGTATGTTCATAGCGGCTTTCATCAAGTTCTAATTGTACCCTTTTTTGCATTTTACTTATTTTCTGATCCATACAATCGTTCCTTTTCAATATAAGCCTCTACTGCCTTTGGAATCCATCCGGTTACTGATTTACCGGACATAAGACGTTCTCTCAATTCACTGGAAGAAACGTGTATCATGGGAGCATTTAGCAATTCAATTTTGGCATTATATTTGTTTTTTAAATATTGAATCTGAATATTCATCTCTTCTGCTGTATCGATTTCTCCTCGAAATGCAGCAAGAAGAATACAATTTGGAAATAAAAGTTCCGGATGCACCCAGCTTTCAAGTGCAAATAAAGAATCTGCCCCAATGATAAAATAAAACTCATTCTCTGGATATTGTTTTACAAAATGTGCCATTGTTTCATAGGAACAACACACGCCTTTTTTGAGTATTTCATATTTTTCCAGACGAAATGCTTCTTTATCTGCAATTGCCAATTCTACCATATGACTCCTGATAGCGGCGTCCATTTTAATAGAACTTTGATCTTTATGGGGAGGATTCCCATTGGGCATAAACCAGATTTCATCCAGATCAAATTGTTCATAGGCACTTTGTCCCAGTGCCAGATGTCCATTATGGATAGGATCAAAGGTTCCTCCCATGATTCCAATTCTCATGATTTTATCTACTCCTCAAAATTTGCTGTTTTAATGATAGTTTATTTTGGAAGTTCTATTTTTTTATTCTTGTCTTTGCCTTCTTTATATAAGACGATTTTTTTCCCGATTACTTGCACTACCTGCGAACGTGTACGTTCAGCAAGAAGAGAGGCAAGTTCTTTCGGATCGTCTGCACAATTTTTAAGCACACTGATTTTAATCAGTTCACGTGCTTCCAACGCTTCAGAAATAGCTCCTGTAAGCTCCGGAGTCATACTATTTTTACCAATCTGAAAGATTGGTTCCATAGTCATAGCAAGACTTTTCAAATATGCTCTTTGTTTTGTAGTCATAATTTTCTCCTTTTCATGCATTAACCTCCCAGAATCCGGATGCTTCGCATTATCTATTTGTAATAGTCAAATTGAAGCCCATACATTTTAACAGTATCGCCTTCTTGGATTCCGGCAGCTTCAAGTTCATCTAAAATACCAGTATCTTTTAAGAACTTCTGGAAAAATGCAAATCCTTTTTCTGAGTCAAGGTTTGTATAACCAAGCATCTTTTCAATTTTGGGACCTTCTACTACATACATATCGTCTTCTTTTTCTACTGTGTATGGAAGATCCATATAAATAAGCTCTTCTTCTGGGAAATACTCCTGTTCAAATACGATTGGTTTATCGTCTACTTTTGACAATTCCTCAGATACATAATAGAGAAGTTCTTTGATTCCTGCTCCGGTAGCGCCGGAAATCGAAAATACCTTCATTCCCTTTGGCTCAAATTCCTTCTTCAGACGTTCTACAGGATCTTCTGCTTCTCCGTCATTAAAAATAAGATCCGTCTTATTTGCGGCAATCACCTGCGGACGTTTTGCAATTTCCGGATTATAAGCCTCTAATTCAGCATTGATCTTATAAATATCATCAACCGGATCACGTCCTTCACTTCCGGCTGCATCTACAACATGAATCATCATTTTCGTACGTTCAATGTGACGCAAGAATTCATGTCCCAGTCCGACTCCTTCTGACGCTCCCTCGATTAATCCCGGGATATCCGCAATTACAAATCCTTTTGCGCCGTCCAGATCAACGACCCCAAGATTTGGATTTAACGTTGTAAAATGATAATTTGCAATTTTCGGCTGGGCATTCGTCACTCGTGAGAGAAGTGTAGATTTACCTACATTAGGGAAACCAACTAATCCTACATCTGCAATCACTTTCAATTCCAGACTTACCCAGAGTTCCTGAGACGGTTGTCCCGGCTGGGCATATTTCGGTATCTGCATGGTTGAAGTAGCAAAGTGCTGATTTCCAAGCCCGCCTTTACCGCCCTTCAATACTACCTGTCTGCGGTTCTCACCAGACATATCTGCAATTACTTTTCCAGATTCAAATTCCTTTATAACTGTTCCTTCCGGAACTTTTAACACAATATCATCTGCATCTTTTCCGTGACAACGTCTTTTTCCGCCTTGCTCGCCATCTTTTGCTGCATATTTTTGTCTGTGACGGTAATCCTGAAGTGTGTTGAGACCTTCATCTACTTCAAAGATAACATCTCCACCTCTTCCGCCATCTCCGCCATCAGGTCCACCGTTCGGTACATACAGCTCTCTTCGAAAGCTCACATGTCCATCTCCGCCTTTTCCGGATCTGATAAATATCTTCGCTCTGTCTGCAAACATAAGTCTACTCCTTTAAACTTCTCACTGTTAACCTTGTACAGAATAATAATTTTTAAAAAAGAGCGCTGCCTTATAACTGAAATCAGCTACATCGCAACACTCTCTTTGATTCCTAATTATTGAGCAACTGGATAGATAGAAACCTGTTTCTTATCTCTTCCTTTTCTCTCAAATCTTACAACACCATCAACAAGTGCGAATAATGTGTCGTCACCACCGCGTCCTACATTAACACCTGGGTGAATCTTTGTTCCGCGCTGTCTGTAAAGGATGTTACCCGCTTTAACGAACTGTCCGTCAGCTCTCTTAGCACCAAGTCTTTTAGACTCAGAATCACGACCGTTCTTTGTAGAACCTACACCCTTTTTATGAGCGAAATACTGAAGGTTTAATTTCATCATGGTTGTTTACACCTCCTCGAATGTTAAATCAATATATTGTGCATAGTCTTCATCATGTGCCATCTCAGAAAGTCCAAGAACCATTGTCTTAAGAAGAAGTGACGCTTCCATGGAAGGTCTGCCATTTAATTCATAATGAATAAATCCTTCTTCTTCCTCCGTCACGAGTGAAGCCTGATCATCCGCAAATGCTTCAATTGCATTCATCGTGTTGATGACAAGGACAGATGCTGCTGCACACACAATATCTTGTCCTGCTTCTGCATATCCCGCATGTCCCTCGGTCTGGAAACCAACGTATTCTTTTTTCTTATTTTCATAGACGGTTACATGAAACATGGATATTCTCCAATTAATTAAGCGTTGATTTTTTCAATCTTAACTGCTGTGTACTGCTGTCTGTGACCATTTTTCTTATGGTATCCAGTTTTTCTTTTGTACTTGTAAACGATAACTTTCTTAGCTTTACCGTTCTCAACTACAGAAGCTTCAACTGTTGCACCTTCAACTGTTGGATTACCAATCTTTAATCCGTTGTCACTTACTGCAAGCACCTGGTCAAATGTAAAAGTCTCGCCAGCTTCTACACCAAGCTTTTCTACTTTAATGATATCGCCTTCGGCTACTTTGTACTGTTTACCACCTGTTGCTATAATTGCGTACATATGGCACCTCCTATTATCATTACTCGCCAATTACGGTGTCTGACCTCAAAATGGGCAGAACTTTAACCTCATTGTGCGGCATACTCATATATAATAGCATGAAGGCATTAAAAATACAAGCGCTTTTTAAAATAATTCTCAGAAACTTGTAAAATATTTTAAGCTTGCAAATAAAAATTTGTGTCATTTATGGTTAATAGATGCACTACCTGATTAGTAGTATTTACCCACTTATGTGGAACGGTAGATAAGTAGTGTGCAGAATCTCCTTCTGTTAACACATATTTGATTCCTGCTACCCATAATTCCATTGTTCCTTGTAATACATATACCAGTTCCTCCCCTTCATGAGGGGAGGACTGTATATTTCTGCCACAGTCTGAACGCGGAAGTAAATCCACATATCTCGGAAGGAAGTCACCACAGTCTTCAATATTACTGAGATTATAGTGGATATAACTATCACCTTTCAGATCCACCTGTCGTTCATAACTTCGTATAACTTCAGCACCGGAACTCTTAGGTGTACCAATAAAGTACTGAATCGTCACACCAAGAGCTTCACATACTTTCTGAAGATTATCTACATTAATAGGAACTAAACCTCTTTCAAATTTTGAAAGATATGTAGCAGAAAGTTCTGTTAGATTACTTACTTCATTTAGAGAAATCCCTTTATCTTGACGAAGTTCTTTTACTTTTTCACCAATTCCTATATTCATAGTTGCTCCTCTCTTTCGTCAAATCCCTTATATTTCACTCCGTTTTTTTGCAAAAAAAGTACGAGTTATAAAAGGCGACTCATTCCAATAACTAAAGCCTCTTTTCGCATTAAAATGGGCGGAATCCCCAGGATAGAGATGCGCTACTCCATTTTCCGTTTGAAGCATTAAAATACCCTCTATCACATAAAAAAACACATCGCCATCATGAGTTTCTTCACACCTGTCCGCTTTCGTTCCTGGTGCAAAGGTCAAAAGGGAGGAAATGATACTTTTATCATTCTCAAAATCACTCAACAATGTACTTGCAATTTTATCAGATTTTTTTGAAGAATTTTGGCTCCATTTCCTTGTGATCATTACATTTTGCTTTTCCTCGTCTTGCACAAAGAAATAATTCAGTTCTACATCCAAGCATTTTGCAATTATCTGAAGATTATCAATAGATATGGACGTCTTTCCATTTTCTATCTGAGACAAAAACCCAACTGAAAGTCCTGCGAGTTCACTACATTCCACTAATGTCAGCTTTTCATTTAATCTTAATTTCTTAATTTTCAATCCTAATTCTTGATTAAAATTCATTTTACTAATCCTCATCCCCGATTTTCCAACCTTACTATTTCATTATAAAGAAAGGGCGTCCGAATCGCAAGATTCGAAGCCCTTTTTTAAGAGATTATTTCCGAATTTTATACATTGTTTAAGAAAACATTTTTAATAAACTTGAGAAAAATCCATATAGACCATCTCCTGCAATCAAGCCTGCATCTCGGCAATTCATGAAATCATCACCTTTTTTACGGAATATCAACCGGATTGCGACTGTTACCAGAACACCGATTCCATAAATAGGACTATTAATTACAAGGCCTGTTGCGAATAAAACACCGAACATATGCTTTCCACCTACAAATTGCACAATTGCTCCTGGAATTGCCCATAATAATAATGATTTTACCATCTCTGGATTTGCAACTGCTTGACAAGTTGCAGCAAATGTAGTGGAACTTGCCGGAATCAATCCCTGATTCAATGTCATGTTTGCAAAAATCATAACGATAATAATTCCAATAACTGCTCCATAAATCTCAATATTTACCTGCTGTTTTCTTCCATACACTTCATAATCAGCATCTTCACCTCTTCCGCGAATTATCCAACCAGTTTTCAAATCGTATCCCATATCTGCAAAACACGGACCTACGGAACTGATATATCCTGTCAAAACGGCTACTGCAAGTGGAGGAAAGCCCATAAGCATTCCTATCGTAAGGAAGATAGTGGTAATGGCAAATGCCGGGAACCAACCGGAATACATAGCTGCCATGCCTACAAGCATCATGCTTGCTACAGATGCAAATGCAGTCCAAAATACCCAAAGAATCATCATAATCAAAGACATGTCCATAAGAACACCAGTCAATACACCGATGAAAATAGCACCGATCACATGTATACCAAAAGACATAAAAATGGTCTTTTTCGCTTGCTCATCAGTAACGGTAATATTTTTTTGTTTCACGGTATTTTCGTGATTCTTCTTAGAACCTTTTATAATACTTAAAATAGATTGTATTAAAGCAATCGCTCCTGCTCCAATCATAAATCCTTGAGGGATATAGGTTTCTCCAATAGCAAATCCTGTAAGTTGTTCACTGTATCCTCGAATCACAAGACCGATTCCAAGAGCGACCATTGATACAATACTGGTGATAAATGTAATACCAATTGCTGCCACAGGAATACCAAAATGTGTGCCCACCGCTCCGGCAACAATTCCCTGTACGATTCGTTTAGCTTTCGATCCACCTTCATCTCCCGCTTCCAAAACTTCAGCTGTTGCGATACCAGGAGCCCAAGCTTCTTCTGCCGGAAAAATACTGGAATCATACAGCTTTCCGACCACGAAGATTGATACGGCTGTTCCAAAAAGACATCCCAATGCCATTGGTAAAATGGTTTTCGTTTCGCCCATAACGAACACAATAGCAATCGCTGTAAGCCCACAGTTAGACGCAGCAAATCCAGCTCCCGAAGAAATAGTCTGTATGTAATTTTGACGTTCCAGATTCTTAAAATTCCGCATTGCCTTTGTCGGAATTCTGGACACCAACATTGCAAAAATAGCACCTAAAATCGAGGTGTTTGCAGAAACACCTACTTTACCGAGTATCTGCATACATACAATCGCAGAAAGCACAGCAAGAATTGTTCCCAAAAACATGGTTCCCGGTTCAAAAGAGCTGATCCGCTGTTTCTGAGTTGAATTATTACGATGTTCAGTCATACACATCTCTCCTTCCCGTTTTTCTTATTAGTATTAATATCCGGCAATTCCCATCTTCTTGCAGATTTCCACTGCCACAGGATCTTTATACACTCCATCTTCTTCAATTACCACATCATCCAGAATAATGGTTGGTTTCAATAAAATACCATCTGTATGACTTGGCGCATCCCAGCAAGCTCCCATAATTGCTTTACCCTGACTTCCAATACCAAATTCCATACATCCAAATACTCTTTCGTCTTCTACAATTCTTCCAGTTGGTTTTGTAACTCCAGGATTGAATCCCTGAGAATAGTGTGCTAATCTGTAACTATTTTCATCGTTATAAGATTCAAGCCATGCTTTAAATGTCTCTGCCTGCGCGCCACCCTCAATTTTTGTAACTACACCATTTTCCAGTGTGAGTTTTACAGGCTCGTGAAGTTTTCCGATTTCTGCCGGCGGCCACAATGCACCGTCAAATACAAGTGTACCATTAATTGTCTCCTCGACTGGACACCAACTTGTCTGTCCACCCAACATAATCGGATACCCTTTCTGCGTGGCTCTCTGTCCAGAATGACGAATCTTTCTTCCCTGATGATATGCAATCAAATCTGTTCCGTTTTTGCTCTTAACTTCAATCTTATTTGCTTTTCCTAAAATTTCTTTGAAATGTTCGCCAAGTTCAATCATCAAATCGTAATTTACTTTTGTTACTGTATTTACAAGCATTTCCACATCCATACCTGTCAGACAGATGTATCGTACTCCTGCTGCAATAGCGTTCTGGAACGCTTTTGTGTGCATAATATAAGATAATGATAACTCAATCCATACATCCGCTCTTTCTACAGCACCAGCTATCGGTGCCGGTGGATCCATTACTGCGCATGGCGCTGTCGGATAGTTAATGATTACCGGCATAGCATCAATCGCATATGCAGCTTTTGCAAACGCATCTGCAACACGTTTATCCGAAGATGTATCCGCGGTAATGAGCACGGTCTCCCCAGGTTTTACTAATAGCACATCACGTACCATAGTCATAGCGCCTTTTGCTACTTCTAAGTCTAAATACTCATCTCTTGTTTCAATTCCAATTGCTAAATCCATATGGTTTCCTCCTCTTCCCCACTTCTAATTTGTTTATATAATTTTAATATACTTAAATTTTTGTGTCAATATAAACTTCTGATAATTATAAATTTTTTTCCGTATTTTCTGTGTTTTAATATTTAACTATTAATTCTACACAAATAATGATTATACTAATTGTCTATTTTGTAGATTGAATTTCCATTTCAAAAGATATATGATATTTCCAATACTAAGAAAAAAACAGGAGGTTTCATAATTATGAAAAATGTATTGAATGAATATATAGACAAAGTTTTTGATCAATTAGTTGCAGACACGCAGGAGTTCATCGCTATCGAAAGTACATTAGACGAAGAAACCGCTGAAATTATGGCACCTTTCGGAAAAGGAATTCAAAAGGCTTTGGAATATATTCTTGAAAAAGCAGATTTTATGGGTTTTTCTACTAAGAATTTAGATGGTTATGCCGGTTATGCCCAACTTGGTGATGCCGGCGATTTAGTTGCGATTTTGGCACATGTAGATGTTGTACCTGCTGTCGGAGATTGGGTAGTTCCGCCATATTCTGCTCAGATTATCGATGGCAAATTACACGGAAGAGGTTCGGTAGATGATAAAGGTCCGGCTATCGCCTGTCTTTATGCGATGAAGGCAATCAAAGAATGTAACCTCCCATTTACAAAGCGCGCCCGCTTACTTCTTGGTACAGACGAAGAAACATTAGCACGCGGAATATATTATTATTTAGATAGAGATGAAACTCCGGCATGTGGGTTCTCACCGGATGCAGAATTTCCAATTATTCATGCCGAAAAAGGAACCATTCGTTTTCAGTACAATCTTCCGCCGGCAGATTCTGATATTCTTGCAGTTGATGCCGGAACAAGACTTAATGTAGTTCCTGACTATGCTTTTGCAAGATTGCATGGAATTACAGAAGAACAAGTAATTTCCTGTGCTAATGATTTAACTCTGAAAGCCAGAATTTCCACGCAGAAAGATGGGGATGACATTAATATTGAAGTGTTTGGTGCAGCATCCCACGCCTCTTATCCAGAAGGTGGTATTAACGCAATTCAGAATCTTTTTCTATTATTAAAAAATCTGTATCCAGAACCAAGTAGTGCGCTTAAGAAATCTATCCATGCTCTAGCAGATGTTTTAAAAGTTGAAACAAACGGATTATCCGCTGGACTTTTCTGTACAGATGAGGTATCCGGAGAACTCACATTAAATACCGCAATTTTAAAAATTGACAAAGAAAATCATTTCTGTAAATTTGATATCCGCTATCCGGTAACACATGACGGAGAAGAACTCTTGAAAAAACTGGAACTTTTAGCAACAGAGTGTTTTGCCAACTATAAACTGATCCAGCACAAACCTCCTCTTTATGTAGAAAAGGATCGTCCGTTCATCAAAGAATTACAAAAAGCATATGAAGAAAGTACCGGTGAACCCGCAAACTGCATCTCTATTGGTGGCGGTACTTATTGTCGATATGTAAAAAACACGGTATCTTTCGGACCTGTATTTCCCGGTCAAAAAGAACTGGCGCACCAATCAAATGAATATATTTCTTTAGATGATCTACGTAAGATTGCTAAAATTTATGCTCAAGCAATTTATAATTTAATTAAGTAGAATAAAATTAAACAGGCACTGCACATAGATTTCAAAATCATCTGTTTTGCAGTGCCTGTTTATAGTCTGTTTTTCTTACTAAATTCGCAATAATCTACGCGCTGTTCCGGAGAATATCTGTGCTCTCTCCTCTTCTGTAAGCCCAATCTCGTTCATTCTGGTCACGAATTCCTTTTGTCCTCTCCAAGGAGAATCTGTAGCAAATAATATTTTATCTGCTCCGTGAGCATGAACCATGCGGACAAACTGTTCTTCCGGCATTGTATCAAGCACTACAGCTGTATCAAGATATACATTTTTTCCAATCAAACGCTGTTCCACTTCATCCCACATTTCATTACCGCCAAAATGAGCCAACACAAGCTTCTCCGGCGCCACTTCATTTAGCACTTCTTCAATCATTTCCGGAGTACAGTGAACATAATCCGGGCATTTCGGATCTTTCCCGGCATGTACAACAACGATCAGCCCAAGCTCTGAAGCATAGTCCAGTATCCTTTTATAGCGGATATCGTTAAAATACATATCTTGATAATCAGGATGTAATTTAATCCCTAAAAATCCCATCTCTTTTAATTCGTGAAGTTCACTTCGGTAGTCGTCACACGCCGGATGAATACCGCCAAAAGATAAAATATTCCCATCTCGGTAATGAGATGCAAACTCATTGATCGAAGGAAACTGGGATGGCTTCGTCACAACCGGAAGCGCAACACTTAAATCTATTTTTGCTTCCCGGGTAGAAGCAGACAGTCCCTCATAAGTTCCGTTTGTATGCGGGCTTGTTTGACATGTATCGGCCAGAAAGCATATCGTGCTCTCTGCTATCCTGTCCGGGAACATATGCGTATGAAAATCAATGATCATCTATTTCGCACACTCCTTTGTTTTGTCATAGCAATATCCGATAATATCACGTCTTGTAATAATTCCAATAAAATGCTCCTGATCATCTATAACAGGAACATAGTTTTGTTCCATCGCACGTCCGATAATATCTTCCATATTAGCGCCAATTGATACCGGTTGATATGCCCGTCTTCTTTCAATCTTCATAATGCTGATATTTTCAGCTTCCTTAATATTCATCAGGTTCATTTTTTTAACGCCCCAAAGAAGATCCCCTTCCGTAATAGAACCAACATATTTTCCATCTTTATCAAGAATCGGCACACAGGAATATCTGTGATGCTCCATAATTTCCAATGCCTGACGAAGTGTATGATAATCATAGATGTAAGCCAGTTCACTCTTAGGCTTCAGAAAAAATAAAATATTCATCTTTTGCTGTCCTCCCCTTTAGTATCTATCTTCATTATTTTCTTAATCTCTGCCTGCGTCTTCCAACATCTGCCTTGCAATCTCCGGGCGAAATACTACGCCACGGATGCCAAGTTTTGCAGCCGCTTCTACATTTTCTTCCCGGTCATCAAAGAACAATGCGTGCTTCGGATCGATCTCATAGCGGGAAAGAAGAATTTCATAAATGTCTTTATCCGGTTTCATACATTTTTCTTTCCATGAGAATACACCGCCGTCAAACTGATTTAAAAAAGAAAGCCGTTCCTTTGACTGGCGATACATTTCCTCAGAGTAATTAGAAAGATAATAAATCTTCATTTCTCTTTCCCGGAAATACTGAATCCACGGTTCGGTAAATTCATAAGGAACAATTGACGCTCCAAAACCATCAAATGTCTTACGAATCTGCGCTTCGTACGCTCGATCATTGTCTATAAAAAGCCGGAGCCACTCTTCTGTAGTCACAAGCCCGGAATCCCCGGCATTCCAATCTTCATTTCGAAACATCGCATTTGCCACATACTCATATGTTTCCTCATCAAACTCAAGAGATTTTAAGTATCCCATCCAGTCAAAATGAATCAGAACATTACCGATATCAAAAATAACGGTGTCCATTTCTTTCGTCATATGCCTTTCATCCTCCTAAGGTCTGTGAATGATATCCGCAAATTCTGCATTAGCCGCTTTTGCAAGATCAAGCGGTGCCAGTGTCAGCTGCATACCTAATTTTCCTCCACTTACGTGCATATGCGGAAGGTCTTTGGCATCCTCCTGTATAACAGTCGGAAATTGTTTCTTCATGCCGACAGCTGTACAGCCGCCTCTCACATATCCGGTAACCTTTGTAAGATCTTTCAGGTGAAGCATCTCCAAAGATTTCTCGCCTACAGCTTTTGCCGCTTTTTTGAAGTCAATTTCTTCTTCGATCGGAATGACAAAGACATAATGTTCTCCGCTTTTTCCCGTAGTTACCAGTGTTTTATATACATATTGATGTTCATAGCCGAGTTTGTCAGCTGTTTCAATGCCATCCGTAAATTCGTCACATTCGTACGTTTCATACGTATACGGAATTTTCTGACGCTCCAGAATACGCATGGCATTTGTTTTTACTTCTTTTTTTCCCATGTCTTTTTATCTCTCTGTTTTTCGCTTAATAAATTATGGTTCCAAGGCTGTCCAGTGGAACAAATCCGTCTTCTGCCGCCGCGTAAACATCGACACGGTGGTAGTGAAGAGGTGTCTCTTCGCTGTTTGCTCCGGCATGTTGAAGAAACGCCTGCATAACAAGATCCGGCTTTAAGTTTTCCTCGCTTCCGGCAGCAAGAAGCATCTGAATATGCTCTTCTGAAACATTCATTTCATAAATGAGCGGGCGAATGTTGATCTCGCGCTCATTTTTCTTTGTTTTCTTTAATACCATAATCTCAGACTGTTTTAGAAAATCTGTAATCTTCTCATTCCAATCGTACGGAATATTTTTTGTAACTTCCGCAGACTTCTTCGATTCCAGACAGGTGACTTCATAACGCGCAGCAGCTACGATCGTCATACCACTCGCCTTTTTTTCGTCTGAGATTTGTACAAAACTCAAAATTTCTATTCCCTCAACACTAACTTCATTCAACTGTCTCACAGCATCCTCGGAGGAGATGGACTCCGTCAGTTCAATATCCAGATATTCTCCGTCACTGGTGAGTCCCACACCTAAAGGCTGTGCAAAAGACATAATCATGTGCGGGCTGTAACCACCCGTGAATGCAATCGGAATGTTGGCACGCCGCATTGCTTTTTGAAAAAAACGCATGACATCCAGATGCCCGATGAAACGCATGATACCATATTTTCGAAATTTAATTCTTGCTTTCAACACAGACACCTCCTTGATATTTTCCTGCACCGCAGCCAGAACACTTTTGTCTGCAATTTGGGGTAACTTCTGCATTCATGGCACGCTCCCACTCTCTTCTTAAGAATTTTTTCGTGACACCAATATCAATGAAGTCCCATGGGAACAACTCCTCTTCTCCACGCTCACGTTCGTTATAGAAAGCAATGGTAAGGCCACAGCGTCGGAACGCTTCCATCCATTTATCGTTGTCAAAGTTTTCACTCCATGCATCGTAGATACATCCCATATGGTACGCCTCTTCAATGACTTTGGCAACTTTACGGTCACCACGCGCAAATACGCCTTCCAGCACAGTAACTTCTGCATCATGCCAGTGATATTTCAGGCTCTTACGGTTTAACTGATCGTTAAATGCATGTTTTACTGTAGCTGCCCGTGAAATGTATTCTTCATTTGTATACATCCTTGCCCACTGAAATGGCGTAAAGGGTTTCGGAATAAAGAACGAAGAGCTTGCCGTAATCTGACATTTTCCATTTCTCTGATTCTTAGGAATCTCATAATATCTTCTCGCTACTTTGTCAGCCAGAACAGCAATTGCTTTTTGGTCTTCTTCTGTCTCCGTTGGAAGACCGAGCATAAAATATAGCTTTACTTTATTCCAACCACCTTCAAACGCTTGCCCTGCCCCGGAGAGAATATCTTCTTCTGTAATTCCTTTATTGATTACATCACGCATTGGCTGGGAACCGGCTTCCGGCGCAAACGTAAGACTACTTTTCCTGATATCCTGTACCTTTTCCATCACATCTAATGAAAAAGCATCAATTCGAAGAGATGGAAGGGAAATGTTGATTCCTTTCCCATGAAATTCATCAATCAGAAATGTAACCAATTCCTTTAACTGGCTGTAATCACTGGAACTTAATGAACTCAGAGAAATCTCTTCATGCCCGGTATTTTTTAACATTTGAACAGCATAATTTTTTAACACTTCAACATCCCGCTCTCTGGTAGGACGATACAGCATTCCGGCCTGACAGAATCGGCATCCTCGAATACAGCCTCTTTGTATTTCTAACACACACCTATCTTGCGTCACCTTGATAAAGGGAACAACCGGAGCTTCCGGATAGTATGTATCAGTTACATCTAACACCATCTGCTTTTGAATGGTCTTCGGCGCGTTCTCATAATTAGTTGTAAAAGAGGCGAGCGTTCCATCTTCGTTATAGGCAGCATCATAAAAACAAGGCACATAGATTCCCTCTATCTGCGATGCCATTTTTAAGTAGTCCTTTCTGGAACCACCATTTCTTTTATTCTCTTTGTATGCATCAAGAAGCTGATCGTACACGGTCTCTCCCTCACCGATATAGAATAAATCAAAAAATTCAGCAATCGGTTCCGGATTGTAAGTACAAGGTCCTCCGCCAATCACAATCGGATCTTCTTCTGTCCGTTCACAAGATTTGAGCGGAATATGGCTTAAATCCAGCACCTGCAAAATATTGGTATAGCACATCTCATACTGGATCGTAATTCCAAGAAAATCAAACTCTTTGATTGGATCTTGTGATTCCAGTGCGAAAAGAGGGATATTTTCTTCTCGCATCACCTTGTCGAGATCCAGCCATGGAGAATAAACACGTTCACACCACACATCCTCCCGACGGTTAAACATATCATAGAGAATCTGAATTCCTAAATGAGACATTCCGATCTCATAGACATCCGGGAAGCACATGGCGAAACGGATATCCACCTCGTTTTTGTCTTTCATTACGGAATTGACCTCTCCTCCAATGTAGCGGGCAGGTTTTTCTATGCTCAATAATACATCATCGCTTAAAGCTAATTTTCTCATATATTTCCTTTCTGTTTTCATATATACTTTATAGATTCTTTCAAACCTGTTTTTGACTTTTCAAAATGAAAATTTGACATGTGATCAAAACCATCCAATCTATACTATTATATACATTTTAGGGAAGAACTTCAAGCAAATATCTTTCCTCCGGCTCATAAATCAGGTGATAAAAAAGCGGAACTGCACTCTTACAGTTCCGCTTTTTTATCACCTGATTGTTTTGGGACGTATCATGAATCTGCCAGTTTTACTTTGCATCGTTTCATATAACACGCAATCCCATATTTTAAAATTTTATCCACTCCGTTCTCCCGGAGTTCTTCATCATATTTCTTTTCCTCTATCTGTTGTAGTGCCCGTTCGCAAGCCTGATCAAGATTTCCGTCATTGGCGTACTTGACTTCAATAAGGATAACCGTTTCACTGTTTTCGGTTTCAACGAGGATATCGCTGTATCCTTCGCCGCTTTCCTGATTGGACGATACGTACCATTCTTCCTTCACACCCAGGATTCCAAGCAGTATCCCATGATAAAAGTTCTCCTTACTTGCTTTTTTCACAAACGTATCCCGGATACTGATGGTCTTTTTCAGGTAGCTTTCAAAAATTTCTCCTACCTTCGTTTCCTCACCGTTTTTCAGGGCATCACAGAATCGGCTTAATGTATCGCCGTCCTTTGCAACGCTCTCTTTAAAGTATTCCATGATCTGTGTTTCAAAAATATCCCGGATTTCCAGATTCGGTATCGCAAGTTTATACCGTTTTGCATCAACTCTTCCACGCTGTGTCAAATATCCCGTCATAAACAACAGGCTCCAGACGTTCTCTACCGACTGATACATTTCCGGATAGACAAGCTCCTGATGAATCTCTTTTATAATTTTCTCTCCGGCGAGCAAAGTTTCAATCTCACGCTTGGTTTTAAAATTACCGGACATTTGAATGAATTTCTTGACGGCATCATTACTACTGGTGTTGATCCAATAATTTTCCGGAAAAGACCCCCCCATGGTCTTTTAATTTATCACAGTAATTCAATACATCCCAGGGGCAGTACATTTCTACGCCGCCAAACTGATACCCGTCATACCAGTTCTTTACTTCTTCATAATGATCTTCAATTTCATAATACTTCAGCATTTCTTTTACTTCCGTATCTGTAAAACCAAAATATTCGTCATAACGTTCATCTGTGATCGATAATACTTTCAGATTATTCAGACCAGTAAAGATACTTTCTTTTGAAATACGCATACACCCGGTCATCACTGCAAATTTCAGACTGTTGTTTGTTTTTAAAACCTGTTCCAACAGATTTCGTATCAAAAATACCATCTGATCATAATATCCATTTTCAAATGCTTTTGCTAACGGAACGTCATACTCATCAATCAGAAGAATTACTTTTGAGTCGTAATGTTTCTCCAAAAGTTCCGATAATATTTTCAATCCACCACAAAATGCAGCCTCACTCATATTATTATTCAAAAGTTCCTTATATTCTAACTTGTCATAATCACTTAAGGCGTCACTCCCCAAAAGAAACTGAACATTACGGGCTACTTTTTTCATGATTCGAACCGCAAAATCAAATGCATCCTCATAAGTGGCTGCATTGATTCCTTTCAGGGAAATTGAAATAACCGGATATTTCCCCATATACTCTTCACACAGTTTTGTATCTTTTGAAATTTCCAATCCATCATAGATACTCTGGTCTCTCTCTATGGAAAAAAAGTGCTCCAGCATACTCATATTTAAAGTTTTTCCAAAGCGCCTTGGTCTGGTAAAAAGATTCACCATTCCACCGTTACGGATCAGTTCTGAAATCATCCCCGTCTTATCCACATAATAATAGTTATCGTTAATAATCTGCTCAAAATTTTCTACTCCTACCGGAAGGCGTTTCTTTTCTTCACCCATGTTATTCACACTCCTTCTCTGTTGGCTATATTATAACAAAGATCCACACAAAAGCCTATACCTAACTTTGCCCATAATTCCCATAATTCCCAGTCATCAATGGCTTTGTAATTCTCCTGCCAGTAACCTTCGTCATCTGTATCCCAAACCGCACGCTTACAGATCAAACTACCGGAGAACTTCAAGAGATTCCTGAATGTCCATATCACTTGTTACAGCCTCTACTACGTTTTCACTGCTCACATTCCAGATTTTGTTATGATTATGTTCCATGGATAAAAATACGGCAAGAAGAAGGATACAGAAAAATGTTCGAATTCCCAATGTTCCACCCGGAAGTTCATCCTCCGTTCCGTAGAGATCTTCATATACTGCATGGTACCGCGGATGGACTGCAGGCGGTGCAGTGGAGTCACTATATCTTTGTCTTGTCAGTTCTAAAAGCTCTTTGCGTCGTCGTTCCGAATCATTCATAAAGCCGGGCACCTTCTCTTTTATAAGAAGTATATGCCCGGCTTTCTTTTCTTATTCCTGTGATGTCCCCATGTATACTCAGACAAAATCACAGTTTTTGTATGCTATTCGCGGTCTGAGAGTTCCTGTGTAATATCTTCCCATGATAATCCACGTTCCACCATAAGAACCATCAGATGATAGAGGAGATCTGCCACTTCGTATTTCAATTCTTCCAGATTCGGATTTTTAGCTGCAATAACCGTCTCTGTCGCTTCCTCTCCTACTTTTTTCAATATTTTATCAATTCCTTTTTCAAACAAATAATTCGTATAAGAGCCTTCTTTTGGATTCTGTTTGCGATCCACGATCGTATGATATACATGTTCAAAGATGCGCTGTGGATTTGCTTTTTCATCGTCTGTTCCGGCTAACGGCTGGAAGAAACAGGTCGGATTACCTGTATGACACGCAGCGCCAATCTGATCAACCTTCGCAAGCAATGTATCTTTATCACAATCAATGGTCAGAGACTTTACATATTGGAAATGTCCGCTCGTCTCACCTTTTACCCACAATGCGTTTCTGCTTCTGCTGTAATAGGTCATTTTCCCGGTTTTAATCGTCTTATCGAAAGCTTCTTCGTTCATATATGCAAGCATAAGTACATCCTTTGTCTTATAGTGCTGTACAATCACCGGAAGCAGTCCCTGCTCATTTAGCTTGAACTGAGAAAAATCCATAATACTTTCAAAGGAGGTCATTTTAATTCCTTCTTGCTTGCATTCCTCTTTAAATGTCACAAAATCCATGTTGGACTGGCTGATATATTTTCCCGATAACCCTTTGACTCCCGGACATTTTAAAATCTTAAATAATTCCGGTTTCTCTTCTGTGTCGGTAAGGATAACACATGGTATATCTGTCACGTTCATCACGGAATTAAGGTCCAGACGATGCATGAAGATGATTTCACTTGTAAAATCCTCAATGATCTGTTGATGTTTAAACAAAGCGTCAAAATCATTGAGCGATACTGCGATCTTTTCTTTTCCGAACCGCTTTGCAGCCTCTTCGACTTCAGCAACACTCCCCGGTTTTGAGAAATTAAGCATTGCACGTTTCGCGCCGGCATACAGAATCTTCTTAACATCCTCAAGACGTTTGATGTTGCCGCCGGCAACCATCGGAATACTGATGTTACGATTAATCTTTCGCATAAGATCAATACTGTTATCATGATCTTCGTCTGAATCAGACAGATCAAATACAAGCAGTTCATCCGCCCCGTGATCACTGTAATATCTGGCAAGTTTCACCGCATCCTCACAGAGAACCGTTTTATCATTCACCCATTTTACTACTTTTCCGCCTGCAATAAAGATGCAGGGAATTAATCTTTTATAACTCATATTACTACAACTCCTTTAAAGACTTCCCTTTGTTGTCCATGCTCCTGTAATGCGGGGTTCTTCCATTACAGCCATGTCAAGGGCTTTACCGAAGCTCTTGAACAACGCTTCAGCCATATGGTGATTATTTCCACCATCTAAGATCTTAAGATGAAGATTCATGGCAGCACTATACGATACCGCATAGAAAAATTCTTTCACCATTTCTGTATCCATCTCTCCAAGTCGGGGAACTGTAAATTCCGCGTCAAAATTAAGATACGGTCTTCCTGACAGATCTACTGCGCACAGTGCCAACGTCTCGTCCATCGGAAGGATCATGTGACCATAACGCTTAATTCCCGCCTTGTCACCAAGCGTTTCCCGTATCGCTGTACCGAGAACAATTCCGGTATCTTCAATTGTATGATGACAGTCTACGTCCAGATCACCGCTTACGGATACATTCAGATCAAACAGACCATGCCTTGCAAACCCATCCAGCATATGATCAAAAAAACCGATGCCTGTATGAATCTTATTATTGCCGGTTCCGTCAAGATTTAAAGTAAGGGAAATATTCGTCTCTTTTGTTTTTCTTTCACATTTTGCAATTCGATTCATAAGATATTCTCCTATTCCTTATTAAATCGTACATGGATAGAATTGGCATGAGCGGTAAGCCGTTCGGCTGCTGCAAAGCTTTCAATATCTTCATGTACTTTCTCCAATGCCTCTTTTGAATAAGCGATAATACTTGATTTTTTGATAAAATCATCCACGGACAGCGGGGAGAAAAATTTTGCGGTTCCATTTGTCGGAAGTACATGGTTCGGACCTGCAAAATAATCACCCAGCGGTTCACTGGAATATTCACCGATAAAAATCGCTCCTGCATTTCGAATCTTTGTCATCACATCATACGGATTTTTCGTCTGAATCTCAAGGTGTTCGGAAGCAATCTCATTTGCAATGCTGATAGCTTCATCCATGGATTCTGCAATTAAAATATACCCATAGTTATCCAGTGACTTCTGAATGATTTCTTTTCTGGACAGCTGTGCTGTAAAACGATCTACTTCTTTTGATACCGCGTCTGCAAGCTCTTCGCTTGTTGTGACAAGAATGGCAGAGGCAAGCTCATCGTGTTCTGCCTGAGACAATAGGTCAGCTGCCACATAAGACGGGTTGGCAGAATCGTCTGCGATTACAAGAATCTCACTGGGACCGGCAATCGCATCGATACTTACATGACCGTAGACCGCCTTTTTGGCAAGGGCAACGTATATATTGCCCGGTCCTACAATCTTATCTACTTTAGGTATGCTCTCTGTTCCGTATGCCAACGCTCCGATTGCCTGTGCACCGCCAATCTTATATACCACATCAGCTCCGGCTTCTTTTGCAGCCACTAGCGTTGTCGGCGTAACTTTTCCATTTTTATCAGGAGGTGTGACCATAATGATTTCATCTACTCCCGCCGCCTTAGCAGGCGCAATATTCATTAATACAGACGATGGATATGCGGCTTTCCCACCCGGCACATAGACACCGACTCTTGCTAAGGCTGTCACTTTCTGACCAAGGATTGTTCCGTCCGGTCGGCTGTCAAACCAACTGTTCTGTCTCTGCTTTTCATGATAAGTGCGAATATTATGTAATGCTCTGCGAATAATCCCAAGAAGTTCCTCGTCAACCTGATCATAGGCTTCCTGAATCTCCTGCTCTGTCACCCGTACAGTTTCTGCATCCAGATGTGCTCCGTCAAATCTGGCAGTATAACCAAACAGAGCTTTGTCACCTTCCCTTTTTACATCCTCCAGAATTTTAGCCACATCTTTCTCATAAGCGCTGTATTGGTTCGGGCTGCGCTTCAGCAAATCTTCCAGAAGATTCTTTTTTGTATCGTGATCTAACCGCTGTATTCTCATTATTTTCTCACCTCTATAACTGCATTCTAAGTTTCATTAACAGCGTTTTTATACGCTCACTTTCCATACGCATACTTACCGGATTTACAATCATTCTTGCAGAAAGCGGACACACTTCCTCCAAAACTTCCAGACCATTTTCTTTCAGTGTAGAACCGGTTTCCACGATATCTACGATTACTTCTGACAATCCGACAATCGGGGCAAGTTCGATGGAACCGTTTAATTTGATAATTTCTACCGTCTGGTACTTTTTATTGTAAAAATAATCTTTTGCTATATTCGGATATTTTGTCGCCACACGGATCAGCTCATGGTGTTTAAGAAGCGCAGAAGCCTCTTTGGGACCACAGACACACATTCTGCATTTTCCATACCCAAGATCCAGCACCTCGTGAACCTTCCGGCCTTCCTCCAATATAGTATCTTTTCCGACAACACCGATATCCGCCGCACCGTATTCTACATAAGTCGGGACATCCGGTCCCTTTGCCAGGAAAAATTTTAATTTCAGTTCTTCGTTTGTAAAGATCAGCTTTCGGGAATCAGAGTCCTTCATTTCTTCACAGGTAATTCCTATTCTCTCAAAAAGTTCCAATGTCTGTCTTGCAAGACGCCCTTTTCCCAGAGCAAATGTCAAATATCTCATTGTTCTATACTCCATTCTGTCCATTCACGATCTTGTGTTCACCGGTGACAAGGTTGACCATGGTAATCTCTTCTGTTTTCTTAAGGTAAATGAGATTGCCGGCATAATACTCTCTGCCATATTCCACATATTCTTCTAACAGACGATCTTTTGCCTTTTTGATCATTTCTACATTTTTCGCTTTTTTTCTTAAATCCTGTGCGAGAGCTACTGCTTTTTTTGTAACCTCATCGTCATACAGAATCAGTGTATTTTTTCTTGTATAAACGATTCTAAGCTTCTGGCGATTCATAGCATTCATCAGTTCATCTACAACGATGGCGAAACCAATCGACGGAGAAGTCTTTCCGAATTTTTCCAACAGATGATCATAGCGCCCTCCCTTTACAATGGCATCCCCGGTTCCGTAAGTATATCCGCGGAAAATGATTCCCGTATAATAGCCATACGTTCCCATCATGCTCAGGTCAAAGGTTACATAATTTTCCACTCCGTAGACTGCAAGCATATCATAGATCTTCTCCAACCGTTTTACAGCCATAATCCCGGAAGAATTCGGCGCCAGATTTTTCGCTTTCGCAAGAATCTCAACACCACCTGTCAACTCTCCCAATGACACAAATGCTTCTTTCACACTCCGGGTAACGGCAATACTTTCCAGATATTCCTGAAGACCAAAATAGTTTCGGTTTCCGATCAGCTCTAACACCCGTTCCCGATCCTCTTCCTCTAAGCTGGCATCTTCCATTAAACTCTGAAAGAAATCAACATTTCCCACATTAATCTGAAATTCTTTCACGCCCACAGCAAGGAGCGCTTCAATGACCATTGCCAGCATTTCTGCATCTGCTTCTACAGAGTCGTCGCCGAGAAGCTCTGCGCCCATCTGGGTCACTTCTCTTAAACGCCCCTGATAACTGGAATGGTTAATAAATGTATTTCCTGTATAACACAAGCGGATTGGCAGCGTCTCGTCCGCGAATAAAGTGGAAGCTGCCCTTGCCACGGACGGAGTAATATCTGGTCTCAGAGCAAGTGTATTCCCTTCTTTATCGAAAAATTTATAGAGATCTTTCGAAGGAATCGTTCCAATCTCTTTGCGGAATACTTCCGAATACTCAAACATCGGAGTCTGAATATCATGGTAACCGTATAAATGCAGTGTCTTTTTCAGTCTGCTTTCCAGTGCCAGTTTTTTTCCGCATTCTACATTGTAAATATCCCGGACTCCCTCAGGAGTGTGTAATAATTTCTTCATAGTACCTCCCTGTTTCTCAGCTCGCTTTAGTGTGCTAACACATTAAAATATTTTAAATTATAAGCATTTTCCCTTTATTTGTCAAGTTCTTCACGAACAGTAAGATCAAGATTGATTCCATCCAGATAAGGCACCAGATAACCATTTTTTAAATTCAGGAAAAAACGAGGGTCCAGTTCATCAAATCTGATACTTTTTCTTCCGCCGTTTTCTGCTCTTTTTACATAGGTCAGAAGTTCCTCGCACCGCATATAATACAAAATATGTCTTGCAGAATAATAAATCAAAAGAAATGCAATTCCTTCCTGCCTTTCAAATGCCTGCATAAATTCCACCTGGTGTTCATGTACATTTTGAAGAGGAAATGTATCTGCGACGCACTCCTTCGCGTCAAAGCATACGGGAATTCCCTGTACAACCCCGATATAGTCTACGGTACTTCGCTGATCAAAATAAGCCAGTGTGATATGACGGTGTTCTTTATCCATTTTCACCGGTGTGATAGGCGTTGGTATTTTCTGGATCAGCGCAAGTTTCTGTTCCTGATACCGCTCATTGGTCCGGTTAATCATATCTTCTAGTGTAGAACCTCTAAGGCCTCTTGAGTTCCATGTTCCCATTCTGTCTCCTTTATCATCTGGTAAAATTCTTTTGGCACAGGGGCAGTCACCCTCCTCTTTGATAATGCTTCAAAAGGTGGATCAAGCTTTGGAAAGATAAGCTCATATGCATGAAGAAGCTGCCATTTCAAATGATATTTTGTACGGTACCTTCCGTTAACCTTCTCTTCTCCGTATTTTGTATCTCCGATGAGAGGATGGCCAACGGAAGCAAGATGTGCACGGATCTGGTGTGTGCGCCCGGTGATCAAATGAACCTTTAACAGTGTCACATCTTTCTTCCATGCGATCGGCTCATATTCCGTCTCGATCGGAAGGTCATCTTTAAGAAGTCTGTTTTCCTGAACCCGCACTGTATTTGTCTTTTCATCTTTGTGAAGGAATCCACAAATATACTGCTTCTTGTCCACTCTTCCCTTTACAAGGCAGAGATAATACTTTTTCATTGTTCTTTCTTTGAATAGTTCCCCTAATTTCTGAAGTCCGGCAAGACTTTTTCCGGCGGTAATGAGGCCGCTTGTGTTTCGATCCAGACGATTACAGATGGAAGGCTTAAAGGTTGTAAGGTCTTCTTGTTTTAAACTTCCGGTTTTCAACAGATACTGAATCAAATATTCAACTACCGATACGTCATCAGCCTTTGATTTCTGGGACAAAAGTCCGGCAGGTTTGTTGAAGATCAGCACATGATCATCTTCATAAAGAACAGAAAGGCTGGTCTTAGGAAGCGTTTCATATCTGGCAGAAGCTTTCTCTTTTCCTGAGAATTTATCAATCGTTTCATCTGCAAGAAAAAATTTCACTTTGTCTCCGCAGTTCAATTTTTCATTTCCGGTTGCTTTTTTCCCATTCAATACAATATTCTTTTTTCGAAGCATTTTATACAGAAAACCACCGGTCGCCTCTGACAGATATTTTTTTAAAAACTTGTCAAAACGCTGTCCGGCTTCATTTTCTTTGATCACAATTTCTCGCATAATATACTCTCTTTTACATGGATGTGCTTAAAATCAGGTTTTTGATCTTGTGTTCTCTTCTTTTTGTATCAGCATGATCAACAGCCGCCATGTTATTCATTCCCTCGGCTCTGGATAAAAATGCTGTATAATCATGGAAAACCTTCACGGTAATTTTTTCATAATGATTTTTTTCCAGCATATGTTTCAAAAACCTTGCTGTCTTAACTTCATCTGTCTTATCGCTGGATGCATATCCGCAGATGACATGTCCGGAAATCACGAAGACTTCTACGGGCATCATCTTATCATTCACGGTAAGAATCATGTCATACATTTTCGTAAGTAATGGTGCTTTTTCTTCAATTTCGGTATACTTCTTAGGTTCAATACTCTCATGTGGTGCCATAGCAATAAATTCTACCAACATTTTGGCAGCAGGCAGACACCCTACCACAGCCACGACAGTAAGAAGATTCATCTTAGAACCTGTTTGCACATATCCGAGTATCACAAGTGCTGCCACAATTGCGAATTCAACAATCGCAAATATAAGATATTTCATCTTGCGGGCTTTGATATAGCCCGGCTGTCCCTTTTCTATTGTCATTTCAATCTTTACTCCTTATGTCTATACGTGATTGATGCGTCCCATAACATAAGCCACGAGCCCTGCCGGGCACAGTCTGGATGCAAGTTTTCCTGCTTTCATAGGAAGCGAATATACAGAATCACCCTTTCTCATAACAGCATCTTTTAATGCCTGTCGAACGACGTCTTTTGCTTCCGCCTCAACAAATTTCCGGCTGTCTCCCGCCAGCTCACCACTTCGAAGGAAGAATTCTGTTCTGACAGGTCCCGGACAGACTGCCGTAACACTGATTCCGTCTTTTCGAAATTCTTCCCGAATCGCTCTGGAGAAATTATATACATATGCTTTAGAAGCTGCATACACTGCGAATCCCGGCTGTGGAGTAAATGCCGCAACAGAAGCCACATTTAGAATCCGGCTCCCTTTAGAAAAATAAGGCATACAGACCATACACATCTTCGTAAGCGCCTCACAATTTACGCGGATCATACTAAGCTGCTCTTTTTGTTCTGCCTCTTTTAACGATCCTACTTTTCCAAATCCGGCACTGTTGACCAACATTCGGATGTCACTCTTTGTCAGAAAAAGTTCGCGGTCTATTTTTTCATAAATATAATCACGCTCCAGATCGCCATCGAAAATGCGCACCGGAATCGGTAATTCTTCTTTTAATTCTTTCAGTCGCTCTGTCCTTCTTGCTACAAGCCAGATTTCATCCAAATTTTGATACAGTCTTGGAATCTGTCTTGCAAATTCTCTTCCCATCCCGGAAGAAGCGCCTGTTACAATTGCGATTCTCATGATTTTCTGCCCCCAGTTTTTTTCTTGTGAACATTACGGATTGTCTTTTTCTTCTTCCGTCCGTTCGCGGATTGTTTACCGTCTGCTTTAGAATAATTACGTTCCTTTCCTGCTTCCGATCTCTTTGGACGGATCAGACAATGTTTGTCATAGCCCACCAGATCCATGCGGTCTGCTTTTTTCAATGCCTCAAGAACCAAATCGTAGTTTTTCGGATTCCGATACTGGATCAATGCTCTCTGCATTGCTTTCTCATGAGGATTCTTCGGAACATATACCGGTTTCATATCTCTTGGATCAACGCCTGTATAGTACATACATGTTGAGATCGTAGATGGTGTCGGATAAAAGTCCTGTACCTGTTCCGGCATATATCCAAGATCTCTTAAATATTCTGCCAGTTCCACCGCTTCTTTCATTGTCGAACCCGGATGTGAAGACATAAGATACGGAACAAGATACTGCTCCTTTCCTAATTGCTGATTGATTTTTTTATATTTTTTGACAAATGCTTGATAAACACTATTTTTAGGCTTTCCCATTTTCGTAAGCACCGCATCTGCCACATGCTCCGGCGCCACTTTCAGCTGTCCACTGACATGGTGTTCGCACAATCCATAGAAAAATGTATCATCAGGATCCGCAAGTACATAGTCAAATCTTATTCCTGACCGAATAAACACTTTTTTTACATTCGGCAGCTCTCTTAACTTCTTTAAAAGTTCGATATAATCCTTGTGGTCTGCCTTCAGATTCTTACAAGGTGTCGGGAATAAACATTGTCGATTCTTACACACTCCATGTTCCAGCTGTTTATCGCAGGCAGGATGTCGGAAATCAGCAGTTGGGCCTCCCACATCGTGAATATAACCTTTAAAATCTTCTTCCCAGATCATTTTTTTTGCTTCATTGACAAGGGACTCATGGCTTCTCGTCTGAATGATCCGTCCTTGATGAAATGTCAGTGCACAGAAATTACAGCCCCCAAAACATCCCCTGTTACTGATCAGACTGAATTTCACCTCACGGATCGCCGGAACGCCGCCCGCTTCTTCGTAAGACGGGTGATAAGTTCTCATATAAGGATAACTGTACGTTCTATCCATCTCCGCTTGTGTAAGCGGTTTTGACGGTGGATTCTGTACCACATACAAGTGCTCACCATACGCTTCCGCCATTCGTTTTCCTGTAAAGGGATCGGTATTGCAATATTGTGTATAAAAACTTTTTGCGTAGTTTAATTTCTCTTTCTTTAACTCTTCATAAGAAGGCAGAAGAATCGCATCATAGACGGAGTCCAGACTCTTCACCTTGCAGACTGTCCCGTCAATAAAGGTAATATCTTTGATATCAATTCCACTGTCAAGAGCTTCCGCGATTTCTACAATCGAACGCTCACCCATTCCATAAGAAATAAGATCTGCTCCGGAATCCAGTAAAATGGAACGCTTTAATTTATCCGACCAATAATCATAATGAGCAAGTCTTCGAAGGCTTGCTTCAATTCCACCTAAAATAATCGGCGTCTTTTTGTACACTTGACGGATAAGATTACTATATACAATCGCCGCATAATCAGGGCGTTTTCCCATGACTCCGCCCGGTGTATAGGCATCTGTTTTCCTTCGTTTCTTCGATACAGAATAATGGTTCACCATGGAGTCCATATTACCGGAAGACACAAGAAAAGCAAGCCTTGGTTCTCCAAACTCCATAATGCTTTCCGGATTTTTCCAATCCGGCTGAGAAATGATTCCGACCTTATAACCGTGTGCTTCTAATGTACGCATAATAATAGCGTGTCCAAAAGAAGGATGATCCACATAGGCATCCCCGCACACATAAACAAAATCAAGCTGTTCCCAACCACGTTCTTCCATATCTCTTTTACAAATCGGTAAAAAACCATTGCTCATTATTTTAACACCTCATATGTTCCATTTTTAATATCGTCATAATCTTGAATATAATAATCCGCTAATTCACGTTTTTTCCCGCGCTGCGGGGCAGAAAAATCATCTTCCACCGCGCAGACAGTCATTCCCGCATTTTTTCCTGCCAAGATTCCCATTGGTACATCTTCAAATACAAGACAACGCTCAGGCTGTACGCCCATCTCCTTTGCCACCAGAAGGTAAACATCCGGTGCAGGTTTTCCGGCGCCTGCTTCGCAGGCACATTTAACACTATCAAATAAAGAACGGATCTTAAGCGCCTCCAGTGTATCATCCACGAGGGTTCGACCATTGCTGGTGGCAATTCCTGTTTTAATCCCTGCTTTTTTCAATGTGTCAAGGAATTCCAGCGCCCCGTTCTTTAAATCAACTTGAGTCACGTATCGTTCGTGCGCCATCTGTGTCCATTCATCCATCACTTCATCAATAGTCATAGACAGTGTTGGAAAAATATTAAGGAAATACTGCGCTACTTCTGTGTAACTCATTCCCTCCATTCCTTCATGGAAATTTTCCGGTTTCGTAAGATGATATTTTTCTAAATAAACATCATCGATATCCGGCCAGATCCACATGGAATCAATCAATGTTCCATCCATATCAAAAATGACTGCATCCACGTCTTTCAACAAATTTATCATAATTTTTCTAACTCCTCTTTTGTCAGTGGGCGGTATTCGCCGATACTTAAGTTTTCATCCAATACAAGTGTACCCATCCGAAGTCGTTTTAAATAAATCACTTCTTTGCCAACTGCTTGAAACATCCGCTTTACTTGGTGAAACTTTCCTTCCTGAATGGTCAGATGAATCTGGGAAATCTCATCCGATGTGATAATTTCAAGCTTTCCGGGCATTGTAATCTCCGGCTGTTCTAGGCTTCCGATATTGACTCCATTTTCAAAACTTCTCACATCGTCTTCCGTTACCTTACCGGATACACGGGCAAAATAACATTTGTCCACATGTTTTTTCGGAGATAACAGACGATGTGCCAGCTCTCCATCATTCGTGATCAACAGAAGCCCTTCCGTGTCCTTATCCAGTCTCCCTACAGGAAACAGATCTTTTCTCTTCTTCTCTTTGATAAGATCCACAACAGTCTGGCAGCTTCGATCCTCAGTTGCTGAAATAACTCCGGCTGGTTTATTTAACATATAATATTCAAAGCTTTCATATCCAACTTTTTCTCCGTTTAAGCAGACTTCTTGAACTGTTTGCTCCACTTTTGTATCTGGTTTCTTTACAACTGCACCATCTACAGATACTTGTCCGCTTCGAATCAATTTCTTTACTTCTTGTCTTGTACCACAGCCCATATCTGCCAAATATTTATCCAATCTGATCATTAACAAAGCCTCCATCCCGGAAGATATTTATTTTTCAAAGTACCTCCGGCAATCTTTCCCCATCCAAGCGGATATCCATCTACACAGATAAGATACCAGCCTTTTGCTTTTTTATCTGTCAAGTCGTCTACCTCCAGCGTTTCACCTTTAAGGTAGCGGCTAATTCTGTCATCCTCAGCAGAAATATCAATAACTTTCCTATATTCTTCTTTTTTCAAACACATGGCAAGCGCTTGACTTGGCTCAAAACGATTTTTCTTAAGTTCACCTAGCAATAAACCTGTGCGAAGGAAACGGATTCCCTTTACATCCGGTAAATCTTCCGGCATATAATAGACGCGCTCCCCGTGAATATCAAGACGGTTTGCATCCATCTCCCAAGAAATATCTTGAAAGAATAACTCCAAATCTTCTGGAAGTTTCTTTCCTCTCTTTCTCGCCGAACCCTTTGAGGCAGCAGTCTTTTCAGCAAGTCGTTTAGCCTCTGCTTTTTCATCCCCTTTTCTAAGAAGCGCCAGATAATGACCTTCTCCTTTCATTTTGTGCGGGAATATGCGGACCGTTTTTTCATACTCTTTGTCCTTATTTTTTGTAAGTTCCGGAATTCCTTTTTCAAATCCCTCATAAGGAGCAATTTCCAAAATCTCAAATTCCGGATAAGCATTTTTTAAATATTCAATGCTTCCTTCATTCTCTCTTGCATCAAACGTACAAGTTGAATAAAGCATCAATCCCCCCGGCTTTAACATTCTTGCAGCCTGTGTGATAATGCTTTTCTGGATATTGGCAAAAAATTCCGGTCCATGTTCCTCCCATGCCTTTACCATTTTCTTGTCTTTTCGGAACATTCCTTCACCGGAGCATGGTGCGTCAATAAGAATCTTATCAAAATATTCTTCAAAATAACCTTCCAGCTTTCCCGGTTCTTCACTTAAAACAAGAACATTCCCAATCCCGAATACTTCGATATTTTTAAGGAGCCCTTTTGCTCTGGAATTACTGATATCGTTCGCAATAAGTACACCTTCGCCTTTTAATTTTGCTCCAAGCTCTGTCGCCTTGCCGCCCGGCGCCGCACATACATCCAGAACCTTATCCCCTGGTTCAATAGGGAGTCTGTTAGCCGGTGTCATGGCGCTTGGTTCCTGCAGATAATAAAGACCTGCAAAATAGTATGGATGCTTAGACGGAACTACAGATTCCCCGTCATAGTAGAATCCATTTTCAATCCACGGAATCGGCTGAATCTCAAATGGACAGATCTTTTTGAAATCTTCCACGGAAATTTTTCCGGTATTTACGCGAAGACCATAATACCTTGGCTCTTCATAGCAGGCAATATATTCTGGGAATTCCTCTTTTAATAGTCCCTTCATTTTTTCTTCAAATATCTCTGGCAGCTTCATGCTGTTTCCTCCTGTAATAAACGACAATCTATTTCCTTAAGTGAATGTAAACAATAATTACCCATAATAAATTATTATAGCACATCTATCCTTATAACTCAATTTTTGAACACATATTTCAACTTCTTACTTTCTAAATATTTCAAGACATAATAAGGATTCACACTTACTTCTTTTCCATTTTCATAGAAATAGATTCCTACATGTAAATGAACCGCAAAATTACCCGTCGTCCCCTCCGGCCCGTAACCAGAATCTCCCATGAAGCCTAAAAGTTCTCCGGCTTTCACCCGATCTCCTTCATTAATGTTAGAGTAGCTTTCCAAATGAGCGTAGTAATAATAAGTACCACTATCAGAAGTAATGCCGACTCGATAGCCGCCTTTTTCCAGCCATCCAAGGTTTGTTACTACGCCATCCGTCATACTGACGATAGGATAAATCCCTCTTTTATTAACAGAAGCCATAAGATCTGTCCCCTCATGGCCTCGTGCTCCTCCATAACTCCTGTCCTTCATCCAACAATTAATAAAGGATGTAGTTAAAGACTTATCCACAGAAGATTCGGCAACAGGGTAATAACTCACTTCGTTTTCCACGCACTGGAGAAAGCGAAGGCATTCTTTTGATAATAATGCGTTACCTTCCCTTTGTTCTGTCGAGAAAAATTGAGCGCGGTATTCCTGATCTTGTATCGTCTTTTTCCGACAAGTATTGCGCACTCCAATTTCAAGACATCGATTTGCGGTAAGTACCGAGAAAAAGGAACAAAGAAATAATAGTAAAATAATTCTTCCCGAATGAAATGCTTTCATAATTTTTCCTACACAACAACTTCTTAGCAATATATAGACGATAAAGTATTTTTATGATACAGAAATAAATTTCCACTAAAAAAGCCGGCAGAAAATATTTTCTGCCGACATCATAGATTTCTTCTGTTTATTTTAATCTTCTCATAAGCTCTTTGAGATAGTCCCATACACGCTCAGCGGAGGCAATGTCAAGACTCTCCTTAAAGGAATGAACATCTCTAAGATCAGATCCGATAGATACGCAGTCCAGCTCCGGACGTTTGTTTAAGAATAATCCACACTCCAATCCGGCATGAACCGTAACGATTTCCGGTTCTTTTCCATACATGTCTTTATATGTATCTACCATAATTGTGCGAAGTTTTGATTCCGGTTTATATTCCCATCCTGGATATTCGCTCGCAACAACTATTTTTGCTCCGACAACTTTTGCACAACGGTCTAACTGTTCGCGAACCTGATATTTCTTACTCTCAAGAGAGCTGCGGATCTGATAGGAAGCTTTTACATAATTTTCTTCATCGTTTGTTTCTACTACTCCGAGATTTAAAGATGTCTCTACGCTTCCTGCAAGCTTTCTGCTGTACTCAATCACTCCGTTCGGACAAATGATCAAATAAGAGATTACACGATCTGTACTGTCTTTATCAAAAGCCGCAACAGACACATCAGGATTCTCGGCAACATCCACGGTAAGTGTTGGTTCATCTCCCATAAATTCAGAATCCCATAACTTCTTCATCTCTTCAACGTGTTTTTTAACTTTATCTACATCTTCAGGCTTTACAACAATCTTTGCCGTTGCGCTAAGAGCAATTACATTGTCTTTAGAACCGCCTGCAATTGTTTCAATAACAAAATCTACATCACGAGAAATGCGATCTAAAAGACGCCCCATCATCTTATTTGCATTTCCTCTCTGTTTTGTGATCTCAAATCCCGAATGACCGCCGAGAAGTTCGTGGATACGCACAGTAACCTCTGTTCCCGAAACACTTTCCTTCTTAACCGGAATATGATTCTGATAATTGATTCCACCGGCACATCCCGCTGTAAAGATTCCTTCTTCTTCGGAATCCAGATTGATCAGCATATTCCCTTTAAACAGAGACATATCAATTGCTGCTGCGCCGCCCATTCCGGTTTCTTCGTCTATCGTAAATAAAACCTCCAACGGCGGATGCGGAATATCATCGCTGTCCAAAAGCGCCATTGCCATTGCAAGCGCAATACCATTGTCACCACCTAATGTTGTATCTTTAGCCACAATGTTTCCATCCACAATCTGAAGTTCCAGTGGATCTTTTGTAAAATCATGATTGCTGTCCGGACGTTTTTCACAAACCATGTCCATGTGACCTTGCAAAATAACAGGTGCGCTATTTTCGTAACCTGTTGTTCCCGGCTTCTTTATTACAACGTTGCCCACTTCGTCCTGAACCACTTCTAAATTACGATCCTTAGCAAATTTTGTGCAATAATCACTGATTCCCTTAATGTTGAAGGTGCCACGCGGAACTTCGCTGATCTCCTCGAAAAAATGAAATACTTTTTTAGGTTCTAAATTTTCTAACACTGCCATTTTCATTCCCTCTCTTTTACATATTTTCTATCTCTCATTATGGTACATAGTTCATAAAAAATCAACCTAATCCATAGAATAAAAGTGACAATTTTTACGAAGGTATTTTGATGATGAAGGGTAAATTTTCAGCACTTTTAACAATATTTTTCTTCTTTTTAATTTTGCTTTTTCCTAAAACTTGCGTTACCGGAGCCGGTAAAGGTCTTGTGTTATGGTTTCATACGGTACTTCCCACCCTGCTTCCTTTCCTGATTCTGACAAATCTGCTCCTTGAAACCGGAGCAATTCATTTGCTGTCCAAACTTACAAAACCTCTTTTTTGTCGTATATTTCATGTATCCGAATACGGCTCCATTGTAATTCTGTCAGGTTTTCTCTGCGGATACCCGCTGGGGAGCAAATTCACCGCCGACCTTCTGCGCAGACAAAAAATCTCATACAGAGAAGCGTCGTATTTACTCTCTTTTTGTAACAATACAAGCCCTATGTTTATCATCAGTTTCTTTATTCAGCAAAACTTGAACACCCCCGCTCTCACACTTCCAACTCTCGGAATTCTCATTGGCTCTCCTGTTCTGTGCAGTTTTCTTTTTCGCAAAGAATTCATTGCATACGGAGAAGGACACTCAACCGCTTCACCGTCCCGGATAAAACAAGAAACAAACGGTGGACTATTTGATTATTGTATTATGAATGGATTTGAAACTATTACAAAAATCGGAGGGTATATGATGCTTTTCACGATTCTGATAGAGCTTGGAAGTCTTCTTCCTTTTAAAAATCCTGATTTATCTCCGCTTTTATTATCTCCACTGGAAATGACTACCGGAATCATCTCTATATGTCAGTCTTCTCTCGCTTTCTGTTGGAAATACATATTCAGTCTTGCCCTCATATCGTTCGGAGGTTTTTGTTGTCTTGTCCAGACTGCATCCATGCTTCAGGGGAGTGGACTATCCATTGTTCCATACATAATACAAAAGCTGATCACCGCGGGAGTGACCAGCCTTCTTGCTGTTTGTTATTTATTCTTTTTTACTAAATGAAAATTTTATACGAATTCATCCTCGTCCTCTGCTTCGAGATCAAATTCCGGCTCCTCTTCCTCTACTGTGCCGTAAGCAGCTTCAAGTCCGCTTGCTGACTGTTCCGGAATCTCAAGTTCCGCACGGTTATTGCGGACCATATCGTAACACTCCTGAAGAGAATTAACCAGACCGTCATATTTGGTTGTATAACCATCTAATGTATGTCCGATAATACTCTCCGCATTTGCCAATAAATCATCTGTATACTGCATAGCGCCGATACGGATATCATTTGCGTCTCTTGTTGCATTGTCAAGAATCTGCTGTGCCTGCTCTGTGGCTGCTGTCACAACTTCATTTGCCTGTGCATATGCCTGCTGCATGATCTCATGCTCGCTGACAAGCTCTGTTGTCTGAATCTGTGCGTCCTCGATCAAGCTTTCAGCCTTTGCCTGTGCATCCGCAAGGATCGCATCTTTATTAGCAATAATTTTCTGATAACGTTTAATCTCGTCTGGTGTCTTCATACGAAGTTCACGAAGAAGCTCATCCATCTGATCTTTATTTACAATGATCTTGGATGTAGACAATGGCTGGAATTTACAGCTGTCAATATACTCCTCGATTTCTTCAATGATCTGTTCAATACGGCTACTCATTATTTACACTCTCCTTTTCATGATTTTCTCTTGTATTCTTCTCTCAATCGTCTCTGGTACAAACTGAGAAATATCCCCTCCAAAAGCTGCCACTTCCTTTACTATCGTTGAACTAAGATAAGAATATTCAAGACTTGTTGTAAGAAATACCGTTTCCAGTTCCGGTGAAAGCTTGTTGTTCGTCTGAGCCATCTGAAGCTCGTATTCAAAATCAGTCACAGCCCGAAGACCTCTCACAACAATTCCTGCAGACATTTCTTTTGCAAAATCTACCAGAAGTCCCTCAAAAGGGACCACCTTTACTCCCGTCATATTTTTGGTCATTTCTTCTAACATTTTAACACGTTCTTCCACGGAAAACAACGGTGTTTTTGCCTTATTATTCAGCACTCCTACAATTAATTCATCCGCAAGACATCTGGATCGTCTGATAATATCCAGATGTCCATTAGTAACCGGATCAAAACTCCCTGGATAAACTGCTCTTAACATACTTCTTTCCTCCCTAAAGGTTCAATAAAAACATGTTTATTTGTCTTATATTCTTTTGTTTTGATTACGGTAAATCCAAGATCCTGAAGATAGTCAAAAGTTGTCTCCTTTGCTGCTTCCACAATGATCACTCCTTCTTCCGCCAGAAGATTGGAACCAGATAAATACTCCAAAACTTTCTGTTCTAGTTCTTGATGATACGGAGGGTCCATGAAAATATAATCAAACTGTTTATCACCTTCCAGTTTATAAAGCGCTGTCATCACATCGGTAGACATCGTAATTGCCTTCTTCATAAGATTCGTCGTCTTAAGGTTATCACGAATACAGGACATTGCCCTTGGGTTCTTCTCAACAAAAACTGCACCCATAGCGCCTCTGCTGAGCGCCTCAATTCCAATTCCGCCACTTCCGGCAAACAAATCAAGAAACATGCAGTCATAAAGATACGGTGTCAGCATGTTAAATAACGTCTCTTTAATCCGGTCTGTGGTTGGTCTTGTGTCCATTCCATCTAAAGTTTTTAATTGCAGCCTTTTGGCTGAACCTGCGATCACTCTCATAAAAAATCCCCTTATATTATAAGAAATTCAAAAGATACCAGATAGATGTTCTGCACATTGTGCTCTCACACTCTGGTATCATAAATACTATTTTAAATAATTATAAAATTGAATAAAAGAAAAGTCAATCCGAGACAGCCATAAAACTATTTCGCTTTCTTTCTAAATTGCTTCTTCCGTGTGCGGACGGTTTCTTCTTGCACCTATGATATACATGATAGCCGGAATACATCCAATCGCAAGAGAAATAACTGCCTCCAAAGGAGTATCAAACACCGCTTCTATAAAACCAAGCAGTTCAAGTCCAAGCAAACCAACTCCCCATCTCATTGCTTTATTCGCCTGTGACACATCAGCGCTATATTGAAATCCTTTTTTTCCTGCAATTAAATAAAAAACTCCAAATATTATGGAACTTAAAATAGAAAACATGTCCTCTTTCCAAAAGCCAAAGCCTCGAATTGTTGAAAGAAATTCACCAAAGCTTAGAAATAAATCTGTTAACAAAAAAAGTAAACCCGTTATAATTCCAAAAGCTCCTAGTGTCTGATAAATTGCTCCTGCAATTCTTAGTATTTTACGTCCGCCCGGCGTCTTAATTCCACCTACCGCATAGATAAGATCATCACAAAATTCTCTTGGATCTTTTCCGAGTATCTGTTCCAACGGTTCTTCCCGTTCCTGTGCTTCTTGTGCCATTCCTTCAATATCCTGCTGAATCTGAAGGATTGCCTGATCATCCAACGGAAATGTATTAATATATTTATTCATTTTGCGGATTGTTTTTTTATTTTTTTCATTCATAGTTTCGTTCATGATCTACCCCTCCAAACTTAACAACTTGTTTACTGATGCAGATACTTGCATCCAGTAAGTTTTGAATTCTTCAAAGTATGCCTGCCCTTCTTCCGTCAATGAATAGTATTTTCGGCTTGGTCCTAACGGAGACGGGCGAAATTCAGAAGAAATGATATTCTTCTTTTCCAGTCGTACCAAGAGAGGATAAATGGTGCCCTCTTTGATATCTTCAAATCCATACTTTTGAAGTCTGGTTACAATTTCATATCCGTATGTCGTCTCATCCAGCAGTATTTTCAAAATACAGCCTTCCAGTGTTCCGCGCATCAACTGGGATTTATCATACATGTTTCTTTCACCTCCAGCTACCTTGTACCACATAGTAGTTAGATGTCAATATATGATTATAAAAAAATCAAGGCATGATACTTCTCTTTTTCTAAGTACCACGCCTTAATTTCGTTTTCACGTTTTTAATTTTCTTATTGCTTATTTACCAGCCATCTGCTGTTCCTGCTGTTCGATCATTTTCTTTACCATATAACCGCCAACAGAACCATTCTGTCTGGAAGTAAGGTCTCCGTTGTATCCGTCTGTCAACGGTACTCCAAGCTCGTTTGCAACCTCGTATTTGAATTTGTCTAATGCACCTTTTGCCTCAGGTACGGCTGCTCTGTTTGATGAACGATTTGCCATTGTTCTTCTCCTCCTTTTCGTAACTTTGTAACTTTTGTTTTTGTTACAATGCTAGTATATGGAGGTTTTAGATTATTACACTAGAAGTTCTTTCATAATCTGGAAGTATTTTCAATAAATCGATTTTTTCCTCTTCCAGCCAGTTTGCAGCCTCATTTGCCATCTTTAAAACATTGCTATCCTGATACACATCTGCCAATTTAAAATCCATAAGTCCGCTTTGGCGGATACCGAAGAAATCACCGGGACCGCGAAGCCTTAAATCTTCACTGGCTATTTGAAATCCGTCATTTGAATGGTTCAAGATTTCAAGACGTTCTTTTGTCTCTTTTGATTTAGATGCGCTCATAAAAATACAATAAGACTGATATTTTCCCCGTCCTACTCGTCCTCTCAGCTGATGAAGCTGAGCAAGTCCAAAGCGCTCTGCATTTTCAATCATCATGACTGTGGCGTTGGGAACATCAATTCCAACTTCGATTACAGTTGTTGATACGAGTATTTGTATTTTATTTTCTCCGAACTGCGTCATGATCTCGTCTTTTTGTGCCTGTTTCATTTTACCGTGAAGATAAGAGACTAAGATACCATCTCCCATTTCCTTTTGAAGTTCTCCGGCATAATCAATGACATTTTCCGCTTCCATGCTCTCGCTCTCTTCTACCATAGGACAGATCACATAGCATTGTCTGCCTTCTGCAATCTGTTTTTTCATAAACGCATACGCGGTATTTCGATAACTGGTATCTACCACACAATTTTTAATGGGAAGCCGATTCGCCGGAAGTTCATCAATAACGGAAATATCAAGATCTCCGTAGAGAATGATGGCAAGCGTCCTCGGAATCGGTGTTGCACTCATAACAAGTACATGCGGCACACCGCCTTTATTGGCAAATGTTTCTCGCTGCTTTACTCCGAATCTGTGTTGCTCATCGGTAATTACAAGCGCAAGATTATCATAAAATACCTTATCTTGAATCAGCGCATGAGTTCCAATGATAATTTTTGCAAGCCCACATTCAATCCGGTCATAGACCTTTCGCTTCTCTTTTGCCGTCATAGACCCCGTAAGGAGAACCACCTTCACAGGAATATCATAGGTGTCAAATAATTTACAGATAGACTCATAATGCTGTCTTGCCAATACTTCTGTTGGCGCCATCATTGCCCCCTGATAACCATTCATAGCAGTATTTAATAATGCAAGCACAGCTACAATAGTCTTTCCCGAACCAACATCACCTTGCACAAGTCTGGACATCACCGTATCAGATTTCATATTTTCCGAAATCTCCTGCCACACCTTAGTCTGCGCATTCGTCAACTGATAAGGAAGTTTACGAATCAATTCTTTCACCGCCGGATGCTCTTCCATTACATATTCGTTTGACATCCGTTCATTGCTCGTCTTTAATTGACGCAATGATAATATAAAAGAAAGAAATTCTTCAAATACCAGTCGTTTTCTCGCATGATAAAATACTTCCTTATCTTCCGGAAAATGAATTCCGCGCACGGCATAGTTATATTCTGCCAGTTGATATTTCAACCGAAGTTCTTCCGGAAAGCTTTCTTTAGAAAGATTTAACCCTTCAAGTGCTTGTTTTACCGCTTTCATAACAGTATTATTACTAAGTCCGGCTGTCAGTCCGTAAATTGGCTGCAATGTATTTAATTTTTCATCGTATTTGTCCGGCGGACAAAAAAGCTCCGGGTGTTCCATTACGAGGTGATTCCTGCGCCTTGTAACTTTGCCTCGAAGGGTGACGGGCTGACCGCTCTTTAATGTATTTCTTAAAAATGGCATACGAAACCAGATCACTTGAATGGTCCCCGTCAAGTCTTTGATATGCGTGGTTGTCACCTGCATATTTCTCGTACCGGACACCTGCACTTTGCCAAAGACTGCACCGGAAACCGTCTGAATATGCCCTTCTTCTACTTCGAAAATCGGTGTCGCCTCTTCATACACACCATAACCTCTCGGATAATACCGGATCAGATCGCCAACGGTATAGATACCGATCTTTTCAAATAATTTCTGGGTCTTCTCTCCCACACCTTTTATTTCTTTTATACTTGTCTGTTCAATCATCGTCTTCTTCCTACTAAAAACAGGGGACGAAAACGCCCCCTGTTATCTCTCTTTTCCGACTTATTCTACAGCTAATACATAATAGTAGATTGGCTGTCCGCCAAAGTGCGCATCCACATCAGCATCTGGATATAACTCTTCAATCTGTTCGATCAATTCATTGGCGTCTTCTTCTTTCACTTCTTCACCATAATAAATACTGATCAGTTCAGAATCTTCGTCGACAAGCTGCTCCAGCATATCCAATGTTGTCTTGCGAATTTCGCTTCCGACTGCAAGAATTCCATGATCGCCGATACCCATGATATCGCCTTCATGAATCTCCTTGTCATCAATGTGAGTGTCACGCACGGCATAAGTTACCTGTCCGGTCTTTACATTTTTCACTTCTTCCAGCATTGCCTCTTCATTCGTTTTGGCATCTGCATCCGGCATGAAGTTGATGATTGCTGTAATTCCCTGTGGCACAGTCTTGGTTGGGATAACGATGATTTCTTTATCTTCTACAAGATGTTTTGCCTGATTTGCCGCAAGAACGATATTCTTGTTATTCGGGAGAATAAATACGGTATCTGCATGGACTTCATCGATCGCTTTCAACATATCGTCTGTACTTGGATTCATCGTCTGACCGCCTTCGATAATGTAGTCCACTCCCAGTTCTTTAAAAATATTATTGATTCCTTCACCGATAGAAACCGCAATGAATCCCATTGGCTTTCTTGGTTCGCTGGCTTTCTTCTCAGCAGCATCCTGTTCCTGCTGTTTTGCAAGATTCTCCGCATCACGGATCAATTTCTCCTGATGCTCTTCACGCATATTATCAATCTTCATTCGGGATAACTGTCCGAATGTAAGCGCTCTTTGAATTGCAAGTCCAGGATCATTCGTATGAACATGAATCTTCACTACATCATCATCCGCCACACATACGATAGAATCACCGATGGAAGACAGGTATTCTTTAAACTCCACTTCATCCTGCTCTGTAAATTCTTTTTCTGTAAGAATGATAAATTCTGTACAATAACCGAATTTGATATCGGCAGTATCCTCTGCACTGATCTTTGTCACTCCCGCTCCTGCACTTGGAGCAATTGCACTGTAATCAATCTCTTTTCCAAGGAACGCGTCATAAGCTCCCTTGATAACTTCCAAAAGTCCCTGTCCGCCGGAATCAACAACTCCTGCTTCTTTTAATACTGGAAGCATATCCGGAGTTTTCGCCAACACTTCTTCTGCATAGGAAATAACTGCCGGAATAAATTCTTCCAGATCATCTGTCTCCTGCGCCATCTCAGAAGCTTTTTCCGCAATTCCGCTTGCCACAGTAAGAATAGTACCTTCCTTCGGCTTCATAACTGCCTTGTACGCAGTCTCTCTGGCTCTGTTACATGCCGCTGCAAGAGCGATCACATCGATTTCTTTCTCCTCACGGATTGCTTTCGTGAATCCACGCAGAAGCTGAGATAAAATAACTCCTGAGTTACCTCTTGCACCACGCAAGGAACCGGAAGAAATTGCTTTTGCAAGATCTGCCATCTTCGGGTTCTGAAGCGCGGTTACTTCTTTTGCCGCAGCCATAATTGTCAATGACATATTGGTTCCTGTATCTCCATCCGGTACCGGAAATACATTTAATTCGTTGATAAATTCCTTCTTTGCCTCAATATTCTGTGCACCTGCCAAAAACATCTTGGCAAGCATATCCACATTTATAGTTTTTGTAGCCACTTCTTTATGTTCCTCCTTAACTAATCAATGACTCTGACGCCTTCAATGTAGATATTGATCTTATCTACCGGCATGCCGGAAAATTCTTCCACCTTATATTTTACATTGCTGATCAAGTTCTCTGTTACCGCAGAGATGCTTACACCATAAGCAACAATAATATGGAAATTCAGACTAATATGATTCTCTTCAGAGATTGTCGCCTGAATTCCACGAGTCAGACTCTCTCTCTTTAACAAGTGGACCAAACCGTCTTTCACATTGACAGCAGCCATACCTACAATACCAAAACATTCCACTGCGACTGTTCCGGCGTATTTTGCGATCACCTCAGGATCAATTGTTATAATACCAAGATCTGTACTAACGCATCCTTTCATATCTAAGCCTCCACTTCTATTATTCCATATATTTTAATCATATACTTAATGTTTACATTATAAACTGTTTTACCTGATTTTACAATTAGAAAGTTCCTGCTTTCTTCTAATCGTTATATACGCGTCACGCTCACATTCCGTCAAGGTGAGACTCCTTAGAATGTATAGCAACAAAAAACTCAGATTCCAAAAATGAAATCTGAGTTTTTGATTTACGTCACATATCGAATTAAGCACGCTCAACTCTGCCTGATTTCAAACAAGAAGTACAAACATACATTTTCTTTGTAGCTCCGTTTTCTGTCTTAACACGAACTGATTTTACGTTTGATTTCCACATCTTTGGTGTTTTTCTATTAGAGTGGCTTACGTTATTTCCAAAGTGAGCACCCTTTTCGCAAATAGCACATTTTGCCATGACTGCACCTCCTAACGATCATAATAAGTCTTTCTACAGACTCGCAACATTGACATTGTAGCAGAATCTTTTTAAAAATGCAAGTACTATTTCACAATTAGCATTAAAAATTAGCAGTTAGTTTAACAGCAAAACAAGATATATCCTGCCAGCAAACAGAGAATGATACTTAGCACTTCCACGAATGTATTTGGTAAGATCATTGCAAGGACAAGTCCTACCGCCACCCAGAACAGGGCAAATCCTATGACTTTTTTCATCGCTTTATTCCCTGTGCATTTTCTACTATTCTATGTCTGAATGCCGTCTGCTATGACAGTAACGTTATACTTCCTTGGATTCGCCATCCAGAATGTCGGCTACGTCCCGTTCTGTCATCTTTTCATCTTTCCCTGAGCTGAATTTATCAATCGCATCCGGGATCATATCCAGAATCTTTGTCATTGTATCCTGATTTTTAATATTTACAAGCTTTGTCTTACCGTTCTGGATAACAAGAACCGCACACGGAGTCATCTTTCCGCCCAAACCACCGGCGCCTTTTTCTTTTTTATCGCCGTTAAAAGCACCGGCGCCCACGCCGAATGACACATCGATCAGCGGAAGAATGATCGTGTCTCCGATATGGATTGCATCACCTACAACCGTCTTAGAAGAGACGATTCCGTTCATTCCCTGAAAAAGAGCGTCCACAGTTCCTTTAAAATTAATATCTGCCATAATGCTTCCTCCTTATTTCCGGCATGTTTACCATTCAAATTTTTTTATATCTTTGTATGAGCTTCTCACATCTTTATTCCAGAATAATCTCCACGCCACGCAGGCAATGTGACTTACCTTAACTTTTCCGCAGACTGCAAATCTTCCCTGAAATACTTGATGTTCAAAATCAGGAACGATCTCTGTTTCTTCACTCATAAACGGATAGAGAACCGCCAGAACCGCCAAAAGCTTACCTGTATAAGAAGGATCGTCAAAACCATATCTTAAAACAGCTTCTATCTTCTTAGGTTTTAACTTCTTAAGATACCACAAGAGTTCCTTCTTTATGCCTTCATAGGCTCGAATGTGAGTTTCGTCCTGAACAAACTGTGTCAGCTTGTCCTTTTTTTCTGTCAATAGCTTTATTTTATCACACAATCCCTGAATTGTACATTTTATCTTTTTGATAAGGGTTTGAATTTTTTGTAATAAGCCATCCCGTTTCTTCTTAACTTTTTCTGAGTTTTCTTCATGTTCTTCAGCATCTGAGGATATCGCTTTAACAGCTTCTTCCAAATCTTCTTCAACTTCTTTGAATTCCTCCTGAATGCTTTCACCACTCTTAACTTCTTCTGGTTTTTCACCCACATTTTCAGAAATCGGTTGCCCTTTCTCCTCTTCATTTTCATTCTGAATGCCTCCCTTTTTTCCGGCCATCCATTTGAACCACGCAAATCGGATACGCCACATCAGTTTCTGATCTTTATAATATACATCTGCCCGAAATAGATGTAACAGCCATGTAACTTTTATCTTGCCCTTTAATGATGCGGCAGTTCCTTCTGATCTGCCTTTGATTTCATACCGAAAAGGGACAAAAAGAACGATACAAAGCAACAATACGAGTATTCCCAGTATCGCTGCGATTATAATTCCTATGATTTTTAAGACCAACAACAATATATGTAGCATTCTATTCTTCCTGCTCTCTGTCTAATATATAAGAACGGATATCTGCGCTCTTTGTCTTATTATACACTTCCTGTGTAATTTCTTCCACCAATTCTAACGCTCCTTCATAATCTTTGGAAATTCCCACCACTAAGAGCTCCTCTCTGCGAAAAACCGGCTGTAAAAGCAGAATATAGCGATGTATTTCCAATTGATTTTTTTCATCCGGAGCAAGAGTCACAAGAAAAATTCCCGGAAGAATTTTTCCTGCCTCTATCTTTTGTATGATTTTATCTTTTTTCTTTTCAACTTCTTCTGACAAATACAGATGTTTATAATATTTCATACAGAAAACCTCTTCTTCTATGACTTAATAATAAGCGTCAAATACTTTTTTCGCTACATTCACGGCTTTTGCTGTACCGTCAGAGCCTTCAATGATCACACTGATCGCCAGATCCGGATTGTCTACATTCGACATGCCTACAAACCACGAATGGTCCTTTTCTTTGTCGGAGCTATATTCTGCAGTTCCCGTTTTGCCGGCAGCTGTATAACTCTGTCCGGAAAGTACGGAAGCTGTTCCGTACTCTACAACACTTGTCATATAGTCCTTAAGCTCTGCGGCTTCGCCGGATGTCATAAGGTCTTTGTATTTCTCCGGTTTATTTTCATCAATGATCACGCCTTTATAATTTGTAACCGAATCCACAAGATAAGGCTCCATCAAAGTTCCACCATTCGCAATCGCAGAAGTAATCAGCGCCATATGATAGGGACTCACCTGCGTCTGCCCCTGTCCCATCGCAGTCATCATTTTTTCTGCGGTTCCGGCATCTTTAGACAGCGTAAAGGAACTCTTCTTGTAAGGAAGAACACTCGGAAGCTTGGAATTAAACAACAATTCTTGTGTTGTCTGCTGGAATTTCTCTACATCCAATTCCTGTCCCATATTGGAAAAGGAAGTATTACATGAATAAGCCAGACTGTCTCTGAAATCTACTGTTCCGTGTACTTTTCCTCCGAAACAATGAATGGTATTTGAACCACTGTCAATCTCTCCGGTACAATTGTAAGAATAAGAGGATATATCCGGGTTCTCTCTCATATATTCCAGAGCTGTCACGATTTTAAACGTTGACCCCGGCACATAATGTCCCTGGGTAACACGGTTTAAGAGAACCGCTTCTTCATTCGTATTCAGACTTTCCCAGTTTTCTGCCACACTGCCCGGATCAAAATCCGGCTTAGATACCATTGCAAGGATTTTACCAGTATCCGGCTCCAGCACCACAACTGCTCCCTTGGAACTTCCAAGTGCATCGTAAGCTGCTTCTTGAAGATTGACATCCAATGTTGTCACAACGTTATCTCCGATATTCTTCTCATCCTTGAATTCTTTCGCTATTTTTTCCAGGAAAAATGCATTGGATGTAAGAAGTTCAAAATTCATCTCTGATTCCAGTCCTGATTTTCCTTTGTCCGAATATCCTACTACATGAGCAAACATATTTCCGTAAGGATATTCCCTCGTCTCTGTTCCATCCTCTGATGTTGTTGTCTGTGCAAGCACTTTGCCGTTCTTGTCAAGAATCTTCCCTCTCACGACACGTTCTGCCAGAGAGTCCAGTCTTGCATTGTGTGAATTGCGGATCATATCACGACTTTTCACAACATTGAAATAACACAGATATCCCATCATCACAAGGAACAGTCCGACAAACACATACGTAACTCTAGCGAACTCTTTGTTTCTTGCGCGCTTTTTCTGTTTGCGGCGCTTGTCTTCTCTGCGGGCTTCTTTTTGCTCCTTCTTTGACATTTGCCGGCGCTCTTCTTTTTGCTTCAATTTTCTGTCTGCTTCTCTTAGCTCGTAGCCTTTCTTTTTTCTTTCTTTCAATGTCCTCTTCCTCGTCTTCTCTTAATAAATAAAGTCCCTGTATGATCGCGAACATAATGATCGTACTTAATAAGGAACTTCCGCCATAGCTGACAAGCGGAATCGTTACTCCCGTGGAAGGGATGAATTTCGTCACACCTCCGATGGCAAGAAATGTCTGGAAAATGTAACAGGTTCCAAGTCCGAGTGCCACCAGCTTATAAAAAATATTGTGGAGCTGCATGGCAATATTTAAAAACATTACATATACGCTCACACAGATCAACGTCATACATAAGGCGAAAATAATACCAAGTTCCTCTGCAATAGCCGCAAAGATAAAGTCAGATTCTCTTACCGGAATTGACATTGGCTCTCCCTGAAACAGTCCCATACCGAACCAGCCTCCGGTACCGATCGCAAAAAGAGACTGAGCAACCTGGTAACCTCCGTTGTCATACGCTGCAAGCGGATCTTTCCACGCAAGCACACGGACACGTACATGGTTAAACAAATAGTATGCCACTACCGACGCCGCACTTCCTGCACCTAAACCGGCAAGGATATAGAGCGGCTGTCTTGTTGCCACGTAAAGCATCGTAAGATATACCATAAAGATGATCAGCGCAGCTCCCAAGTCCTTAGATGCAACTAAGATCAATACATGAAACGCTGCCAGTGCTGTTGTAATCACAACGTTTTTAAATTCCAGTGATTTTTTGAAACTGGAAGCTACAAAGAATACGAAAACAATCTTAACCAGTTCCGACGGCTGAACACTGATTCCTGCAATATCGAATCCAAGCTTCGCTCCATAGGAGACTCTTCCTGCCACTACGACCGCACCAAGAGACACAATACCCACAACTGCATAGAGCGTTCTCCATTCTGAAAAAAACTTAAACTTTCGAATGAGGACAGGAACTATAAAGCTAAGTCCGATAGAACCTGCCGCAATCAAAAATTGTCTCATGGCAATATCGTAATCCAATCTTGTCAACATGATCAGACCAATGCATAAGAGCATACACATATTATTAACGACCAGTCTTGATACTTTCGGATAGATCAGGATATACAGCGAAATAGTGGCTCCAAGAAGTACTACTTGCGCAAGATAGAAGACAAGCATCTTTATGTCTTCTGTTTCCAGATACATTACTAAAAATGCTATGATATGGATCATAAACATCAACACATTCTGCTGTCTTAAAAGCTGCCGCTTTTTATCCGGATCTTGATAGCCAAAGATACTAAAGCATAGAAATGTATACATTGTAATCAACAATATAATACTGTATTTCGACAGCTCTACAATTATATTTACCAAAGTCTCACCTACTTTACTCCTCGCTTAAAATGACCTTTTGTATACTCTATAGCCGGAATTTTCACTTGCTTCCCATCCAGAAATGTCTGAGCATAAAGATCTGCGATTTTTTTCATCTCTTTTGCTGACTCCGTCACAAAATCAAGCCGAATCTCTGCCGGACAGAGTCTTCGGATTTCTTCTGCTTGATGAAGCAGCATTAACGGAATCGGATTATAAATTACATTATAACAGTATTTACAATAATTTTTAACTGCAAATTTTTTTCCTCTCCGATCGGTCAAATATAAAACATCTTCCTGTTTTTTGCACCCTTCTGTATTCTTCTTCACACAATTTGCCGTAATCATCACAGGCTGGTAACCATATGCTATGAAAACGCCATCTGTTATATCAAGCCTCTGCAATTCTCTGTCATTTAGTTCCACCGATGCCGTGTATTGGTCTACGCCTTGTTTTTTAAGAAATTCTTTGCTCTCTTTATTAAAGACATAGAGGTTATAATCTCCGATGATTTCTTTATCATATCCGTGCCTTACCAGCCACTGAAGACTTTCATAATTACGAACCAGCACGCCGTCATAGCAAGTCACAAGTTCTGGATAATTTTGTTCTATATACTGCATCGTATTGTGCCGGCAGATATACGGAAGCGCCGCATAGACCTTCTTATCTGCCGCATTGCATAATTCCCGGATCCCTTTGTCAAAAATAAGGTTACTTTCCACATAGACAGCGTTCAGCCGCTCGTCACCAAGAGCTGTTTTGCACTGTGCATAGTCGGACACAAACGCCGTAAGGCGCAGCTTGTTCTCTTTGCCGATGCTTTGCCTTTCTTCGATGTTCTGCCCTTTCATGTCAGCTTCTTTCACATCTTCCGGCTTCTCTTTCTGACGCTGTCTTACCGGTTCCTTTCGATGCCACGGTTGAACGACTGCCTCTTCCAAAGCTTCTATTCCCTGTCTTCTCAATTCATTGAGCGCCTGCATCGGAAGGAAAATATTTCCGGTGATCCTTACTTCCAGCTTTTCAAACTCTACTTCTGTCTCGCCGGTCTTGTTCATCTGCTTTCGAATCCGTTCTTCCTGAAGCGGCTGATTCTTGGCAGTCTGTACTACATCTCCCAGAACAGACACCTGAATCTCATCAAAATTCAAATCCAGTTTAGCACGGTTCCCTTCTGAAAGTATTAATTTACCATTAATTTTTTCTTTTATTTTATAATTTGCCAGATTCGGAACTTTCTGAATTCCATCTTCCACCCGACCGGTGGAAATCATATTTTTCCCATTGTGTTGTTTATAATAGCCGGAAGAATAGCCCCGCCTCTGGTATACCCCTTCTAAAACCTTACGATCCTGCACTGATACCTGATAGCGCGCCGCACCTTCCGACAAATAGAGATTCGCATACTTTCGGTACATACTTACAACGGTATATACATAATCCGGCTGTTTCATACGCCCTTCAATCTTAAAGGAATCAATTCCCGCTTCAATAAGTTCCGGGATCATATCAATCGTACATAAATCCTTCAAGCTCATGAGCTCTCTCGGCTTTTGTCTTTCTACACTATAAGAAAGGCGACATGGCTGTGCACATTGTCCGCGGTTTCCGCTTCTTCCGCCGATCATACTGCTCATCAGGCACTGACCGGAATAGCAGTAACACATTGCACCGTGTACGAAGCATTCAATCTCCAATCCGGTCTCTTTCTTCATGGAACGGATTTCTTCCAGACTTAATTCTCTTGCCGGAACAATTCTTTCTGCCCCTTGCGCTTTAAAAAATTCTGCTCCCTCTGTCCCTGTCCCTGTCATCTGTGTGCTGATATGGATTCCAAGCCCCGGAAACCATTCCCGTATCAGAGAAAGCGCACCTGTATCCTGTACGATCACAGCGTCAAGCCCTTGGCGATAATACGGCAGCAGATATTTATAAAGCTCTTCCACTTCTTGATCTTTGAGTAAGGTATTAACTGTCATATAGATTTTTCTGCCATGAAGATGCACATAATCAATAGCAGCAAGAAGCTCTTGCTCCCCAAAATTGTCGGCATAGGCTCTTGCTCCAAAGCGACTTCCTCCTACATACACTGCATCTGCCCCGGCACAGACAGCTGCTTTCAAGCTCTCAAGAGAACCTGCCGGCGCCAGAATTTCTATCTCCTTTTGCGGAACACCTTTCCTCTTTGTCATCTGTCTTCCCTTTCTATCTATATATATCTATTAATTTTCTCTCTATCAGTAGAAAAGGCTGTCCAAAGACAGCCCTACTTCTTTTTATTCTTCATTTCAGTTTCTAACTGAACAATCTTCATTTGAAGCTCTTTATTTTCTTCCTTCAGCTTGTCCATTGCTTTTTCTGCATTCTCAAGCTTGATCTGAACAGATATTAACTCATGCTTCAGATCATACATGTCTTTATCTTTTTCTTCGATATCATTTTCCAGAGTGCTTCCCTGCTTCTTTGCCTTAAAATAATCATCAGCAATATTAAGTGCGAGCAGCACGCTTCTTGTCTCTGCGCTCTGTTTGCGATATCCTTCACTGCTTGTACATTCGTCTAACTTGTGGTTAATATAAGTTGACACTTTCTGTAAATACTCTTCACTTTCAAATCCGCTCAAGGTAAATACCTTTCCGCCGATCAATACTTCCGTAAAATTTTTTGATGATGCCATAACAGCCTCCTGCAAATTTCTAATTTCTGTAACCTATTATAAACTAATGTTCCTATAAAAGACAACTATTTTTCATTATTTTCATAGGAAATTCCCAAATGTCCGTAAGCTTTTTCTGTCACAATACGGCCTCGCGGCGTCCGCTGGATAAAACCATTCTTAAGCAGATAGGGCTCATACACATCTTCAATGGTCCCCGCATCTTCACCGATTGATGCCGACAATGTGTCAAGTCCTACCGGACCGCCTCCGAATTTCTCTATGACCGTAAGAAGAAGATCCCGGTCTGTCTGATCCAGACCTTCTCTATCCACGTCAAGAAGATCCAGGGCATAATTGGATACTTCTTCCGTAATATATCCGTCGTATTTCACCTGTGCAAAGTCTCTAACACGCTTCAACAGACGGTTTGCAAGTCTTGGTGTCCCGCGGGAACGTCTTGCAAGCGCATCCGCTCCACGTTCATCAATTCCTACACCAAGAACCTTTGCCGAACGTAAAATGATCATCTTTAATTCTTCAATTGTATAATATTCCATTCGATTCACAACTCCGAAGCGGTCACGAAGCGGTGCCGTCAGCATACCGGCTCTGGTCGTCGCCCCTACCAATGTGAATTTAGGAAGATCCAGACGGATAGATCTCGCAGTGGCTCCTTTGCCGATCATAATGTCAATGGCATAATCCTCCATAGCAGGATACAACACCTCTTCCACCTGTCGATTCAGGCGATGGATCTCATCTACAAACAGTACATCCTTCTCTTGAAGGTTATTCAAAATTGCCGCCATCTCCCCCGGCTTTTCAATTGCCGGACCAGAGGTAATCTTCACATTCACATGCATTTCGTTGGCAATAATACCGGCAAGCGTCGTTTTTCCAAGACCGGGTGGTCCATAGAAAAGCACATGATCCAGCGCATCGCCTCGGTCTTTTGCAGCCGCAATATAGACTTTCAGCATTTCCTTAATCTTCTCTTGTCCAATATAATCATCCAGAAGCTGCGGTCTTAAGTTGTTCTCTATCTTAATATCTTCTTCCAGATTCTCTGTTGTAATAATTCGTCTGCTCATTCTCTTCCACCCTGTATCAGAACATCATATTTTTCAGTGCTTTCTTAAGCACTGTCTCTACATCTGTGTCTTCTGATATTTCAATCTGTTTTACCGCTTTTAAAGCTTCCGTACTTCCATAGCCCAGTGCAACAAGTGCCTGCACTGCCTCACTTTGCACTTCTCCGCCGCCATTTTGCACAGAATGATTGTCGCTCTGCCCGGAAACTGCGTGATCCAACGCATCCTCGAGACTTAACTTATCTTTTAGTTCTAAAATAACCTTTTCCGCAGTTTTCTTGCCGATTCCAGGGGCTGCCGAAATCGCCTTTACATCATTAGACAAAACTGCAAAGCGAAGATCGTCCGGTGATAGCACAGACAACACTGCCTGTCCGCCTTTCGGGCCAATTCCGTTTACACCGATCAGCAGCTTAAATACAGACAGATCATCTCTTGTGAGGAATCCAAACAACTGCATGGCATCTTCCTTTACATTGAGATATGTATAAATTCGAACTTCCGAACCAACCGGTGGAAGACTGCTCATAGACTGTACAGACATAAAAATTCCATATCCGATACCACCCACATCAACGATGATCCGGTCTTCTTCCAGTGCAGCTAATTCTCCTCGTATATACTGTATCATAAATTCCTCCTAAAATTCCAAATTAGCAAGTCGCTTCAACATTCCGTCTGAGGCAATACCGATCAGAAGACCGGTCACCAGTCCCGCAATCAGAAGCACCGGAACATAATACATCACACTGAAAGTCTCCACGATCACGGATGCAACGATCAGCTGTCCGATATTATGAAATACACCTCCCGCGATACTTACTCCGATGACACTGAATCCGCCTTTTTTGCGAAGCAATGCCATAACAGTAAGGCTTAATATTCCTCCTGCCAGACTATAAATAATACTGAAATAATTTCCAAAAATAAATCCTGCAAGCAGTACTCTGACGATAGACAGAAGATAGGCCTCCGACAATTTCATACGATACAAAGCAATGACAATGATCAAATTCGCCAGTCCCAGCTTCACACCGGGAATTCCGAACTGAATGGGAATCAACGTCTCAACATAACTAAAAATCAATGCCAATGCCGCAAATACGCCAAAATACGCAACTTTACTCTTCACCTTTCACACCTCTAGTTTGTGATTCCGTCTAACTGACTGTTTTCTTTACTGTCTACTTCCACCACTACTTTATTCGGAAGACAGATAATACTCTCATGGTTTTTCGATACCGGCTTCTGGTTCACACACAGCTTATCCGGGCAATTTGCATCCTCCATATCCGCCTCGTGATTCTTGATTACAAGAATGTTGGAACCGCCATTGATTTTAATCTCTCTATCTTCCGCAAGCGAATAGACCCCTTCAATCTTGCCGTTCACCTTAACGGTAACGCTTCCTGCACCTTCTGCGCCAATCACTTCATGGAGCAGAAACGCAAGTCCTGCCACGCACAGAATTACAACGATCAATACCCAGTCCTTCTTCGACATGCGCTTTTTTTTCTTTTCCTTCATATTTGTTAATTCATCCATATTCCATACCTCTCTGCGTTCTATTCTAACACAAGAAAACTGTTACTGCAATCACATGTTCGATTGCAGGCAGAGATTTCTTATGTTAAAATAAAAAGAACATTTGAACTATTTACATTATATTTATGAGGTGTTTTATGAAATATAAACAAATAACAGCAGTTTTAGTATCTGCCTGTCTGCTCCTTGCCGGATGTGCAGGTTTTGAGAAAAAACAGAATCCATCTTATACAGACACATTGTTCGATACTGTCATTAAAGTTCAGATCTTAGGTTCTGCCGACGAAGATGTCCTAAAAGGTGTGGAAAAGCTATGCAAAGACTATGATAAGAACTTTTCTATGACAAACGAAGAAGGAGAACTCTACAAAATCAATCATGCGCAGGGCGCTCCGGTAGAAGTTTCCGATGATATGGTCACATTGATTCAAAAAGGAATTTATTACAGTGAATTCTCAAGAGGAGCATTTGATATTACCATTGGTTCTGTCTCAAGCCTGTGGGATTTTAAGGAAGCAAAAACAGTTCCTTCCAGTGATGCCATTCAGGAAGCGCTCACCCACGTCAACTATAAAAATATTTACATCCAGAACAACACTGTACAATTGACAGACCCCTATACTCAAATCGACCTTGGCGCCATTGCCAAAGGCTATATTGCCGACCGGATCAAGGATTACCTGGAAGAACAAGGCGTAAAACATGCAACCATTAACCTGGGCGGCAATATCCAGACAATCGGAGCAAAACCGGACGGATCTAACTACAACATCGGCATTCAAAAACCTTTTGACGAGACAGGTGAACCTATTACATCCGTAAAGATCAAAGACAAATCCATTGTTACGACCGGGATTTATCAGCGGTATTTCGAGCAGGATGGAACGCTCTATCATCATGTACTGGATCCAAGAACCGGAATGCCTTGTAACACCGACCTTTACAGCGTGTCTATTATCACAGACTCTTCGCTCACCGCAGATGCCATGAGTACCGTATGTTGTCTGATGGGCTATCAGGAATCCATGAATGTGATCAGTCAGCTTGATAATGTTGACGCTGTATTTGTCACCGATGATGGAAATATCAAATATTCTTCTAATTTCCAGAAGAAACAGCCAAAATAAAAATCATGCATTTCATAATATAAGAGAAGCAGGACATTCGCCCTGCTTCTCTTTATGCTTTATAACGCTAATCGATTGTCTTTGTATTACAATCTGGCAACTCCGCTCTTTCTTGCCGCCTCAGCTACAGCCTTGGCAACTGTGCCGCCAACTCTCTCATCAAAAGCTGCCGGAATGATATAATCTGCATTCAGTTCCTCTTCACTGATCAGTCCCGCAAGCGCTTTAGCCGCCGCAATCTTCATCTCATCATTGATATCTCTTGCACGCACATCAAAGGCTCCACGGAAAATTCCCGGAAACGCCAACACATTATTAATCTGATTCGGGAAGTCACTTCTTCCGGTTGCTACTACTTTCGCACCGCCGGCTTTCGCCTCATCCGGGAATATCTCCGGTGTCGGGTTTGCACAGGCAAAGACAATGGCATCTTGATTCATAGTTTTCACCATATCAACAGTAAGCGCTTTCGGCGCAGATACACCGATAAATACATCTGCCCCTTTGACAATATCCGCAAGGCTTCCCTGCTCTTTTCTCAAGTTAGTAATCTTTGCCATCTCTTCTTTCACAGGATTCATTCCTGCTTCTCTTCCTTCATAGATAGCACCGGTCCGATCACACATGGTTACGTCTTTTGCGCCGCTTGTCAACAATAATTTTGCAATGGCAATCGCTGCGGCTCCGGCACCGTTCATAACAATTTTCACTTTATCAAGTTCTTTCCCTGTCACTTTGAGCGCGTTCATAAGTCCGGCTAATGTAATGATTGCTGTTCCGTGCTGGTCATCATGGAAAATCGGGATATCACATTTTTCCTTCAGACGTTTTTCAATCTCAAAACATCTTGGAGCCGAAATATCTTCCAAATTTACTCCGCCGAAACTTCCAGACACTTGGTAGATGGTCTCAACGATCGTGTCCACATCCTGACTCTTAATACACATCGGAAATGCATCTACTCCGCCAAATGCTTTGAATAACACGCACTTTCCTTCCATTACCGGCATTCCCGCCTCCGGTCCGATATTTCCAAGACCCAATACGGCGGAACCGTCTGTCACCACGAGACACATGTTGTGACGGCGTGTCAGATCATAACTCTTATTTACATCTTTCTGGATAGCAAGGCAAGGTTCTGCCACTCCCGGTGTATACGCAAGTGCTAAATCTTCTTTTGATTTCACCGGAACGGTTTCTACCACCTCAATCTTACCTTTCCACTGTTCATGAAGTTTTAATGATTCTTTTGCATAATCCATGATACATCTCTCCTCTTATGCTTCAGTTACCTTGGTACATGTAATTGCAACGGAACCTGCTCCAATATGACAGGACACACTTAAAGACAGCTTGTCCACATGCATATCTTCCACATATTCCGGGAATTTAGCTTTCACTTCATCGACCCACACAGCCGCATCCTCTTCACTGCATGTATAAGCGATATCAATATTAACTTTCTGTCCGGCAAATCGGGAAGACAGATCCTTATCAATTGCTTCCAGCATTTTCTTCTTTGCCGCTTTTATTCCTCTTACTTTTGCAAAAGCATCCAGTTTTTCACCCTGGATCTGAAGAACCGGCTTCAGGTTCAATACGGTTCCGAGTGCTGCCGCAGCAGGCGTAATACGTCCGCCTTTTTTCAAATATTTCAAAGTATCTACCGTGATGTAGATACTAGATTCCATCTTGTCATCCATAAGCGCACTGACAATCTCCTGTGCACACACGCCTTTTTCCGCCATTTTAAGAGCTGCCTCTACAGATCTTCTCTGTGTGACAGATATGCGCTGGTTATCAACCACATACACTTTTCCTTCATAGTCCTGTGCAAGAGACATAGATGTGTGGCAGAAACTGCTCAGCCCGCTGGACATAGGAATATGTACCACTTCGTCATACTCTTCCAACAGTTTGCCCCAAAGATCCATCACATCCCCCGGTGACGGCATGGATGTTGAAATATTAGCATCCTCTTCCAGCTTCTTATAAAACTCTTCCTGTGTCAATGTAATATCTTCAAAAAACAGCTCTTCATTAATATAGAATGGCATTGGTATCACATAAACACCAAGCTCTTTCGCCTCACTCTGGGTGATTCCACTATTACTATCGGTTACAATTGCTACTTTTCCCATATGGTTCCCCGTCATCCTTTCTTTTTATAACCGGATAATCTCCGATACTTGATCTCTGTCTGCCACCATCATTTTCAGGTCTTCCCCGTGATATGGATTATCTCCCATCGTTACCTCAAGCTTTACTGTTTCATATGCAAGACGGGCATAATTATTTTCTTTACTCAAGTGGCCAAGCATTACGCAGCCCAGATCATCATGTAGTATATCACAAAGAAGCCGTCCTGACAATTCATTGGAGAGATGTCCTCTGTCTCCCATCACCCTGCGTTTCAATGGATACGGGTAAGGTCCCACTTCCAGCATATGGATGTCATGGTTAGCCTCCAATACAATTCCATTTAAATTTTTCAGATTTTCAACAATATATTCATCATAGGTACCAAGATCAGTTGCCACTGCCGCGGCTTTCTCCCCATGTTCGATCCGGTATCCGGCGGGTTCATTGGCGTCGTGGGAAATATGAAATGGATGGATATCCAAATCCCCCAGTCGAAATGTCTCATCTGCTTTCACTTCGTGAAGAAGTCCTTCAGGAAGCTTGCCCAATGATTTTGCACATTTGATTCCCTGAATAGTTCCGCTTGTGGCATAAACCGGAACCTCATATTTTCTGCTGAATACACCAAGCCCTTGAATATGATCGATATGTTCATGGGTGATCAAAATCCCGTCCAGATCATCACCGGTAATATCCAGATGCGTAAGACCTGCTTCAATTCTTTTTTTGCTGATTCCAGTGTCTACGAGAAGATGGGTATTGTCACTTCCTATGTAAATACAATTCCCGCTGCTTCCACTGGCAATACTGCACATTCTCATGTAGTTCTCCTTGTATCTCTATCTTTCTTCCTCGAATATCTTACAGATCATGGACGATCTTGTCAAGCTGAAGCATCGTTTCTACAAATACTCCATTGTTGTCAATCACTCGGTCACAATTTTTCAGAAACTCTTCTTTCGGAAGCTGCGCTGCCATAATCTCATCAATTTTCTCCGGCTGATACCCTCTTGCGTAAGTCAGACGATTTTTGCGCACATCTTTTTTTACATAGACATACCAGAATTCATCACAGATTTCTTCATAATTGTCTTCTATGAGAAGCGCTGCCTCGATCAAGAACAAACTGGTGCATTTACGCTCTTCTGCGGCAATTTTTCTGCGGATTTCCTCTTTTACCGCCGGATGAACGATTCCGTTTAATATTTTCAGTTCTTTTTCATCCGCAAAAACGATATCTGCTAATTTACTTCTGTTGATCTCGCCCTTTTCATCCAGAATCTCTTCTCCGAAATGTGCAACAATCTCATCATATACCGGAGCCCCTTTTTTCTGAAGTTTTTTTGCCACTTCATCTGCCTGACAAATAGAAGCTCCGTATTTATCATTTAAATAATTTAAAATCTGTGTCTTACCGGCTCCAATGCCTCCGGTTAATCCTATAACTTTCATGATCTTTCACCTCTTATTTTGCTTCATACCAGTTGTTTCCGGTGTGCATATCTATCTCAAGCGGTACCGCTAAGACTGCCGCCTGTTCCATCTCTTCACGCAAAATCTCTTTTACTGTATCAATCTCTGTGTGATGCGTCTCAATTAAAAGTTCATCGTGTACTTGAAGTACTAACCTTGATTTCATCTTTTGCTCTTTTAACCTCTTGTTTACACCAATCATGGCAATCTTCATAATATCTGCCGCAGTTCCTTGGATCGGAGCATTCATAGCAACTCTTTCTCCAAAAGAGCGCTGCATAAAATTGCTGGAAGCAAGCTCCGGTACCGGACGTCTCCGTCCAAACAAGGTCTTCACATATCCGTTCTCTTTCGCATGAGCTACCACATCATCAAGAAATGCTTTGATTCCCGGATACGTATGGAAATAATCTTCAATATATTTCGCCGCTTCTTTTCTTGTTATACTCAAGTCCTGACTAAGCCCGAAAGAACTGATTCCATAGACAATTCCGAAATTCACTGCTTTTGCATTCCTTCTCTGCAAATCTGTTACCTCGTCAAAAGGAACGTGAAAAACTTGGGAAGCTGTAATCCTATGGATATCTGCCTCCTCCCGATAAGCCTTGATAAGCTGCTCATCACCGGAACAGTGAGCCAGTACCCGGAGCTCGATCTGTGAATAATCCGCATCCACAAATACATACCCTTCTTCCGGAACGAAGACTTTACGGATCATTCTTCCAAGTTCTACCCGAACCGGAATATTCTGAAGATTTGGCTCGGTACTGCTGATTCTTCCGGTAGCTGTTACGGTCTGATTAAATTTCCCGTGAATCCTTCCATCTTCCTGAATATAGCCTGCCAGTCCGTCCGCATAAGTCGATTTTAATTTTGTAAGCTGTCGGTATTCCAGAATCTTCGCAACGATCGGATACTCCGGCGCCAGTTTCTCCAGCACATCCGCAGCCGTAGAGTAACCGGTCTTCGTCTTTCTTCCGCCCGGAATTTTCATATTCTCAAACAGAACTACTCCAAGCTGTTTTGGCGAGTTGATATTAAACGTCTCATTGGCATCCTCATAAATCTCTTTTTCCAGTTCTACAATTTTGTCTCCAAGCTGATCGCCATAGACTTTCAGTGCTTCTGCCTCTACCTTTACCCCGTTTCTCTCCATGTCATAAAGGGTAAATACAAGCGGCATCTCTATATCTTCAAACAAATCCCACAGTCCGTCTTCCTTCAAACGTTTCTCTAAGACAGAGGAAGAAGCATAAGCCGTATATGCTTCATAGCATACCTTCGTTGTAAGATCTGCCTTATCTTCCAAAATGAAATCTAATTGTTCTCTTGCCACATCTTCATAAGTATAATCACTTTTCAACGGGTTAAGTAGATACGCGGCAACCGTAGCATCAAAACAATTGTCTTTTCTCTGGAGCTTTAAGAACTCCATCTGAGCCTTCAGATCAAACATGGCGAATCTATCCGTCTTCTCCGCAATCATTTCCAACTCATTTAACAGCCATTCACCACTGAGTTCCGCGTTGCACCGGATACATAGAATGTCTTCCTGTGAAAAAGAAAGTGCGATTCCACCCACACCGGCTTCCTGTACAAAAAGTGGAAGCACATTCTCAAGATCCTTAAAGATTGCCGCACCGACACAGTCAGCCTGCGCTGCCTTTCTGAAGATTTCCGTCGCTTCCGTTTTGCTTTCGATCACTCGAAAATGATCCTCCACGGAATTTGCCAGCGCTGTCACATCAAATTTTGACAACAGATTCTTAAACTGTAATCTCTGGAAATAGGCATAAGCTTCTTCGGTATATATATTTCCAAGCCGCGCTTCTTCGAAATCATAAGCAAAGTCAGCATGGACTTCAATGGTTGCCAGCGTCTTGCTCATCACCGCAAGATCCCAGTGTTCTTTTAATGCCTTTGATGCCCGCGGCGGCTTCAATTCCTCTACGTGGGCATATGCATTTTCAATGGAATGATATTCTGTAATAATTTTTGTGGCAGTTTTCTCACCGATACTTGGCACACCCGGAATGTTATCAGAAGTATCTCCCATTAATGCCTTCAAATCGATAAATTCCAAAGGTGTCACCTGATAACGATTCTTTACATCCTCACTGTAATAATCTTCCACTTCCGTTCTTCCCTGTTTTGTCTTAGGAATACGGATCTTCACATGTTCTGTGGCAAGCTGCAACAAATCCCTGTCACCGGAGATCACAGACACTTCCATGCCTCGCTCTTCACTTCTTCTGGAAATAGTTCCGAGAAGATCATCCGCTTCCAGTCCTGCCTGCTCAATAGTCTTAATTCCCATTGCGCCTAAAACTTCCTTGATTACAGGCACCTGCAGGCGTAGCTCATCTGCCATAGGTTTTCGAGTTCCCTTATAGGCATCATACATTTCATGCCGAAAAGTAGGGGCATGCACATCAAAGGCAACCGTAAGATACTCCGGTTTTTCCTCTTCCAATATTTTGAACATGATCGTAAGAAAACCGTAAATCGCATTGGTATGAAGCCCCTCTGCATTGGTGAGATCAGGGAGCCCGTAAAACGCCCGATTTAATATACTATGTCCATCTATCAATACAATTTTTTCACTCATGATTCTTCTCCATGCATTTTATTACTATCTTATTATCATACACCAATTCAAGAGGTTTTAAAAGTAAAAAAATATTAAAAGAAGGCATTGTATCAAACAACGCCTTCCCATCATTTCATATATATTTTCTACCTAAATCGAATACCGGAATTCTTTATCCGTCAGTATTCTGGCAAAAATAAGTCCCAGCGGAAGCGCTGCCATAATGAGTACTGCCTCTGTAAACCAATGGGATGCATCCATAATAGTGCCTGTTCCCATATTATAGATTGCCTTATACAAGTACATCCCCGGAACCATGATTACAATAGATGGGACTGTAATCGAGATTCTTGGATATCCGTAAGATGGCTTTAACATTGACGCCAGAATTCCTGCTAAAAACGCACAGGCAAAGGCTGCAGCCGCAGGAGGTATCCCGATCAGATCAATAAGCTCCAGTCTTAATGTATTTGCAATCGCGCCAATTACTCCTGCCATGGACGCCATTTTTACAGAGCTGCTGAACATAATAGAAAATCCGAACACGCCGCAGAAGCTTGCCAAAAATCGAAAACATGCCAATATGCCAACACTTAACCCAAGCGGCTGAAAATCTCCCGGCTTTAATTGGAGAGTGACTGCCAGAATCCATCCGGTCAGCGTAGATGTCAAAATAATTAACGCCGCATATGTAAATCTTTCGATTCCAGATCTTAAATCCAGCTTGGCAAGGTCGATCCCACTTGTAATAAACGGGAAGCCCGGAATAATAAACAGCATGGCACAAATGTATCCGGCTTCGTGATTGACAGACACACCAAATACAAGCTCCAACATTCGAAGTAATGCAGTATAACCAAGACAGGCTGCAGCCACACCTGCTACAACCTGTAACGCAAGTGTATACTTTCTGTGAATCAATTGCACACGAAGATAATTCCCGATACCGGCACCAAAAAAAGCACATATCATCTCTATCGGTCCGCCACCCAAAAGTAACGTAAATCCACTGCAGGCGAATCCGGCAGAAAGTCCTAACGTCAAAGGTTTATACCCTGATTTTATCTTCTCTTGTTCATCCAGCTTCTTATGAAGCTCTTCAATAGATAAGTGACTGTATTTTTCTGAAAAGTCCAGAACAAACTGTTCGATTCTTGCAAGTTTTGCTGTATTTACACCGGTACCTGTCAGTGTCAGCACCTGGGAATAGCTTTCTCCGCCTTCCAGACAGGTATATTCAATAGACACCAGTCCGATATCCGCTGAACAGGTAACCCCAAGCTCTCTTGCTATCTTATTCATAGAACTTCTCACACGCCATGCTCCTGTTCCGCAGGATAACAGCATAAATCCAATTCTCCCTATAATTGTAGATTTCTCACTCAAAGAAGCTTCTTTGATCGGAGTAGAATCATTTTTTTCTCCGAAAGAATGCCATGGAATTGGCATATGGTTTTTATCAATAGATGAAATATCTTCTCTTGTAATCTGCATAATTTCCTCTTCACACTTTATTTTAGTCTTTTTATTCTTTACTATCATACAGAGTATTCATTTTATTGTCAACAAAATGTCAATCTTGTTCAATACATTCCGACCTTCGTTTCTCTGCTGCGAAGTAAAACAGGGGCTGGTCATCCCATCCCCTGTTTCCATGTCTAATGTTTATTTTCACTAAATTGCGGAACCTTTTATTTCTCCTGCTCTGCAAGATATTGTGCACGTCCCTGGTCATAAAGGTTATTCCCCTCACTGTCAATAATGACAACCAGTGGCATATCTTCAACATAAAGCTTGCGAAGTGCCTCAGCGCCGAGGTCTTCATATGCAATAAGCTCTGCTTCTTTGATTGATTTAGCAAGAAGCGCTCCCGCTCCGCCAATCGCACCAAAGTAAACACCGGAATACTTCTTCATAGCATCTACAACTTCCGGAAGACGTGCTCCTTTACCGATCATTCCCCTTGCGCCTACAGACATCATCGTTGGCGCATAAGCATCCATACGTCCGCTTGTAGTCGGTCCTGCAGAACCAATCACTTTTCCCGGTTTCGCAGGAGTCGGTCCCACATAGTAGATGGTTGCATCTGTCGGATCAAACGGAAGTTCTTCTCCTCTTGCCAGAGCTTCGCACATTCTCTTATGTCCGGCGTCTCTGGAAGTATAAATCGTCCCTGTCACTAATACGCTGTCTCCTGCGTGTAATGTTTTTGCAAGTTCCTCAGTCAATGGTAATGTAATCTTTCTTGCTGCCATCTTAGATCACCTCCGTTTTATGACGTGTTACATGACAGTTAATATTAACTGCACATGGCATACCTGCAATATGTGTCGGTAAAGTTTCAATATTCAGTCCGATGGCAGTTGTCTTTCCGCCGAATCCCTGTGGACCGATTCCAAGTTTATTTACCTTCTCAAGCATCTCTTTTTCAAGATCTGCATAGAATGGATCCGGATTCTCGGAATCTACCGGACGCATCAGCGCTTTCTTTGCAAGAAGCGCAGCTTTGTCAAATGTTCCACCGATACCAACACCGACTACCATTGGCGGGCATGGATTTGGTCCTGCAGTCTCTACAACTTCCAAAATGAAGTCTTTGATTCCCTGAAGACCTGCGGACGGTTTGAACATACGAATCTGGCTCATATTCTCGCTTCCGAATCCTTTTGGTCCTACTGTAACCTTGATCTGGTCCCCCGGAACAATCTCTGTGTAAAGCATAGCCGGTGTATTATCTCCGGTATTGCCGCGACGTACAGGGTCAGCCACCACTGATTTTCTAAGATATCCCTTATCATATCCGCGGCGAACACCTTCGTCTACTGCTTCGGCAAGGTTACCACCTGTCAAATGAACATCCTGACCAATCTCAAGGAATACACATGCCATACCGGTATCCTGACAGATTGGAACCTGTTCTTCTTTGGCAATCTCAAAATTGGTAATAATATTGTCCAGAACCCCTTGGGCAATCTCCCAGTCTTCACAGCCGCGACAGTTTTTGATCGCACACTGTACATCTTCCGGAAGAAACTGGTTTGCTTCAATACATAATTTTTCTACAACATCTGTAATCTGCTGTACATCAATTTCACGCATATGTAAAGCACCTCCTGTACTTTTATATAAATAATTCAAGAATTATAACGATTCCGGCTTGCACCACTCGTTATAAGAAAATTCCTATGAACTGGCACGCCAGTACAACGAATACAAGCGCCACCGGATAAGTTGCTGCATAAGCAGAGGCAACGTCATCGGTCTCGGTTACACGAATCAATGTACCAAGCGCCGGTGTACTTGTCATACCGCCACAAATAGAACCGAGCGTGTTAAAGAGACTCAGCTTCAATACTTTCGATGCAAAAACATAGCCTAAAAGCATTGGAATCAATGTCATAAGCGCTCCGTATACGAAGAGCAGAAGTCCCTGTTCCTTCAGAATTTCCACAAAACCTGCTCCTGCCTGCACACCTGCTCCGATCAGGAACAGTGCAAGACCGAACTCTCTAAGACATTCTAACACATGTTTTTCTACTTTGACACTCAGTTTTCCGATCTTGCCAAAATGTCCGAGAATCAGACCGGCTATCAATGGGCCGCCGGAAGTTCCAAGTGAAAATACGGCGCCTCCCGGAAGTGGAATCTGAATCTTTGCCAACACAATCCCAAGGATGATAGCAAGGGAGAATGGGAAGAATCCCATACTGTCTGCATAGAATAATTCTTCTTTTTTTGTCTTTTTAAATTCTTCCTCTCCCACATTACTTGCTGCTTCAAATTTAGCGCGCTCCGCAGCCATATCTGTCTTTAAAAGCTTTGGAATCAGCTGAACAAAAAGCACAACTCCTACTACGCCAAACGGATACGCGATTCCATATCCTACAGATGCCGCTTCAGAACCTGTGGCATCAAGCGCAGCCGCCAGTCCCGGTGTACTTGTCAAGGCACCTGCCATCATACCGACACTGATATCATCCGGCACGCCAAGCAGCGTAATCACTCCTACACATGTAAGGGCGCCGGCTGCTATAATGATCACACCTAAGAGGATGTACGATGTCGCATTCAACTTAAAGTTACGGAAAAACTTAGGTCCGGCAATAAAACCGACAGATGTAACAAAGCAGATGAGCCCCAGTTCTCGAACCAGATCCGGAATCTTAAACCCAAAATGCCCAAATACTAACGCAACAAGAAGAATTCCTGCCGTACCAAGCTCAATTCCGCATATTTTAATACTACCAACCAGATACCCGATGACCGCAATTAAAAATACGATCATCAGTGTATTGGATAAAATATTTTCCTGAAACCATGTAACAATTCCCATGACTCAATTCCTTCTTTCCGTCCAGTTGACTATCTTTCGTGACGTGCATAATTTGGAAGAAGACGTGGAGAAACATCTCCTGTTTCAAGGTGTCCTTCTTTCAATTCTTCTGCATAAGCTTTCACATGATCAAGATTTGGAGTTCCAAGCTCTACTTCTTTCGCTTTTGCTGCCGCTTTCTTTCCTGCATTTCGTCCAAATACGATCACATCCAGAAGGGAGTTACCCATCAGTCTGTTTCTTCCATGGATTCCACCAGCTGCTTCACCGGCTGCAAGAAGATTCGGGATTGTCTTTGTAAATCCATCTCCATCGATCTCAAGTCCACCATTCTGGTAATGAAGTGTTGGATAAATAAGAATCGGAACCTTTCTCATATCAATACCATACTTCATATACATACGGAACATTGCAGGAATTCTCTTCTCAATCGTACCCTCACCGCCAAGGATCTCGATCATTGGTGTATCAAGCCATACTCCTTTTTGTCCGTCTGGTGTCTCTACGCCACGTCCTTCCGCACATTCACGGATAACACCGGAAGCATTGACGTCACGAGTCTCCAATGGATGAATATATGCTTCTCCTTCTCCATTGACAAGCTGCGCTCCCACAGAACGAACTTTTTCTGTTACAAGAGCACCTAACATCTGTACCGGATAAGCAACTCCTGTCGGATGATACTGAATGGAATCCTGATAAAGGAGCGGTGCTCCTGCTCTGTAGCCAAGTACCAATCCGTCTGCGGTTGCTCCGTAGTGATTAGATGTCGGGAATCCCTGATAGTGCATTCTTCCGGCGCCACCGGTTGCAATTACGACTGTTTTTGCTTTTGCAACAGAGTAATCACCGGTCTCCATATTAAGAAGCACTGCTCCGGCTACCTGTCCTTTTTCGTCTTTCAGAAGCTCTACTGCAGAAGTAAATTCTACTACAGGAATCTTACGGTTGATCACTTCATCTCTCAAGGTACGCATGATCTCTGCACCAGAGTAGTCTTTACATGCATGCATTCTCTTTCTGGAAGTTCCGCCACCATGTGTTGTAACCATACGCCCATCAGCATCTTTATCAAACATAACTCCAAGTTCATTGAGCCATTTAATTGCATCCGGCGCTTCCATAACAAGACGTTTTACAAGTTCCGGTTTTGCAGCAAAATGTCCGCCGCCAAAACAATCCAGGTAATGCTGAACCGGTGAATCATTTTCTTTATCCGCAGCCTGAATACCGCCTTCTGCCATCATCGTGTTGGCATCACCGATACGAAGCTTTGTAACAATCATAACATTGGCGCCTGCATTATGTGCTTCCAACGCACAAGAAGAACCTGCGCCGCCTCCGCCGATAACAAGTACGTCTACGTCATAATCCACTTTATTGATATCCACATTTTCATTTACAAGACGACTGGTGGAATGAAGAACTTCTGCCAGTTCGATTGGAGCCTTTTCTCCTTTGTTCGGTCCTACTTTAATCTCTGCAAAAGCTTCTGGATTATAGTCTGGATGATATTTTTTCAGGAGAGCGTCTTTTTCGTCTGCTGTCAGACGTCTAGGCTCTGTAGACATACGCTCTTTTCTTGTAGCCTCTACCTTTTTGATAGATTCCATCATATTTTCCGGGTATGGTGTGTACATACTTTCGCCCTCCTTATTTCTCAATCTCTCTGTTGTTATAAAGTTCTTTCATCTCTGTGATTGGTTTCTGCATGATCTGTTCGATCAGATCGTCATATGCACCTGCATTGACTTCTTCTACACGGTTTTTCAAATGCTCTGTCTCTGCTGCAATATATTTTCCGGTCAAACGTCTCGCAAGAACACCTACATGCTGATGGGAAATTCCTGCCGGACATCTTGTAGAACAGCAACCGCATCCGATACAGTCAAATGATTCTTCTGCACACTTTTCAAATTCGCCTCTCTGTGCATATGCAATATACTGCATAACGTTGAGATCCTGTGTACAGGCATTTGTGCAGGCATTACATCCAATACAGCTGTAAATCTCCGGATAAAGTTCCATCATAATCTGCTGAGTAGGTTTGATTTCATTAATATCATAAGTTCTCTTATCTGTCGGGAAGAATGGAATACTTGCCACATACATTCCTTCCTGTACCTGTGTCTGGCAGGCAAGACAAGTCTTCAATTCGTTATCACCTTTAATACGGTAAATGGTTGCACATGCTCCACAGAATCCGTGACGACAGCCACATCCTCTCTTCCATGTATAACCGGCATACTCCATTGCAGTCATAATTGTAAGATCTGCCGGAACGCTGTATCTTTTACCGCTAAAATATACATTTACCATTTTTTCCATGTTGTTTTGTCCTTTCCTTGTCTAATACTCATTTGGCAGCTCGTCAATCTCGTCAAATCGGAATACCGGACCATCTTTGCATACATATTTTGATCCGATGTTACATCTTCCGCATTTTCCAACTCCACACTTCATACGAAGTTCTAATGTTGTGTACACTTGCTGAGTTGTAAATCCGAGTTCTTTTAATCCTGCAAGTACAAACTTGATCATAATCGGTGGTCCGCATACCAATGCTGTACGATCTGTATCAAATCCTAATTCTTTCACATAATTCGGTACAAATCCTACGTGTCCGTCCCATCCTTCCTGCTCGCGGTCAATTGTAAGATGAACATTGATTCCTTCTGTTTTCATCCAGACTTCTTGAATCTCTTTTAATTGAACAAGATCATCCGCAGAGCGGGAACCGTAAACAATATCTACAGTTCCGTAATTTTCACGATTATCAATCACATAATTGATGACGGAACGAAGCGGTGCAAGTCCGATTCCTCCTGCGATAAACAAAAGATTTTTTCCTTTTAATTCCGTTTCTACCGGAAAGTAGTTCCCATATGGACCACGGACAGTGATTTCATCTCCCACTTCCAGACTGTGAAGATAATCCGTCAATGTTCCACATTTTTTAATGCTGAATTCCTGATATTCTTTGTTTGTCGGTGAAGAAGTAATCGAAAACATTCCTTCACTTACCCCTGGTGCACATACCATCGCACATTGTCCGGGCATATGTTCAAATAATTTTCCGCCCTCCGGAGCATTTACGCGAAAAGTCTTAACATCCGGTGTCTCTTCGCGGATATCCGTGATCACACCTACATGTGGGATCAAAGTATCCAATGTATAATTTTTATGGCAGTCACATTCACACATTAGTCGTTTCCTCCCTGCTTTTCAAATGCTTTTATTACTTTGACGATATTAAGCGCTGACGGACATTTCTCCACACAGCGTCCGCATCCTACACAAGAATACATACCGTCGTTATTTGCCGGATAATAAACCAATTTGTGCATAAATCTCTGACGGAATCTCTGCATCTGACTCGTACGGTTATTTCCGTGCGCCATCATTGTAAAATCAGAATACATGCAGGAATCCCAGCAGCGGTAACGGGATACACCGTGACCGGTATCGTAATCCTTAATGTCATAACACTGACAGGTCGGACATACGAACGTACAAGTTCCGCATTTCAGGCATGGCTTATACAATTCTTCCCAGATTGGAGAATCAAATTTTTCAGAGAGTGCATCTCCTCCCCATCCCTCCAGAGAAAGATTCATATATGGAAGTTTCTCTACAATCTTATGTATTGCTTCTTTTTCAGCTTCTACCGGCTGTTCATCTGCTTCACCAAGAAGTTCTTTCACTGTTTCTGTCAGCTTTTCTCCTTTTTCTGTCAAAGCTTTCCAGTAGAGATCTTCGCCGATCATCCACGTTGCAACATCCGCCGCCGGAGCAGCTGCATCAATGCCGAACACTTTACAGAAACACGTTTCTTCCGGCTCGTGGCATGCCATAGCAACGATTGTTCCATGCTCACGTCTTGCTGCATAGAAGCTGTCAACCGGATCGGAGAGAAATACTTTATCAAGCACTTCAACTCCCTTAACGTCACATGCCTTCATGCCAAATACAACAAAATTCTGTTCTTTTAATTTTTCCGGTTCTATTTTTAATTTCTTGTTTTCTTTTCTAACCGTATAGAGATTCTCGCTCTGTGGGAAAAATGCATCTTTCGCAGATTTCACGGTCTTTAATGTGTCAAGATCAACTTCTGCTTCTTTTGTCCATGCAGCATAGTTGGTCTGTCCGGCATTCTTTACCGGAAGATATAATTCCTGATTGTCCGCGATCAACTGGAATAATGCGGCCAGATTGTCTTTTGCTATCTTATACATACATTATCCCCTCTTTCCTACAATACTTGGTTCCGCGTCATCAAACGTATAGTTGGTGAGCGGTGCTTTTGAATCTGTGTCAGCTCCTGCCTGAAATTCTCCGTACAATTCATCAATATCTTTGATAAACTTCCGGTTGAATAAATGGAGCGGAATTCCCTGCGGACATACGCGGCTGCATTCGCCACAGTCTGTACATCTTCCTGCTACGTGGAATGCACGGATAATATGGAACATCTTCTCTTCAAAAGAATCTGCATTTGCTTTCTGAGAGCTGTCGAATTTGTTACTGTCAAATACACATTTTCTGCAGCTGCATGCCGGACACACATTTCTGCAGGCATTACAGCGGATACATTTACTCAGTTCTTTCTGGAAAAATGCAAATTTTTCTTCCGGACTCATTGCTTCAATCTTCGCCACTTCTTCAAAACGATCTGCGTCCGTTGTATCTTTTGATTCACCGATCAGCTCGTCGTATACCATGTGTTCTTTGCCTTTACATACATGGCATCTCTCCAGCATGGCATCGTTGTAATCACAAGTTTTCTCGCCGTAAATTGTCTGGATTTTCAAAGTCTCTGCCTCATCTTCGATCTCGGCACCTTCAATATATTCGATTCCTTTGATTCCCATACTGCGAATCTTTTCAATATCCAACTTTCCTTTACAGCCGACGCCAACAATATATGCTTTGTCTCTATCAACACGATGTTCTTTGATCAGCTGATTAAAACTGTATGTATCACATGGCTTTAAGAAGACCATTGTCTTTCCTTCCAGCTTGGAAGCGTCGATCATATATTTACTTAAATTTGCTCCACAGAATCCGTTATATACAAAATCTTTCAAAGATTCTTCTGTCTCAAAGTAAGCCGGTTCTGGATTATAAGGCAAGTCTCCGGCCTTCCAGCCAAGAACTCTGGCTACGGTTCCGTCTGCCAATAATTCTTTTGCACGATCAATTATTGCTTGCATCTTAAATCCCCCAATCTTACATTCTCGCCAAGGGAATAGATTTTCTCTACAAAACTATTCATTGTATCAGAAAATTTCACACCCTCTGCGGCAGATACCCATTCCACTCTGGTACGTCCATTCTCTACACCAATGTAATCCAGCATGGAGAACAACAAAGTCATACGTCTTCTTGCATAATAATTTCCGGTGCTGTAATGGCAGTCTCCCGGATGACATCCACATAAGATTACTCCATCCGCACCTTTTTCAAATGCTCTTAAGATAAACATTGGATTGACACGACAGGAACATGGTACACGGATGATCTTAACGTCTGCCGGATAAGACAGACGACTGCTTCCTGCAAGGTCAGCTCCTGCGTAACTGCACCAGTTACAGCAAAACGCTACAATCTTAGGCTTAAATTCATTCTTTTCTACTGACATATTGCATCTACCTCCGCGATAATCTGTCTATTGGAGAATCCCTGTAAGTCCATAGCTCCGGACGGACAAGCAACTGTACATGCTCCACAGCCCTGACACAGTGCATTATTTACAACAGCGATCCGTCGTACTTCACGGATTCCATGATCGTTTACTTCTTTATTTTCATAAGTAATTGCACCGTATGGACATACATTTTCACAAGTAGAACATCCGTTACAGAGAAGTTCGTCTGAATGTGCTGTACATGGGTTCGTCATCAACTTATCTTTTGCCAAAAGTCCGATCGCCTTTACTGCTGCTGCGCCTGCCTGCGCAACTGTCTCCGGAATATCCTTTGGTCCCTGACATACCCCGGACAGGAAAATACCTGCGGTTGGAGATTCTACCGGACGAAGCTTTGCATGTGCTTCTGTAAGGAAATTATTTGTATCAATACTTGCTGTCAGCATAGTAGCAATCTTTCTTACATCTGGATTCGGTTCAATGGCAGTTGCAAGAACAACCATATCTGCTTCTTTCAAGATCTGTTTGTTGTCAAGAAGATCAGAAGCCTGAACAAGGAGCTTTCCATCCGGTTGAGGAATCACTTTTCCTACCTGTCCTTTGATATAATCCACGCCATACTGCTCTACAGCTCTTCTATAGAACTCGTCAAAGTTTTTACCCGGTGTACGGACATCGATATAAAATACGGTCACATTTACATCCGGATATTTGTCACGGATCAACATTGCATGTTTTGCAGTGTACATACAGCAGATTTTTGAACAATACGGTTTTCCGCGATCGTCTGAACAACGGCTTCCTACGCACTGAACAAATACGATTTCTTTTGGCGCCTTTCCGTCTGATAAGCGTTCCAGATGTCCGTGTGTCGGACCTGCGGCATTCATTACACGTTCAAGCTCCAAAGAAGTGATTACGTCTGGGCTCTGGTTGTAAGCATACTCATCATATTTATCAAGCTTGATCGTATCAAATCCGGTTGCCACAACAATAGCTCCGTACTTCTCTGTTACAATCTCATCCTGCTGTTCGTAATCAATAGCGCCTGCCTGACATACTTTCGCACAGATTCCACATTTACCTGTTTTAAACTTAATACAGTTATCACAGTCGATAACCGGTACATTCGGAATTGCCTGAGCAAACGGTGTATAAATGGCGCTTCTTGTATTTAATCCTCTGTTAAATTCATTTGGCGTCTTCTTAGAAGGACATTTTTCCTGACAAAGTCCACATCCGGTACATTTATCCATATCAACGTGTCTTGCTTTTTTACGGATTTCAACAGTAAAATCTCCTACGAATCCGCTGACTTTCTCAACTTCACTGTATGTATAAATATTAATTTTATCATGGGCTGCCGCTTCTACCATCTTCGGTGTCAGAATACAAGCAGAACAGTCTAAAGTAGGGAACGTCTTATCAAGCTGAGACATTCTTCCGCCGATACTCGGTGTTTTCTCTACGATATCTACCTCATATCCTGCATCTGCAATATCAAGAGCAGTCTGGATACCCGCGATACCTCCACCGATTACAAGGGCTCTCTTTGTCACGCGGCTCTCGCCCGGCTTCAGCGGTGCGTCTAAATTTACTTTTGCCACCGCAGCTCTCATTAAGATTACTGCCTTCTCGGTTGCCTCTTCCATATCTTTATGAATCCAAGAACAATGCTCACGGATATTGGCAATCTCAACCATATATGGGTTTAAGCCGGCACGTTCTGCCGCTTGTCTGAATGTTGTTTCATGCATACGAGGGGAACAAGAACAAACAACAAGCCCTGTCAAATGTTTTTCTTTGATCGCCTCTGCAATTTTCGCTTGACCTGCCTCAGAACACATATACTGGTAATCTTCGGCATGGACAACTCCTGGTTCCTTTAAAGCCATTTCGGCTACTTTTGCCACATCAACTGTCGCTGCGATATTACTTCCGCAGTGACAGACAAATACTCCTATCCTCTGCACTTAGATCACCTCCTATATCTTCTGAATGCACTGACTAATAACTGTTGCGGGAGCTCCGGATCTAAAAGCTCCGGAACCTCATCTGCTTTCAAATAATCCTGTCCTTTTTCACGAACAACGATCTGTCTTGCAGCATCAATAAGTTTTCCAGGTTTCACATCTCGCGGACATCTCTCCACGCATGCAAAGCAGGAAAGACATTTCCAAAGCGATTTTGATTTTACAAGACTTTCAATATCTTCATTGATCACATAAGACACAAACTGATGGGGCTTAATATCCATTTCATTAAAAGAAGGGCATGTGGCTGAACACTTTCCACATTTCATACATTTTAATGGATTCACGCCACTGATTTCTTTAATCATCTCTGCCTGTTTTTTCTCAGAACCCATTACTCCTGTACCTCCTTTTCTTTACATTCCGGATGTACACCAAGAGCTTCTGCAAGAAGTTCTGTGAAATAATAAACCGGAATTTCTTTTTCTTTATTCTTATTCAGATTATACATGCACAGCGGACACGCAGTAATCATCATATCTGCGCCAAATCCTTCTGCGCTGTCTGTAATCTTCTTACACATATTCTCGGACATTTCTTTTTCTTTCAGAGAAATGTAACCACCACAACATTCATTTCGATATGGATAGATTACCGGTTCTCCTCCGATCGCACGGATAAAGTCTTCCATGATCTTCGGATTTTCCGGATCGTCGAACTGAAGCATTTTGCTTGGACGAAGAAGAAGGCATCCGTAATAAGCGCCTATTTTCTTTCCGGTAAATGGATTTACTACTTTCTTTTTCAGTTCGTCAAACCCAATCTTATCTCTTAAAACTTCCAGATAATGAAGCACTGTTGTTTCGCCGGCATAAGGCTCTTTTAATTCTTTCTTCATGTAGTTGTTGGCTTTAAAGCGGATGTCTTCTACATTTTTCATATCATCATTGACTCTTTTGATTACATGATGACACGCAGAACAAATGGTAACCAGTTCCTGGCCTTTTTCTTTTGCTGCATTCAATGCACGAACAGAAGAAAGTTTTGTTGCGATTTCGTCTGTTCCAAGTGGATATACACCGCCACAGCACTGCCAGTCTTCAATTTCTTCCAGTTCAAATCCCAACGCTTCCGCCGAAGCTCTGGCACACACATCCAGCTCTACCGCCTTGGTTTTCAAAGTGCACCCCGGATAATAGCTGTATTTCATAATCCTTTCGTTCCTTTCTCTTTATAACTCAATCTGTGCAATCACAGCTTTCAATGCATCTGCGCTTGCTTTTAATTTTTCAACCTCTTCGTCTGTAAGCTTCATTTCAAGCTTGCCCTGAATTCCGTTTGGTCCTACTAAAGTAAGAGTACTTAAGCATACATCTTCAATTCCATATTCTCCGTGCATCATAGAAGAAACGGTTGTTACAGATTCAGATGCAGATAACAGGAAGCCACACAGACGACATACGCCACGTGTTACCGCATAGAAGGTTGCTCCTTTATTGGCAATTACCTGACCGCCGGACTTCTGAACGTAAGTAAGCATTTCTTCTTTGTCAAGTCTCTCAATCTTCTTGCCGAATTTCTCTGCAATCTCATAATAATCGTCTACATTGACACCGGCGATACGTGCCGCAGACCACGGAACAAAGGATGTATCTCCATGTTCTCCGTATACATATGCATGAATATTTCTCTGTGCAACCTGGAAGTGCTCGGAAAGTCCACAACGAAGTCTTGCAGAGTCTAAAATTGTTCCCGAACCGATGATCTGGTTCTCCGGAAGACCTGAAATCTTAGTGAATACATAAGTCATGATGTCAACCGGATTGCTCACAATGATGTAAAGCGCATTCGGTGCAGCTTTTACGATCTCCGGTGTGATTTCTTTCAGGATGTTTACATTTGTCTGTGTCAATTCAATTCTAGTCTGTCCTGGTTTGCGGGCAATTCCAGAAGTAATGATAACAATATCTGAATCTTTAGCGTCCGCATAGTCTCCTGCAACGATAGAGATCGGATCTCTGAAACAGGTGCCCTGTTCAATATCCATGACCTCGCCTTTCACCTTTTCTTTGTTAATATCGATCAATACTAATTCTGATGCGATATCCTGTCCGGATAATGTGTATGCAATCGTTGCTCCTACACTTCCGGCTCCAATGATCGTAATCTTGCTGCTCATGTGTTTTCTCTCCTTTTTTGTTATATTTTTAACAAGTATTTTGTATATATTACCATATCGTTAACCTTTTAACAACTACTTGTTAAAAAAATATCATGTATTTTTTTAAGTACAATTTGCAAAGTCTTTTTCAAAAAAAGACACCAAATATCACAAATTGCGATATCTGATGTCTTCATTCACACTGCGGATGGTGGGATAATTTTAGCCATTCATAATACAACATAGTATCAACATTTCAAGTGTTTTCGTCATTGTTTATACTATATTATAATATGTTAAAAATAGTTTTGCCCCTTATTTGCCCCTGTATTTCCCTACACATAGTCGCTATATTAGCGTATAAGTGGTCACTACAGTGACTATTTATTAAATCGCGAGCATAGGTGGGGAATGGAATAATGCCGAAGAATAATCGGTATTACCATTGTAGGTCCTATGCATGCCCATTTTTAGACACCGTCTTATACGCTAACTCCTAAAATGTACTTAAATACTATTAAAATCCTTTTTTAATGCAGCAAAAAGGTAGCTCAATAGGTTTTTTAGTGTGAAAACATACCTTTTTCACCCTTTTTTATACCTTTTTCGCCTGTTTACCTTAATAATACCATGATAAGGGAGTTTTTTTAAAAACCCCCGAAAACACAAATACCCCCGACAGTTTTTAGGCTGTCGGGAATTTTTAATATTACTGTCTATTACACCATT